>NZ_SOAZ01000003.1 GCF_004364155.1 Fonticella tunisiensis | reverse complement strand
TAACCTCAAAATAATAAAAAATGATTCTAAAAACAGCAGATTAAATAAACTGCTTCTAGTAAAATTAGCCTAAAATGCAAATTATAGAAACTTAGAGAACGTCCACAGATTTGTGTAAATTTATTTTAGATAAGATTAATTCAAACTGGAAATTACTATAGGAGACAACTCCTGTAGTAATTTTTATTTTTTTGGGTATTACTAAATAATGTGATAGTGTAACTGTTGTTCAATATTATTTTGAATCTATTTTTTATTTTTATACATAGATTTTTTAAATTAGTACAAGCTATTTAACTTTTAAAGATATTGTTCAAGCCTATCTGCATACATTATGCTTAACTGCGCTAAAATACTATGCCAATTCTGGCATGGTGAAGTCCACTTAGTTATTATCTGCTCTGTAGCTAGATACAAAGACTTTCTCAAAGAGTCATCCGTAGGAAAAGATGTTCTGACCTTGGTAGACTTCCTTAACTGTCTATTAAAGCCCTCAAGAGCATTTGTGGTATATATTGATCCTCCTAATTTCCGGAGGAAAATCAAAGTATGTAGACAAGTTATCCCAGTTGTTGGTCCAGGATTGTATGACTATCGGATACTTAGCCCCCCACGTACTTTCAAGTAATTCCAAAGCTTTAACCGCCATTTGTTCGTTAGTAGCCTGGTATACCTGCTTTAAATCCTTCATAAAGGCTTTACTATCCTTTGAAGCTATATACTTTATTGAATTACGTATTTGATGTATTATGCAGTTTTGTATGTTCACCTGTGGAAAAACGGCCTTTATGGCATCAGGAAGTCCCTTAAGACCATCCATACAAGCTATCAATATATCTTTAACACCACGGTTTTTAAGGTCATTACACACTGATAGCCACAATTTGGCACCCTCCTGTTCTCCTATCCATATGCCTAATATATCCTTGTATCCATTCATATCTAACGCCATGCATATGTAGGCAGCTTTACTAACAATCTGATGTTCTTCTCTAACTTTGTAGTGAATAGTATCCATATACACAATCGGATATATTGGTTCTAATGGCCTGTTCTGCCAAGCGATAGCTGTTTCCATCACCTTATCGGTGATTTTTGAAGTCATAGCTGGTGATATGTCTATCCCATACAGCTCATCAATCTCTGCTTTAATGTCATCCACAGACATGCCTCTGGCATATAGTCCTATAACCTTTTTATCAAGTTCGTTGCACACAGTTTCATATTTTTTTATTATCTTTGGCTCAAATTCTGCTTTTCTGTCCCTGGGGATATTGACATCAACTTCCCCAAAGCTGCTTTTAATTTTCTTTGTGCTATATCCATTTCTATAATTTCTTTCACCATCTAAGACCCTCTCATATTTCTGCCTTCCAAGATGCTCTTCCATCTCAGCCTCTAGAAACTGTTGAATAATATTTCCAAATAACCTCTGCATTAGCCCATTCTTTCCAACTAAATCCTCCATATTCTTACACTTTTTTAATTCAGAGTTAAGATCAATATCAGGTATGTTCAACTCAGGCATAAATATCTACTCCTCTCAAAAATATTTCTTAGTTATTATTTCCATACTTACCAGTTACACATGCATTAAAAGAGCATACATAGATGTGATTTACACAAATCTATGTATGCTCCCTTATTACCGATTAAAAAAACAGTGATATCCTGCAATGGTTAACATAAAAATTCCCCACCTTGGGGTGAGGAAAAAATTTTGCAAAAGTGAGGAAATTTCACTTGCAAAAAACATACCTACTTTCCAATGCTCAAATAATGTACTGTTTTTATTGGCAATTTTCATTAACAAACTCATTGCTTTATAAGATTTATATTTATACTTTTTATATTTTCTTCTTATCCAAAAACAAAGATGATAGTTTATATGTTCTAATACTTTTGTTAATTCTTTTCTTCCATATTTACCATAATAATTGAGCCATCCTCTGATAACAGGATTATATTTTTCAGCGATGTCACCCAGTTCTTTGTTTGTCATCCACAGTAATTTCCATTGCTTTATAGTTTGTTTTATATGCTTCTTAGCTTTATTACTAATAGCAGGTAAGAAACTTGTGAATTCTTTATCTTCTTTTCCTTTCGCCTTTCTTGGTCTAAATGTATAGCTAAGAAAAGTAAATTCAATATTTTCATGTTCTTCTTTTCTATTACTATCTTTACAATAAATTATCTTTGTTTTCTCTGGATGAATTTCTAGTTTACACTGTTTGAATCTGTCTTCCAAGCATTTTCTTATATATTGGGCTTGCTTTAGTATTTTACAGTTTATTATTCCATCATCAACATATCTACACCACGGATTATTAGTGAAATTTCTCTCCATCCACTTATCAAAAGTATAGTGTAGAAATAAATTTGATAAAACAGGACTTATTACTCCCCCTTGTGGAACTCCTGTTTCTCTTTTTATTATTTCTTTTCCTTTTTGGATTGGTGATTTCATCCATCTTTCTATATATAGTAATTCCCATTTACAATCTGTATGTTTTCTTACTGCTTTCATCAGGAACGTGTGGTCTATGTTGTCAAATAATCCCTTTATATCGAATTCTAAAACCCAATCATATTTCCAGCATCTTTCTCTTGTTATATCTATAGCATCATGTGCAGATTTATTTGGTCTATATCCATATGAATCCTGTAGGAAATATTTTTCTACTTTTAGTTCAAAATTAATCTTTACTACCATTTGAGCAATTCTATCAGCAACTGTTGGTATTCCTAGAACTCTTACACCACCATTTTTCTTTGGAATTTCTACTGCTTTTACAGGTGGTGGAAAATAAGTGCCTGAGGACATTCTATTCCATATTTTATATAAGTTATCTTTAAGATTTATTTCAAATTTCTCTAAAGATATATCATTAACACCTGCTGAGCCTTTGTTAGCTTTTACTTCTTTATATGCCTGATATACCAAGTTCTTCGATACATTAAACGACTTTGTTTTATTCATCTAGTTCCTCCCAAAAAATATTGGTTGACCAAAATATAAAACAGGATAACATAGTCCCTTGGCTCCACTTTCATTACAAAAGTTTCATAACTACTACAGACTATTCCGCCCCTATATTTTGCATTGGTACTTTCGTCCTCGTAAGTCCTTTACTTGTGACTTTTCCCTTTTCATCAAAATCGTAGGTTCTCACGTTCCACATAAAAGCCTATGTTATGCTCATGCCACCTTTACTCCGGCTACCACCTAGCCAGTAAACAGGTTCCTTCTAAGCTTATCCCAAGCTAACCATACATCTTGGTTTTGATAGCATCTGAGCCTTTCGAAGCGTCTTCAGTGGTTCACTTTCGTTCATCTCCATAACACTCATCTGACAAAATCTTTTGTCTTGCCTTTTCCTTAATGCTCAATACCATTGCTTTTGACAATAGCACCTTAAGGTGATTTGAAATCCCTACCTGTATAGTGATTTCGAGGGGCCTACCCTCATCTTTTATGTAGCACGAAACTATTAATTTGTTTCTTCGTGACACACTATGGCCATGGTTTTTTTAATATTTCATTTTCCTCTTTAAGCATAGCCATTTCTCGCTTCAATGCTTTAAATTCTTTCATAGTTACAACTTCACCATCATCAACAATTACAGGCTTGGAGCTCTTAATCCAGCCATTGATAGTAGATTTTGAAACGCCATATTCGCTACTTAGCTCTGTTAGACTCTTTCCGAAATTATATAGCTCTACAATTGTATTTTTAAATTCCTCAGTATATTTTCTTTGATTTCTTGCCATTTTGTAGACACATCCTCTCTCTTTCTTATTTTAATTTGTTCGAGTTATTGTGTCTACAAAACTATACTAACACCAAAATATGATGTTCAGAGCAAGAATACAGAAAATGCTCGAAATGGATACTCTAAAAAGACCATTAGATCTAATCTTGGTGAAGTTGCACTTTCAATACCAAGTGACAGAAATGGTGAGTTTACTCCTACGATTGTTCCTAAACATAAACGTGATGTTTCTGGTATTGAAGACAAGGTTATTTCTCTTTATTCCTACGGAATGTCAACAAGAGATATTCATGACCAAATCAAAGAAATCTCTGGTATTGAACTTTCAGCTGAAATGGTTAGCAATATTACTGAACAAATAATACATATGATTCAAGATTGGCAGAAACGTCTCCTTGATCCAGTTTATCCTTTTATTTTCATGGATGCTATACATTACAAGGTTCGTGACAATAATCAGGTAATTAACAAAGCTGCTTATGGTGAAAAGGGACGGTCAACAGTTCTTCCATCCTTTCACAAAATCAAATAAATATTATGAATTAAACCTCCCTTTCTATGGAAAAATATTACTATAAAAGCATAGAAAGGGAGGAATTTTCATGCCAAGAATGGCACGCCAAAAATCATATGGTTCAATATAACACATAAGGGTTATACAGAACAGTTCTCAATTTTTTTAACTTAAAGAAAATATTCACTAAGAACATATCTACCCACTTCATCTCTTTCCTCCTACTTGTCCACTTTTAAAGTATTAAAAACAAAGTTCTTAAATTGTGGATAGCAATTGTTTATACCCTGAATAAGGTTGAAATATAAGAACACTTTGTATTTATTATTGTGTATTCGAGGATTGTGATAAGGCAGTTGCATGCATCTTAAGGCCAAGTTTCTTTTTGTGTTTTTAACAAGATAAAAATTTCTGTCCTTATCGACATTAAGTAAGGGGGTATCGCTTATGCTCCTTACCATAATATGATAGATGAAATCATAGTTTTTAATGCAAGCAGCCCTGGGGATAAAAATCAACTCCTTTATTCTGGGTGTTGATGTTATTCCCAGGGCTGAATTTTATTATTTTCATATTTTAGGAATTTTTGAGAACTGCCTCAGGGGTATAACATTCGAACGTCCTTGGTGGATTTAAGCACATCTTTTACTTCTTGAAAATCAGATTCCTTTACATAATAGTTAATTCTAACAGACTGTTTCCTCATTCCAATCACCTACCATATTAAACTTTGTTTACTGTTATGATTAGCGTATCCTATGGTGAGAACTATTGATATGAGATAAAAAAGTTATTTACTTTCTATATACGTCTGCAATATTTTTATCAGGATATATAAGAACACCCTGAATAACGTTACAAGAAACCATATTTATTGCTGAGAGTGGATTATGAGCTAAGGTTATTGACTCTAATAGAGAGAATTGATAAGTCATAATTTTATTTAAATATTGATTTTATAGAAAATTTAATTTATTATAAATATATAAATTATTTTTTAAACATATTTTGTGTATCGGTTTCGTTAATTGGTTAATAAAGGAGGGCTTATGAGGGAAGAAAGAAGTTTAATAACAATAAATGAGGTTGCTAAGGCAGCAGGAGTATCAAAAACTACTATATCAAGATATTTAAACGGCAAATTCGAATATATGTCCCAAGATACAAAAAAGCGAATACAAAGTGTAATTGAAGAGTTAAAATATAGGCCCAGCAATGTTGCAAAAACTTTGAAATCAAATAAAAGCGGAATGATAGGTGTAATAATTGCAGACATTGGCAGCCAGTTTTCATCAATACTTCTTAAAGGAATTGGAGATGTCTGTGAAGCCCACGGTTATCAGGTTATGATAGCAAATGTGGACAATGATCCACGAAAAGAGAGGGAATATATAGAGTCTCTTTTGGACAATAGAGTTGAAGGAATTATTGTCAATACAACTGGTTATAATGATGATTTTCTAGTTGAGATTAACGAAACAAGAGTACCTATAGTGCTTGCAGATAGAACTATGAAGGAACTAAAAATAGACTCTGTAGCGACAAACAACTATAATATGACATTTACTACAATTGAGTATCTGGTTGAAAAAGGATATAAAAACATAGCCTTTTTCACAGAGCCTCCTATGAAGAATAGTGCAAGACATCTTAGAAGGCAGGGCTACTTGGACGCAATGAAGAATCTTCTAAATGTATCTGCTGAAGATTTGATATATACAATAGATTCAACTGATAAAAAAACTACCATTAAGGCAATTGAGGAATTTAATAACAGATATAAAAATAAACTCAAGGCCATCTTTACTGTAAATGGGGTTACTCTTTTAAATGTACTTCAAGGAATACAGGAATGCCATTATAAAATCCCTGAAGATTTTTATGTTTGTGGCTATGAGGACTGGGGCTGGGCAAGGCTTGCTTACTCTGAAATACCGGTTATAACCCAACATTCCTACGAGGTTGGGGTTGAATCCGCCAAGATGCTGATAAAAAGAATTAACAGCAAAGGAAAAGGAAAGCCAAAGTATAAGGAGCTAGAGGCCAAGCTTGTAACAGGAAGCTCCAATAAGAGTTAAAGGAGAAGGGAATATGGACAAGTAAACTGTAAAGAAATTATTAAGGAACAAAATAATCGCTGTAATTCGTTGCGAAGACTTCACAAGGGCAAAGTTGATTTCTAAAACCATAATAAACTCTGGAATTGATGCTTTGGAAGTAACATTTACTGTAAAGGGTGCACCAGAGCTTATAAAGGAGCTAAAGGCAGAATCATCAGGTGTCATTATTGGAGCTGGAACCGTACTTACAGTAGTTCAGGCAGAAGATGCTTTAAAGGCTGGAGCAGACTTTATCGTATCGCCTTGTATAATTGAGGAAGTTGGAGCATTCTTCAGAGAAAGAGGTATATTTTGTTCCATGGCTGCGGGAACATCTACAGAGGTGTACAATTCCTATAATCATGGAAGTGATGTCGTAAAGCTCTTTCCAGGAGAATATATGAATCCTGGAATTATAAAGGCTATAAAGGCTCCAATGCCTTTCATTGATATAATGCCAACAGGTGGCGTAGACCATAAAAATATTAAGAGTTGGTTCGATAATGGAGCTTTTGCTATTGGAGTTGGAGGATATTTAACAAAGAACATAGATGAAAATAACCTGGATATATTAAATCCAGATGCGAAATTTTAATTACGCATTGAAATAGTGGAGGAACTTATGGAAAAAAGCAATATAGTGATAAACACTTTAGTGTTTTTAGATGAAATAAATAAAGGAGTAAAGCAGTCAAGTCTTTTAAGAGATATTAACAGTCTTGGAATAAGTAAAGCTGAGGTCAGAAGAGAGTTTATAAGGGATTTTGAAGTGGAGATTAAGGAAATAAGAGAGATTTCACGAGGTTTGAAAATGGAGCTTTACTACTCGGTTCCTAAATGTATGTACATAAATGGACGATTAGCATCGGATGATATAGAAAAATACTTCAGGGAAGCATATGAAATGAAATGTAGAAATGTGAAGCTAAATATTGGAGATTATAGGGACATAAATTCCGGGGATGCTGCAATTATCAATTTTCTTTGCGACAAGTATCAAATAAAGCTTACCATTGAAAATGACCAGACAGCGGAGAATGGAAGAGTTGAAAAAATTAAAGAGTTTTTAGAGCATGCACAAAGGCTAAAAGTAAAAATAAGTGCCACCTTTGATGTTGGAAATTGGCTCTGGCAAAATCAGGACCCTTTAGAAAATGCAAATACACTTAGAGCATATGTAACCTATATTCACCTAAAGGATGTAAAGATAAAGGACAAGCCTCAGGCAACGTTATTGGATAAAGGGATAATACCATGGAGGAGCATACTTGATATATTTGATAAGAATTTACCTGTTGCTATAGAATACCCTTGCAGTCCAAATGCTCTTTTAACCGTGGAAGATGAGATAAGGAAGCTGGAGGCATTAAATTAATAATTTTAATATTCAAATTTACCTGTTTACCTGATATGCAGTGCAATAAGAATTTTTCATTGAGGTTAGGAGAGCTTTTCTTAACTGAAGCAGATGAAGAATTATTATTGCAGCATATATAAATAAAAGTATAAGGGGAGGTATATTAAATGTCAACAGCAGTAATTATTGGTATTCTGCTACTAATTTCCTACTTTAGCCTGATTTACTTCGCAGCCAAGGGTGGAAACCTTATGATTGGTTTCCTTGTTATGGCCATAATATGGGTAGCACTAGGTATAGCGGGTGGAAAAATCACCTGGGAAGTTGCACAAACTCAGATATTCCAGGGAGGACCTGAAAGCTGGGGCCCAACAGCAGTTGTAGTTATCTTCGGTAGCTGGTTTGGTAGAGTTCTTGTTGATACAGGAATTGCAGCTACTATTATAAGAAAGACTGTTGAGCTTGGAGGAGACAAGCCTCTTGTTACAACAGTGTTACTTTCAATCGTGACTGGAATTATATTTACAAGTACCTTTGGAGCAGGTGCAGTTGTTGCTATAGGAGTTATAGTGCTTCCAATACTTTTATCACTTGGAGTTCCCAAGCCTCTTGCCGTTAGCTCATACCTGATGTCAGTTGGTTCCGGTATGTATGTGAATATAGTTTTATTCAAACAAATGCAGGGAATATTTAAGGATTTCCCCTATGACAACAACTACTTAAAGTTTGGATTTGCAGCAATGGGAGTTCAACTGTTAGTTATAATAGTTATGCTTGCAGTCAAACTTAGAAAAAGTGCTGTAAACCATGCTTGGGCAGCTCAGACTTCAACAGTAACAAGTGTACAGCATGTTCCTGCAATAGCCTTAATAACACCAATTGTTCCTGTTCTTCTTGCAATAGCCTTCAAATGGCAGCCAATACCTGCATTTATAGTTGCAGTATTCTATGCGCTGTTTGTGTGCGGAAAGTTCAAATCCTTTAAGGAAATAGAAAAGATCGTTACAAAGACCTTCTATGATGGAGTTGTAGACGTTGCATCATTGCTTGGCTTCCTTTTTATACTTCCAATGTTCAACAAGGTATCTGGAATGGATGCTCCATTCTTCCAGGCAATACTTGGTGGTGTAATGCCAAGAAGCACACTCTTCCTTAGTGTACTCTTTGCGATAATTGCTCCCCTTGGACTCTTTAGAGGACCAATGACAGTGTTTGGAGCAGGTTCTGCCACACTTGGAATACTAAACGCAATTGGAGGCTTTACTCCAACATTACTCTTCCCATTAATCTACATACCAACAATCACAATGAACATTTCAGCTTGTCCAACACAGTCTTGGAACCTTTGGGCACTTAACTATTCAAAGGTTAGCGTAAAGGAATTTCTTTCCTCAGGTTTTTTATGGGCATGGGCGATATGTATTATTAATACAGCAATAGCGTTTATAATGTTTGGTGCATAAAAATATAAGAAAAGTACTGGTCGCAGGTCCAGGTCGCCGCGTCTTAGTATTTACAATTGAAAATTGACAAAATATTCAATATTAAATATAAACTGGTCTGCAGAGAACCTCTGCAGGCCAGTTTTAAAGATAAATATTTTTGGAAATTAAAGGGTTCTGTGAGTTTTTCTTTGTTTCCGATGAACTATAGGTAAGGAGGAATTAGATATGATAAAGAGATCAGTGAGGGTTGGTATTGACGTTGGCGGAACTCATACCAAGGCCGTTGCCATTGACAATGATACCCACGAGATTATTGGTAAAGCATCGGTTATGACAACACACGACCATGAGCTTGGTGTTTCGGCTGGTGTAATTGAGGCCTTTGAAAAATGCCTTACCGCCAACAATATTAATCCGGATGAAGTAATTTTTATAGCTCATAGCACAACTCAGGCAACTAATGCTTTGCTTGAAGGAGACGTTGCTGAGGTCGGAATCATAGGAATAGGTGCAGGAGGGCTAGAGGGATTCTTGACTAAAAGACAAACAAGAATTCCAGACATTGATTTAGGAACAGGAAGAATCATTAAAACTCATCATACATACTTAAAGAAAAAAGAAGTCAACGAAAATACAATAACTGCAGCTGTTAAAGAGCTTACTGACAAGGGTGCAACTGTTATTGTTGCCTCAAAGGCTTTTGGGGTTGACGATATAAGTGAGGAAGAGCAGGTTCAGAAGATTGCAGAAAAGAGAAACATACCTGTAACTGCTGCATCAGATATTAGTAAGCTTTATGGACTTACAAGAAGAACAAGAACAGCTGCAATAAACGCAAGTATTCTTCCAAAGATGCTTGAAACTGCAACAAGTACGGAAAAGAGCGTTAGGAAGGCAGGAATAAAGGTTCCTCTTATGATAATGCGTGGAGACGGTGGTGTTATGGACATTTCTGAAATGAAGAAGCGTCCTGTTCTTACAATGCTTTCAGGGCCTGCTGCCAGTGTTGTTGGAGCCCTTATGTACCTTAGGGCATCAAATGGTATTTACTTTGAAGTTGGTGGAACAAGTACAAACATTGGTGTTATAAAAAACGGAAGGCCAGCAGTTGATTACTCAATAGTTGGAGGGCATTCAACATATATAAGTTCTCTTGATGTAAGAGTCTTGGGGGTTGCTGGTGGAAGTATGGTAAGGGCAAACTCAAGGGGAATTGTGGACGTGGGACCAAGAAGTGCCCATATAGCAGGTATGCCATATGCAGTTTACACTCCGGAGGAGGAAATAGTTGACCCTCAGGTTGAATTCTTCTCACCTAAAAAAGGTGATCCGGCGGATTATGTTGCTATAAAGCTTAAAAACGGCAAGAGGGTAACAATCACAAACAGCTGTGCTGCAAACGTATTTGGAATTGTAACGCCTGAGGACTATTCTTATGGTAATGTAAATTCAGCAAGAAAGGCAATGGAACCCCTTGCAAAGCTTCTTGGAACAACCGTTGAGGAAGTTGCAAGGCAGATACTTCAAAAGTCCTTTGAAAAGATTAAGCCGGTTATAGAGGCTCTTGCGGAAAAGTATAAACTTGAAAGGGAGCAGATTTCCCTTGTTGGTGTTGGTGGAGGAGCCTCAGCACTGCTTCCATTTACAGCAAAGAATATGAACCTTGAATACAGTATACCTGAAAATGCAGAGGTAATATCCTCAATAGGTGTTGCTCTTGCCATGGTCAGGGATGTTGTTGAGAGAGTTATACCAAACCCAACCTCAAAGGATATTTCAGAGCTTAAAAGAGAAGCGGCGGAAATGGCAATTGCAAGCGGTGCTGTTCCAGACAGCATAGAGGTTCAGATAGAAATTGATCCTCAAACTTCAAAAATAACAGCAATAGCCTTAGGTTCCACAGAAGTTCAGACCACAGACCTTCTTAAGGCCTGCACAGAGGATGAGGCCAGGGAAATAGCAGCCAAGTCTATGGGAATATCGATGGATAAGGTGAAGCTTGAATGCAACAACAACGTATTCTATGTATTCTCAGGGGTAAAGGATGAGAAACCGGATAAGAAGCAAATAAGAGTTATTGATAAGAAGGGCTTTATAAAAATTCAAAGGGGAGACGGAGTAGGAAAGCTTTGCAGAGTAGCGGATCTTAACAATCTTGTAACTGGAATGTGGGATACCCTGTCGGTTTACAAGAGCGATATAAGGCTAACACCTGATTTTTACTTATGTATTGGAGGAAAGGTGCTTGATTATTCTGGAATGATGAGCCTTGATCAGCTATTCATGGTTATGGAAACAGAAACAATGCTACTTCAGCCGGAAGATATGGTAATAATCGTTGGAGCTAAGAATGACTTATGATTAAAGACATGGTCAGAGAGTTAAAGAATATAGATAAAAATATCTGGGGGCTTTACACCTTTAAGAGGGAACCCCTTAACAATAAAATTTCCCAAGGTGAAAAGCTTGTGATGATTGAAAGGGCTAACGAGTGTGGACATCAAGAGGCCATTAAGATAATAAACAAATATGGAAAAAGGTCCTGCCGTGAATATGCAAAGCTTCTTGGAATAAGCATTTCAGAGCTTGATAACGGTAAGAGTGGGGATTACATTTTGTTTGCTAAGTTTAATTCTCCCAATAAGATAACCGTATATATGGATAATGTTAAAAAGACAAAGGAAATAGTTACGGAGCAAAATCTCAATCTTCTTATAGATGAAGTTAAGATTGATGATGTTCTTATAGCCCATGAAATGTTTCATTTTATTGAGGACAATAACAGGGAAATATATACAAGAAAAACAGAAATAATGCTGTGGAAGTTTGGACCCATAAAATACAAATCAAAACTTGTGGCTCTTGGTGAAATTGCAGCTATGGCCTTTGCAAAGGAACTTCTAGGCCTTAGCTATTACCCAAATTTATTTGATATATTGCTTTTATATCCACATGATGAAAAAAGAGCAAAGGCACTTTATGACGAGTTGTATGCAATGAAAGGAGATGATCGCAATGCCTGAGATTATATTAGTAGGCGAACCTATGGCAATGTTTATTGCGGATTATGTTGGCAAGCTTGAGGATGTTGAGAAGTTTACAAGATCCCTAGCGGGGGCGGAGGTTAATGTTTGTATAGGTCTAAAGAGGCTTGGTTATGATGTTAGCTACGTAACAAAGCTTGGGGTAGACCCCTTCGGAAAGTATATTAAAAATTTCCTGGATAATGAGGGGATAGACACAAAATATATAACCTTTGATTCAAATTATCCAACAGCCTTCCAGATGAAAAGCAAAGTTGAAACCGGAGACCCAGAAGTTGTTTATTTTAGAAAGGGTTCTGCAGCATCCCATATGAGCAAGGAGGATATTGATAGGATAGACTTTGAGAGCGTAAGGCACGTTCACGTTACAGGAATACCTCCGGCCCTTTCTCTAAGTTGTAGGGAAGCCACCTATAGACTGATTAAAAAGGCAAGGGAGAAGGGGCTGTTTATAACCTTTGATCCGAATTTAAGACCTTCACTTTGGCCAAGCAAGGAGGAAATGGTCAGGGTTATAAACGACATTGCATCCAAGTGCGACATGGTGCTTCCTGGAATTTCTGAGGGAGTAATGCTTACGGGAAGCGAGAATCCGAATGAGATTGCAGACTTCTATCTGAAGCTTGGGGTTAAAATCGTAATCGTTAAGATTGGAGAAAAGGGTGCATTTGTTAAGACAAGAGAGGAGTCCTATACAGTACCAGGCTTTAAGGTTCCAATGGTAGTAGATACTGTTGGAGCGGGAGACGGATTTGCTGTTGGTATTATAAGCGGGCTTCTGGAGAAATTACCACTTAGAGATGCAGTAGTAAGAGGTAATGCCATAGGATCCCTTCAGGTAATGGTGCCTGGTGACAACGAAGGATTACCAGATAGAGCAAAACTCAATCAATATTTAAAAGAACAGGCGAGGGGATAGAATGCAAATACAACTTGCAATAGATAGGGTAAGTATTGAGAGGGCTAAGGAAATAGGAAGAGAAGCGTGCCCTTATGTAGATATAATTGAAGTTGGTACTTCATTGATAAAGGATTTTGGAATGAACTCCATAAGGGAACTAAAGGAGACATTTCCGGATAAGGTTATTCTGGCTGATATAAAAACAATTGATGAAGGTGCCTATGAATTCAAGGCTGCTTATAACAGTGGTGCAGACATTGCAACGGTTATGGGTGCAGAATCAATTGATACTACTTTAAGGGTATGCTACAAAATTAGCAAAGGAATTTCATAAAATCATGCTAATTGATCTTTTGGAAGTGGAGGATACTAAATTACAGAAGCTTAAGGAATTTACAGAGGCTATATTTTGTGTCCACCTATCCACAGATTCTGTAGGAGGTAACATAATCTCTCTTATAGAGGAATTCAAGGATAAGTTTTCCGAGATAACTAGAATAGCGGTAGCTGGAGGAGGCAGTTATCAAACTATAGCAGAAATAAAAGAAGCAAATGTGGATATCGTTACAATTGGCGGGGCTATAACGAAAGCACCGAATATAGCAGACGCTGCTAGGAAGTTTAGGGAGATGATATAGATGGATACGCTAAATGTAATACTTAATGAAATTAATTCTGTCATATCAAAGGTAGACAGAGCATAGCTTGAAGAAATTGTAAATTTCATATTCAAAGATAAAAGAATATTTGTAGATGTAGAAGGCCGTTCAGGTCTTATGGGAAAAGGCTTTGCCATGAGGCTCATGCATCTTGGCTATACGGTATATTCTGTAGGAGAAACTATAACTCCGGCCGTTGATAAGGGCGATATATACTTTTCAATATCAAGTTCAGGCGAGAGCGATAATGTGGTTGTAAACACCAAAAAGGCAAAGAATAAGGATTGCCATGTAATTGTTGTTACAAGCAAAGAAATATCAACTCTTGCAGCTTTGGCAGAGAAAGTATTAATAGTTCCAGGAACTACAAAGGGGGATGACGGAGAGCAGACAAAATCCGTTCAGCTGCTTAGTTCCCTTTTCGATCAAAGCCTGCACATAGTACTTGACGCATTATGCCTGATGCTAAGCTACAAGAATAATATTTCAAATAGTGAGGCTACCTCCAAACACTGGTAGGGAAGAAGGTGGCGTGTTCTTAATCTTAAGGATATGCCATCTTTTTGAATGATATTTTTAAGATGTTTTTGCAACGGCCTCTCTCCAGTTATGAACTAAAAAATATTTCCTGAGGATTTCATCACGAAACATTTCTATTATTTCTATTTTTAAGGGAAACAGTACCAGCATTTCAAAAATAACCACAAAAAAGGATAGAGAATTCCAATTTGAGAAAAAGGATGAAGGCTGGGCATCTATTTCTCCGATAAAAGTATGGAGCCCTCTATAAAGCCTATAGGTAATCAGAAATAACATTTACCTATTATTTAAAGGAAAAGAATGAGATTGTAAAAGTGGACTTCATATTCAGGGATAGTGAAAGCTACTATGTATTAAAAATAGCAAGTATATAGTCTTCACTGTGTAAAAATTAAGTTTAACGCACTGGAGTTTTAAGAGAAGTCTATAAGAATATGATGGCAGCTGTAAAGGCTCGATAATAACTTATTCATTTTCTTGCAACAAAACTGCCACAAAGCCATCTTATAGTAAAATCAATCCTATTGAAGAGCGTGTTAAATCCCTTGTAGATTATGGAACAATTCACAAGGTCAAGCAGATCAGGTTGTAGAGACTCTTACGGCAAATATGGGACAATTTAGTCTTCGGATAGGAAAAAGAAACCAAGAGGGTAATGCTAAGGAACAGCAGGGCAATACTTCTCAAGACAATATTGCGGAATATAATCGGAACAATAAACAGATACCGAGACAAAATACAAGAAGAGATAATACCCTAGATAAATTAATTTCTGACGGGGTAATTACACAAGCTCAGGTTATGCCGTAATGTAGGCGGTAGGCTTGGTTTCGGTCAACGAAACGCTAATACCCAAGGTAATACTTCTACTTCTAATGGCAAATCAAACAAATAAGAGCACTACAAGCCATTAGGCTTCTTACATATGAAATAAAAGGACGATATGCTGTTAATCCATCGGGCTTTGGTTTACATGCATGGTACTAAAATGATGTGAAACCAGTTTAGTCTTTTGCTTTATATGTTAGTTTCAATAAAAATTCCCCGCTTATGGGAAAGGTTTAGGGTAGTAGTAAAGGAACAAAAAAGCATTTGGGGAAGCTGCTCCAGCAGGGGAAATATAAATTTTAACTGGAGGCTTATAATGGCCCCCTTGTCTGTAATTGATTATGTTGTTATACATGAGCTTTGTCATCTTAAGCACCAGGATCATTCAAGTAAGTTTTGGAGTTTGGTTGAGTACGTTATGCCGGACTATAAGGAGAAAAAGAAGTGGCTCAGGGAGAATGGGGGAAGATTAAAGTTATAAAAATTTATGATAATACTATGCATGAGTTTGATGCTAAAAATTGATAAAGTATATGATGCATAAAAATGTTAAGCGAAAAATGTAAAAAAGTATATTGACACAACAACAGCTGAATATTATAATGGTAATAATTTAAAGATAACTAAAAACTATGAAGAGAAGAGTAGGTAAAAGCTGTAGTCAAAGCGAGTTGGCGGTGGTGGGAGGCCAATACGAGGCTTTTATTGAAGAACATCTCAGAGTTTCTAACCGAAATCCTTTTGGAGAGTAGACTTAGACGGAGCCTAACCGTTACATATAGGACAGTATCGAACGTTATTGTTCCGTACTGGTAGAGTGAGCAATTTTGCTAATTTGGGTGGTACCGCGGAAGTTAAGTCTTTCGTCCCTTTTTTGGGATGAAAGACTTTTTTAATTTATATTGCATGGCCATGCTTTATAAATAATATATGTCTTTTATTATATAAAATTTAACGATGAAGTTAGAGAAATATACACATGAAATTTACTAATAGTAAAAATTTAGGAGGCAATAGAAATGTTGAAAAATGATCTTATTATACCTGAAGGATATAGTTCTAAACTTGATCTTAGGGAAACTGAGGTTGCAATAAAGAGGATTAAGGATTTTTTTGAAAGAAAGCTCTCTGAAAAGTTAAATCTTACAAGGGTTTCAGCTCCATTGTTTGTAAAGTCAAACACAGGAGTTAATGACAACTTAAATGGTGTTGAAAGGCCCGTTTCCTTTGATGTAAAAGCAATAGGAGGAGCAGAGGTTGAGATAGTTCAGTCCCTTGCAAAGTGGAAGAGGATGGCTCTTTATAAATATGGATTTAACGTTGGAGAAGGGCTCTATACAGATATGAATGCTATAAGAAGAGATGAGGATTTAGACAACCTACATTCTATATACGTTGATCAATGGGACTGGGAAAAGGTTATAGATAAAAAGGATAGAACTATGAAAACATTAAAGTTAACGGTTGAGGCCATATATGATGTTTTTAAAGAGACAGAGAAGTATATATCTGAAATATATCCGTTTATTGAAAAGATTCTTCCTGAAAGGATAACCTTCATAACTACCCAGGAACTTGAGGATATGTATCCGGAACTTACTCCAAAGGAGAGGGAAGATGCGATATGCAAGGAAAAGGGCGCCGTGTTTGTAATGCAAATTGGAGGAGAATTAAAATCTGGCACAAAGCATGATGGAAGGTCTCCTGACTATGATGACTGGACCTTAAACGGAGATATAATATTCTGGTATCCGGTACTTCAGAGAGCATTTGAGCTTTCTTCCATGGGGATAAGGGTTGATGAAGAAGCTCTTCTTAGACAATTAAAACTTGCAGATTGTGAAGAGCGCAAGAATTTGGAATTTCATCGTCTCCTCCTCGAAGGAAAGCTTCCATATACCATGGGAGGAGGAATTGGTCAGTCCAGAATATGTATGTTCTTTTTGAGAAAAGCCCATATAGGGGAAGTTCAGGCTGGTATATGGCCAGAGGAAATGATTGAAGAATGCAGTAAAAACAATATATTTTTGTTGTAGGCATTAGATATGCTGTTTTCCCCTTTTTGTATACCAAGTAGGTGATTCTGGAAATTATGAAGAGCCTAAAATATATTCCGAATCGGACAGGATTAAGGCAAGAATATTTGATTCCTTGACTATTGACTTAAAGGAGATATTTAGATAAAAATTTATCTGGCTTGATAGGACTGATATTTTATTTAAAGTTTCAGATGTAAAACCCAAGGAGCGGGTTTAAATACTCGCTCCTTAGTCAGAGAAATGTATAGCGGCAGTTGAAGAGACTTTAAGCCATTCAACAGCCTCCTTTTTCGCACTTATCTACATGATTTCATCGCTTGAATAAACCTTCATGCGATGGATATGGCCTGCGGCATATGCTGTTTTCCCCTTTATAAGGTGGGTGTGCCCCCCTTCTGGCAGCGGGACAGCAGGTCCGGTATAAAAACCATATTCATGAACATGACCGTCATCGTAGGTTGTTACACCCTGAATATAGTGTACATGCCCTGGAGTATCAGGGGCATAACTTGTAATTCCAGCAAAGCCGTGGACGTGTCCATGCTCATAGGAGGTTATTCCTTCATAATAATGGGTATGACCATAGGTCATAATATCACCTTTTGCATTAACTTCCTATGGTATAATATTCAGGATGGAGTCCTGAGTTGCAAAAAAAGTAGTAATTTAGGGTAAAATGTCGAGTGCGATATGGTAATGAGGTTGATTTTTGCTACCAATATAAAAAGTGCCAGTCACCGTCGCCTGAAGAAACGATTATCCGATGACTGGCACTTTTAATTTACTTAGGAAGTTATTGCTGATCTATAGCGCACCTAGAGCTCTACATATTTTAATAAATGCCTCTACCCCATGTATTAAAATATCTTCATTGAAGTTGAAGTAGCAGCTGTGAAGGGGGTGAATGAAGCCCATAGCTTCGTTTTTTGCCCCCAGCATCATGAAAAAGCCGGGTATTGCCTGCTGGTAGTATGAGAAATCCTCAGCAAGCATCATGGGCCTGATGTCTACGGCCTTATCTCCTAAAGCATCCTTTACGATTGAGTAAAGGTTAGGGTCATTAACTACAGGAGGGTAAAAGTCCCTTATCTCAAGCTCAATTTCGCAGTTAAAACTCATCTCAAGGCCGCGGTTAATCTCCTGCATTCTTCTTTTAAGGGTGTTGTATATCTCTGGGCTGAAGGCCCTCATAGTTCCTTCAAGTCGTACCTTTCCCGCTAGAACATTTCTTGCCTCTCCGCCCTCAATTTTGCCTATGGTCAGAACGGCCCCGTCAATAGGGTCTATGCTTCTGCTTATAACGCTTTGATAGGCTTGAACCAGATGAGAGGCAATGATGATTCCATCAACACCCTTGTGGGGCATGGCGCCATGGCTGCTTTTAGCGTGTATTGTAATATCTATTTCACCATTTTGGGCCATCAGAGGACCTGAGGCGATACCTATTTTCCCTTCTTCAATGCCGGGGTAAATATGAAGGCCGAATATAGCTTCAACGTTATATTTATCCAGGTATCCTTCCTCAACAATGTTTTTTGCTCCACCCGGGCCCTCCTCGGCAGGCTGGAATATAAGGACAATATCCCTTTCTACGGTTTCAAGCCTTGACAGGTACATGGCAAGGCCGAGAAGTATAGCAATATGGCCATCGTGACCGCAGGCATGCATCCTTCCCTGGTGCTGTGAAGCGTAGGGTACGCCTGTTTTTTCTTCAACCATTAGAGCATCCATATCCGCCCTGAAGGCAATGGCCTTTCTGCCTGAAATACCCTTTTTGCGAACGATTATGCCGGTTTGTGCCGCCTCTTCAATTTCATATTCATATTCCCTTAACTTTTCCTTGATTACCTCTGAGGTTTTAAATTCCTTAAATCCTGTTTCAGGAATTTGATGAAGTCTTCTTCGTATTTCTATTATTGACCTGTGAATTTCTTGAAGTAACGCTTCCATCAGTATCCTCCTTGTAGAAAAATGACAGCCTAAACCTGTCATTGGCGACTGCTCCTTTACAACAAACTTTTGTTTGTGGTACTCTTGACACATGGCAGTCTTTTAAACACATTGGTATTCCCTTTATTAATTTTTTACTACTTTAGCATACAAAAGGTTCAGATGTCAACATAGGTTTCTTTTTCAGACAACCATTTGCTGCATGAACCAATCTATATAACTTCATCCTCGTATAAAAATTCATGGGATGAATATGCCTGCAATATGGCTTGCTTTCCCTAAGGTAAGATATATATGGCCTCCTCCTGCAATATCCTTTGCAGGACAGGTATAAAAGGCTTATTCATGAACATGGCCGTTATCACAGATTGTTATTCCCTGGATATAGTGTATGTCATGGAGTATCAGGGTCATAATACACCTATTTGAATAAAATTTCTATGATGTAATATTTATTTCACACATTCTGTTTGCAAAAAAAAGCAGGAATTTGTAATAAAATGTAGTATGTGCAATTGCATCAAAGACCAGACCTATGGGAAAGTAAAGTGGCAGGTTTTAAATACCTTCCTGAAAAGTAAATCCAGCAGCTGCAGGCATGTTGTGATTTCTGATAAGTGGCTGAAAACTCCTAATAGTACAAGCCTTGACAGGGCATCGCCCTTGGCCTCCGACAGGCTGTGAGAAAATTAAAAATATATACAATATCTTCATTAGAAAATTTGATAAAAGTTAGTTTTTTCACAGTCTGGAGGAGGCAGTTAACAATTGTAAATAGCTGATAAAGTTTTATGACCTTCTGCCAATATTATGCTTGAAACTATGTTTACTATATTATTCACAATGGTAGCATAAAAATGGCCTCCAATATGATTTTTAATATGGTAGCAAAAACTTATCAAGTTTGGTCATCTTATTGCTTTTATGCCAATCCAATTTGTTAAAATTTACTTCACAACTAAAGCTATATAAATGAAATTTTGCATATTGAAACTTGCAAATCTCTTTGATATCATAAGTACATGATAAAAATTAAAAGCTATAAGTTTAAGGGGAGATGAAAATGAAAAAATTTACGGCTGTTATTCTATCAATTTTTTTAACAATGTCTATCTTTGCAGGTTGTGCTAAAAAAGAAAGTTCAGCAGCAAATTCAAATGGAAAAACAAAAAAGAAATATATAATATCAACAGATGCAACTTATGCACCCTTTGAATATGAAGAAAACGGTAAGTATGTAGGTATAGATATAGATTTATTAGATGCTATAGCAAAGCTTGAGGGCTTTGAATATGAACTTAAGCCAATGAATTTTAAAGGTATAATACCGGCGCTTCAGGCTGGTCAAATTGATGGTGCTATAGCTGGTATGAGTATAACAGATGAAAGAAAAAAAGTTTTAGACATGTCTGAAGGCTATTATGAATCAGGCTTAGCTTTGGTAGTTAAAGAGGGTAATAACACAATAAAATCTTTAGAGGATTTAAAAGGAAAGACTTTTGCAGTTAAAAAAGGAACAGCTGGAGCTAAATTTGCTGAAGATAATAAAGAAAAATTGGGTGTAACTATAAAATACTTTGACAATACTCCTTCCATGTTCCAGGAAGTTAAAAACGGCAATGCTGATGCTACTTTAGAAGACTATCCTGTAATTGCATACATGATTAAAGTCGATCCAAACAGTGGTCTTCAAATAGCGGGAGAAAAGCTTACAAAGAACTACTATGGTTTTGCAGTTAAAAAGGGTCAAAATAAGGAACTTTTAGATGCTTTCAATAGAGGGCTTAAAAAGCTTAAGGAAAATGGAGAGTATGACAGGATTATAGCAAAATATATTAAAAAATAGCGGAGGGATAATATAAGGAGTTGAGATAGAGTGGACTTTATAGAACTATTTAGAGAAAGTTTTCCAAGCCTATTAAGTGGCTTAACAGTTACTTTAAAGATAACTGCTTTGGCTTTGGTAATTGCAACACTTTTAGGACTGTTATTCGGGCTTATGTCCATAAGTAATAACAAACTATTAATGTTTATAGCAAGAATTTATGTAGATTTAATAAGAGGAACTCCACTTATTGTTCAAGCCTTCTTTATATATTTTGGTCTTCCCACTGCGCTGGATTTTAAAATAAATGCTTTTTCAGCAGGAGTGGCTGCCGTAGGTATAAATGCAGGAGCCTATATGGTGGAAATTTTTAGAGCAGGAATTATGGCTGTAGATAAAGGTCAAATGGAAGCAGCCAGAAGCTTAGGTTTATCCTATAGAAAATCCATGGCAAAGATCATTCTTCCACAGGCTGTAAGAAAAATGATACCTGCTTTCATAAATCAGTTTATAATATCTTTAAAGGATACATCAATACTATCTGTTATTGGCATAAGAGAGCTTACGCAAAGTGGTGAAATAATAATAGCTTCTAATTATAGAGCCTTTGAAACTTGGGGCATGATAGGAATAATGTATTTTGTTATAATAATGCTTTTATCTTATACGGCTAGAAGCTTGGAGAGGAGGCTTGTTATATGATAGAAGCTAGAGGTATAAAAAAGAAATTTGGAAATTTGGAAGTGTTAAAGGGAATAGATTTTAATGTAGAAAAAGGTGAGGTGCTGTGCATTATAGGACCTTCGGGTTCCGGAAAAAGCACACTCTTAAGGTGTTTAAACAGACTGGAGGAGATTACTGAAGGAACTATAAAAATTGATGGTGAAGATATTCACGACAGAAAAACTGATGTAAATAAGTTAAGAGAAAAGCTGGGTATGGTTTTTCAATCCTTTAACTTGTTTCCGCATTTGAATGTACTAAATAATATAACTTTTGCCCCAGTTGAATTAAAAAAGATGGATAAGAAGCAAGCCGAAGAAAAGGCTAGATACTTGCTAAGGAAAGTAGGGTTGGAAGATAAAGCATTAGTATATCCGGAAAAACTTTCAGGGGGTCAAAAACAAAGAGCAGCCATAGCCAGGGCCTTAGCCATGGAGCCGGAAATAATGTTGTTTGATGAACCTACCTCTGCTTTAGACCCTGAAATGGTAGGAGAAGTGCTTCAGGTTATGAAGGACCTGGCAAGGGATGGCATGACAATGGTTGTTGTAACTCACGAAATGGGCTTCGCTCGTGAAGTGGCAGATAGAGTTATATTTATGGATGATGGACTTATTATAGAAGAAGCTGCCCCGGAACAACTGTTTACAGCTCCACAAAATCCGAGAACAAAAGATTTTTTAAGCAAGGTACTATAATTTTATATATAGCTCAAATGTTAATTATAAAAAGAACTAAAGCTATTTGATTTAGTTCTTTTTATAATTAAGCTCGAGCCAGTACCCACAAAGCTCATTTCATGCAGCCGCCATTGTTCTATCTGTAAATAGAAATTTACATTTATAAAGGCATGTTAAACTCTATTGTAGTTTAACATGCCTTTATAATTATATGAAAACAAAATAATTGGTTATGCTTTTAATAGTTTCAAAGCAAAGGAGTTTTTATGGGAGCAGTAAAATCACCGGAAGAGAAACTTTTACATTCATATTTTGATAGATTAAACCTGGTACCAAGCAAAAATATGGACGAATTTTTGTCTTATCTTTGTTTAAATCACGATGAGGAAGTTGTAAATAGGCTTGAGGATATTATGGATGTAAGGGCCGATGGGCTGGAGGAAAAAGCACTGGTCGTTATATGATTTGAATTTTTATATTGATGAGAATACTACGAAATTGCTGCTGTTAATCAAAGATCTGTTAAACGAAGAAATGGAAATATTTATTACCTGGGAAAGGCTGACTGATTTTGAACAATATTTTTGGTGAATAAATGCATTAAATAAGGCAGGTTTATATGTTGAATGGGAGAAGAGTTCAAAAAAGGAAGAAATCATAGATATATAAAGGAAGCAGGAATATGAAGAGGAAGCTGCTGAAGCTGTGTTTATTATATTTAAGGACAAGGAATTAATCGCCGGTTTTCAAGTTAATTATGAAGATGAATCAGGTAGCAAAAGGTTTGAGCTGTGGAAGAGAGGATGAGCTGTTTGAATTAAGGGAGTTCCAATATGGTACTTTTGCAATGGTATCATTTGTATATAATTATAATATGGATAAACTCTGCAAAGACGTACGTGATGATCTAACTACTATAAATTTAAGTTGAGTGGAGGGATAGCGTGAAAAGTTACAGAAAAGAGCTATGGTTTGAAATTAAAAAGAGAAGGGGTTTCGTTAACATTACCCATGAGCTTGAGGAGTGCCTGCGTGAAAGCGGCATAAAGGAAGGGCTTCTTCTTTGCAATGCGATGCATATAACTGCAAGTGTTTTTATTAACGATGACGAATCAGGTCTGCATAGGGATTTTGAAAACTGGCTTGAAAAACTTGCGCCTGAAAAGCCATATTCACAATATCATCATAACGGGTATGAAGATAATGCAGACGCCCATCTTAAGCGCACAGTAATGGGACGGGAAGTTGTTGTGGCGGTAACAAACGGAAAGCTTGACCTTGGCCCATGGGAGCAGATTTTTTACGGAGAATTCGATGGTATGAGGAAAAAGAGGGTTCTGGTAAAGATAATAGGGGAATAAATTATCGAAGACGATGAAACTACGTCATAGCCATATATTCCAAGAGAGACTTGGAAGTAATGTTATGGATTATGGAGGCTACTTAGCCCGGCTTTAGCCGGGCTTTATTTTTTGTTTAAAATTTAAGTAGCATTGTAAAAAAACATATTATGTAGAAAAAACTTAAAAAAACGCTAATGATAATCATATTCAATTAAAATGAAGATAAATGAACTCTCATATGGAATTAAACAATTTGAAAAGGTTCAGAAAGAGGTTGATAATGGAGTAAAAGATGTTGATGTAAAAATTCCAGGTCCTGAAGTACAGCCTTTATTAGAAAATTCGATTGTTTATGAAATTTTGAGGGATAGGAATAGGGAAGCATAAAAATTCATGGGATAAAATATACTTCAAGGTTCAATGAAAGGAGAGCAGTGAAATGAAAAATACGTTAAAGCGTAGTATATTAATATTGATAGGTACAGTTATTACTCAAATTGGTTTGGGTACAATTTATACATGGAGTTTGTTTAATCAACCATTAGTTAATAAATTTGCCTGGGAATTGAACAAAGTAGCCCTTACTTTTTCGATAACGAGTTTTTCTTTAGCATTTGGAACATTGTTTGCTGGAAGGCTTCAAGAGAAACTTGGCATTAGAAGGCTGGTGTCCCTGGCAGGAATAATAATGGGAGCGGGACTCATGCTATCTTCCAGAGCTAATTCTCTTCCCATGCTTTATATAACGGCCGGTATACTTGTTGGGGCAGCCGACGGCATTGCCTATATGACGGCTCTTTCAAATTGTATAAAGTGGTTCCCGGAGAGAAAAGGGCTAATATCGGGTATATCCATTGGGGCCTATGGAACTGGAAGCCTTATATTTAAATATATTAATGCAAGTTTGATTAATTCAAAAGGGGTTTCAGATGCATTCCTCTATTGGGGTCTTATGGTAATGGTACTCATATTAACCGGTGCTCAGTTATTAAGGGATGCAGCTCCTCAAAAAATTAACGCCTATAATAATTTAGGGAAGAATAACTTTACTTCCAGGGAGATGTTAAGGACTAAGGAAGCTTATCTTTTATTCATAGCATTTTTTACAGCTTCTATGAGCGGGCTCTATATAATAGGAGTTGTTAAGGATTTAGGCGTTCAATTAGCAGGAATTAAGCCCGAAGCAGCTGCAAATGCCGTAGCGATGGTGGCGATATTTAATACTGCCGGAAGAATAATACTGGGGGCTTTGTCAGACAGACTGGGAAGGCTAAGGGTAGTATTATTTAACTTTATAATTACTGCTGCTGCCATATTTATAATGAGTTTTGTACATTTGAATTCTGTGATTTTCTTCGCATGTGTTTCTGGAATAGCATTTTGCTATGGAGGAAACATTACAATTTTCCCTGCAATTGTAGGAGATTTCTTCGGTTTATTAAACCACAGCAAAAACTATGGAATTATATATCAAGGCTTTGGACTTGGAGCACTTTCAGGATCATTTATAGCGGCAGTTTTAGGAGGTTTTAAAGTTACGTTTATGGTTATAGGAACTTTATGTATTATTTCAATTATCATATCAGCCAAAATAAGACCTCCTAAAAATAATGCTAATTATTATAACAACTTACAATTGCCAGGGAAAATTGCTTAAAAAGTATCCTTTTCCAAACGCATATAGATGAAATAGCGGCATTTGCAACTGCAGTATGTTTAGTAGTAACTCCACTTGTCTTTGAAGCTGCAGGCCAAATAATGAAGTGAAACAGAATTGAGGTTGTTTCTAAGATTAAATGATTTTAGGAGGTGGAGAAAATGTTAGGTGCAATAGCTGGGGATATAATAGGCTCGGTATTTGAGTGGAACAACAACAGGAGCAAGGACTTCCCTCTGTTTTCAAGTGGAAGCGATTTTACTGATGATACTGTAATGACCATAGCAACAGCAGATGTCCTGCTGCATCATGGGGATTATGCAAAGGCCTACAAGAAATTTGGAAGGCTTTATCCTGGTAGAGGCTACGGTGGAAGATTTGCATGGTGGCTTGGCTCAGAGAGCTATGAACCATATAACAGCTTCGGAAACGGATCAGCTATGAGGGTAAGCCCAGTGGGCTTTGCCTTCGATACCCTTGAAAAGGTCCTTGAGGAAGCAAAGAAAAGTGCAGAGGTTACCCACAACCATCCTGAGGGGATAAAGGGAGCACAGGCAACGGCTGCTGCCATATTTCTTGCAAGGACGGGGAAGAGCAAGGAGGATATAAAGACATACATTGAAAAGGAGTTTCAATACGACTTAAGCCGAAGGCTTGATGACATAAGGCCCACCTACGAGTTCAATGGAACCTGCCAGGGTTCAGTTCCGGAAGCTATCATAGCCTTCCTTGAGTCAGAGGACTTTGAGGATGCCATAAGAAACGCCATCTCCATAGGCGGAGACAGCGATACAATTGCATGTATAGCAGGTGGAATCGCAGAAGCCTATTACGGTGGAGTGCCTGGTGAGATAAAGGAAAGGGTTATGGAGATACTGGACGAGAGAATGAGGGGGATTGTGGAGGAGTTTAGGAGTAAGGTGCTTAAAGAATAAAAATCTCTTCAATAAATTATTGTGGAGGTTATTTTCTTCGTACAAGATAATTGGTTAAACTATATGAAAACAATATGAGGCTGGTTAGATACCAGTCTCTTTAAAAATCCTTTGATTTATATATCCTTGTAGAAGTTCCAATGGATATTAGTGATATTAACGCAACCGCTGCAAAAGAAAGTATCTGAATTACAGATTTTGGACTGTTTCTTATAAAATTTAAAACTTCTTTGATTAAAGGATTGTTTTCGTGATTTAATATAAATTCTCCAAGTGCTTTAGGAAGTACTATTATAGTCATGAATAAAAAAACATTTACTATGTTCATCTTTACAGCACCAAACCTAAAATATAATGGATAATAAATCGAGTACATAACTAAAAGTACCCCAAAGACCATCAAAACGTTATTTATAGCTACATAATTCTTGGGCATGGCAAACCCGAATAGTTCAGCTAAAAATCCATCAATTATCATAGTGAAAATGCCGATGCATCCAAAAAGAACAACTGACAGATATTTTGCCAGGACAACTTCTATTCTTTTAACCGGAAGGCTGTTTAAGGCTATATGGCAGTTGTTTTTGTCGTCATAACTAACCGCATAGGTTATGAAAAGATATCCTATTGCCACTGCTCCTGCAACAAAACCTCCATTTGTATAATACTTTACGCCAAAAACATAAATTGCAAAAAAGCCATAGATGAAAGCAGTTAATAGAGTTTTCTTCTGTATAAGAATATCCTTTAATATGAGTCTAAGCATTTAATCTCCCCCCTAACTGTATAGACCATGATATCCTCAAGTGTAGGTCTTTCAATAATAACTTCGTTTTTAAATATTTTCTTGATTCTGTCAGTATTATCTGTTAGAGCTTCAAACCCAAAGCTGTTTTCCTTTATTGCTAAAAACTCTTTCCTTGTATCCTTGTCCAGAAGTTCTTTTCCTCCCTTTATTAGGGCAAAGCTTTCAAGTATATCATCCTTTGGTCTTGAGAACACTATGCTGCCATCATTTATGAATGTTATATAGTCTGCAATTTTCTCAAGGTCTGTAGTAATATGTGTCGAGAAGAACACACTGACTCTTTCATCTTGAATAAGGGATTGAAGAATCTCAAGCATCTCGATTCTAAATACGGGGTCTAGTCCTGAGGTAGGTTCATCCATTATAATGAGTTCAGCTCTGTGAGAAAGGGCAAGTGCAAGGGAAAACTTCATCTTCATCCCTTTCGACAGGTCCTTTATTTTCCTGCTGGGTGGAAGATTGAAATCCTTTATATACTTTTTAAAAGTTCCGTCATCCCAGTGCTTATAAAAAGGTGCGATTATCCTTTTCATCTCCAGGATTGACAAGTGTTCATAGAAATAATTCTCATCATATACAAATCCTATTTTCTCCTTAATTTCCTTTTCGTTTTTAATGTTATCAAGGCCAAAAACCTTAATTTCTCCTGAATCCCTTTTAATAAGATTCATTATTAGTTTTATCGTCGTGCTCTTCCCTGCTCCATTAGGGCCTATAAATCCCATTATATACCCTCTTTCGAGGCTGAAGCTTATGTCCTTCAGGGAAAACTTGTCATATTGCTTTCTTAGATTTCTTATTTCCAGAATATTGCTCATTACACTTCCTCCTCATATAAAAGTTTTAACATTTCCTCCAATTCCTCAAGACTTACTCCAAGGGATTTACCCTCTGCGACTATTTCCCCCATCTTCTCCTCAATCATTTTTATTCTCTTTTCCTTGAGCAATTCTTTGTTTTGAGAGGATACAAATGAACCCTTTCCCGGTACCGTTTCAATAAACCCTTCCCGTTCAAGTTCCTCATAGGCCCTTTTCGTTGTGATTACACTAATTTGAAGCTCCTGTGCAAGCCCACGTATAGATGGAAGGGCTTCGCCCTCTGAAAGTTCGCCTCTAATTATCAAGTTTTTAATTTGTTTTGATATTTGTTCGTATATAGGTTCCTGTGATGAATTTGAAATTATTAACCTCATAACAATCTCCTTTATGTATATATTGTATATACTGTATATCGTGTATATATACAGTATATACTTTTCTGTAATAGTTGTCAAGCTGCTTACAGCAGGGTTAATTTTCATTTTATCCATAGGCTTGAGTATTGTCGGTCCTATATCAAAGCCTCTCTGGTGTCCGGTTTTAGGATAAGGATACAAATAGACAAAATAGGGAAGGTAAAATCTGCATAATTATCATGTTTTTTCTTTGACACTACCTTTTGTTTAGAGTTAAGCTATTATTAGTGGATTTATTTAAAGGAGGGGTTATATGTTTAGGGATTTGGTATTAAAGAACAGAAGTTACAGAAGATTTTATGAGGAGCATGAAATCGACAGGGACACGCTTGTGGAGCTTGTGGACCTTGCAAGGCTCTCACCTTCTGCAAGAAACATGCAGCCTATTAGGTACATGCTCGTAAATGAAAGGGATAAAAATGCAGAGGTTTATACAAACCTTGTATGGGCAGGTTATCTTAAGGACTGGCACGGGCCTGAGGAGGGAGAAAGGCCTTCAGCTTACATAGTTATGCTTGGTGATAAAAGGCTTTCCAATAATTTTGACTTGGACACAGGAATATCTGCTCAAACAATACTCCTTGGAGCAGTTGAAAAGGGTCTCGGCGGCTGCATGATAGGCTCCATCAACAAACCAAAGCTTAGGGAAGTTTTAAATATTTCAGGTGATTATGAAATTCTCCTTGTTATAGCCCTTGGGAAACCAAAGGAGCCTGTGGTTATTGAGCCCGTTAAGGAAGATGGAGACATTAAATACTGGAACGATGTCGATGGAGTTCACCATGTTCCAAAAAGAGCATTAGAGGATTTGATAATAAAATAAATTAGCTGGAGCTGTCTTCTGTGAGGCGCTAAGATAATTAATTTCAGTTAACAGAGAGGCTTGAAAAATTAAATAGTTAAAAAGAAAACCTCCTCATGGTTTAATAGGTTTAATGCTTAAATTTAACCGTGGGGAGGCTTTTTATATGATGCGAGAATACGAAAAACTATTTTTACTTTAACCCTGTTTCTCAATCTTCCAATCCCTTCAATAACAACCTCCATAACATCTCCATTCTTAACCTCACTTATTCCTGAGGGGGTGCCGGTGGCTATTATGTCGCCGGGCTTCAGAGTTAAAATGGAGGTTATGTATTTCGGAACCATGGGTTTTTAGCGCTGAAGTCTTTGCTTTGCATATCCCTTGCGGTAAGGTATCATTATTCTAAGGGTTTTTATACTACCTAACCCATCTGCTAAGTTAGTTATTATTTCCATGCTTATCAGTTACACATGCATAGATAAGAGCATATATAGATGTGATTTACACAACTATATATGCTCCCTAATCTTGCCTTAATCCACTGATTTCAACGATTCTACCATGTCTATCTTTGTAAGCCTAAAATACATTACAAAGTTTACTATGACCGAAAAGAAGATTGTAAGTATTGAAGAATATATATAACTTAAAATGTTGATATTTCGTCCAAACATTACATAATCTATTTCAGCAGTTTCAACGATGAACTTATGAAGGAAAATGCCAAGTAGGAGGCCAAGGGCCATTCCCATCATGGTAAGCACCATATTTTCCCTGTAAACATAGGCCGAAACTTCATTATCATAGAAACCAAGGACCTTAATTGTTGCGATTTCCCTGAGCCTTTCAGTTATGTTGATGTTTGTTAAGTTGTAGAGCACTACAAAGGCCAGTACACCTGCTGAAACGATAAGTACCAGTACAACATAGTTGAGGCTGCCTATTATATCCTTAAAGTTTTTACTTATGCCTGTAGTAAAGCTTACAGAACTAATCTTTGAATTTTTTAGTAGGTCCGTTGATAGCTTGTTTTCAAAGGCCTCAGAGGTATCGATGGTTTTTGCTGCTATCTGCTGGAACTTTACCTTCTCGCCATATAACGACTCATAAAGGGTGGGTGACATGTAAACATAATGGGAAACGTAATTTTCCGTAATCCCTATAATCTTTACTTTAGTTTTTTTGGTATCTCCTTCCTTAATATATATATCATCACCTTTTTGAACCCCAAGCATTTTAGCCAGTTTTTCGGTTAATACAACGCCTTCATTGGTTAGGGACACCTTTTCTCCGGTGGTGCGAACCCTTAAAGTAATAAAATCCTTAAGCCTTTCGGTACTTTCAGGAATAACAAGTGTGGCACTCTTTTCATTGTTTCCATATACTGCATAAATGTTCTGTTCCTTCATGAACATGTAATCGGAAATTTTACTATTGTTGCCAAAAGTATCTATTATTTCCTTGATATCACTTAAATCTGTATTTTCCTTTAAGCTTACTATCATATCGTACTGGTATAGCTCGTCAAACTGCTTTGTAACAATGGACACTATTGAATCCTTTAACCCAAATCCCGAGAGCAGCAGTGCAGTACAGCCTCCAATACCAAGTACAGTCATAAAGAAACGTTTTTTATATCTAAAAATGTTTCTTGCAGTGACCTTTTGTATAAAATTAAACCTAGTCCACAGGAAATTTATTCTTTCAAGGAAAATCCTTTTTCCCAGCTTTGGAGCCTTTGGTCGCATGAGTATTGCAGGTTCTACCATAAGCTCCTTATAGCAGGCGGCCCAGGCAGCTGCTGTGGTTACAAGAACTGCAAAGGCTGTTGAAATTACAGCGTAAAAGACATTGAAATTCGTTATAACCGGAGGAAGAGTATATATGATTCCGTAGGCATTAAAAATTACCGTTGGGAACACCTTAAAACCTGCTAAAACCCCGAAAATGCTTCCTCCAAAGCTTGCAAGCATCGCATAGAGAAGGTATTTTGAAGCTATGGATAGCTTGCCATACCCTAGTGCCTTCAATGTTCCTATGTTAATTCTCTGCTCATCAACCATCCTTGTCATAGTAGTCAGGCACACCAGTGCGGCTACAAGGAAGAAGAAGGCTGGAAATACCCTGGCTATGGCATCTATTCTATCTGCGGCCTTCTCATAATCAACGAAATCCATATGCATATTTCTGTCGAGCACATACCATTTAGGCTTTTCAAGTTTGCTTATTTCCTTTTCGCCATCAGCTATTTTTCTTCTGGCATCTGCCAATTTTTCATCGGATTCCCTTTTTTGCCTTTCATATTCCTCTTCACCTTTTTGAAGTTCCCATTTAGAAGAATCAAGTTTTTTACGGGCGGCTGCAAGCTCCTTGAGGGCCTTTGACTTTGAAGCCTCAAGGGTTTTCTTTTCGTTATCAAGCTGTGTTTTAGAGGCATCCAGGGTTTTTCTTAAACTAATAAGTTGAGCCTCTGCATCTGAAAGGTCCTTCTTATTAGCCTCAAGTACAGCCCTGGATTTTTCAAGCTCTTCCCTTTGTCTTTCATACTCTTTTATTATGGCCTCTTTGGCATGCCTTTCCTCCTCTGGCAGGTTTGGGGTTATAGCCAGATATTCTTTAAGCTGATTAATTTCAGGTTCCTTTGCCTCAAGCTCTTTCTGGGCATTATTTAGCTGCTGTTCCGCAGCAGGAAGCTCTTTCTCAGCCTGCCTTTTTTTCTCGATAAATAGCTGGAGATTTTGGTTATATTCCTTTTCACCTTCCTGCAGCTTAACGTATCCATCGTTTATTTTTGCCTCTGCCTCTTTGATTGTCTTATTAAACTCATTTTCCTTATTTTTAAGTTCCTCTTCACCTTTAGCTATTTGTTTTCTGGCACTTTCAAGCCTGGATGCAGCCTTTGCAAGCTCAGATTTTTGTTCTTCTTCGCCCTCTGAGAGTTCCTTTTTGCTTTCCTCAAGTTTTGCATTTGCTTCGGATATTATTTCATCATACCGGATTTGAGCCCTGGCCTTTCCTGTATCCTCAAGGGCATTCTTTACGGGCTCAACAATTTTGTCATATTCATCATCATAACAAAAAAGCTCACGTGCACCTTTAACTGTCAGAAAAACATCGGTGTAAACAGGTATTTTAAAGTCTTCCTGGGGAACCATTATGAAGCTGTTGATCTTCCCACTTCCAATGGAGCTTGTTCCCCTCTCAAAGGAAATATAATAGGGAGTTTCAACTATACCTACAATGGTATATTCATTTACCTTCAAGCTTTCACTTATATCCTTGTCGGTTCCCGACGACAGTTTGATTTTAGAGCCAATGGATAGTTCAGGGTTTAGCATTTTACCCCTTTCGGTTACACATTCCCCGGGCTTTTCAGGTAATCTTCCTTCAACCAGCTTAACTCTGTTTATGTAGGATTTATCATCACCTTTCATTTTATCAATTGGAAGCCCTAAAACTTTAATAACCAGCTCTTTTTCTCCTACATCAACCAGTGCATCCATAGAATAGGTAGGCAAAACGCCTTCAATTCCTGGCACCCTTTCTACAGCCTTTATATCATCATCATTAAACCCCATTGTAGAAAGAAGCTTTATATCCATCAAACGGTAATCATCGAAATACTTATCGGCAGTTAATTTCATATCGGGAGACGTAGCTTTAACCCCTGCAAAAAAGGATACTCCTAAAGCTACTATGGCAAATATAGAAAGAAACCTGCTGAGGGTGCGCTTTATTTCCCTAAAGGTGTCCTTCATTAAAGCGCTCTTCATATCACCATTCAATCCTTTCTACAGAAATTGGATTATCATTAATTGATATGCCGTCCACCCTGCCATTTTTAATTTTGATAACCTTATCTGCCATAGGCGCTATAGCAGAATTGTGGGTAATAACCACTACGGTCATACCCATGTTTCTGCAGGTATCCTGAAGCAGCTTTAAAATGGACTTTCCAGTGTTATAATCAAGCGCCCCTGTTGGTTCATCACACAATAGGAGTTTTGGGTTTTTAGCCAGAGCCCTTGCTATGGCTACCCTCTGCTGCTCTCCACCCGAAAGCTGGGCTGGAAAGTTTCCCATCCTTTCCTTAAGCCCCACCAACTCTAAAACCTTTTTGGGTTCAAGGGGATTTTTGCATATTTGTATAGCCAGTTCCACATTTTCGAGGGCCGTTAGATTTTGAATCAAGTTATAAAATTGAAAGACAAAGCCTATATCATTTCTCCTGTACGCAGCCAGCTGTTTTGATGTATATTTACTTATCTCTTTTCCATCAACAATTATTTGCCCACTTGTAGGAGAATCCATTCCCCCAAGTATGTTTAAAACAGTGCTTTTTCCTGCACCGCTCGGGCCTACAACCACAACAAATTCTCCCTTATCTATGGAAAAGGATACTCCATCTACTGCCCTTATTTCCACTTCACCCATGCGATAGATCTTTTTAACATCCTTCAATTCTATATAACTTGCCAATTTAATCCCCCTTTCAATTTAGACTGAGTAGTACAATTATATATTTTACTTCTATCCTATGGAGATATCAAATTAAACAATGCTGAAGTATTACATCAGCATTGTAGTAATTGACTCTTCGTCAATATCATATCTCTTTAATTATATGGTTATATGGTATGAATATAATTATATATTATATGATTGATTATTTAAAGAATTGTTATAATTAACTCGTTGTGCCAGTTTTATTTTTAAAAGACGCTGTAATAAAAAATATATTGCTCTTACAACTACGCCTGCGCATTGTGGTCTTAATTAAACTGAAAAACCGCCTAACCTTAGGTTAGGCGGTTTTTCAGTTTAATTAAGCCTTGTTTATTGAACCGAAAAGTTCCATTTTTTCCTTAACTACTGCCTTGATAGCTTCGAAACCAGGAGCCAGGAGTTTACGCGGGTCGAAGCCCTTGCCCTGTAAATCTTTGCCGGCTTCGATGTACTTACGAGTTGCTTCTGCAAAGGCTAATTGACATTCAGTGTTAACGTTGATTTTGGCAACTCCAAGGGAGATAGCCTTTTGAATCATATCTGCAGGAATTCCTGTACCACCGTGTAAAACTAATGGAACGTTGCCAGTTGCAGCTTTGATTTTAGCTAAAGCGTCGAAGTCTAATCCCTTCCAGTTTGCAGGATATTTACCGTGTATGTTACCAATACCTGCAGCCAGCATTGTAACGCCTAAATCAGCAATTAGCTTGCATTCATTGGGGTCAGCTATTTCTCCTGCACCCATAACTCCATCTTCTTCTCCACCAATTGAACCAACTTCAGCTTCTACGGAAACTCCCTTTTCCCCTGCTATTCTGATTATTTCCTTTGTCTTTTCGATGTTCTCATCGATTGGATAGTGTGAACCATCGAACATAACTGAGGAGAATCCAGCTTCAATTGCCTTTAAAGCGCCTTCGTATGTGCCGTGGTCCAGGTGAAGTGCAACAGGAACGGTAATCTTTAATTCTTCCAGCATTCCATTAACCATTCCGACAACAGTGCGGTATCCACACATGTATTTTCCAGCGCCTTCGGAAACACCTAAAATTACTGGTGAGTTATTTTCCTGAGCAGTAAGTAGTATTGCCTTTGTCCACTCTAAGTTATTGATATTGAATTGGCCAACGGCATATTTACCATCTCTAGCCTTGTTTAGCATTTCTTTTGCTGATACTAACATTAAATCTACCTCCATAGTTATATATTTTGCAAAAAAAGAGTCAATATTAAAAACTGTGCTTGACAGTTTATTACCATAAATTATAGATTAATACTGCACCTGCTGTCATATATTCTATAAATACTATCTTAACAGAAAGAAAAGAGAAATTGCAAGTTCACATACAGAATATCAGTAAACTATTAAATTTGCAAGGTATAAATACTGTCAATATTTCAGAAATAGTCAAAGGAGTTTAACGAATTTACTTGGCTTGCCAGCCATATTGACTTTAGAACTTCTTTAAAGCGTATTGGTGAGTGGAATATATTTTTTATTGCAACGACAATTACGTTCATACTAAATCTGCAAAGGGAAAATATATAAAGCAAAGTTTCTCAAGTATGGAATACCGATGCTCGCGGGGACAGTTCATGGAAACATGATGGTAGAAGTTGCTGAATCTATAGCATACGATTTAAAGAAAGTTTTTGTTGTTATAACTAGAAATGAAGGTATAATATCTAATCTTCCAGAAGATGCCATGGTGGAAGTAGCTGGGAAACTAACAAAATATGGCGTAGTTGCGTATAAGGTTGGGAAGAGAGGAATATATAATACCAAGGCCATTTGATTTAAAGGTTCAAAAGGCTGTGGCAGAGGCTGTAGCGAGGGCTGCAGAAGTACAGAAATTAAACTTATAAATAAAAACCTCAGGTGTCTGTCATCATGGCACACCCTGAAAGGGATACAGGAGAGCTATTTGCCCTCCTGTAACTTTGAAACAGGAACCTCAATTTCCTTATTTGTAGTAAGATCCTTTACAAGGACTGACTCAGTGTCCTTATGTACTTCCTCAATCCAAACATTATTACCATTGTACTTCACATCAATTACGCCCGGTGAATTTTGAATTTCTATTGCTCTCTCGATTCTCATACCTGCACCCCTTTTTATTATATGGTGTGCAGATAAACATTAAAATATACCTTCAAAACTTGATATAAAAGAATTGGCTGAGATCTTCTGTGTTACTCCTTTGGGGCAAATAATATTATATAAAGGTATATCTATTACCATTAACGTGATAAGTAGAGCCCACGAGGAGAATCTGAGAATAGAGTATATAATTAATAATGATGTAGTACTCATGTATTTTACCATCAGGGGACTTTTAACCCCTAAAATTGGATAAATATTGCTACGCATTTATATTTGTCCATAATTGGCAATTTCATTTTTAAAATTGCCTATCTAAAGTTAATGAAATTGTTTTTTCATCTTTTTCAGTATTATTATCATTTTACCACATTGATATTAACATTTTTAAGCATATCTTTATTAACAATCATAAAAATAAAAAGCCAAAGGAAAGGCAGCTTTTGCTGTCCTTTCCCTGTGACTTTCCAAATTTATTATCTTAACTCTGGCCAGTATTCCTTATTAGCCTCAATGAGGTCATCAAGTATTTGTTTTGCCTGGAACGCTGATTTTACAGTCTTATTCATTGTAAAGGCCATAAGTGCCTTTTCATATGAATTTTCAAGTGCAGCATCCACAAGTAGTTTTTCAGCTGCTAATTGCTGCTCAATAAGCCCTTTGTAAAATGTTGGTATTTCTCCTACTCTAACTGGTTCCGGGCCATTTGAAGTAATATAAGCCGGAATTTCTACCATTGCATCATCTGGAAGGTTTTTTATTGCTCCCTTGTTTTCAACAATTACAAGGAATCTCTTTCTAAGATCGAATGCCAGTGATATTGCAACATCAACGATAAAAAGACCATGCACACCCACATAGAAGGCATCCTTATTCATTTCTCCTGTTGCTAAATATTGATCAACTGCATCGAATAATCTCTTTTCTCTTCCTTCCATTACTTCATTTGCTCTTGTTCTTTCTTTATTGGTATTTGCAACTATATGGTCTGATAGCAGATAGTATTGCATATATGGGTTTGGTATATATTCAGGGAACATATCCACCAAGTACTTAATGTTCTTATAGGTCTTTATCCAGGATGGATCTGAGTGCTGAACATCTACTTTGGACATATCTTCAGTTAGAAGTCCATGTACTCTTGCATGCTCCCTTAAAACAGGTAGCTTGTCTTCTCCGTTTACATATACTTTAGTAAACCATCCAAAGTGGTTTAATCCGAAGTAATCAACTGTTAATTCTTCTCTGGCTACTCCAAGAATTGCTGCCATATTTCTCATTACTCCAACAGGCATGTCGCAAATATTCATAATTCTGGAGTTTGGTCTGAGTCTTCTAATGGCTTCAGCAACAATTGACGCAGGATTGCTGTAGTTTACTATCCAGCATGTTTTCTTAGCATACTTTTCAACAAAGTCTATAAGCTCAATCATCGGAAAGATTGTTCTAAGTCCATATGCCATTCCTCCCGGACCGCAGGTTTCCTGTCCAACTACGTCATATTTAAGCGGAATCTTTTCATCAAGTTCACGCATCTTGTATTTTCCAACTCTCATTTGAGCAAATACGAAGTCTGCATCTTTAAATGCTTCCTCGGGATCTGTCGTAAGGACTAATTTTAAGCTTGGGTCCATCTCTTTGACAACCTCTTTAACAATTACAGCAACTTTATTTTGCCTTTCAGCATCTATATCATACATTCTAAGCTCTTCAAGCTTGAATTGATCCTTTCTCATTAATAAGCTTTTTACAATACCTGGGGTATAGGTACTTCCCCCTCCAGCTATAGTAAGTATAAATGTCTTCATAGTCATTCACCTCTTATGCCTAAATATTCATCTATCATTTTTCTAACCTTTGTAACATGCAGTCCATATACTACCTGAACATTTTTGTCCTTTATGATTACACCGCTAGCTCCAGTTTCATTAAGAGCTGCCTGGTCAACCTTGCTTGTATCATCTATTATAAGCCTTAGCCTTGTATAGCAGTTGTCAACCTTCTTGATATTTTCCTTTCCTCCAAGGGCAGACACGATTTTTGCTGCAACCTCAGCATTGGCTTCTGACTTAGACTTAGTTTTTTCAATGTAATCTTTCTTCATGTAAAGCTTAACTTCCTGTGTTTCTTCTTCTCTTCCTGGAGTTTTTAAATTGAGCTTTATTATAAGGAATCTAAAGATTACATAGTAAACTACTGCCTGTAAAAGCCCAATGAGGATGAACATTGGCCAGCCTGTTTTTTGAATACCCAGTGGAACATTGTATAATAAGAAGTCAATAAATCCATTTGGACCGATTGCTCTTACGTCAAAGATGTTTAATACAACCATTCCAAGTCCGTTAAGTACTGAGTGTATTACGAATAATAATGGTGCTGTAAAGAGGAATGAGAATTCAATTGGCTCTGTAACACCTGCGATTATAGATGTAGCAGTTGCTGGAATTAAAAGTGCTTTAATCTTTTCTTTCTTGTCAGGGTGTGCAGTTTGATACATCGCTATTGCAGCACCTACAAGACCAAACATCTTTGAAAGTCCACGAGCATCATAGATTACAGTTTTTGACAATTTTAGTATGCTTGGATCTGCCATTTCAGCAAAGTATATGTTTCTTGAACCTTCAATGATTTTTCCACCAATTTCAGCAACTCCACCTAATGGACTGTAAAGGAATGGCGTGTATACAAGGTGGTGAAGTCCCGTTGGAATTAATATTCTCTCTAAGAATCCATATATGAATATACCAAAGTTTCCTGTTGCCCTAATGAATTCTCCCAAACTTGAAATACCTTTCTGGATTGGTGGCCAAACATATGATAGTATCACAGCCAGAATAACGACTACGGGAATTAATATCATAAATACAAGCCTTGGTCCTGAATATATTTGCCATGCTCCCTCAAATTCAACGTTTACATATTTGTTGTGGAAGTATGCAACTATGATTCCAAGTATAATCCCAAGGAAAACTCCCATATCAAGGATTTGAACGCCCATAACCATAGCCTGTCCTGAACCTCTAAGTTTATCTACAGGAACTAATCTTTGAGTAAGGCTAAGGAATATATTCATAGCGTTAATAAATACCAGATAAGCTAGAACTGCTGTGAAGCCTGCATGTGACTTTTTCTCTTTAGCAAGCCCAACTGCAAGACCGACACAGAATATTAATCCAAGGTTAACAAGGATTGAAACCAGAGAGCCTGATAGCATCTTACCAAATCCAAATACTATTGGATTCTTCATGAAAGGTAATAGCTTTGCCAAGTTTGAGTTGGTAAGTATATTCCCAATCGCAATAATTATACCAGCAATTGGCAGTATTAGAATTGGTACAAACATACCTTTTGAAAATTGCTGCAGAGCGTTTACAATTTTCTTTTTCATAATTTTCTCCCCCCCATAGTTTTTTAAAAATTTTTATATTTAAAACTTTTACTAATTAGATTATATTTGCATCAATTGTTTATGAGAATAGTTGCAGATGATAAAGAAACATGTTATCACTAAAGATAACATGTTGTCATTTTTGCGTATTTATTTCTTCATAATATCTGAATATAAGATATTCTATAAGCATACATGTACTGGGGAAAAAGCTGTTTGGATAGATGTTTCTGTCATCGAGCTTATTCATATCGAATATTTTGAAGTTAATATCAGAAATTCTTGAAATGCTATTATCAATTTCTCTAGTAAATGAAATTACTTTTATTCCTCTTTGCTTTGCATAGTTCACCTTATCAAGAACCATCTTGGTTTCCCCGGATCTTGAAATAACAATCAAGGCTTCAATATCCATTATATTGTTTTCAAAAATACCAACGGTATCACCGCCGCTTGCAAAGAGGCATTTCTTACCAAGAACAAGAAGCTTTTTATTTAAATACTCAGCTATAATTCTAGAAAAACCCGTAGCATAAATAAAAAGAAATTTTTCTCTAGTGTATGTCAACAAATTTACAAAGCTTTTAACATCTTCATCTACTACGTATTTAAGCAATTGAGTTAAATCCATTCCATACAAGTTGGAAGCTATATTAATAACTGATTTATTATCTTTATGCACAAGAGGTTTTATATTATATACCATGTCAACAAAGCCTTTGTATCCAAGTTTTTTTGCCAATCTCATTATTGTAGAAGTTGACGTAAAATTTTTCTTTGCAACACCTCGAACTCCTAATTTCATAGCCATATCAATGTTGTTGATAATATATTCGAGTACTTGCTGCTCAAGATCTGTTATATCCTTATTTTTGGTTATTTTGTCCAGATCTATTTTCATTGTGTTCTTCCCCCACGTGAATCAATTTACTTTTTAATTATATCTAAACAAAAGCATAATTGAATAAAAATTATGATAAAATATTTTTAACAATAGAGGAAAATTTAGATGAAATCTATTATTACCTGAGTTCAGGATAATGATGTAAAAATTCCATATATAGCTCTGTTTTTTTACATGTATATTTTTGGACTTTTATCAGAAAAATTATTCTTCTTATGATAGTTAAGCAATTAAATGAGGATTATGGAATATATTCAGTATTCCATAATCTTCATTTTGTCTGTCTAATGGAACAGTTTTATAAACTTAAACCCATGCCTTTTCATTTGTTCAATATAAGTGCCTCAATATTATTTGCTACTTATCTAGGGTTATCACCTAATGCCATTTTACCTCAAGTTAAACCTTCTACATCTTCTGTAAGAAGCTTCACAAGCTGTCTTGCTTCTGTTAAAAATGGAGTTGGTGATAGCCCTCAGGGTGGAGTAATTTCTCCATTATTGGCTAACATCTACTTGGATTACTTTGACAAGAGGATGATGGCTAATAATATACGCATAGTGAGATATGAGGATGATATATTAATTTTGCAAGGACTAAGGCCGAAGCCGGTAGGCATAGAATGCTTGCCACAAGAATACTTGAGAAAAAACTCAAGTTAATGCTTAATAAGGAGAAGACGCATATAACCAGTGTTGATGAAGGCGTAGCCTTTCCAGGTTTCATATATATGGTTTGATGAAACAAAACTGTTTGACATTTCTAAGATGCAAGTCGGTACTTTGTATTGTTACTATGAATAGTAACATCTGAGGCTTTCCGGGAGCCGCCTTTTCTTTTTTGAGTGTCATTGGGCTGGCATTTAAAGTATCCTATGGTACATTATTTTTATATACAATACTGGATGCAATCTTTATTCCATTTTTTACAATACAACTATCTTCTTCTACCTTTAACGTGATAAGTAAAGCCCACGAGGAGGATCTGAGAATAGAGTATATAATTAATAAGGATGTAGTACTCAACGGAGGACGAATTATTAGCTCAATTATATTGCTTATACTGCTAACAGCTTTTAAGGATTTTACTATAATAAAAGTTTACTTTTTGTTTATAGGTTCAGCACCTATAGCATCCGGGTATTTTCTTTCAAAACTTAAAGGGGTACTTGAAGGTAAATAAACATAGCATTTTTCCCTGAGAATTATACAGAAAGGGTGGTAGCGGATGAGTTTACTTCCCTTTTTTATTATACCCTTATTTGCTTTAGAGGGACTTATGATGAAACGAAAAGCAGAGATAGAGGATTGCGAGAAACTGTACATGTCATAAATGATGTAGAATGTTCAAAAAGGGTTGAAAGGGCAGTTGAGAAAATCTCTGGCAAAGAGGTGATTGTTACTTTGGAGAAGGGTGCTGCATATCCAAACCATATTTACCCAAAATCACTTTTCGCTAAGCATTTAAAATTTCATTGAATATGGACAGGCATTGATGTATAAGAATTATATGGTATAATAGGATTATAATTGAAATTATTTTGTAAACCTCCCGTCCATTTTTAACGACTGGAGGTTTACGAAAAAATCTTTGCTTAAGCACCCTCGGAAGCATTATAAATACTGGATTCCCCGGCGGGTTTTAATCAAACCATATTGGAATTGAAACAAAATTGTCTATAACTTTAGCGTATTGTGGGTTAAAGGTTTTAATCAAACCATATTGGAATTGAAACACAACAGTAGCTTTCAGGCCTTCAAAGTTTTCTCAGTTTTAATCAAATGAGTGTAATAATCCTAGCAAAGAGGTTATATTACATAGTGATTTGGGATCACAATATACAAGCTTTAAATTTGCAGAATATATTTCAAGTATTAAAATCATTCACTCATTCAGTTCAAAGGGAAATCCCTATGACAATGCCTGTATTGAGTCTTTTCATGCTACCCTAAAAAAGGAAGAGGTTAACTTAGTAACCTATTATGACTTCAATGCTGCTAAGCTAGCAATATTTGAATATATAGAATCCTGGTACAACATAAAAAGAATCCATAGTAGCATAGGGGATATTACCCCTCAGCAATGTGAGGATAGGGCCAGAAAATCATCATAAAAAATTCGAGTTTTTGTGCCTACTATATTGATATAAGCCCATCTGTATTAGTGGTAACAATGGGATACAAACGGATGTAATGTTTAAAAATATTCAATTTTGTGATAACATTATATAAATGTAAACCTATGAAAAATTAAATGAAAGGTGAACATTATGAAGTTTGAGGAAAGGGTACGGATCTTTGAGCATAAGCTGAATGATACTGATGATCAAATAATCGATTATATAAGATCAAATAAGGAAGAAGTAATTAATATATCAATTCAGAAGCTGGCACAAAAATTATTTACGGTGCCCAACACCATAATAAGATTATCTAGGAAGCTGGGGTATGAGGGCTTTTCGGAATTAAAGTTAGCCCTTAAATCAGAAAATGATATCCGGCCAATGAAGCTATCTGATATTTCAGAGAATATCAGAAAGTCCTATGAGTTTGTGGATATGGAGGTAATTGATAAAATTGCAAGGAAGTTTGAGGAGTCAAAAAAAGTACTGTTTTATGGTGTTGGAGATTCAATATATTTCTGCGAGATGATGGCTAAAAATTTAAGATGTGTTGGGAAAAAAGCGGAGTTTTTTGTACATCGCCATGATATGATCTATAGTGCCGAAAATATAAATCCAAAGGATTTAGTATTTGTTATTAGTGCCTCAGGTGAGACAAAACAGGTATTGGAACCTACCGTTATAGCTAAGGAAAAGGGTGCCTTTATTATTAGTCTTACTCATCTCAGCGACAACTCACTTGCAAAGCTGGCCGCAATAAATCTTTATTGCTGGGCCCCTAAGCAAAAACTAAACAATTATGATATAACAGATAGAACCTCAATGATGATAGTGCTGAGAAAATTAAGCGAGCATTATTGGAAACATTATTGTTAAATCTATGTTAATAAATACACATATAAACCTTACAATTGATGATTATTGTGAAAAAATGAGAAGATTAAAGTCTTCTTATTTTTTTTTGCTATCATGAAGATATAAAGATATTATGTATATCTTATAAGGGAGTGATAAGGGTGGAGTTAAAGAAATTAACCAGTACGAAGTTAATTTCACTAGACTTGGATTTAAAAACAAAGGATGAAGTAATAAGATTTTTAGTAAAAAAGTTGGCAGAAGAAGGTAAGTTACACTCAGAAGAAGAGTTTTATAAAGATGTAATAGCTAGGGAAAAGCTGTCACCAACAGGTCTTGAGGCGGGCCTTGCAGTGCCCCATGGCAAGTCAAGGGCTGTTAAGGAAGCATCCTTTGCAGTTGCAAAGCTTAAAAAACCAATAGAAGACTGGGAGAGTGTTGATGAAAATAACAAAGTTGAATTTGTATTTTTACTTGCGATACCTGAAGAAGAGGCAGGCTCAACTCATTTAGAGCTTTTAGCAGAACTTGCAAAGAGAATTTCTAACTCTGAGTATAAAGAGCGACTTCAGAATTCCAAAAGTGCGGAAGAGCTTTATAGAAATTTAGATGATTATAAGCAGGAAAATTATAAGTTTGATGTTGTTAAGCCAGAGAAATCAATAGTTGCCGTAACAGCCTGTCCTGCTGGTATAGCACACACCTACATGGCAGCAGAGGCTCTTCAAAAAGCAGGAAGAGAACTTGGCATAGCTGTTTATGTTGAAAAGCAGGGGGCAAATGGAATAGAAGATCCTCATACAGATGAACAACTAAGAAATGCAGATGCAGCTATATTTGCTGCGGATGTAGCAGTTAAGAATGAAGAAAGGTATAAGCATTTACCAATATATAGAACAAATGTTACAGCTCCTTTAAAGAATGCTAAGGAAGTTATAGAGAAAGCTTTTGAATTAGCTAAGGACAAAGGAAAGAAAGAGTATAAACAAGAAATAACTAATAGGAAAGAAGATAATATATCATTAAAAAGTGAAATAAAGAATTCAATTTTAACTGGTATTTCTCACATTATACCTATAATCGTTGCAGGCGGAATGATATTAGCTTTCGCTGTATTAGTAGCTCAAGGATTTGGCTTACAGGAAATTTATAATAAAGAAAACTCATGGCTGTGGATGTTCCGTAAGTTAGGTGGAAATATGCTGGGAACCCTTATGGTACCTGTATTATCCGCTTACATGGCATACGCAATTGCAGAAAAACCAGCATTAGGTCCAGGATTTGCAGCAGGGGTTGCCGCTAACTTAATTAATGGTGGATTCCTTGGAGGTATGCTTGGGGGTTTCTTAGCCGGTTATATAATTAAGTACATGAAAAAATCATTCCCTGCAAAGGGTACATTTGCAGGATTTATAAGCTTCTGGGTATATCCTGTTGTTGGATCACTTACTGTAGGTGCATTAATGCTTTTAGTATTTGGAAAACCAGTTGCAGCTCTAAACCAGGGATTGTTAAATTGGTTAAATAATCTTTCGGGAAGCAATGCAATATTGTTAGGTGCGGTTATAGGAATCATGGTTTCATTTGACCTAGGCGGGCCAATAAACAAGGCTGCATATACATTCTGTATCGGTGCTATGGCAAACGGCAACTTTGTACCATATGCAGCATTTGCATCAGTCAAAATGGTTTCAGCCTTTGCAGTAACAGCAGCAACTCTGCTATTCAAAAGATACTATGAAGAATATGAAAGAGAAGTTGGTAAATCAACCTGGTTATTAGGGCTTGCAGGAATTACTGAAGGTGCCATACCTTTCATGATAGAGGATCCGCTTCGCGTAATTCCATCCCTTTGTATAGGTTCGGCTGTAACAGGTGCTATAGTAGTATCTTCAAATATAGGGTTAAGCGTTCCAGGTGCAGGTATATTCTCACTATTTGTTCTGCAGGGTGCACCATTAGTTAAAGCCGGAATTATATGGTTTGGTGCAGCGCTTATAGGTGCCGCTATTTCAACGTTACTATTAGTCGCAACACGTATACACAAACTTAATAAGAAGCAGCAATAAAGCAAAGGAAGTGTGCATAGTGAAGAAAAATGTTCATATAGTTCCACATATGCATTGGGATAGAGAGTGGTATTTTACTACGGAAGAGTCAAGAATTCTTCTAGTAAACAATATGGAAGAAATACTGGACATGCTTGAAAATAACCAGGATTATCCCTGTTATGTGCTGGATGGCCAAACAGCAGTTTTAGAAGATTATTTTGCTGTAAAGCCTGAATACAAAGAAAGAATAAAAAAATTAGTACAGGAGGGAAAATTAATTATAGGACCATGGTATACTCAAACGGATGAAATGGTTGTTGGAGGGGAATCCATAGTTCGTAACCTTTTATATGGTATAAAAGATTGTGAACAATTTGGGGAGCATATGAAAATAGGATATCTTCCAGATTCCTTTGGGCAATCTGCCCAGCTCCCCCAAATATTAAATGGATTTGACATAAAGTATTCAATATTCTGGCGAGGAGTTTCAGAGCGTCACGGTACAGATAAAACAGAATTTTATTGGGAAAGTGACAACGGCTCAAAGGTACTCGTTCAGCTGTTCCCATTAGGGTATGCCATAGGTAAGTATCTTCCAACTGATGAGGTGAAACTAAAAGAGCGTTTGGATAAATACTTTAGCGTGCTGGATAAAGGAGCAACTACAGACCACATAATTCTTCCAAACGGACATGATCAAATGCCTATACAAAAGAATATTTTTGAAGTTATAGAAAAGCTTAAGAAACTTTATCCTGAGAGAAACTTTTTTTTAAGTGGCTATGAAAATGTGTTTAAGGAACTAGAAAAACAAGACGGGCTGTCTACAATAAAAGGTGAATTTTTGGATGGTAAATACATGAGAGTTCATAGAAGCATTTATTCAACAAGGATGGATATAAAGGCAGCAAACACAAGAATAGAGAATAAAATCACAAATATGTTAGAGCCTATAGCATCAATAGCATATAGCCTTGGATTTGACTATCACAGTGGATTGATAGAGCTTATATGGAAGGAAATTATGAAAAACCATGCCCATGACAGCATCGGCTGCTGCTGTTCAGATAAGGTGCATAAAGAAATAATGTCAAGGTTTTTCATTGCAGAGGAAAAAGTTGATCAGTTAATTAACTTCTATATGAGAAAGATAGCTGATGCAATGCCATGTGATATAGCACTTGATAAACTGGTTGCCTATAATCTTCTTCCATATGAAAGAGAAGAGGTAGTACAGGCAGAAATAACAACAAAGATGAAAAGCTTTAGACTACTTGATGAAAATAATAATGAGCTTAAATTTGAAGTAGTAAAGAAAGAAATAATAGATCCTGGCTTAATCGATAGGCAAATAGTTCATTACGGTAATTATGATCCTTTTGTTAGATATACTGTACAATTTAAAGATATAATTCCTGCTATGGGATATAAGTCATATTTCATAAAGGAATCTGACTCAATGGTGGAGAGTATGCCCCAAGAGGTTAATAAAGTAGAAACAGAGTTTTATACATTATCTGTAAATGAAAATGGAACCATAAAAATTTATGACAAAAATCTAAATAAAACTTTTGATAATGTACTACTAATAGAAGATGGAGCTGATGATGGCGATGAATACGACTATTCACCGCTGTTGGATGACTTCATAATTTTAAGTGACAGGGTAAAAGCAGAATATTCAATGAAACAAAACAAGTATTTTGCCTATGTAGATATAAACTACAGGCTGGAAGTACCTAAAGATATTGAAAGCCGTAAGAAAAAGGTATGCGACAGCTTTATTGATGTAAAAATAAGTTTGAGGCTGCCGATGAATAAGCCATTGATAGACATCAAAATAGATGTAGAAAATATGGCAAAGGATCATAGGGTAAGGGCTTATATACCAACAGGTTTAAAATCCAAATTCTCTATATCCGATAATCAATTTGGCAGCATCGAAAGAGCGGTTGTTGATCCAGCAATGGAAGTTTGGGAGAAGGAAGGCTGGGATGAAAGGCCGGATTCAATATATCCAATGTTAAGCTATGTAGGTTTATCAAATGAAGAATATGGTGTGGCAGTTTTAACTAACAGTACAAGGGAATATGAAATTGTAGGAGAAAACTACGATACAATAGCTGTTACACTCTTTAGAAGCGTTGGATACCTTGGAAAGGAAGAGGTGTTGAGAAGGCCTGGTCGCCCTTCAGGAATTAAAATGGAAACTCCTGATTCCCAGATGATAGGAAATATAAAGCTGCATTTTGCCTTAACAACTCATGAAAAATCAACACTAAAGGCTAATGTTGCAAGGATAGCCAAAGAGTTTTTAACTCCTATATATACTTACAACAAGATGCCATACGACGCAATGAAGCTAAATAATGTTGATTTTAATGTTCCATGCAGCTACAGCCTGTTTACTCAAATGGATAAAAATGCAGTTATAAGTACTGTTAAAAAAAGTGAAAAAAATGAAGGCTTAGTAGTGCGTTTTTATAATCCAACAGACGATGAAAAGACAGCAGTCTTTAGATTTAATCGTGAATTAGTGGAAGTTCATAAGACAAACCTAAACGAAAGGGAAATCGAAATTATTAACTGCAATAACTCTGGAGAGTTCGAAGTTAATATTAAGAAGAATGAAGTTCAAACTATTTTAATTAGATAATAGGTAGTGTAAAATATTTTGTGTATTTATCTTAAATACTTTTCTTTCTTAGCAAGAATAGATTGATATTTCATATAATTTCATTTGTGATTGCAACCAATTTTTAAAGTTTTATGAATTAAGTTGCATAAAATTGGATAAAATATTTCATTAGGGGTAGTTTAGGCTTTGGTTAAGAACCTTTGAAGGCCTTGGTCTAAGAAGGTTCTTAACCAAATTTTTTAAGTTCATGTTACTATCATTTAATATTTATATATTTTTCAAGTCTACCAGGGTACATTATAATCAGTTTTCGCTAAGCATTTAAGATTTCTTAAATGTGGACAAGCATTGATTTACAAGAATTATACGGTATAATAGGATTATAATTGAAATTATTTTATAAACCTCCCGTCCATTTTTAACGACTGGAGGTTTACGAAAAAATCTTTGTTTGTGCACCTCTGGAAGTACTATAAATACTAGATTTTCCGGCGGGGTTTTAATCAAACCATATTGGAATTGAAACATAATAGGTGTCTGTATTATCGTTCTTGTCAAGAAGCGTTTTAATCAAACCATATTGGAATTGAAACTCATAATATTATTTTTAATAAGAACATCAAGATGATTGTTTTAATCAAACTGAGTATGCCACTTTATAGGGAGCCACTACAATAGAAAAGGAAACCTATAAAACCTGGAAAATTTTATCAGACTGAGAATGATCGTAGGAAAAGGAGAATTTGCGACATGTTAATGGTCGGGCGATTACTAATCGCCTCTTTTTAGTGATAATATTTATCATTTACAAATATATTTCATTATGTTACAATTTTATTGTTTTAATAAGGCCGAATTGGAAGGAAGCACTATATTTGAATAAATTATAGGGGGAAAGACAACCTTGGAAGATTTAAAATCAAAGAGCCAAATAAGAAGCGCACGAAAAAAGGAACATATACATCATTTTTTGCACAGTAATTTCGAGGGTGATAATTATTTTAAATATATATATCTGGAACACAATTCTCTGCCGGAGATAGATTTTAATGATATAGATACAAAAATTAGCTTTTTGGGAAAGAAGATAAGCTTTCCCATAATGATTAATGCCATGACAGGCGGTTTTGACAGGGCTGTAGAAATAAACAGCAGTCTTGCCAGAGTTGCAAAAAAATTAAATATACCGATGGCAGTGGGGTCCCAGGCCATTGCTGTAAATGATAGGGAGTATGAATCTTCCTTTAGGGTTGTGAGGGAAATATTAAAGGATGGAGTTGTTATTTCAAATATCAATGCCTTTGCAGGGGTAGATGACGTGCAAAGAGCCATCGATATGATTGAGGCAGATGGGGTTCAGATTCATTTAAATCCTGCCCAGGAAATTGTTATGCCGGAAGGGGACAGGAATTTTAAGGGGCTATTGAAAAACATTGAAAATATCGTAAGGAAAATAGATAAGCCCGTTATCATAAAGGAAATTGGCTTTGGCATTTCAAAGGATGTAGCCAAAAGACTTCTTGAGGTTGGAGTTAAGTACATAGATATAGGCGGAAGCGGGGGAACCAACTTTATAAAAATTGAGAGCGCAAGAAATGAGAAGTTCGACTTCAGTGAATTATTCGAATGGGGGATACCAACGGCCCTCAGCCTTTTAGAATGCAGGTCCCTAAGCAGTGATTTAAACATCATCTGCAGCGGCGGAATAAGACGTGCCGAGGAGGTAGTTAAGGCCCTGTGTGCAGGTGCGGATATGACAGGAATCAGCGGGCCAATTTTAAGGGAACTTTTAAATGGTGGAATTGAAGGCGCTGAGAAATATCTTCAAAACATTATATATAAATCCAAGGTAATCATGCTTCTTTTGGGCAAGAAGAATATACAGGAACTAAAAACTGTGCCCTACAAAGTGAAGGGCGAGCTTAAGGAACTCCTGAGTGATTCCATATGAATAGGGTTTCTACAAGAAAGGCTTTGGGCGAGGCACACAGCAAGCTAATTTTAGTTGGCGAACATGCGGTTGTTTACGGCAAGCCTGCAATAGCCATTCCCTTCCCGCTGAAGGTGAGATCTATTGTGGAAGAGTCATCTGGAAACATTATGTTTGAATCTGCTGTTTATACTGGACCTATTGACAGCATGCCCATGAGAATGAAAGGAATCTCAGAATGCATAAAAGAAACGCTGCATTATTTAGGTAAGCCCCTTGAGGGTTTACGTATTCGAATAGATTCAGCCATTCCATTAGGCCGTGGTTTAGGCTCTAGTGCCGCAGTAGCTGTTGCCTTAGTAAGAAGCCTGTTTTCCTTCTGTGGACAGGAGCCTTCACAAAGGGAACTCTTTTCCTTTGTTCAAATTGCTGAAACCCATGCCCATGGAAAGCCAAGCGGAATTGATATGGCTGCGGTATCAAGCGAGTGTCCGATTTGGTTTGAAAGGGAAAAAGAGCCAATCCCCGTTAAGACGAACGGTCCTCTATATATCGTTGCTTCGGATACTGGTAGAATCGGTGATACACGTATAGCAGTGGAAAATGTGAGAAAGAGATATCTTTTAGAGCCTGAAAAAGTGGAAAAATCCTTGGAGAAAATAGGGAAAATTGTGGATGAGGCAAAAAACGCCCTTTTGAATGGAGATATGTATTTACTTGGGCAATTACTCAATCGCAATCAGGAGGAACTTATATCTCTTGGTGTCAGCGATGACGGCCTCAATAGATTGATTGAAAGGGCAAGAAATGCAGGTGCATTGGGGGCAAAATTGACAGGCGGGGGTCTGGGTGGGTGCATGATAGCCCTTGCCGACAGCCTTGAAAGTGCCAGGATAATCTCAAGTGAATTAATGAAATCAGGTGCCTTCAGGAGTTGGTATTTTTCAAGCCAGGATGATAGTCTCTATGCTTCACAGGAGGTTAAATAAATGAAGGCTACAGCAAAAGCAAATACCAATATTGCGCTGATTAAATATTGGGGAAAGCGTGACGAGGAGCTATTTTTGCCTATGAACAGCAGCCTGTCTATTACACTTGACAGTTTTTACACCATAACAAACGTTGAATTTAGCAGGAATCTTAATAAGGATATTTTTATGCTGAATAACCATCAGGCAAGTGAAAGCGAATCAAATAAGGTTTTCAGATTTCTTGATAAAATAAGGAAATTAGCTGGTACTCATTTACATGCAGTGGTTACCTCTGAAAATAAAGTGCCAACAGCGGCAGGATTTGCTTCTTCTGCCTCGGGGTTTGCGGCACTGGCGGCTGCAGCAGCAAAGGCCCTGAATTTGGAGCTGGATGAAAGGGAATTATCCATATTGGCACGTCAAGGCTCAGGCTCTGCTTGTCGCTCTATTTACGGTGGCTACGTGGAATGGCAAAGGGGCGAAAGGGCAGACGGAAAGGATTCCTATGCCAAGCAGCTTTTGTCTGAGAGGGATTGGAATATCAGCATCCTCTCTTGTTTGGTAGCTTCCGGCCAAAAACAGGTATCCAGCAGGGAAGGCATGAAACGTACGGCTCTTACCTCGCCCTTTTATTCAGGCTGGCTTAATACTGTTGAAAAAGACTTGGAAAGGGCAAAGGAAGCAATAAGGCTTCGGGATTTTGAAAGCCTGGGGAAGATAGTGGAGGCAAACGCCCTGAAGATGCACGCCACAATGCTTGGGGCAGAGCCCCCAATTTTATATTGGCAAAGTGGAACCATGGAGGTAATGCACCATATCCAGAACCTCAGGTTGTCAGGTATCTCTGCTTATTTCACCATAGATGCCGGACCAAATGTGAAGGTTCTTTGCCTGCCAGAGGATGAACAGAGGGTGTATGAATCTCTGTTAACCCTGCCTTCTGTGCAAAATGTTATTATTTGCCATCCGGGGGCGGGGGTATCTTATTTATAAAGGATTTTCTTTATTATTGTAGGGGTGAATATTATTCACCCGCAAACGTCCATTTACGGGGGCGGGCGATTGATAATCACTCCTACGGATAATTAGTATTTCTATATACTAAATTAACAACAGGAGTTGAGCATATGAAAAGCACATATACAGAAATAAAAGAATCCCCTAAGGGCAAGGATTCAAAAATGAACATTGAAGTTTGGGAAGATCTTGTTAATATTAAGGACTTGGTTATATCACTTATTGTCTGCAGCGTAATGGCCCTTGGTGGATATTTCCTTGCGCCTAATAAACCTCCAAAGCCCTTATTTTTTGGTTTATCCGGTGCAATCCTTGGTTTTGTGATTTGCAGCATTTTTATTAAACCTAATAGGATATTTATAGAGACAGAGCAGGAGGATTAATATGACTACTACTTTAATTTTACAAATGATTGTTGCAGCTGTTATTGCAGCAATCATGTATACCATTATAGGTGCCGCTCCCGGGGCGGATGAAACAGCAACTATTGCGCCCATCACATTAGTATTGGTTTTATCAGGCCTACACCCTGCTGTGATTCTGACATTTTTTATATCAGCTATTGTGGCATGCAAATTAATAGATGCGGTTCCTGTTTCCACAGCAGGAATCCCTGCCGGGGTCATGTCTACTCCAATGGTAGAACACGCCATGGTACTCAAAAAATTTGGATTAACGGACACAAGCATTCGAAAAATTGCTTCAGGGGCTGTTGTCGGTACCTTTGTTTCCGTACCCGTAAGTTTATTTCTTGCTCGGGCTTTAGTTCCCTTCTCAACCGTTATAAAACAGTATGGAGACCCGGTATTTTTTATTGGAGCGGTATTATTAGCCCTAATGTCTAAGAATAGATGGGTGGCTCTAGCTTCAATACTGCCCTTTGCCCTGTTGATTCAAGGCCTTCGTCATCTATATTGGGGTATTGGAGCTGTGCCAAAGGGAACCAATGTATTTACATCTTTTTTTCTGGCAATTACCATAGGCCCTGTCATTTTAACTCTATTTGAGCTGCTCAATAAAGAGAAAAGAGAAAGTATGAAAAGATTTGATAAAAAGAGTATTTATTTAAAAAAGGCACAGGAAATCGGAAAATTCCCCAATCCCTTTAGGATTTTAACGAAAAAGGAGATCGTCTACAGTACGATGGCTTCTCTTATTGGTTCAGTTGCTTTTATTTTAAGCCCTGTTGGGCTTACCACCTTCTTTGGAGAGCTCTTTGCCAGCCGTACAAAGGATCCGGTGGAAAAGGCCTCCCTTGCAATATCAACCATGGAAGCCCTGGCTCAGGCAACCTATTTTTCAGGAACCTTGATTCCACTTATTGCCTTGGGGATTCCTTTATCCCCTATGTCCCTTGGACCGGCAAATCCACTATTTAATGCCCCACCGGTCTTTACTCTCCAGCATAATATGCATCACATATTATCTGGATTGGATTTTATTTCTGCAACTCTTATTGGAGCAGCTATTGCCTCAGCCTTTACATATTTTGTTGCGGTGAAGTATTCGCAGCAAATTTGTGCCTTTGTGTTTAAAAAAATCCCCCATGAGGCCTTGTTAGGCTTGTTCTTTAGCCTTGTATTATTGCTGGCCTTTATGGATGCAGGTTGGATTAATATTGCCGGTGTTCTTCTAATCGGGATTGTTGCGGGGGTATTATATCGTTTGGGAGTTAATTACGGCGTATTATTTATGATTTTATACTCGGCACCATGGATTATTAAGACATTAGCAGGTTAATAGAGAAAGTATTCCATTGAGCTGTGTATCATTCTGAACGCAGTAAAGAATCCCGGGATGCTCGGTAGGAGAATGCTAATATGAAAATAGGATACTGCAGGGGCGATTATAAATCGCCCGTTCATGTAGACAGTCACCTGTGGGCGAATGATATTCGCCCTACAATAATGATTTTCATTTTAAATTGTGTCGTTAATTAATAATTTGAAGGGATGTAGAGCCATGACACAATCAAGCTATAGTGCTAAAGCACCAGGAAAGCTTATGATTGCCGGAGAGTATGCTGTACTTGAGCCGAACCAAAGGGCTGTGGTCGTAGCCGTAAATCGTTATGTAAAAGCATATATAGGGCCATTCTCCCAGAATAAACTTTCTCTTCCACAGATGGGATTAGAAGATATTACCTGGGAAACAAGTGGCGAGAGAGTGCAATTTAGTGTATCGGATTCAAGGTTAAGCTTTATACAAAATTCAATTACTGTGGCAAGCCAATTTTTGCAGGAAAAATCGATTATACTTCGCCCATTTCAATTACAGATTGAAAGCGAACTTGATGACCCTGAAACAGGTAAAAAATACGGGCTTGGTTCAAGTGCGGCTGTTGTGGCTGCAGTTATTTCAGCCATATTATATTTACATAGCGATAGGGAAGAGCCTACTGCACTTGATGAAATTTTTAAGCTCTCAGCCATTGCCCATTTAAAAACCCAGGGAAGTGGTTCGGGAGCCGATATTGCCGCTGCTGTTTATGGTGGCTGGCTTGAGTATTCTGCCTTTAGTGCAAAATGGGTATTAAAGGAGTTTAAGCAGGGGGGAAAATTAACTGAGTTGATAGAGAAACCCTGGCCAAATTTGTTCATCAGGCCATTAACTCCGCCATCAACTCTTCAATTAGCTGTGGGCTGGACAAAGGAAGCAGCAGCAACAGGGCCTATGATTAAGAAGGTCCAAAGCTTTCGTGAGAAGAATTTACAAGCTTACAACGAGTTTCTAAAAGAAAGCTCTATTTCAGTTGCAAGGCTCATTAAAAGTTTTGAGATGAACGACTCCACAGAAGCCATTAATGCCCTTAAGCAAAACCGTAAAGCCCTCCAAAAGCTTGACGAAAATGCCGGCATAGCCATTGAAACAGCAAAGTTAAAAATTCTATGCTCTATTGCTGAAACCTTTGGAAGCGGCAAACCCTCAGGAGCAGGGGGTGGGGATTGCGGCATCGCCTTTCTAAAGGATGACGCTAAAATCCAGGAGATGTACAAAGCTTGGGAGGAGGCTGATATTAGCCCTTTAGATTTAAGTGTATCAAAAAAGGGGATTTCGGTGACAGGCTCATGAGTTGATATTTCTGGGAAAAAAGGCGGACAGTTATTCCTCAGTTTTGAAATCTTCTGGCTTGCTTATCCAATATCATCCGGGTATTTTCTTTCAAAACTTAAAGGGGACTTGAAGGTAAATAAACATAGACATCTCTTTCTAAGAATGTATAAAGGTTAGAAGGATGATGTCTATTTTTTCACGTATACTATTGATTTGAAGATGTTAATGTTAAGGTTTATAATTAATAATGAATTATATTACAATGATTTTATTGGTTAAATATTATAGTCCGGGGAATTGATGGAAACATAACGTCTGTTCGCTTTAACTTGCCATCATCTTTTGCTCATCTATAACCACTATGGTAAGTATGAATGTTGGAGCTGGACAAGGTGATAAGGCACGCAGATCCTGTTTTGAAGGCTGCATAATAAGTGCAATTACTGCAGCAATTTTAATTGCTATAGTTGTTCCTTTATCTCCTTATCTTACTATTTTATTTACACATGAGCAGGATGTACTTGATATTGCAAATAAGTCCCTGCATATTTACACCTACTCAGTTGTTGGATTTGGCATATGTATGGTTGAACAAGGTGCCTTTATAGGGTTAGGTCGTACAGGAATACCTCTAATCATGAGTATACTTAGAATATGGCTTTTAAGATATGTTTTTATTTTAGCAACGGAACATGTACTAGGATTTTATTCAGTATTTTGGGGTAATTTATTTTCTAACTACATGACAGCAATAATCACTACTATTTTAATTATGAGAATAAAATGGGTTTCTACTATATCACATAACTATATTAAAAATGATAATTCGATAAAAGAACCTGCTATTAGAAAATATCAACAAACTCATAGCAGCTAACGACATTAACATCTACCTTCCTTAAAGTGCGGATAATCATTAACTATTCCAAAAATTAAATAAAGTTTATTTTTCCTGGAGGCGATAGAATGATTATTTTTAAAAAAGTTACACACCTTGACTATAACGATTTACTTGATATAGCTAAGGATATTTGGGATGGAACTGATTATTTACCCTATGTTTTTCATGATTGGGTGGAAGATGAAGGTTACTTTTTAGGGGCATACGATAGGAACAATGACAAGTTAGTTGGATGTGCAAAACTTTCCATTCTTTATGATGGGACAGGCTGGCTGGAAGGATTGAGAGTTCATAGTAAATATAGGGGAAAGGGAATTGGTAGAGAACTTGCCATCAAAATATTAGATATTGCCAAGGAATTTTTGCGACAAGGAAGAATAAATCAAATTGCCTTTGCTACCCATGCTACAAATGTTGAAAGCATAAGTATAAATACCAAGCTTGGATTTGAAATGAAATACTCAAATATAATTTTATCAAAGGATGAAAATTATGCTCCAAGAATGAAGAAAGAGGATTTTACAGTGGAAAATTTTTATATAAGTTTTGATGATTTTAATAAACTTGATTATATTAGAAAACGTCAGGGACTTATTCCTCTGTCATTTAAATTTGAAAAGGTTACAAAGGATTTAATCGATAAAATGAATAGGAACAAGCAGTTTATTTCGATAAACGGATTCAAAGGAATGTATTCAATTAAGGGCGAGATAAGTTTTGAATGCTTTGAAACAAGTGTAGAAGCCCTGGATACCTTCTATGAATATTTTAGTATAATTTCTAAGGAGAAAAAATTATCCCCTCCATATACAACCATAATAAATGAAGATTTGCATTTAAAGGATAAGGCTATAGAACGGAAATTTATAACCTGGTTCGATTGGAAACCGGATTGCTTTTATTATGTCTTTACAAAATAGGCTCATGGACAAATATTGAGGATAAGATGGGTATGATTTGGCAAAGGGCGTAATAGTAAAGTTTCATCTTAATTTAACGAAAACTTAGCTAGATATTAAATGGAGCCAGATTGAATAGGAGGACAGTTATGAATTATACGGAGATAATTAAGCGCATAGAGGAATCTAAGGATTTACCAGTAGTGAACCGAGAGATAAATGAAATAATGGTTATGCTCAATGACTCTGAATCCCTCAATATAGAAGAACTTGCAGAAAAAATATCTAAGTGTGGTAATTTAAAAGAGACTCTGCTGGTCAATATAAATTCTGGCTATTTTAAATTAGCAAGAAGAGTGGAGTCATTATCGGATGCAATTATTTACTTGGGCATGATGACCGTAGAGAAACTGATAATAGCTTATCTGATTAAGTCTCTATTTCCAGATAACCTGGGGAAACCAACGAAATTAAGCAGAGATAAATACTGGAAACATTGTTTAGGCACTTCGATTGCAGCTAATATATTAGCAGAAAAATTAGGAAAGCAGGATAATTATAGATATTTCGCATATGGTTTAATCCATGATATCGGGGTGATGGTTATAGATGTATGTTTACCGGATGTTATCGATGAAGTAGTAAAAATGCAATATAAAGGTATTCATCAGATCGTGGCCGAGAGATTAATTATGCAAGGATATACACATACACATGCAGGGGCTTTGTTATGTGAAAAATGGAATTTACCTAATGATGTTAAGGCTATTATAGAACATCATCATACTCCATTAATGGCTGATGGTTATTTAGAAGATGTAATTATTATGAATGTAGCTGATTCTATTAGTACATTGTACTATGAAAGATTATTGTGTATGAATACTAACTATGTTTTTGATAAAAAGGCTATGGAAGTTTTAGGCATTTCAATGCAGGATATTGAAAGTATAAGTGAAGTTCTTCCACAGAAAGTCGATGAGGTAAGCAAACAACTTGGGTGGCAGCCTCTTGAGAATTGTAATCCTTTGCCGCAGTTTGGACATATGTTACTATCATCCAATTCGCTTTCACAAAAATAGCAATAAACGACTTTGCTTATGTTTGGTATAACCATCTAAGACCTCACACATATAATGGAGGACTTACACCATTTGAAGCGAGATATAGAAAATCAAAAGTATTAGGTTAAAGTGTTACAAAAATGCTTGACCACTGCACTTTACTTTTGTGTGTAAAAGTATGAAATAGCGACTACCTTAATCAAGGCCACTGGGCTAACTGAAGGACAGATTATTAAGATTAAGGAAAAACATTGGCAAGTATCTTTAGGGGAAGCATCCATAGATGTGATTTACACAAAACTATGGATGCTCCCGAGATTAAACCAGAAGCATTAATCTTTAATAATATACTTAATATCCAACAAATATATCTCTGCATTGGAATCTGGTGTTAGAGCATCTCTTCCAACAATAAGATCTCCCTTATGAGAAAATGAAATTGAATCGATTCGAGAAATTTCTGTTAAGTTTTTAACTTGATGAATTTCACCATTCTCATTCTTATATATTTCAAGCAGATCTTCATTACTCTTAACACACACAGTATCCTTATAAACATTGAATCCATTAATATGCTCGGATTTTATCCTGGTGTATTTTCCCGTTGATAAATCGTATACTCCCAATTCATTTGTCCTCCAGCTTGAGAAATCATGGAAATTAATGGAGTATATTTTATTATTGCTCAGCCTAGCATAACCTGGATATCTAAATTCAGATTTATATTTTTTAATCTCTGAGGTATTTAAATCATAAATTATATAATAACCCTGATTATCTATACAATCAGTCCATAGCAATTTGTTGTCTTCCATATGTTTATTGCATAATAGAAATGGACAGAGTTGCAAATAAAATTCCCCACTTTTGCAAACAAGAATTCCCCAGAATTGCAAAAAGCCATTGCAGGCACCACACCATAAATTTATCCTTGTAATAGAGAGACCAATCTCATTACAAGGGAGGAATGGGGAGTGCTAACAATGACTCAAGAACATAATACCAGAGGAATGTTCTTCGTGGAAGGAAAAAATATTTCTCAAATTTCAAGAGAAACTGGTTTTGACAGAAAGACTGTGAGGGCACGGCTTGAAAAGGATGATTGGAACAAAGAAAAACCAACGATTTCACATGGGTGCAGTTATCCGAGCCTTGATCCCTACAAAGCTACAATTGATGAGTGGCTTAATGCTGACAAAATGGCAAAGCGAAAGCAAAGGCATACTGCAAAGCGTATTTATGACAGGCTGATTGAGAAATATCCAGAAGACTTCGATGTCTCCTATCGTACAGTAGCAGGGTACGTTGCTGAAAAGAGAAAAGAGATTTTCGGCAAGGAGAAATGTGGGTATATTCCCCTTGAGCACATTCCGGGCGAAGCCCAGGCAGACTTTGGCGATGCAGAGTTTTATGAAAATGGAAAGCTATTCAGTGGAAAATATTTAAACCTATCGTTTCCGTATAGCAATAAAGGCTTTTTCCAACTCTTTAAGGGTGAAAACCAGGAATGCCTCTTTGAGGGTCTGACTGCAATTTTTGAATACATTGGTGGAGTGCCTCAAAGAATATGGTTTGATAATACAAGAACAATAGTAACTAAAGTATTGAAAGATGGTGGTAGAAACTTAACTGATGATTTCGTGAGGTTTATGGAACATTACAGGTTTGAATCGGCCTTCTGTAATGTAGAAGCAGGCCATGAGAAGGGCAATGTTGAACGAAAAGTTGGGTACCATAGAAGCAATATGCTCGTGCCAGTGCCTGAATTTCATAGTCTCAAAGAGTTTAATGAACAGATTTTAAAAAGGTGCGATGAAGACTCGCAAAGAGAGCATTATCGAAAGAATGCCACAATAGAAGAACTCTATGCAGAAGATAAAGCAGCTCTCCTCGATTTACCTTCAGTCTCATTTGACACTAGTAAATACCTTACAGTAAAGGCAAACGGGTATGGTCGGATTCACCTTAACAATGGCCTTCACGAATACTCTGTGTCACCTAAGTATGCCTACAGCCGTGTTGTTGTAAAGATAACTGCAAATCATGTAATTCCTCTTGATGAAAGCTATAGAGAAATTGTCAGGCATAATAGGCTTTACGGGCTAAAGTGACAGGCTCATGAGTTATGAGTTATTTAAGTGCCTGGCACTTGAGTTTACACAGATTCAGATATTTGTTTGTTTACATCATGGTATGAAGGTTTTGGTATGATACCTTTAGAAGCAATGGCATGTGGTACAACCGGATGCAGTTAAGAATATATTTGCATAAAAAAAATTTAGGTAGCCTGATAAAGGCTGCTATTTTATTTAAAGTTTGTGGCGGAAAACTCAGGGAGCGGGTTTCAACGCCCGCTCCTTAGTCAGATCAATGTATAGCGGAAGTTGCAGAGATCCTAAGCTATTCAACAGCCTCTTGTTTCGTACTTATCTACATGATTTCATCGCTTGAGTAAACCTTCATTCGATGGATATGGCCTGCGGCATATGCTGTTTTCCCCTTTATAAGATGGGTATGGCCCCCTCCTGGCAGTGGGACAGCAGGGCAGGTATAAAAACAATATTCATGAACATGTCCGTTATTATAGGTTGTTACACCTCGGATATAGTGTACATGCCCTGGAGTATCAGGGGCATAACTTGTAAATCCAGCAAAGCCATGGACGTGCCCATGCTCACAGGAGGTTATTCCTTCATAATAATGGGTATGACCACAGATCATAATATCACCTCTTTGCATTAGCTTCCTATGGTATAATATTCAGGATGGAGTTCTGAGTTGCAAAAAAAGTAGAAATTTAGAGTAAAATGTAGTATGAGCAATTACATTAAAGACCAGGCCTATGGGAAAGGGGAGTGGCATAAGCTGAATCATTGGGCATGAACCGAAGAATATAGCTGCAATAAAAACCTATGAAAGGGCAGGTTTTAAATTCCTTAAAACAATATAGAATATAGATAGATGGTGAGGATGAGCCGGAGTATGTTATGAGAATCTATAGGGATGAGGCTCAACATATTTTGGAGGAGATAGCGTGGACTTAAAGGAAAAAATCAAAAGACTCCCATCCTGTCCGGGGGTATATCTTATGAAGGATTCCCTGGGCAGCGTGATATACGTAGGAAAATCCAAAAACCTAAAGAGCAGAGTTTCATCATATTTTCAAAGCTCAAGGTCCCAGCCACCAAAGGTTGTAAAGCTAGTACAAAACTTAAAGGATTTTGACTATAAACTTACTGATACCGAGTTTGAAGCCTTTATGCTGGAATGTAAACTGATAAAGGAAATGAAGCCTATATACAACAAGCTGATGAAAAGCCCTAAATCCTATGTTTATATAAGGGTAGGAATCAAGGAAAAATATCCTGAAATTGAAATCACCAGCGAAGCCAACAGGGATGATGAAAGCCTGCATTTTGGGCCATACACCAACAGGAACACAGTGGAAAGAGGGCTTCAAGGTATTAAGGAATGCTGCAAAATACTGTGCAGCAACAACTCAAGAAGGGGTTCGGCCTGCCTTAATTATTCCCTGGGGCTGTGTATCGGCATGTGTTTGGAGGATTCTCCAAATGAAGAGTACCTTGCAATAGTTGATAGAATAGTAGGGCTCCTAAAGGGGAGCGATGAAAATATACTTGAGGAAATGAAATATAACATGAACAGTGCCGCGGAGAGCTTTGATTTTGAAAGGGCTGCCAGGTATAGGGACTATATAAGTGCGGTAAAATATCTAATCAATAAGGCCAGGGTTGTTGAATATACGGAGGAGAACAAAAACATAGCTGTTGTTGAGGATTTAAGGGACGACAGCTTTAAGCTTTTCCTTATTAAGGGAAACAAGGTGCTTTTCAGCGAAAGGTATGTGCCAGGGGATATTGAAGAATTAAAAGCTACATTAAAAACTAATATTATATACTACTTTAATAATAAAGCCAAAAATAACTCAATAGAAGTTGGAAGAGAGGATATTGACGAGGCCCAAATAATTTATTCCTACCTGAAAAGTAAATCCAGCAGCTGCAGGCATGTTGTGATTTCTGATAGGTGGCTGAAAACTCCGGATAATATAAACCTTGACAGGGCAATTAGCAAACTGCTGGATTTTATGATAAAAAGCAGGGAAGCATGATATTTGAGATAAATTTGAAGGTAGTTACAGAGATCAACTTGTTGGTTAAACCATATGGAAACAATAAGGGGCTGGTTAGATACCAGCCTCTTTAAAAATCCCTTGATTTATATGTCTTTTATTAAGGTTACAAGTACACTATCTGTCTAATTCTTTGCCGCAGTTTGGACATATGTTACTATCATCCAATTCGCTTCCACAAAAATAGCAGAAATCTATTTCAACATCTTTATACTTTGTTTTTTCCTGTACTGAATCTTCTGTTTGATTTTCATTTTTAATCCATAAATACAAGGAAATTGGTATAAATAATATAATTTGAATTATTTCCGTGTTTATGCCTATGGAATTTAAATAGTTATTTTTAAAAATTTCTATAAGTATGAAAGCGATAAAGGAAAATATTGTACTAAATATAACGATATTTCTAAAGCCTTTATAAAATTCATACCTTGCACGCAGTGCATATTTTTTTTCTAACAAACTAAATACTATGTAAATAACTATAATAAATCCCAGTTCTTTAATAAAATTCATTTACTCAACCCCATTCCCAAATATTAGAATTACATTTATTGAAATTTTAACATATAATTTTACATTTTTAAAGGATGAAGCAGAGCCTTAGAAGGGTTCGCGGTGTTTGAGGGAGAGCGAACCTTCTTAGGCTCTGCGAATCCGGTGCCATAGAACTTCTTTTCGAAGCGTAGCAGCGACAATATCTTTACTTATAAATAATATTCCTTTAGGGACAGCACATGAATTTCTTCCTGCCTTTGTTTTACGATAATAGCTTTCAAAAATTGACGGACTGTATCCAGACAGGTAAAGAGGGGAATTCTATACTCCAATGCCTTTCTTCTGATTTTAAATCCTTTTCTTTCCGTATCATTTCCCTTCGTAGGGATATTAAGAACTGCCTGGATTTTTCCTTTTTCTATGGCTTCCATGGCATGCTGGAAGGATAGGGCTTCACTGGGAATGTTGTTATCCTTTAAAAATTTCCATGTACCCTCTGAACAGTAGATTTTAAAGCCCTTGCCTATATAGTCTTTTATAACTTTAAGACCTTCCTTTCTGTCCACTTCTTTTAAGGAAACATATATATTTCCAGAGGTTGGGATATTAAAGCCTGCAGCAATAAATCCCTTGTAGAGTGCTTTATCATACTCCTTATCGATTCCCAAAACCTCACCGGTGGATTTCATTTCAGGCCCCAGGTAAACATCAACTTCCTGAAGCTTTTCATGGGAGAATACAGGAACTTTTACAGCATATAAATCTTTATTTTCTATTAGCCCCGTATTTGGAAGGATTTCGCAGAGCCTATCGCCAAGTATTACCTGAGTGGCAATCTGTATTATGGGAACTCCTGTAACCTTGCTTAAAACAGGTACAGTTCTGGAAGCCCTGGGATTTACTTCAATAATATAGAGATCTTTTCCATTATATACAAACTGGATGTTTATAAGTCCTTTTATATTTAAGCCCCTTGCTATTTTGCGTGTCGCTTCAACCAGCTCATTAACAGTTTCCTGCTTTAGGCTTCGAGCTGGATAAACGGTGATGCTGTCTCCAGAATGGATGCCACTTCTCTCGATGTGTTCCATAATACCCGGAATTAGAACATCATCTCCGTCTGATATGGCATCCACTTCTATTTCCTTACCTTTTATGTACTGGTCTATTAAGATGGGATGTTCACTGGAATAATTTATCGCTTCTTTCATATATTGAATTAACTTTTCTCTGTCATATACCACTTCCATAGCACGGCCGCCAATGACGTATGAAGGTCTTACTACTACTGGAAAGCCTAATTTATCCGCAGCATAGATGCCTTCCTCAATATTTTTTACTGCCATTCCTGCTGGAGTTTTGATTCCCAGGGCTTCCAGGAAACTTCTAAATTTATCCCTATCCTCGGCTAAATCTATAGAGTGAAAGGATGTACCAAGAAGTCTTACTCCATTTTCCTCTAACTCCTTTGCCAGGTTAATAGCCGTCTGTCCGCCGTATTGTACTATGACTCCCTCGGGCTTTTCCTGCTCTATGACGTTCATAACGTTTTCAATATTAAGGGATTCAAAATACAGCTTATCGGAAGTATCAAAGTCAGTGCTTACGGTTTCAGGATTATTGTTAATGATTATGGACTCATAACCGGCTTTTTTGATGGCCCAGATTCCATGAACGGAGCAATAGTCGAATTCAATTCCCTGGCCTATGCGAATAGGACCGGAACCAATAACGACTATCTTTTTCCCCGAAGAGATATTATTTTCGTTCTCTTCTTCATAACAGGAGTAGTAGTAAGGGGTTTTTGCATCAAACTCTCCTCCACAGGTATCTACAATTTTATATACAGGATAAATGTTGTATTCTTTTTTTATCTTATTCAATTGTTTCTTATCAATTCCTGTGAGGAAAAGAATTTCTCTATCTGTAAATCCCAGCTTCTTTGCCTCCTTTAGAAGGGGTGCGTTTAGTTCTTCCTCCTGAAGTCTTCTTTCCATATGGATGATCCTTTGTATGCCGTGCAGGAACCAGTTATCAATTTTAGTGATTTCATGGAGTTTTTCTATGCTTATTCCCTTTCTCAAGGCTTCTGCAATGGCAAAAATCCTTTCATCATCATGCTTATCTATTTTATTTAGGAGTTCTTCCTTTGTGAGGGTGGAGAGCTTTTCAAGTCTTAGTCCGAAAATTTTCCCTTCTAATGAAGTTATTGCTTTTAAAAGAGCGCTTTCAAAGGTTCGGTCAATGGCCATGACTTCACCGGTGGCTTTCATCTGTGTTCCTAGGGACCTTTTTCCATTTTGAAATTTATCAAAGGGCCATTTTGGAATTTTTACTACTACATAATCCAGGGCAGGTTCAAAACAGGCGCTGGTACTTTTTGTGACATCATTTTTTAATTCGTCCAGGCAGTAGCCAATTGCAATTTTTGCTGCAATTTTTGCTATGGGGTATCCTGCAGCTTTGGAAGCTAGTGCGCTTGAACGGCTGACTCTGGGATTTACTTCTATAACTACATATTTTTCGCTCTTTGGATCCAGTGCGAACTGAATATTGCATCCTCCCTCAATTTTAAGGCTTCGGATTATCTTTATGGCTGCTTTCCTAAGCATTTGATATTCCTTATCCCTTAAAGTCTGGGAAGGAGCTGCTACGATGCTGTCTCCCGTATGGATTCCTACAGGATCTATGTTTTCCATATTGCAGATGACGATGCAGTTATCCTTTTTATCCCTCATAACCTCGTACTCGATTTCCTTCCAGCCTGCTACACTTTGTTCCAGCAGAATTTGTCCAATAGGACTGCTGGATATTCCCTTTTTACATAGGTCTATGAGCTCCTCTTCGTTTTTAGCGATTCCACCACCTGTTCCTCCGAGGGTATAGGCTGGACGGATAATTACCGGGAATCCTGCTTCTTTAACGAAGGTCTTGCACTCTTCAAGAGTTGTTGCGATAATGCTCTTAGGAACCGGTTCACCAATTTGAAGCATGAGCTTTTTAAAGGCTTCACGATCCTCTGCCATGTGTATTGCAGATTCATGTATACCTAAAAGCCTTACGTTATTTTTTTCCAAAATTCCTGAAGTTTTAAGATCCATGGCGAGGTTCAATGCAGTTTGTCCACCAAATCCGGCCAAAATACCATCTGGTTTTTCTCTTTCAATGATTTTTTCGAGGATCTTTATATTTAGAGGTTCTATATATACTTTGTCTGCCATATTCATATCCGTCATAATGGTAGCGGGATTGCTGTTTACGAGTACAGTTTCAATGCCTTCTTCCCTTATAGCTTTGCAGGCCTGGGTTCCTGAATAGTCGAACTCAGCAGCCTGCCCAATAATAATAGGACCGGAACCGATAATCATAACTTTTTTTAATGTTTTATCCACTGGCATATACATTCCTCCCTAAGCCTTTGTAGTTTGATAGATACTTTAGAAATAATAGGTGCGGCAGTTAATTCATGGAGCTCAGGAATTTTTCAAATAGATAAGCTGTATCTTCAGGTCCCGGTGCTCCTTCAGGGTGAAATTGTACTGAGAATACAGGAAGTTCCCTGTGCCTCATTCCCTCTACTGTTCCATCGTTTAAGTTGACATGGGTTACAATCATTCCCTTGTCCTTTATGCTCTCAGGGTTTACGCTATACCCATGATTTTGAGAGGTTATATAGGCTTTTTCTCTTTCCATATCATAGACTCCGTGATTTCCTCCACGGTGACCATATTTCATCTTGTAGGTGTCTCCACCCAAGGCCAGGGCTAGAACCTGATGCCCCAGGCATATTCCAAAGGTAGGAAGTTTTTTAATGATTTTTCTGATATGGGGAAGATATGGCGACATACTCTTTGGGTCTCCCGGCCCATTGCTTAGGAGGACCCCATCGGGATGAACAGCCATGATCTCATCATAGGTTGAGTTATATGGAAAAATAGTAATGTCACAGTCAAACTCTTTTAAATTTCGAATGATATTTGCCTTTGAGCCAAAATCGATGACGGCAACTTTTGGACCTGTTCCTGGAATATGAATAATTTTGACGGTACTTACATCCTGTATAAGATCCTCTTTAAGAGGGACTGTTTTTATATATGTTTCAAGCTGTGCAATAGATAAGTTTTCGTTGGAAATTACGCATTTAACAGTTCCTTCTTTTCGGATCTTTTTTGTGATACTCCTTGTGTCTACATCATATACTCCAACTACATTCATTCGCTTTAGAAATTCATCCAGGGTTTCTTCCTTCATATAGTTTGAAGGGTGTTGAGAGATAGATTTTACAACAAATCCCTTTGCGTGGACCCTGTTAGATTCTTGTTCCAGCTTATTGATTCCATAATTTCCTATTAGTGGATAAGTCATTGTGATGACTTGACAGGCGTAGGAAGGATCGGTAAGGATTTGCTCATAGCCTGTCATAGAAGTATTAAATACCAGTTCACCAACGGATGTGCCTGTTTTTCCAAAACCTTTACCTGCATAAATTGTACCATCTTCCAAGTATAAAATCCCTTGCATTATATCCACCTCATTTTCTAAATTTTATTTGAGGCAGAGGGCTGCAGCTTAAGCATTCCCTTATTAGCCTCACTGGACTAAGTTAAAGGTTTTATCATTTTTATATTATAGCTTTATTTAATATTTCTACTTCCAGGTTTTATATAAGGAAGCCCCTGGTTACAAAGGGGGCATGATCCCTCCTCAAAACTTTCTGTTTTCATTTTTATTGCGCTGTAGATTGGGTAGTCAATATTGCTGTTTTCTCTATCTACTATGCAGGCAATCCCTATGACCTCTCCACCGAGCGATTTGATTACTTCTGCAGTTTCCAGGGAGGACTTTCCAGTAGTTACAACATCCTCTGTAATTAATACTTTCTGGCCTTTTTTGATTTCAAATCCTCTTCTAAGGGTCATTTTTCCATCTGCTCTTTCAGTAAAGAGAGCCGGCTTTCCAAGCTGTCTTCCTATTTCATATGCAACGATTATTCCTCCCATTGCAGGACCTACTACTATGTCGAAGTCTAATTCTTTTATTTGTTCTACCACAACATTTAAGACTTTTTCTGCTTTATCCGGATATTGTAGAAGCTTTGCACACTGAAAATATTTGCTGCTGTGGCGTCCTGAAGAGAGGAGAAAATGTCCCTCCAGAAGTGCCCCTGATTCCTTTAATAAGTCAATTACCACGGTATCCCCTCCTTGAACTTTTTCGGTATATATTATTAATACTGAGCTTATGCAATTCCACGGATTTCACTGATATCTTTAATACCCTCTTTTTCCATAAACTCCTGTATCCCTGAAAGAATATCAAGACATATGTCCGGTTTTATAAAGTTTGCAGTTCCAATCTGTACAGCATGGGCCCCCGCCATAATAAATTGAATGGCATCCTTTGCTGAAGTAATACCACCCATTCCCACAACTGGAATATTCACGGCCTTTGAAACATCGTAAACCATTCTTAGAGCGACAGGCTTTATGGCAGGGCCAGACAATCCGGCATAAATATTTTCAAATACGGGCTTTCTTTTATGAATATCGATTTCCATTGCCTTAAAGGTATTCACTAAAGAGAGGGCATCTGCACCTCCTTCACAGCATCTAAAGGCCATATCCACAATATCCTCCGCATTGGGAGACAGCTTTACCATAAGAGGTTTTTTGCAGCAGCTTTTTGCCTCCCGTACTACTTGATAGGCGATGCTGGATTTAACTCCAAATGCCATTCCACCATATTTCACATTAGGGCAGGAGATGTTGAGTTCTATCATGTCAACGTCCGTCTGGTTTAAAAGTTCTATGCCCTTGATATATTCATCTATGGTACATCCCCCAAAATTTGCAATGATTTTTGTTCCCAATCTTTTCATTCTGGGGAGTTCCTCATCAATAAATCTTATTACTCCGGGATTCTGAAGGCCTACACTGTTTAACATTCCACCTGGGGTCTCGTAAATCCTAAGTCCATTATTTCCTTCCCTGGGGTGCAGGGTTAGCCCTTTTGTTGTGATAGCTCCTAATTTTGATACATTATATAGTGAGGAATACTCCTGTCCAAATCCAAAGGTTCCGGAAGCAGCGATTATTGGGTTTTTAAAATTCACTCCTGCTATGTTTACATTAAGCATCCCATATCACATCCTCCCCTAAAAATACCGGTCCGTCCTTACAGGTCCTTCGGTTTCCATTTTTTGTTTTGCAGGTGCAGACAAGGCAGGCGCCTATGCCGCAGGCCATATGTTTTTCCATAGATACAAAAATTGGAACATTATATTCTTTACATAATTTAACTGTTTTCATCATCATTTTTTCCGGGCCACAGCATAACACTATATCATAGGATGAAGGGTTAAAAATTTCGGTAATGTATCCTTTCACTCCTGTATTTCCGTTTTCTGTAGTCAAATAAATTTTATCTGTATACTTCTTCATGTCATCGATACCGTATACTTCATCACGAAAACCGGCATATAGATGAAGGGTGGAAACCTTGAGATTTTTAGAGAGGTAAAGCATCGGTGCAATTCCTATGCCTCCGGATATAATGGCGGCTTTACCCTTTATATTTTCAACGTTAAATCCCTTTCCTAAAGGCCCCAGGATTTGTAATTGTTCTCCCTTCCTTAACTGGCTTAGAAACTTTGTGCCTTCCCCAACTACAGAATACAGAAAGGATATTTTATTTTCATGTATATCATGTATGCTGATGGGCCTGGGAAGCAGAGGGTTTAGTCCATAGGTTTTTAACATATAAAATTGTCCTGGGACTCCTTTGAATTTTCCACTTAGAGAGAGTTTATATATTCCTTTAGAAATTTCCATGTTTTCATCTACGATTTCAACTCTATATTGAAAGTTCATTCTGGATTTCCTCCCTCATTTTTATCACTTCATTCCTTGCACATATATCGAATTCATTCTCTCCACCCTCAACTTTTTTGTATGCAAGGAGTACCGCCCTTGAGGAGTTTACAACGCCTCCATTTCCATTTCTTAGATATACGGCTGCTTCTTTTGCTCCTCCCCCCTGAGCACCATATCCGGGGATGAGAAAGAAAGTGTGATTGAGTTTTTTTCTAAGATCCAATCCTTCTTCTATATGAGTACAGCCCACAACCCCTCCAATTGAGCTATAACCGCAGCTTCCCATAAAATCTAAACCTAGTTTTTGGAGTTTTTCACCAACATGTTGATAGACTCTTATTCCCTTTCTATCCTCAATGTACTGGATATCCTCAGCCCCGGGATTTGAAGTTCGAATGAGAGCAAATAAGCCCTTTTGATTTTCTTTTACATATTTTAAATAGGGAGTAAGACTATCAAGTCCCATGTAGGGGTTTACGGTGATATAATCGCTTTCAAAGTCTCCTTCAAAATGTGCTTTTGCATACATTTCAGCCGTCTTTGCTATATCTCCTCTTTTGATATCTGCAATGGTGATTAGTTTAAGGCTTCTCAGATATTCCAGGGTCTTTTTATATGCCATGAGTCCATTTAAGCCACAGGCTTCATAATAGGCGATTTGTACTTTAAAGCAGGCGGCTATATCAGAAGTTGCATCTATGATTTTTTGATTAAAGCGGAAGATAGATTCCTCTATGGTATTGAACTTTTCCATAAAATTTTTAGGAATGTAACTAACGTCTGTATCAAGCCCTACGCAGATTGGGCCCTTTTTCTCTACTTCATGATAAAGTATATCTGCAATCATGATTAGCCCTCCAATCCCTGAGATACATAGGATGAATTCTTATATACCACTTTTCCGGATTTAATTGTCATTACTATAACTCCATATAGCTTCATACCTTCAAAGGGGGTGTTTTTCCCTTTGGAAGCGAATTCTTCAGAGGAAACATTAACTTTCCTTTGAATATCTATTAAGGTTAGGTCACCGTCATATCCTATTTTGATTTCTCCCTTATTTAATCCCATGATTCTTGCCGGGTTTTTTGACATGATTTCCGACAGCTTGTTAAGTGTAATATATCCTTTCTTTACGAGTTTGCTGTAGCATACCGAAAAGGCAGTTTCTATTCCGGATATTCCAGGGACTCCATTTTGTTTATCCTCTAAAGTATGGGGAGCATGATCCGTACCTATGGCGTCTACCCAACCTTCTTGAATGCATCTAATTAAAAACTCTATATCTTCTTTTTTACGAAGAGGAGGATTGACCCTATATTCCACGTCTTCTGTAAGTGCAATATGATGTGGTGTTACTTCGCAGGTAATGTCATATCCACTTTTCTTTGCTTCCACTATATATTCCATAGCTTCCTTTGTGCTTACATGGGCAACATGAAGGGGACATCCTGTAAATTTTGCCAGAGAAATATCTCTCCAGGTCATTGTGTTTTCTGCGAGACGAGTATCTACTTCAGTAAGTTCTTCATTTTCTGCATGGGTAATAATTCTAATTCCTTTTTTCTTTGCCTTCATCATTGCCTCAATCATTACTTTGCTGTTTAAAACTCCTTTACCATCATCTGAGATAAATTTTACAGAAGGCTCAAGTTCATCAATGTGGTTTGTATCTTTACCGCCCAATTCTCTTGTAATGGAAACTGTTTGATGTACATCTACGATGCCAACTTTTCCAGCTTTTTTTAGCACATAATTTACAATATCCATGTTGTCACAAACAGGCTTTGTATTTGCCATCAGGTTTACTGCTGTATATCCTCCCTTTATGGCTGCTAAACTTCCGGTTAACAGGTCTTCTTTATGTGTTAAGCCTGGATCTCTAAAATGACTATGCAGGTCTATGAAGGAAGGTAAAAGCATAAGTCCTCTGGCATGCAGGGTTTTACAATCTTTATTTAAATTTTTTCCGATCTCCTCAATAAACCCATCTTTAATGTAGACGTCCCCGGGGAAGTCCTGGGATGCGTCCACAATCCTTGCTCCCTTTATTAAAAGTTCCATTGCTGCACCTCCAGGCTCAATTATCTTTTTATATTTCTGTAAGTCTATAGATTTCATCACAATACCTGCATCTATATTCCCCCTTTGACTCATCAACCAGATAGAATTCATGGGGGATGTAGTTTTCCATGGAAGTTATGCACCTTGGATTTTTACATGTTATAATGTCCTCAACTTTTTCCGGTAGTTTGGGATAAATCTTTTCTACTATATTTTCATCCTTTATGATGTTAATTGTAATATTAGGATCTATAAGCCCCAGTGCTGTAATATCCACATCGATTGCATTTTCTATTTTAATCATATCTTTTTTACCCATCTTTGAACTTGAAGCATTAATAATGAGGGCCACAGAAAAATCTGCTTTATTCAGCGCCAGATAGTTAAATATTTTAATTCCTGTTCCTGCTTTAATGTGATCTATAACAATTCCTTTTTTTATACTGTTAATCGTTAACATGTTCATCCACCCCCAATAATTTTAATATGAGTGCCATTCTTACAAACATTCCGTATTTTGCTTGCTTGAAATAACAGGCCCTGGGATCGGAGTCTACTTCATAGGCAATTTCGTTCACTCTGGGAAGAGGGTGGAGAACAATCATGTCTTTGGGTGCTTTCTTCATTTTTTCTGCATCCAATATATAACTGTCTTTCAGGCGGATATAATCCTCTTCATTGAAAAACCTTTCTCTTTGTACCCTGGTCATATAGAGGATATCAAGGGAGTCTATGACTTCCTCCAATTTTTCATTTTCGATAAAATCGATGTTTCCCTTACGTAAAACTTCTTTCTTTATATAATCAGGAATTTTTAATTCTTCGGGAGAAATTAGGATGAATTTGTTGTTTTCATACCTTGACATGGCTTTTAGAAGGGAATGTACAGTTCTTCCAAATTTTAAATCGCCACATATCCCAATGGTAAGATTAAACAGACGTCCTTTTAGGATTCTTATGGTTAAAAGATCCGTTAATGTTTGTGTGGGATGCTGATGCCCTCCATCTCCTGCATTGATTACTGGAATATCTGAATACATGGAGGCAACTTTAGGAGCTCCTTCCTTTGGATGTCTGATAACGGCAATATCAGCATAGCATGAGATGGTTCTTATCGTGTCTGCTACGCTTTCACCCTTTGCGACTGAGCTTGAATTGGGCTCGTAAAAGCCAAGTACCTTTCCACCAAGTTTTAACATTGCTGATTCAAAACTCAACCTGGTTCTTGTGCTGGGTTCATAAAAAAGAGTGGCTAAAATTTTTCCGTCACAGAGATGAGAAAAATCTTTTGGATTGGATATGATTTGCTCGGCTAATTTGAAAATTTCTTCTAATTCTTGAACGGAAAAATCCATGGGATCGATTAGGTGTCTTCCTTTTAACATAATTTTCTCCTCCTTTTTAGCCTCACTGGACTAGATTTAAAGGATAATAAAAATGCCTTCCTTTTATGGAAGGCATATGTATACTTTTCTATAATATACTTTAAAAGGTATAAAAATTATGCGTATACTAAAAAATTATCATCTGAATTTATGCCTTCCTGGCCTCACTGGACCAAATTTAAAGGTTGATTTTTATTAAAGATATCATACTATTTTTTTGTTGTCAAGAATCAAATGATAATTTTATGCCGGGGATTGCAAAACGGAAGTGATACGGTTGTATATTCCGTGTTATAAGAGCAGTGCTTGGGGAAATTTTAATAAACATGTCAGCCAGAAAATCAGTCAGCATAAAGGCTTGTTGCTGTCCACAAAAAACTTAAGAGATGATAGAATAGAGATATGCATATTTAAAATTTACCGAGGTGATTAAATGGCTGTGGAAATAGAAAGAAAGTTCCTTTTAAGTTTCATACCCGATAACCTTAAAATCCAGGAGAGGAAAACCATATATCAAAGCTATCTTGCAACTGGAAAGGAGGAAGTAAGGATTAGAAGGGTTGAATGGGAAGATAAAAGCAAGTTCTATATGACCTACAAAAACAGGCTTAATAATAAGCAGGGCAGGGAAGAGATAGAAATCGAAATTACTGAAAATACCTACCATCAGCTAAACAATAAATCCGTACCTGTCATAAAGGATAGGCTTGTTATTGAACTTGGGAATGGCCTATATGCTGAAGTTGATATTTTTAAAAATATAGGTTTTGAGCTGAAAACTGTAGAAGTTGAGTTTAAATCCTATGAGGAAGCTGAGGGTTTTGTGCCGCCTGACTGGTTTGGAAGGGAACTTACGGGGACAAAGGAGTATAATAATCAGTCCCTGTGGATGAAGGTTAATGGAAGGGATAGTTGACATGGAAGTAAAAACAAGGTGTGCTCCTTACAGGAACACACCTTGTTTTTTATAATTCTTCTCCATTGCTTTCTATAACCTTTTTATACCAGTTGAAGCTCTTCTTTTTAATTCTCCTCAGGGTTCCATTGCCTTCATTGTCCTTATCAACATAAATGAATCCATAGCGCTTTTTCATTTCTCCAGTTGATGCGCTCACAAGGTCAATTGGCCCCCAGGTTGTATATCCTATTAAATCAACACCGTCTTCAATAGCTTCGGCCATTTCGATGATGTGATCCCTCAGGTATTGAATTCTGTAGTCATCGTTTATAACATCGCCCTCTTCAACAACGTCAACTGCACCAAGGCCGTTTTCAACAATGAAGAGAGGTTTCTGGTAGCGATCGTAGAATTGATTTAAAAGATATCTCAATCCCTTGGGGTCTATCTGCCATCCCCAGTCTGAGGATTTGAGGTATGGATTCTTAACCCCTCCAAATATATTTCCAGAGGCTTTCTCTGCATTCTCACTTGCTGTGCTTACAACAAGGCTCATATAGTAGCTAAAGCCTATATAATCCACTGTATGTGCCCTTAGTATTTCCTCATCTCCAGGAAGCATTTCAATATTTACGTTGTTTTCCTTGAAGAAGCGCTTTATGTATGAAGGATAATATCCCCTTGCCTGAACATCCCCGAAGAAGAGTGAAATTCTGTCCCTCTGCATCGCCTCAAAGACATCATTTGGATGACAGCTGTATGGATAGGTAGGTATACCTGCTATCATGCATCCTATCTTTGCATCAGGGATAATTTCGTGGCAAGCCTTAACTGCAAGTGCACTTGCTACAAACTGATGATGGATAGCCTGGTAGACTACCTGGTTTCTATTTTCTCCCTCCTTGAGGATGATTCCACCGCCTATAAAGGGAACATGTGCCATAACGTTGATTTCATTGAAGGTCATCCAATATTTAACTTTATCCTTGTATCTTTCAAAAAGGGTTTTAGCATATCGTACATAGAAATCAATGAGCCTTCTATCTCTCCAACCACCATAGTTTTTAACAAGCCCCAGAGGCATTTCATAGTGGGATATGGTAACCACAGGCTGGATGTTGTATTTTAAAAGTTCGTCAAAGAGGTCATCATAAAACTTCAGGCCCTCTTCATTTGGAGTTTCCTCATCACCATTTGGGAAGATTCTTGTCCATGCTATTGATGTTCTAAAGCATTTAAAACCCATTTCGGCGAACAAAGCTATATCTTCCCTGTATCTGTGGTAAAAGTCGATGGCTTCATGGGATGGATAGTATACTCCCTCCAAAGTATCTAAAACTATTGAAGGATCCGATGCTATTTTGAACCTGTCAGGGCCAACTGGTAAAATATCTGCTGTTGATAGCCCCTTTCCACCTTCACGGTATGCGCCTTCAGCTTGATTGGCCGCAATAGCGCCACCCCAGAGAAAGCCCTCTGGAAAGCGTCTTGATTTTATAGTGCCCATTTTGATTCCTCCCTGCTATATATTTTTCTGTGAATTTCTATAAATCTTCAAAGGCCTTTCGAAATTTTTACGATAATTATTATATTATAAAAGTAAGTATATTATTATATAATGCATGCTACAATCGAAAATTAGAGAAACTGTACCGGTACAGTTTGTTGTTGAGTGGTCAGTAGATATCTCATTAAGTCATATTTGTATTGTGAGGTGCACTACATACAGGGCTGGACTTTTAAAGCAGTACATCAGGCTGAGTGAGAAGAGCTTATGTAGGAACCAAGGGCACAGGCAAGTTCTGCAAAGATAAAAAAATCCTTTTTGTTACGCAAAAAAGCTGTTGACAAAATATGTATGTCAACAGCCTGACAGGAGTCTTTCGACTCCTGTATATAAGCTTATAAAATTTACATTATGGTCTTAATATGTGTTACAAGTGGATCGGCAATTGTACCTACGACTACCTGGAAGTTGTTTGAACCCATCCTTAGAACTCCAGTTGCTCCAAGTTCCTTAAGTCTTGCTTCGTTAACCAATGAACTATCCTTTACAGTAACTCTTATTCTTGTTACACATGCGTCAATTACACTTATGTTTTCCTTTCCACCAAGGGCCTTAAGTATTTCTGACCCCTTTTCCTTGAGTTTGTTGTTTCCAAGGTTTGAAAGCACAGCGGATTCCTCATTTATTCTTCCTGGAGTTGGCAGGTTATATTTCTTGATAACATAAAGGAATATGATGTAGTAGAATATAGCAAATATTAAACCTATTACAATGGCAAGTAAAGGTTTGCTTGCTATTCCAAAGCTTAATATATAGTCTATGAGACCAGCCGAAAATCCAAAACCTAATCTTATGCCAAGGGCTGTTGTTAATGCCAGTGATAAACCGGTAAGAACAGCATGTATAAAATAAAGAGCCGGAGCAATAAACATGAATAGGAATTCTATTGGTTCAGTTATTCCTGTTAGGAAAGATGTTAGGGCAACTCCAAGAAGCATACCGGTAACTGCTTTTCTATTTTCTTTCTTTGCAGCTGATATCATGGCAAAACATGCCGCTGGGAGTGCAAACATCATAATTGGGAAGAATCCTGTCATAAAGGTTCCTGCAGTTGGATCCTTGGCAAAGAACCTTGTAAGGTCTCCGGTTACAACTTTACCCGATGCATTTGTAAACTCACCGAATTGGAACCAAACAAAGGAGTTAAGAACATGGTGAAGTCCAAAGGGTATTAATAGTCTGTTTAGGAAGCCAAATATTCCAGCGCCTATTGCCCCGGAATTTGCAATTGCATTTCCAAAGGAGCTTATTGCATTTTGAATAAGTGGCCATACATATCCTGCCAATACACCAATGATTAGTGTATAGAAGGATGTAACAATTGGTACAAATCTCTTTCCACCAAAGAATCCTAAGAAATCTGGAACCTTAATAGCCTTATATTTGTTGTATAAATATCCTGCTAAAACACCTACGATAATTCCTGCGAGAACACCCATATTAATTTTTTCATTAAAGGTAGCTGCAACCTTTGTAAGAACAAAGTATCCAACTGCAGCTGCGAGTCCTGCCACACCGTTATTTTCCTCTGCAAGACCGATGGCGATACCAATGGCAAAAATAAGAGCAAGGTTTCCAAACACAGCATCACCCGCTGCATTCATCCATTTGATGTTTAATACGTCCTCTGCTCCAAGTCTTAGTAAAAGTGCTGCTGCCGGAAGAACGGCAACTGGAGTCATGAGTGCTTTACCAAGCTTTTGTAAGCCGGCTAGAAATTTGTTATTCATATGATTCCCTCCTAAAAATATATTTTTAATTTGATTGGATTAGGCTAATTAACAGTTTTAAAATAAAAAGAGCAGAAAGGAATTGTAATCCTTTCGCTCTTGCCTCGTTGCAACTTATATTTATAATCAATTTTATCCTAATTATAAATTATTTTATTGTTCAATGTCAATATCCAGGGAGTAACTTTTATATATCCATGGCTATATATTCAAATCACATCTTCTGCAACCATGGCTATTTGAATGGAGGTATTCGATTGTATATTCTATAAGGAATGATAGAATAGAGATATGCAGGGAGCATAACAAGGTAATTTGGGGCGAACCAGGTAGTTTGTCAAATCTAGACTGGGCAGAGGCTGATATACCGGTCTTTAATGGATATGTAGACTACATAAAGGGGAGGGGGAGTGATATTGGGCTATAAAATTCGATGGAGTCAATGCTTAATTACCTTAAATAGCTTATCAGAAGCATTATGTTAAGCGTTGTTACGATCAATCCGATTATCCAGAGATAAAGCTTTTGAAGGTTGTTGTTTGCAAACTTGCCCATAACAGTTTTAGATGATGTTAAATATATTTGAAGGAATATTGTTATTGGAAGTTGAATGCTCAAAAACATCTGAGAGTATACCAGACCATTAAAGGGGTTTTTTATAAAGAATATGATTAAAGCAGCAGTTATTAGGGTTATGCCCACTCCGGTTTTGGTATGGGAATCATGAATATCGTACGGTTCCATGAAAAATCCCGAGAAAATGCTTCCTCCAGCCATACCTGCTGTAACGGATGAGGAAATTCCAGAGAACAAAAGTGCAAGGGCAAAAACTACCGAAGCAGTATTTCCAAGCATTGGTCTAAGCATCTGTTGAGCCTGAGAAAGCTCAGTTACGCTGATGTTCTGGGTGAAAAAGGTTGCGGATGCTATTAATATCATTGCACTATTTATTGCCCATCCCGTTATCATTGAAAAAAGGGTATCCAGGAACTCATATCTCAGCTGTTTTGTCATAATAGATTCATCCTTAAGGTTCCACTGCCTGCTTTGGATAACCTCAGAGTGTAGAAATAGATTATGGGGCATTACAACGGCTCCAAGAACGCTCATTATAACAGGCATAGAGCCAGGAGGGAAGGAAGGAGTAACCCATCCGGCAGCTGCCTTATGCCAGTTTATATGAACGAGGCTTAACTCAAAGATGAAGGAAATACCTATTAAAGATACAAATCCAATAATCCATCTCTCCAGTCTTCTGTAGGAGTTAGTTAAGAGCATCCATAAAACTATGATTAATACCAGTATACTGCCTAATTTTATAGGGATGCCAAACAACATGTTGAGTGCAATTGCCCCGCCAAGAAGTTCCGCAAGAGCAGTGGATATTGCTGCCATAACGGATGATGATAGCGCAATTTTGCTTATCCAGGGTCTTACGAACTTGGTTGAAGCTTCAGACAGGCAGTAACCAGTAGCTATTCCAAGGTGGGCAGCATTGTGCTGAAGGACTATTAGCATAATGGTAGCCAGAGTTACCATCCAAAGCAGCGAGTATCCGTAATTAGAACCTGCAGCAACGTTTGAAGCCCAGTTGCCGGGATCTATAAATCCAACAGTTACTAGAAGTCCGGGGCCTATATACTTTATGAAATCGAGAGCCATAAATCTGGGTTTATGTTGTCCACTAAACTGTTTCTTCAAAAATTTCATTCTTATACCTCCTTCATATGGGATAAATAGCAATTAATAATTAATATCTATTGATAATATTATAATTCTTCAAGTTTAAAAGTAAAGTTATCTTATTCATAATTTGAAGGATTGCATAGGTTTTTACTTCTTTTTTTGATTTTATAATTGAAAAACTATATAAATCCACTGCTGCAGAAATTAAACACTGTTAAACAAAATTATTTCATTGATTTATGGCTTAAACCATAAGGCTGCAGTTATATTAACCTGATTTATAAAAATTACTTCAGATATCATCTCTCTATAATGCTTATCATATTTTAAATTATGCAAATCATATATTTTTTAATATCATATTGATTTAGAAAAATTTTAGCTCTATAATATGACTGTAAGGTCATATGACCAATAAGTCATATATTTCGATTCAAAATGTCGCTATATAGATTATGCTTATTAAACGAAGGAAAAAGGAGTGATAAAGTGCCAAAGGATACATTTTTTAATCTCAGTGAGGACAAACGGGAGAAGATAATGAGGGCTGCAATCAGTGAATTTTCGAAAAACGGTTTTGAAAAGGGAAACGTAGGCAACATTGCAAAAAGTGCCGGAGTTGCGAAGGGCAGCATGTATCAGTACTTTGAGAACAAAAAGGAGCTTTTTCTATATTCAGTGCAGTGGTCCATGGAGCTTCTTGTGAAAAAATATAATAAATACATCACCATGACAAATAAGGATGTCAATATTTTCGATTACTTTTATCAGAATAGCAAGGATATTTGGGTTCAGCTAAGGGATGAAAGGGAAGTTGTTATTTTCATTCAGGATGTATTTCTTGGTAAATACAGCAGATTTACTGATGAATCTATGGCCTGCATGATGAAATTTTCAGATGAATATATACTTAAACTGATTCAGGATGGCAAAAGCAATGGTTCTATTCGAAAGGACATAGATGATAAGCTGCTTTCTCTTTTTCTTACAGGAGTATCGTTTAAATTTAAGGAATACCTCATGAAGAAAGCGAGAATAGCAGGTGAGGATATAGTAGATGAAGATTTTGAAATGATGGAAAAGGAAATTAAAGCCATGATTGAATTATTAAAAAATGGAATGGGGGCAAAATAAATGTTTATAAAAGTAGAAAATTTGAAAAAGAGCTATAGGACTGGAGATGTGAAAACGGATGTTTTAAAGGGCGTCAAAATGAGCCTTGGTAAGGGCGAGATTGGAGTGATTCTTGGGCCTTCAGGATCGGGTAAATCAACTTTACTTAATATAATAGGTGGAATAGACCGCTGCGACTCTGGAAAAGTAACGGTGGATGACATTGAAGTTACTAATCTCACAGATGATCAGCTTACAGATTATAGAAGGGAAAATATAGGCTTCATATTTCAGTTTTATAATTTAATACCAAACTTAACTGTAGGTGAGAATATTGAAGTGGTTTCAAACATCAGCAGGTCTCCATTGGATACAGATGAAGTGTTAAAGGCTGTAGGAATGCTGGATAAAAAATATAGATTCCCAAGGGAGTTAAGCGGAGGAGAGCAGCAGAGAGTTTCAATTGCAAGGGCAGTGGTTAAAAACCCGAAACTCCTATTGTGCGACGAGCCAACAGGAGCTCTGGATTTTTCAACATCCAGAGAAATATTAAAGCTTTTGCAGCAGATCAATAGGGATTTTGGCACAACCATACTTATGATAACCCATAATACGGCTATAAGCGCCATGGCTAACAGGGTTTACAGGATGAGAAGTGGAGAAATTGTAGAGGAAATAATAAATGAAAGGATTATCCATGCAGAAAGGATTGAGTGGTAATGGTAATTAATAAAAAAATAAAAAGAACCATGATGGAAAGCAAGTCTCAATACCTGGGATCCCTAATGCTCATTATAATAAGCTGTCTTCTTTATACCATGTTTAATCAGCTAACAACTAACATGGTTAATCTGACTTCTTCCTTTGAAAAAAATTATGTACAGGAAGATGCAAGCTTTATAGCTGATAAGAAGCTTGATAACATTGAGGATTTAGAATCAAGGTTCAACATGATAATAGAAGAAACAAGGTCCATTGATTATTTAGTTTCTGAGGATAAAACCCTCAGGATATTCAGCGAAAATACAAAGGTTAATATACCTGCAATAATTGAAGGGAATAAGCTAATTGGCAGTGATATCCTAATCGACCCTGCCTTTGCAAAGGCAAATAAACTGAAAATAGGAGACAGCATAAATATATATGGCAAAGATTTAAAAATAGCTGGCTTCATGTCTCTGCCAAACTATATATATCCAATAAAATCAGAAAGCGATATATTAAACGACCCAAACAGATTTGGAATAGCGGTAATAAGCAAGGATGATTTTAATGAAATCAATAAAGGAAGCAGCTTCTATACTCTAAAATTCAATGGAGATAAAAAGGATGTAGATAATAGAATAGCACAATTTAAAGATTATTTGAAAAGTGAAAATATAATTATACTAAAATGGACAAATATTGATGAAAACCCAAGGGTAACATATGTAACCTTAAAAATTGATGGTATCAATCAAATAAGTACCTATATGCCTGTATTTATACTGCTTCTCACCTGTATATTAACAGGGATAGTAATGTGGAGAATGCTAAAAAGGGAATTTATACTAATTGGAACCCTATACGCACTTGGCTACAAAAAAAGAGAGATTGTGAAGCATTATCTAACATATCCCTTATCCATAGCACTGGCAGGTGGAATAATAGGGACAATATTAGGGGCTTTCACCTTAAGGCCCATGCTTAACTTTATGGTAATGTATTTTAATATACCAGTAGACTATGTAAGCTTTGACCTAAAGTATGTTGTAATTAGTTTACTGCTGCCCATATTCTTCCTTGGAATTTCTGGATACTTTGTTGTAAACAGGGCACTGAAATATTCCCCCGTTGAGTTAATGAAGGGTGGAAAGGAAAAGGGTAAGGTTAGCTTCATCGAAAGGAAGCTAAAGCTGGACAGGCTTAAGTTTTCAACCAAGTTTAAAGTGAGGGAGCAGCTTAGAAGTATACCAAGAAGTGTATTCCTTTTACTTGGAGTTGTTTTTGCAACCATGCTTTTGCTCTTAGGTTTTGCATCAAAAAGTTCTATGGACTTTTTGATGAAGGATGCCTATGAGGATACCTATAAGTATCAATACCAGTACATTTTTAACTCTCTACAGCATGGAGCGCCTTCAAATGGTGAAGTTTTCTCAATATCACCCTTTACATTGAAGTCGGACAGTAAAACAGGATTTTATGTTTATGGAATAAGTCCGAACTCAAAATATATTTTGCTTAAAGATAAACAAGGAAACTGGCTAAGCACTGATAAGGTTATTATCACAAAACCTCTGGCAGATAAGCTCGGCGTAAAACCTCATGATACAATAAAGGTTGTCAACAAGCTTGATTCAAAAGAATACAGCATTACCGTCGATTACATTGCTGAGACATATACAGGTGAGTACATCTATATGCCCCTTGTAGAGTTTAATGATATGCTGAAATATCCATCTGACAGCTACATTGGACTATGGAGCAGTGATAAATTAAACATATCTGAAAGCAGTTTACTAAGCATAACGACAATTGATGACTTCAAAAAGGCATTAGATTCTACGATGCAGCCCCTTAAGTCATCAATAGGTATCATGGCCTTTATATCCTTTATAATAGGGCTTATAGTCATATATGTTGTGACTTCGCTGATTATAGAAGAAAACAGGGAAAGCATATCCCTTTTGAAGATTCTTGGGTACAGAAGGAAGGAAGTGTATTCCCTTATATTAAACAGTTCTTCATTTATAGTTTTGATTGGATACATTTTAGGAGTGCCTCTGCTTCTTGTGTCATTGAGGGCAATGTTTAAGTCAGTAACAAAAAGCATGAATTTTGCCTTTCCCGTAACCATCGAATACGGCTACGTCTTTATTGGATTTGTGGTAATTTATCTTACCTACGAGTTGTCCAAGTTTTTAAGCAGGAGGAAGATAAACAGAATTTCAATGGCTGAAGCTTTAAAGGCTTCAAGAGAGTAAAAAAGAGGCGGTTAACAACGATGAATATAACCTCAATCCAGTGTTAATAATGAAAGTAGAAAATTGGATTGAGGTTATTTTAATGCCAGGAAGGTCAGAGGAAAATCATATTATACAATTTTTATATTATGAGTAGAAGCATTGGCAAAGTGGACTTTTTAAAGATGATAATGATAAGGCAAGGCGGCTCATTCTTAATAATGAACCGCCTTCATTTTATATAGCATCAAATTTATCCTTATTCTCTTCAATTATCTCTATAAATGCCCGAACAATAATCGGGTCAAACTGAGTTCCACTGCATCTTTTTAATTCTAAAATTGCATCATAGCAAGTCAGCTTACTATTATATGGCCTGTTGGAGGTCATTGCATCGAAACTGTCTACAACAGCAAGTATTCTTGCAAGATATGGTATTTCGTTCGCCTTAAGGCCATTTGGATATCCGGTACCGTCATATCTTTCATGATGGTGCCTTATTAGTGGAATTACATCTTTAAGTGATTCAACATTTTTAATTATTTCTACTCCGCTTATCGGATGATGCTTAAATATTTCCCATTCTGCATTTGTCAAGGGCGTTTTTTTAATTAAAATCCCCTTTGAAATGCTTATCTTTCCAATATCATGTAAGTAAGCTCCATATTTTAATACTTTTTTATCCTCATCTGTTAGTCCAAGTTTTTCTCCCAATAACTCTGAATACATAACTATTCTTTCAGTATGTTCATAGGTATATTTATCCTTAGAATCAATAATGCTTAGAATTGTTTTAGCAGTGGTTATTATATCGATATTAGCTTTTTCAATATCTTTTTTCAATTTATCCAGAATAGAGCAGCAACTATCCAGCCTGTTCTTATCAAATAATTTAACTCCATTTAACGCATCATCTGCACTTTCTATTAATTCCAGATGAGTTTTTCCATGTTGAGGAAATGTCGATGTACCAATCGAAACTGTAATCTTTCCCTCAGGTTGATTTTCTTTACCTTTAAACTTCCAATTTTCAATATCAAATCTAATTTTCTCAGATAATTCAGCAGCACCTTCTTCATTTGTATTTGGAAGTATAATGGCGAATTCATCTCCTTTATATCTTGTAAGAATGTCTTGCTGCCTTATATTTTTCTTTAATAAAAGGGCTATTTCCTTTAAGAGCTGATCGCCACAGTGACAACCATTAAGTTCGTTGTAATAGTTAAAATGGTTAATGTCCAATAAAATTATTGAAACTGGACGTCCTGATTTCTTGGATATTTCAATTTCTTTTTTTAGTGAGGCATGGAAGAATCTGTGGTTGTAAACTTCTGTCAACCCATCAATATTAACCAAGTGTGATAGATTTTCGCCGTATTCTCTTTCGATCTTCACATAATATCCTAATGGCCATGCAGTGAGTATGAAAACTCCTACCAAAATTAAGTCATTCTCAAAATATTTGTTTACCAGGGTTTTAGAAATGAAGCTAAGGTCAATTGCTAATATTATTAAGGATGATATAGTTGCTAAAACTGCTCCCCATTTAATACCGGACTGTATGGTTGAGGTTATAATAATAAATAGAAATAAGAATTTATACTGGCTTGTGTAGCCTCCGGATATAATAATTACCACTGAAAATATTAAAATATAAATGGAATCTTCTATACAGCGTTTTATTTTATCCTGTTTCGTTATGTAATTTCTTTTAGAAGAAAATGACCATATACTAAATATAAGTATTAATATAATAAATGTCAGCGATAAGGAAAAAACACTAAAATATTCGGTATTGCTAAAAACAACATCATTGTCGTCATTGGAAATGAGTGTAAAAACAATTATTGCGCTTAGAAGTAAGGAAGCTAATTTGACAATTGATATTATTTCGCGTATTTTCTGTTGTCTATTATACTGTAAACCTGTCATATTGTCCCCACCTACCCTGGCAAGTTAATATAAATATAAAAGATGGGAAGACCATTCTTTTATACTTTTCTACCTTTAACGTGTTTGAAAGTTTAAAAATGGTTCTAAATAAAAGTTCTGATATTGATAATTTTAACATATCGTAATTATTAATACAATTAAAGGAGTCGTTTCCTGCCCAATTTAGGCCTATATTACTAAATAATGTAAAAATAACCGTTGAACACGAAGATATGTTTAAAACCTAAAGGGATTTTTACAAACTCTATGGGGAATTGTTTCAGTTGCTTCAAGAAAGCAGATAGAAAAACACAGTGATATCTATAATGAATTCTAAAAAAGTACGACGGGATTCACAAAAGGTCCCGGGGCTTGGCGTTATAGTTTAGGTGACAGAGAATTAATTAAAAAAGCCTGTTAAAAATCAACTATTAAGATAGTACCAATTGAAGGTAATATAGATAAATATTATAAAATAGGATAAAATAGTAAATAATACAATTGGGAGGTATTGTTATGGCTGAGGCTGTAAACAAAATCTTTAACTTCTACAATGAAGTGCCTGTAACCGAGGAACTACAAAGGTTGGTTCATCCATCGGAAAAAATTCAGTTTTCAGTAAAAACAATCAGAGATGTTGCGGTTTTTACGGATAAACGTATGCTAATAGCAGACAAACAAGGTTTAACAGGCAAAAAAGTTGAGTACTATTCCATACCCTATAAAAGCATCGTTACCTATGCAATTGAAACTGCAGGGACATTTGACCTGGATTCAGAAATAAAATTAACACTTTCCGGTGGACTGAACATTGAACTTAAATTTTTCAAGGATAAAAAAATGGATAGTTTATTGTTCAAGGTTTATCATACTATAACTGAGTTTATGTTTGGGTAGAAACTATTAAATACGATTTAACCATGCAGGATGCCAATCGCTTACGATAGGCATCTTTTCTATTCTACTAAGGTTATATTTAGATCCCAGTTACATCAATATATCACATTTCAGGTGCATCATAAATAAAGGTTAAGGCTATAGAATGAAGGATGTTGATTAAATAATCTTAACACATATGAGAAAGCTAGATAAATCAGAGCTTTAACCTGGAATTAATCTTGTTTTCCAGTTTATCCGCCAACAAAATATGTAAAGATATGTAGTAATCAGTCGAAAATTCTATATGTGATGATTTACTATTTTAATATTACAACTTTATACTTAATAAGGGCAAACTTATCGAAAGGTAAGGACGCAAAGCCATGGGTCTAAGGAGAGTTTTCTAAGATAGCCAGGCTGCTAGGTATAATGCTGCTAGATTTTATGGTGGATAGTACATTCTGGGGCTATCAATTTTTGTCTAAGGGCATTATCCTCAAGAAAAAGCATAATAATTAGACCGACTTAAAAATTATCATTTATGGAGGAGATGCGTATGTTTAGAAATGTTTGTATTATAGGAGTAGGAAGTTACCATCCGAAAAGGATAGTAAACAATGAATATTATGCTAATCACTTTGAGGCCTATGGAATGAAGGAGCATGCCATTGGTTTAATGAACAAGCTGGGCAGGGAAACAAGGACCCTCGCTGAAGAACATGAAAACAGCATAACGATGAGCGTTGAGGCAGCTCAAAGGGCTCTGATAAATGCAGGAATTACTGCAAGGGATATTGATGCAATTATATCGGCATCGGACACACCAGAATATTTAACTCCGTGTTGTGCACTAATTATAAAAAATGAAATAGGAGCTGAAAATGCAGCAAATGTATTTGATATAAATAATGACTGCATAGGAATGATTACGGCAATGGATATAGCTGCAAGATATCTGAAAACCGATAAGAAATATCGCAGAATAATGGTTGTAGGAGCTATAAATATAAGCCCATTTGCAAGGGAAAATGACCTTGTTGTTTACTCATGTATATCAGACGGTGCAGCAGCCGTCATATTGGAGGTACGAGAAGAGGAAGAAGAAAGAGGAATTATAGGTTCAAGGATGTTTACTGATGATACATACAATAAAACAATAAGATTTCCAGCCTGTGGGCTTTCAAAGATCACAGATGAAAGCATCAGTTCATACGACAGGAAAATGGAATGGAACCCATTTGATTTTAGTTTTCTTTCTGATGAATGGGCAAAACTTATTACAAGTTTGCTTGGGGAGTATGGGTATACTACAAAGGATGTTACCCATTATTTTATGTCTCAGTTTTCAAAGGCCGACGTTCAATTAACGCTGGAAAAACTAGGAGCTTCATTCTTGCAAACTACCTTTGTGGGAAATAAATATGGATATACAGGCTGTGCAAGTCCAATTATGGCACTGGATGACAGATTAAAAAGAGAAAAGTTCGACAGGGATGATCTAATAGTATTCTGCTCCGTTGCCGGAGGATATACAATGGCAGCTTTATTATATAAGTGGTGATTCGAATAATTTCAATGGGGATCAGGTGATTAAATGTGGAAAAGAGAGTAAGTACAATAGAAAGTTATCAAAGGAAAACACTTAAGTTTGTTTTAACCATTTATTCCATAAGCGCTTTTTTAGCAGGTGTATTATTTATTGGGATGAAGCTTTTAGGATTGTACTATGAAATATCATGGAGAAAGCTAATCATATTAGCAGGATTAGTTGCAGTTGAATTGGCGATATTCATGACAATGTATAAGATAACAGTGAAGAATGCTGAATCTTGGAAAAAGAGATTCCCACTTTTAAAGTGTATAATCCTAATAATTTCATATACAAACTATGCTTACCTAGTTTTTATGGTTCCATCAAAGGAGCTATGGATAAGCGTTTTTTATTTTATAATATTGGGGGCATTATTCCTGGATGTAAGGATGATTACAATTTCTATAATTATAAGCATTGGATGCCAGGTAGCAGCCTTTGCCATTAACCCTTTGCTTATGCCTGAGAATCAGGTGTTTGTTCGTGAATTAATAATAAGAATTATTGACATAAGCTTAATATCCTTTGGTATATTTATTTTTACACTGTTTGCATCAAGGCTTTTAAAAGATATTGAGAAAAATGAGGAAGAACTTAAGGAAAGCAATGAAAACATTCTAAAATTGTTTAACAGGGTGTCGCACTTTGCCCAGACGCTTTTAAGTGCCAGCGAAACTTTATCGGATATCGCCGAGGAGGGAAACAACTCAATACAGGAGATAGCAAGTACAAGTGAAGATTTGAATGAAGATAGTAATGAAATGCTTGATAAGTCCAATTTGAACAGGGAAATACTTCAAAAGCTTCTTAATATCAATAAAACTGTTTCTGCAAAAATAGCAAAAACTCAGGAGGCTTCAGAGACCTTAATAAGTGTATCGAACGAAAATGAAAAATCATTGAAGGACGTCCTAGACATTATTGAGGATATAAAGTTAAGCATTGAAACTACATTTGAGGCTACAAAGATTCTTGAGGAAAAGTCAAGAGAAATGGACGATATTCTATCAATAATAAGCAGCATAGCTGATCAGACAAATCTACTTGCTTTGAATGCTTCCATTGAGGCTGCAAGGGCAGGTGAAATGGGTAAAGGATTTGCAGTAGTTGCCGAAGAAATTAGAAAGCTTGCAGAGAACAGCAGAAAATCTTTAAATGATGTTGGTAAAATTGTAGGCGAATTTAAGGCAAGAACCAACATGGTAGAGGAACTTATGACAGAGAATAATGGAAAAATAACATCAGGTAATACTATTCTAAGGAATACGGCTGAAAGTATAAACAAAATGATTGAAGAGCTGAAGTTATCTGGAGCAAACATAAAAGAAATAAATGGACTTATGTCTACTCTTCTGTCAGAAACGCAAAATGCTGTATCATTCAATTCAAATATAGCTGCCATTACAGAAAGTGCCATGAATAAATTTAAAGTTTTGAATGAATCCCTTAATCAAAATGCCGCAATGAGTGAAGAGATAGCAGCAAGTGCAGAACATTTAAGGAGCATTGCAGTAGAGATGAACGAGCTTATAAAGAAATAGGTGCCAGCTATATCATTTTTAGGGATAGACAACAATGCAATAAATTGTACCATTAAGAATGAAAACTTAACAGCAAGTTAACGATCCCTTAAAGATGCCTTTAAATTACTTAATAAATAGTTATTTCAAGGCATCTTTTTTATTAAATTAACTTGTTTTGCTAGTTCATTTTTTAATAAGCTGTGATAAAAAAATATATGAAAAGAACTATTTTAGCGAGCAACTAGAGGTTCGTAGCGAGAGGGTAGCTGACAAGCCAAAGTAGAGTTCAGGGAAAAAGAGAATGATTTGCCATTAATCGTCCCAATGGTTCTCAAAACAAAGTATAAAAACAACTCCGGTATAACCTTTATATCACTTATCTTTAGTCATTATTATCTTAACGTGGTTAAAAATAATGTTTTTAGTACTTTGGATGTGCAGGAAATTACGGTGAGATAGTGAAAAGTCGATCAGACCTTGTTTGCCTGACCGACTTTTATTGTTTCAAATGTTGCATATTTTGAAGTTCATATTCTCATGAGTCACGCATTATAGTTTGAGTGACTTTTGTACTTAACCGTCCATAGTCCCTACCTAGTCCCTATAATCACTTCTTCACTTAAGAATCCAATACTTCTATTATTAAATCCTAAATTGCCTAAAACTCCTAAAATAATAATTACCCCTATAATTATTAATAAAATGATTATAATGCTTATAATTAATTTTTTCATTCGTTTGGTATCTCCTTTTATATAAATTTACTTTGCTTTTTGGCTAAAATTAAAGATGTTGCCACGAATCCAAATGTAATAAATATAATGTAAAATACAGAAGCTCCTACGGAAACTTCAATTGGCTTAAGCAACTTGAATGTACCTTTAAAAGAATAATATTTATGTCCTATAACGCTAATAATATTTTTTAAGTCATACTTACCTAAAGACGGAATAAACATGTTATAAACAACAATTATTATTATTGGAATTACACTGCTCTTAAATATTGTTGTAAGGGTGAATCCTATTAAAGCGAATAATAAAGCAAGAAAACCGCTTAATGTAGCTGCACTGAAAATATTTTTAGAATTTGAAAAAATAGTCATATTGAACTCTGAAATAGGTATATTTTTTATAGCATTCTTATACATTAAGCTGCCAGCAAAGATACATATAGAATAACTTATAATTAAAGTTATAAGGATACCTAAAATCATTGAAAGTATTTTAGCTAATGTTACTTTATACCATTCTTCTCTAACTGCCTTAACCTTTATCGTTTTAAACTTCAAATCATAGTTTGCAATTAAAACACCATATATACCAAATATAAAGGGAAATATTAGAAAAGTGGAGAATTCTAATATCTGCCAAATTAAATACTTGGGATTATTTACAGAAATCATTCTAGATACATTATCGTAGTCGTACTTTAAAACATTATCAACTTGAACTACAGTAGTTCCATTAGGATTTTCAGTTTCTTCAACCTTAGCTTCACTTGACAAGGCTGCTTTTACATCTTGTCCGCTTTGAATATAAAAATCCTTACTGCGCTGATATTGAGCATATGAATTTTTCATATTATTCATATTTGAATATATATTAAAAACCATTATTAGAGTAATAAAAGCTGTAATAACAATTAGGATTTTTGAATAAAATTGATATTTTATTTCATTTATAACATTAAATAATATTTTCATCATATATATCCCCCAGATTTTCCTTATTTAAATCCAAATTTTCAAAATATGTTATTTGGGAATCTTTAACAATATAAAGTTCATCAATCAAATTATTATAAAAGTCAAATTGATGTCCTGTTAGTATTATAGTCATATTTTTTGACCATTCTTTGAGGCTTTTCTTTAACCCTTTCATAGACTCATAATCTAAACCATTTGAGATTTCATCCATTATTAAATATTTAGGCGAACATATCTCAACAAGAGCAATAAAAAGCTTTTTTCTCTGGCCATAAGAATATGTACTTACCTTTCGTTTTAATATATCCCCACTCAAATATTTTAGTGCAATGTTATAACATTCTTTTTTCTTTAATTTTCTGAAGTTCATTAAATCAAGATTCTCAATTCCTGAAAGATTAGTATATAAAGGAGCATCGTCATAGATTGCTAAAACTTCATCCCTAACATCTTGGAATTCCTTTTCATCAAACAAAATTTGTCCTTTGTAATTTTCAAGCTGAACCAAACATTTGATAAATGTAGTTTTTCCTGCACCATTCTCCCCCATAAGGAAAGAGATTTTATTCTCTGGAATATTTATATTTACATCCTGAAGCACCTTGTTTTTGCCATAATTTTTACTTAAATTTGTTATAGTTATCATAAAGCTATCTTTTCCTTTCAAGTACTAAAATATTATATTAAAAAGCAATTCATTATAGTAATTTACTTGGTCGTTTAGATTTATAATAAAATAATAGTTTCACTTATTCAACACTTTTTCAAAATAATGTTAAATTTATTAAGCAAACAGGAAATCTTATAGTATTTCATAAAACATGAGAAGGCATTTATACCACGCCTTCCCATTAATCCCTTAATAATAAGTATTCAAAATCTTATTCCCAAAGATAAGAGCCTGAACCATATACTCGATAGTAGTCTGAATAGTCAGTTTCATAAACAGTCACGTCTCCCCATGGAGTTACTATTCCTGCACCTATAGTTTTGTCCCCTCTGTATCTATGCATTGTTGACGTAGTTGAGATTCTAAAAATACCGTTTACTCTAGCTATATTTGGAAAGATATATCCTTTTTGTTGATATGCATAGCTAGATGAAATAGTACTTCCGTTGTAAGTCCATTCAATTATGTCTTTTGTCCACATAAGAACTGAACCTCTCTTGAATTCAACACGGCTTGTTTGTGCATAAGCAGGTATACTTACTAGGAACAGCACTAGAAGTGAAGCTACTCCTATTCTTTTAATTAATCCAATTATTTTCACTTAATACCACCTCTCAAAAGAATTAGAATATATTTAAGTAATAGTGCACAATACTCATCATTATATTACCATATTTTTGATATATTGTAAATAATTTCACATTAAATCTTTTAAAATCTTTGCATTAAATATATAACTTTGAATTAGATATTGGCAACAAGAATTACATTAAATTTCACAACAAAATTCACACATTGGTAGGTTATGGAATCGGGTATGGTTAACGCAGTTTAAACTTTCCCCCTAGATTTCTACTGATGGAACATCGAGGCTACTTAAGCTGTTATAACTGCAAATAAAGAAGAAATTAGTCAATCGAAAGAACAACTTTAAATTTAGTCTTAAATTGCAATATTAAATGCAACACTAAGAAGTTCAAAGAGGAATTTGAATTTCAAAATGAAGGAACAGAATATAGAAGCGGAAGGACGATACTCGTTAGATATGTTTCATCGGATAGGATAATTGAGTTTATAGCTGAGAAATTTAAAGTGTCTAAAGTAGACATAAGAATGAAAAACTCAAGGAGAGTTATGAAAGCAAAGGCACTTTTAGTTGTGCTTATGAGGAGTTTATGTAACTTTAGATGTACAGATATATCAAAAACCCTGGGGAACATAACGCAATCAAGGATGTCGAAACTAAGCAGCAGGGGCTTTGCACTTATTGGCGAGAAGGAAGAGCATAGAGGGATTATAAAAGAATTTATGAAGAGTTATATATCTTAGGCATAGATGAACTTTTTTAAAAAAATATAATAGGAATGATGACAGGATATCCCTGTGAGAGACGGAGCTGATTGTCATTAATCGTCCCAAGGGAAATAGATAATGGAATATAACTGTTTTGTTTCAGATTCAGAAAATTAATTGACAAAATACTTACTAAGAGATGTAAGGACGGTTATTAATTATTATTATTTACAGTAATTTGGACAAGTTAAATTATAAACGATACAGTAAATTAACCGTCCCCATTAATTACTTCTCGATTAAAATTAATTATTATAGTGAATTATCTTCAATAAAAAAATGATTTTTGCAGTAATTCACTGCGAAATCTTTGAACCGATGTACTGTAGGGCTCAAATACTTATTTTTCAAATAAGCAAGATAAATAAATCGCTTATGAGGTGGGTTAATTATTGGTAAAATCTTCACATTAAAATGCTTCAGTATCCATATATTTGGTACAACAGCAATGCCATAATCAATGGAAACTAAACCGGCAACGGCACTATCTTCCTCTACTTCACATCTAATTTTTGGTGTAATATTAACTTTGGCAAATAAGCTATCGATAAGAGGGCGAATACCACTCTCTTTATTATAGTATACAAAAGGAAAAGGCGCTGTATCTCTTAAATCGATGCTGTCATAAGCTGCAAGTGGATGGTTGCTTGAGACAATGAGCACCAGTTCTTGCCTGGCCAATGGTATAAAATCAATAGCCGGTTCATTCTTTGCAAGAGAGCAAAATGCCAAATCGAATTTTTCTGCTTTAAGTCCTTGAATAATATTTTTAGTGTTTCCTTGACTGAAGTTAAAGGATATATTTTTATTGGCTTCGTTACTGAAAAAATTCTCAATCATTTTAGGTACAAAATGAGGACCTAATGTATAAATGAAAGCCAAATCAATGGTACCATGAGAGGGGCTTACTAGTTTTCTCAATTCCTTCTCGCCTTTTTCAAGTTCACTTAGCGCAGTATCCACATAATTAAGAAAAAAGCGGCCATATTTGGTTAAACGTACATTCCTTCCCTGCTTTTCAAAAAGATAAGTTCCTAAATCCTTTTCTAATTCTGAAATAGCATATGTTAGAGTTGGCTGAGTAATAGATAACTTTTCAGCTGCCAATGTGTAGTGCTCTAGCTTGGCTAATACTCGAAAATACTCCAGATGTTTTAAGTTCATTGGGGCTCAATCCTTTCCATACTGGATACAAGTTATTATATCAAAATATATAAAAAATTTCTATAAATAAAGCTATAAAGTTTGATTAGATTTATGGTAGTATCCATATTACAATAAAAGTGTGTTAAGCATTTAACACTATTAAATGGTTGTATGTTTGCGATTTAAATATATTAAACAGGTTGAGAAAGTTGATTAAGATGAGTTTTATAGCTATAAACTCAAAGAGTTAAGTGAATTTAGCATATGCTACATTTAAATATGGAGGTAGGGAAATGACAAAATATCCTAATATTTTTAGCCCATTTAAAGTTAAAAACATGACAATAAAAAACCGAATAATAATGCCGCCAATGGGTACAAATTATGCTGGACAAAATGGTGAAATTAATAATGATCACATTAAATATTATGAACAAAGAGCTAAAGGAGGAACAGGATTAATAATAGTAGAAAATGCAGCAGTTGATTTTCCTTTAGGATCAAATGGTACAACGCAACTTAGAATTGATCATGATAGTTTTATACCAGCTTTGTATAGGCTAACTGAAAGATTGCATAAATATGGCGCTTGTGTTGCAATGCAAATTAATCACTCCGGTGCTTCTGCAGTTCCTGAAAGGATAGGTTGTCAGCCAGTTTCAGCTTCAAATATTCCTTCTAAAACTGGTGGAGCAATCCCAAGGCCTCTGGAAAAAAAAGAGATATTGGACATAGTAGAAAAGTACGGCAAGGCAGCAAAAAGAGTACAAACAGCAGGCTTTGATGCAGTTGAAATACATGCTGGCCATTCATATTTGATTTGTCAATTCTTATCACCTATTTATAACAAACGCAGCGATGAATTTGGTGGAAGTTTGGAAAATAGGGCTAGATTTGCAAGAATGGTAATTGACAGCGTAAGAGCTGCAGTAGGACCTACGTTTCCAATCCTGCTTAGAATCAGTGCAGATGAGCTTTTAGAGGGTGGCAATACTTTAGAAGATACATTAAAGATTTTAGAATACTTAAATGATGAAGTTGATATATTCGATGTTTCTGCAGGTCTAAACGATTCCCTTCAATATCAAATAGACAATATGAACCTCCCGGATGGTTGGCGTTCATATATGTCTAAAGCTGTAAGAGATAAGTTTAATAAACCAACGATAACAACAGGAAACATTAGAAATCCAGAAATAGCTGAAAAAATTTTAGCTGAAGGACAAGCTGATCTAATAGGAATAGGACGTGGTTTAATAGCAGATCCCAACTGGGTTTCAAAGGTTAAAAACAATCAAGAGGATATGATAAGAAAGTGTATTTCCTGTAATATAGGCTGTGCAGGTCATAGAATAGGTTTAAACAGGCCTATAAGATGTACTGTGAATCCAGATACAATAAATGAAGATGCTTATAAAAATAAAAAGGTGAATAAGCCAACTAATGTAGTAGTTATCGGTGGGGGAACTGCTGGACTTGAGGCAGCCTGTACCGCTGCAGAGGTAGGCTGTACAACATTTCTTTTTGAACAAAAGCCATATCTTGGCGGACTAGCAAAAGAAATTTCAAAGCTGCCGGATAAAAATAGAATTTCCTACTTGCCTGATTATCTGGTGAAGAGGGCTGAAAAGTTAAAGAATTTAATTATTTATACTGGTACAAAAGCTGATGTCAAAGCTATAAAAAATCTTAAACCCGATGTTATAGTAAATGCTACCGGTTCTAAACCGCTGCTTCCTCCTATCAAAGGTTTATTGGAACGCATCGATAAAGAAGGAGAAAAGTTATATTCAATATTCGGACTTCTAAATAATATTGATAAGTTTAAGTTTAAAAATCTTGAAGGCAAAAAAATTGTAGTCATAGGTGGGGGAGCTGTGGGACTGGATGTTGTAGAGTTTTTTGCTGAAAGAAAAGCAAAGGTTTCAATAGTTGAAATGCTTCCCATGCTTGGAAGAGATTTAGACGTTATAACTAAACTCTCTATGATGAATATAATTAAAGAAAACAACGTAGATGTTCTTACAGAAACAACACTTGTTGAAGTAGCCTCAGACCATTTCAAGGTAAAGAAAGATGATAAGGAACAAAACCTATACTTTGATTACGGATTTGTGTGCCTTGGTATGAGGCCGGAAAATTCTGGATTAGAGGAGCTGCAGGAATATTTTAAAGATGAAGCTGTTGAGGTAATTAACATTGGAGACAGTGCCAGAACTAGAAAAATAATAGATGGCATGGGGGAAGGTAGAGATATCCTTCTGACACTGGAAAAGATAGGTGCAATGTAAATAATGATTACTATAACTTGCTATTCTGCTATGCTAAATTATAGCAGAATAGCAAGAATATAAAATATTAAAAATATGCTTATTTATTACAATAAGTAAATGAAAGGAAGGATTTAAAATGGCTGAACGCATCACTGGAAAAACACAATTAATTGGTTTAATTGCAACACCAATTTCTCATTCTTTATCACCAACAATGCACAATGAAGCTTTTGCAAAACTAGGATTGGATTATGTATATCTTGCCTTTGACTGTGGCATTGAACAATTGGAAGATGTTGTAAAGGGCTTTAGAGCATTAAATCTTCGTGGATTCAATGTATCAATGCCAAACAAAACTGTAATTCATAAGTACCTGGATAAACTATCACCAGCGGCAGAATTAGCAGGTGCCGTTAATACAGTGGTTAACGACAACGGAGTTTTAACAGGTCATATTACTGATGGAGTAGGATATATGCGTTCACTTAAAGAAGAAGGCGTTGATATTATAGGAAAGAAAATGACTCTTATTGGAGCAGGTGGAGCTGCAACAGCCATTTGTATTCAAGCAGCTTTGGATGGAGTAAAGGAAATTTCTATTTTTAACCGTAAAGACGATTTCTATAAGCGTGCTGAAAAAACAGTTAGAGATATAAATGAAAAAACAGGATGCAGGGCACAATTGTTTGATTTAGCTGATACAGAAAGATTGCGTGCTGAAATTGCAGATAGTGTAATTTTAACAGATGCAACTTCTGTAGGTATGAAACCTTTAGAGGATTTATGCAATATACCTGACCCTTCCATGCTAAGACCTGACCTGGTAGTATCAGATGTTGTTTATATTCCTAAAAAGACAAAACTTCTTGAAATGGCTGAAAAACAAGGCTGCAAGATTATTAATGGTTTAGGTATGATGTTATGGCAGGGAGCTAAGGCTTTTGAACTTTGGACAGGACAGGAAATGCCAGTTGATTATGTTAAAGAGATTCTCTTTTAATCAAGAGAATCTTAACAAATTCATAAATTTTTTATACCCTAATTTGTGAAATTTTAAACATAACACGAATAAATTTAAGACTTAGGAAAGAAGTATAACTTCTTTCCTAAGAGATAGGAGGGATTAATCTTGAAAAAAAATAAATATATGCCAACAGCGATTTCGTTATATGTCAACTATTTTGTACACGGCATGGGTGCTATTATTCTAGCACAAAACATGCAATTCTTAATGAAACAGTTTGGAACAGACAAGGCTGGAGTAGCCTATGTTATTTCCGCACTTGGAATAGGACGTTTACTAGTTTTATTCGTTTCCGGTGTATTATCTGACAAGCTTGGTCGTAAGCCTTTTGTTTTTGCAGGAATGGCTGTATACTCAGTTTTCTTTGTAGGAATTTTGTTTAGTAAAAGTGTTTCAGTAGCATTTGTATTTGCACTACTTGCAGGTATGGCAAACTCAATACTGGATGCAGGAACTTATCCAGCTTTAATGGAAGCATTTCCGGAAGCTGCAGGTACTGCAAATGTTATAATAAAAGCATTTGTATCAGGTGGCCAGTTTGTTTTACCACTGCTTATTGGATTTTTAATTAATAACAACTTGTATTTTGGATATTCATTTATATTTTGTATAGCAATCTTTGTAATTAATGCAATATTCCTTATCAAATTACCCTTTGCTGATCAGGCTAAAAAAGAAGAAAAGGCTTCCAGTTTGGATGAAAATTCAAATAATCGCTTTAGAAGTAACCCTAAGTTTTGGGTTGAAGGGTTAGCTCTTATTATAATTGGATATACTGCAACAGCAACATTTTATCTTATATCTGTTTGGCTTCCAACCTATGGTACTGAGGTAGCCAAGATGTCGAAAAGCGCTTCCTTAACTTTAATAAGCTATTATAGTATTGGTTCTCTTTTATCTGTATTTATTACATCATACCTGGTAAAAAGCTTGGTGAAGCCTGTAGTTTTTGTATTTATCTATCCACTTTTTTCATTAATGTCTCTTTTACTTCTATGGCTAGTACCAACTCCTACTGTTTGCATTATAAGTGCATTCTTAATTGGATTTACAGCAGCTGGAGGAGTACTGCAGTTAGCGTTAACAACAATGGCCGAACTGTTTCCTTCAAATAAAGGTAAAATTACTGGTATTGTTTATACTGCATCGAGTTTGGCAACCTTTACCATCCCAGTAATGACTGGTATTATATCTAAAACAAGTATTAGCAACATAATTTTGCTTGATATCATTATAGCAGCTATAGGTGTTCTATTAGGATTAATTGTTAATGTACGCTATAGAAAGGTTATGAATGTAGAAGCTAAGCCAATAAATGCTTAGATTTAGAAAGGGGATAGAAATGACTAAAGTAGTTAAGATTAGAGATGTTGTTATTGGTGAAGGTATGCCTAAAATTTGCGTGCCAATGGTAGGGGAGACTATTTCTCAGCTTATTGAAGAGGCTAATTATTTAAAAGGTCTTGATTTAGATGTTGTAGAATGGCGCGTAGATTTTTACGAAAATGTTACTGACATCGATAAGGTTAAAGAAGCATTACAGGAGATTAGAAAAGTTCTAACTACTCAGCCTATAATTTTTACCTTCCGCAGTGCTAAAGAAGGTGGACAGAAGGAAGTAAGTACTTCATATTATGTTGAATTAAATAAAGCTATAGCTGCAACAAAGCTTATTGATGTTATTGATGTTGAACTATTCAACGATGAGAAGGATGTAAAGGAGTTAATTGAAGCAGCCCATGCAAATGGTGTAGCAGTTATTATATCTAATCATGATTTTCATAAAACACCAGCAAAAGAAGAAATTATATCACGCTTGCGAAGAGCTGCCGAATTAGGAGGAGATATCCCTAAAATTGCAGTGATGCCTACTTGCACTGCAGATGTAATCACACTGTTAGATGCCACACGTATTACAAGAGAACAATATGTTGATGGTCCTATAATCACAATGTCTATGGCTGGAAAAGGTGTTATAAGCAGACTCTCCGGTGAGCTCTTTGGTTCTGCGTTAACATTTGGTGCAGCTAAAAAGGTTTCTGCACCAGGACAAATTCCTGTGGTAGATTTACGTAAGATCATTGAATTACTTCATAACAACCTGAAAAAGTAATTTATACCGCTAATATAATAATCTATTAGTGGTCTCTTTTGCAACACAATGTATGATAATAATGGGAGGAAGCCATGTTTAAAAATGAGTATTTTACAACGGCATTAGGGATATATATAAGTTATTGTATGTTAGGTATGATCCTAATTTTACTTTCATCTAATATGGCATTTTTAACAAAGCAGTTTAACACTGATGCCGCAGGAATAAGCTTTCTAATTTCTACGGAAGCCCTGGTACGTTCGGCAACATTATATGCTGCTGGAAGGCTATCAGATAAATTTGGCAGAAAGAAGTTTTTATGTTTAGCTCCAATTTTAATGGTAGTTTTTTTACTAGGCGTACCTCTTTCAACAAGCTATGAATTAGCTATGATATTTTCAGCATTTGCAGGTATATCTCATGCTTTTATGGATGCTGCGAGCTATCCTTCTTTAATGGAATGTTTCCCAAAGACTCCAGGAACAGCAAATGTTTTAATAAAGGCTTTTGTAGCCACTGGAGGGGCAGTTTTGCCATTTATCATAGCATTTTTTATAGGGAGAAATATGTTTTATGGAAATACGTTCTTTGTAATAGCTTTATTAGTATTTTTAAATGGGTTATTCATATTTAGCAGAAAGTTCCCAAAAGTAAATGAACCCAATAGTACAGATAATAGAGTAAAATTAGAGAAAAAGTTTGCAGAAGAACCTGTATTTAAAAAAGAAGGTATAGCGCTAATAATAATTGGTTTTACTTCTAATGCTATTTACACAGCATTTACAATATGGATACCTACTTTTGCAAAAAAGGTTTTAGGTATGAGTCAAGTAAGCTCCTTAAAATTTATAACTTATTATAGCATAGGGGCTATTGTTTCTGTTTTAATATTAGCAATACTTTTACAGAAAACAATAAAGCCTGTATCAGTTACAGTGGCTTATCCAATAATAGGACTAACTTTACTTATATTAGTATTAGTTTTTAAGACAACAGCAGTTACAACAATAGGTTTTTCTTTAATAGGATTATCGTCAGCAGGAGTGCTGCAAATGGCTCAAACAACAATGGGTGAGCTTTTCTGGAAAAATAAAGGTGCGACAATAGCCTTAGTTTCTACCGCCAGCGGTGTAGCAGCAGCAGTAATTCCAGCTTTAACAGGTCTTATTTTAAGATATTATGGTATTTTATATGTATTCTATTTTATGGTGATCGTATATGTAATTGCTATTTCAGCAGCTGTTTTTGTGAAGTTAAGATATGATAGAGTTGTTGTGAAAGAGAGATATGTGATTAAAGGGTAGGTTGTTTATCAACAAAATAAGTAAATAAATTTATAAAATCATTGCGCAGCAAGCAGTCTAATCACGCTTGCCGCGCTTTTTATTTAATCCTCGTCATCCTCAAAAAGATCAATCTCGCTAATACTTCTGCTCATGACATGAAATATTCATTATAGGTCTTTTCCTTTGCCTTTCAAGGCATAAATGTCATCCCAATTCTATTGCTATTTTATTGAGGTGGTATTAATTGTACTTAGTTGTTACTTAGGTTTGTGTGTCTTTAAACATTCATAATACATATATTAATATTGAGGGAGGGATAATTTATTATGTATTTAGGAATAGCAGCACTGTTGATCATCATTATTGCATATTATTTTTTCAACAAAGAATATGCTAAAAAACTGGCTCTTGAATTCATGTTCTATGTTGAAAAGAAGGCTGAAGAACTTGCTATAACAGAAGGAAAAGAAAAATTCGAATGGGTAGTTTCACAATATGAAAAATTACCGGCTTATGTTAAATTAATGATAAGCAAAGAAAAATTTAGAGAAATTATTCAGCAACTTTTTGATGAAGCTATTTCGAGATTAAATAATCAATAAGAGATGTTTTTTCGGTAAATTTCCTTTTGTTTCTTGAGGTTTTGTAACGTTCCAAGTAGAAGAAAATTCATTAAATCTACTTGGAATATTTTATGTTAATTATTATGTTGAATTTATAGCCTTTGGGGTGTCGCTTGATTAGTATATCAGCGGTCTCCAAAACTGCTGGCCTGAGGCTCGAGTCCCTTCGTTTCCTATAGACAAAATCTTCTTGTTTCTGCATTGATATCTATTCATTACTTTATAAAGAATTTCACCGTTTCGCAAATATTATATTAACTGATGCCTTATACTGCAATTCTACTTGGATTAGATGAATATTTAAATTGGAATGGATGTGGTTGATATGCAACTTATTTTTATGTAGTATAAAATTATATTGCCACATTAATAATTTAAAGTTGATTTTTACTACAAGGAGCTTATATTATGGCAAGGAAAAAGAGAGTATCCTATACCCTTGATACAAAGGGAATAAAAAGCCTTGATGAGGAAGAAATAAGGGCAATTCTTAGGGCTGCAGACGAAATAATAGGAAATGCAGGCAGAAGTATGCTTGCTAAAATCCTAAAGGGTTCAAGGGACAAAAAACTTCTTGAACTTGGATTGAACAGCTGTTCTGTATACGGCTTTTATAGCAGATTAAAGCTTGAGGACATAACAGCAAGAATAGATTGGATGATAGCAGAGGGCTACCTTGAAATAAAATACTACGGAAAACTTCCGATGATCATTTTCTCGGAAATGGGATGGGAAATGGAAAGGGAAACATATGCCGGGGAGCTTTTGAACAAGCTTATGGACCTATTTGAAAGCGATGATTATTCCTTTGTAAATGAACTTAAGGATAGAAATAGAGGAATGATACTTCTTCTACTTCAAAAAATAAAAGATTCTAAGGATACACGCTTTATACCAATTCTTAAGGCTTGGGGGGAAATAGAATATAAAAAGGTACGAAAGGCAATATCTGAGGTTATAAATTATATAGTTAAGGAAAACACTGTATCTGATAATGTACTCATTTTGGATGCCTATAGGAAGGGAAAAGTTACGCATGGATATTAATAAGCACCTAAGGGTGACGATTAATGATATTGTAGGACAGCACACAAAATAGATACTCTCTACCCTTCAGGTCAGTTATGTTCTAATTGTGGGCACCAAAATACAGAGGTAAAAGACTTAAATATATATGTTTCCAATTATAAAATTAAAAATAAAAGGAAGTAGAAACCTATATAATTCTCCAAGTTATGAATTAAGGTAATTTTATTTTTAAACTTGGAGAATTATAAGAGAATGGGCATGTCCTAAAGGAGGTACCAACCAAGATAGAGATATTAATGCAAGAGAACTATTCTAAATCAAGGGTTAAAAGAGTTAAAAATGTTGGTGGTATAAGCCTGTTGAGAAGTACGGTAGAAACTATCGGAATTTAAGTCTGTGGAGATAATAGATTGAGAGATCATTGATGCAGGAAGTCCCATTTGAATTTATGGCCCATGCCTATGGTATCAAGGGTCATAAGTAAGAGGTTGAAAGGCTTTTAACGATGTGCAAACTCTGGGACAGGAAGGATAAGTATGGCAGTGAGCTTTCAAAGTGGATGATGCAGAAGGTGAGTATATGCAGCTGCCTCATTACTCAGCTTAAGATAATACTTATAAATGAGCCTGTGATAGGGCTTGGCCCAAAGACCATAAAGATTACTAAAAATATAAATATCCGAACTCAAGGGAAAGGGTGTATCCATACTTATAAGTACGCATCTTCTGGATTCGGTTCAGGATTTGTGAGACAGGATACTCATTATGAAGGATGGAAAAATAGTTTGCACCCGCGACAGGAATGACTTTGAAGAAGGGGATACTTCCCTTATAGTTACACTAAAGCTTGAAAAGAAATTGCTAGTGAAATTAACATAGTAAAGATTTAAAACAAAGGCTTTCTGTGCTGAACTTTAAGGAATTAATAGAAAAGGATGGGGATTTGGACCTATTCTTTTCGTTAATACTAAAGCCTGAATCTCCCTAACTTATCCATCATGTCCCTGTTCATTTCTATAAGAATTTTTGCAGACTCTGCTACTTCCACCTAAGAAAAAATATTATATGCATTACAAGCATAGGAAAATTTCATGCTTTATGCTTGTTTGGAGAAGTTTTTTTAAGGCAATTAGCGGTGAGATTAATTATTTATCCATAGGTTGTTAGCGATCCTCCATAAACATGAAAAAATTATCTTATTTTCATTAAGCAGCACTTTACATCAACACTACCTTGCAATACAATATAGTTAGGTAATATGTATTGCAAGGTAGTGAGGGTATGGCTAACAGGACACAACTATTAAAGGGTATACTTGAGGGATGTGTATTGAAAATAATTGAAAATCATGAAACCTATGGGTATGAAATAGTTGAAAAACTTAAAAATATTGGGCTTATTGATATTAGTGAGGGAAGTATTTATCCTCTTTTAATAAGGCTGGAAAAGGCAGGGTATCTTAATTCCCAGTTTAAGGAGTCTCCCTTCGGACCTAAGAGAAAATATTATACCCTGTCAAAGGCAGGAGAGGACGAACTTAAGGACTTTGAAAATATGTGGACTGAAATGAAAAATATTGTGGATAAAATAATGGGGGATGAGTAAAATGGGTAAGATTAATAAGTATGTTAAAGAAACAAATCATTTTAAGAGTATTCTTAGAGAGGAATATCTAAAGGTATTCGACGAAATTATATCCTACATAAGAGCATCAGAGCTTCCAGAAAGTGACGCAGAGCTTTTAATACAGGATATTCTCAGCAACTTCCTTGAAGGACAGAAAAGGGCAGGAGTGTAGATGAAATAATAGGGGGTGACTACAAAGCCTTCTGTGATGAGATGATAAGGGAAATTGCAGGAGACAGCGACACTAGAAAAAGAATGTTTTTCAGCAAAATGTTCATATTCTTCCAGATAATATTGCTATTAACGGCAATAGATTTTGGTATAAGCGTTTTAGTTGATGGCATGCTGATTAATAAGCGCATTAATCTTATATACAGCATAAGGATTTATAATGTGCTTTTGTGGGGTATAGGAGTAATAGTAATCAAGTGGGTATTCTATGGAGTCAAAAAGTCAGCCTTTAAGGGCAAACCAGTGGTAACTATGAGGGATAGATTGACATTTGGAGGCCTATTCGCTTTACCCGTTATTTTATTACTGGTTTTGAAGTACATGAAGCTAGATAACATAGTTCTTTTTTCAATAAATGGATTAGTTTTTATATTTATTCTTCTAGCTCTAACATACGCTTTTAGAAGGGCATCTTATAGGTGACAGGCACATGAGTTATTTATGATATAGTTGTAATTATCTTCTATATTATATATTGAATCCATAATAAAGTATTTTCGTACCAAATTAATTTAAGGCTCTGTTAAAAAACAATGTTCAAACATATTTATAGTATAAGAAAGGAGTAAAAATATGAAAAAAAGAAAAGCTTTCTTGAAATATTTTATACTTATTTTAGCAATAAGTAATCTAATTATTGCTATTAGCAGATTCAACATACATAAACAAAGAGGCTACTACATAGGAAAAATTGAAAGTATAAATCAGAAAGACGGCATTGCCACAATGGAAGTTTCTCCCATATCAAGTAGGCGTTATTTTATATCTGAAATCAAAGCAAATCATCAGATAAAATATAAATTAGATAGTATATCGGTTTCAGGAATAGCCGACCCAAATAAAAAACATAAAATACCTAAATTGGGTGAACTTGGCGAAATGGTCAAAAAATTTAAAGTAGGTGATACTATTATATTTAAAGTTGCGAACAATCACTACGATAAGAATGAATATATTTTAGAAATTGAAGAACTTGCAGTAGACCTAACTTTGGAATAATTGCTTTTTATACAAATAAAAAAGAACATAATATTCTTAAAATATGAATTGAGGAAATTTTATATTTATAAATCTTTGATATAACTAACTTTTTCTTAATACAAAAGAAATTTATCCTAAATGTTGAATAAATTAAATGGCACCAAAATAATCCAACAAAGATGTGAATTCCATTTATCTATATTCGACAAGAATGCTTTTTATCCTTTGAAGAAATTATAAAATTCAGAAAGAAACAAAATTACAAATGGTTTTGGCTCAACTTGATTTTAGTATTTTCACCAAAATACTTTATTATGGATTCAATATATGATATAGAAGATAATTACAACTATATCATAAATAATACAGAGGGTCAGGCAATTATAGCCTACAATAAAAGAGGTAGTTTTGCTCCGCCTGAAGGATTGAATGAAAACCTTCATCCGGTATGTTCAATGGGTTATGAACTTACCTACTGGGGAAAGGATGAAGATTACCTCAGCTGCTTAATACAAACTTATTAATTTTTAGTTATCCACAGGTAAGTTGGATAGCTTATTAAAGTGCACTTAAAATTACAAAAAATTATGCACGATCGAGGATTTGCATAAATTTGAATTGTGCAATTTCCTCAATTACCATCAATACAAATATGTGGTATAATATTAAAAATAATTAAGAATATGTTGTATAATATAGAAATAATTGGAGGATATAACCAGTATAAGTTTATGCGGTAGTTATGTGAAATCTATAGGTTTATTTTATTGGAGGGAATGATCTTGCTGGATGACAAAGAAAAAATGATAAAAGCAAAAGAAATTCTGCAAAAAATAGCAAATGGTATTAACCCTGTAAATGGAAAACCCATAAATGACGAAAGCTTTTTAAACGATCCAAGAATAATACGGTGCTTTTTTTATGTATCGGATGTATTAAGCAAAGTGATTGAGGGGAAGGTTAACAAAACTGGTAACAAACCGAGTAAATTTATCATTACGGATGAGGAAAAGAAATTGGTCGTATTTCCTGAACGTAAGATTGGAGTAAATGAAATTGCAAGATGTATCAATAGTGTAATTGATTTAAGCAGGAGTAAGAAATTAACTGGTGTTGAATTAAACAAACAGTTAAAGAAAATGGGTTTATTAAGTGAGCATAAAAATGAGCATGGAAAAATGCGAACCGTGATCAATGAGAAGTCAAAAGATTATGGAATGGAAATCGAAAAAAGAAATTATAACGGAAACGAATATGAAATGGTAGTTTTCAACGATATTGGAAAGAGGTTTATATTAGATAACATAGACATGATTATGAATTATGAATGATAGACTTCACCTATCGCATCAAATTATTGGAGGAGTATTTTAACAAGGCACTCTCGACGCCACCAATCTGTTCATGAGCTTGGCAGGTTTATTTTTAGTACAAAAGTATGTTATAGATGATTTGAACATTAAGGGGAGAAGTGTCTTTTTTATCTTTGCAGTATTAGTGACAGTGTTTTCTTCAATTACAGGAATGACTGCAAGGAAATATCTTAAAATTGTATTTCAAGGTTATATTTGATATTATCGAAAAAGAAGAAAAATTTATAAAAGGCAGAATATGTGATTAAAATGTGATTTTACAGGATCTTGACGTAATGATGAAAATATCGGGAGGCATTATGTATGGGCGAAATTGTGCTTATTGCTCCCTATGAAAATCTGGGGAATATGGCCAGGGAGGTTATCAAGAAAAACGGCTTTGATATTGATGTTGTCATAGGGGATTTGAGCGATGGTGTAAAGGCTGCACAGAGGGCCGTAAAGGAAGGAGCTCAGGTTTTAATTTCGAGGGGAGGAACCTACACCATGATTAAGGGGGCCGTGGAGGTTCCGGTAGTTGAAATAAAGATGAGCTCCTTTGACATACTGAGGGGATTTAAAAATTTAATGAAATACCCGGGGAAAATAGGGGTTGCCGGATATAGAAATGTCATCTACGGATGCGATACGGTTGCTGAGCTTTTAAACGTCGATGTTGAGATGTTTCTTTTTGATAATGAAGTAACTGCCCCATTGGTGATAGAAGAGGCGATTTCTAGAGGCATTAAAGTTTTTATTGGAGATGCCATAGGATATAAAAGTGCCAGGGCATATGGCTGTGAAAGTTATTTAATAACCTCCGGAAAGGAGTCTATATATGACTCAGTACAGGAGGCAATGAGGATACTTGAGGTGACTAAAACTGAAAAGGCAAAGGCTGAAAAATTTAAAACCATTTTGGATTTTATAAACGATGGAATACTTGCTGTAGACAAGCATGGTATAATCACCACTTTTAATCCGGCAGCTGAATGGATATTTCAAAGGAGGGCATCGGAGGTTGTCGGAAGAAAGGTAGGAGAGGTTATTCCCAATACCGGCATGCTCAAGGTTATTGAATCTGGGAGCAAGGAAATAGGCGTTCTGCAGGATATAAACAGGTGTAAAATAGTCACAAACAGAGTTCCTATTGTTGTGGATGATAAGATAGTCGGAGCCGTTGCAACCTTTCAGGATGTTACGCAGATACAGGATTTGGAGTATAAAATAAGGCGTGAACAGGTTAAGAAGGGTTTCGTTGCAAAGTATAACTTTGATAATATAGTTCATGTAAGCAGGGCGATGGAGGAGTGCATTGAAAGGGCTAAAAAGTACAGCAAAATAGATTCTCCAGTTTTAATCCTTGGGGAATCCGGTGTAGGAAAGGAACTATTTGCTCAGAGCATTCATAATGAAAGTCCAAGGAGAAATGGACCCTTTGTCGCTGTAAACTGTGCAGCACTTCCGCCAAATCTTCTTGAAAGCGAGCTATTCGGATATGTTGAGGGGGCCTTCACGGGGGCAAAGAGAGGCGGTAAACCGGGGCTTTTTGAACTTGCCCACAAAGGAAGTATATTTCTGGATGAAATAGGGGAGCTTTCAATGGAATTTCAGGCAAGGCTTTTGAGGGTTCTTCAGCAGAAGGAGGTTATGAGGATTGGGGATGATAAGGTAATCCCCATAGATGTAAGGATCATAGCTGCAACTAACAAGGACATCGCCAAAATGGTCAGTGAAAATAAGTTCAGGGAGGACTTATATTACAGAATTAACATACTAACCCTTTACATACCGGCATTAAGGTTTAGGCGGGAAGACGTTATTCCCCTTATAAACCATTTTATAAATAAGTATTCTCTTAGATATGGCAAAAATATAACAGGCATAAGCAGTGAAGTTCAGGATTATTTATTATCCTACAATTACAGGGGTAATATCAGAGAGCTTCAGGGCATTATGGAAAGGGCCGTAGCTCTTTGCGAAGGGGATATAATACAGCTAAAGGATGTAGAAGCTGTTTCTAATGTAAAAGAAGACACAACTATAAATAAAGAGTTTTGTGATGATGTTCCACTTATAAGCCTTCGGGAGCTTGAGATAAACTATATAAATAAGGTAATAGAAAAGTGCTGCGGAAACATAAGCGAGGCTGCAAAAATACTTGGAATAGATAGAAGCACCATCTGGAGAAAGCTTAAAAAGGACACTGTTGTCTAATACAATAGTGTCCTTTTTGCAACATCAGAAAGTTGCATTATGCAACGAGAGAAATCCAAAATTAATGAAAAATCATTAAATTAACTCGTTGTGCTAGATAAATTTACAGATCAACACTGCGATAAAAAATATATTTCATTCACCAGTACGCTTAGCAAAGAAGTTCTAAGGCTTGGGATTTGAAAAATCAAGAACTTTCGTTAAACTCGCCTTGCTTAAGCCACGAAAGTTCTAGGATTTTTCTGCATCCCTTCGCCAAGAACTTATATTTGATCGCTTTATGTGAATTTCATATATTTTTTATCGACCCTCTGCCCCTGAACTAGCACAAAGTATTACATTAGGTTTGGCATGGTATTTGCATAAATATACTAAGAAGAAGTACACATGGAAATAATGAAAACTATTCAAAAGGAGTTGCCTTAACCACGAACGATGGGCCCTTCTATACAATGATAGTCCTTGGAGCAGCTCTTGACTTTAAAACCATAATTAAGGCAGGAGCTCCTGGATTACTCCTTGGATTTATGGTGGTTATTTTAACAGGACTTGCTGGATATTATACTTATTCACTTTTTGGCGTAAAGAAGGCAGTTGGTGCTGCAATCGGTACAACAGATGGAAGCGCGGTAGCAACGCCTTCAGCTATTGCAGCAGCTGATCCAAGGCTTGCAGACATGGAAATAGTATCGAAGGTTAAGGTTTCAGGATTGTTTCTCACGGGGGGAGATACTGCAATTGGAGTAATTAAAAACCTGGGGTCGGGAGGATCAAAGATATTAAGTGAACTTCTGCCTGGAATACCACTGATGTCCTTAAAGGGAGGAAATTGGGACGGACTTAAGGCTGTAACAAAGGCAGGAGCCTTTGGGAAGGAAGATTCAATAGATTACTGTATAAAAAGGTTAAAGGAGAAATGCTAAATGTATCTGATAGGAATTACAATGGGAGATCCGGCAGGCGTCGGACCAGAGGTTACACTGAAGGCAATAACTTCAAAGCACAGCTTTAAAGCCCAATACGTTATCTATGGGAGTGTTAAAGTTATAGAATATTACAGAAACCTGCTTGGGATAGAGCTTCCCGTAAATAAAATCTCAAGGGCCGGCGATTACAAGGGCGGCAGAATAAACGTTATAGACGTTGTAGATATTGCTATGGAGGACTTTGAAATAGGAAAGGTTTCACCAAAATGCGGTGATGCAGCCTTCAGATATGTTGAAGCTGCTGTAAAGGATGCCCTAGAGGGGGATATCAGGGCAGTAGTTACTGCACCCCTTAACAAGGAAGCCCTTCACCTAGGCGGGCACAACTTTGATGGACACACAGAGATATTTGCAAAACTTACAAATACAAGCAAATACTCAATGATGCTATTTGGAGGACCACTTAAGGTTATACACGTATCAACCCATACATCCCTTAGAAACGCATGTGACAGGGTAAAGAAGGAAAGAGTTTTTGATGTTATAAACCTTGCAAACGATACCCTCAAGAAAATGGGCATAAAGGAGCCAAGGATTGCAGTTGCAGGGCTTAATCCCCATGCAGGAGAATCCGGCATATTTGGAGATGAGGAAATAAAGGAAATAACCCCTGCAATAGAAATGGCCAGGGAAAATGGAATTAATGCAGAGGGGCCTGTTCCCCCTGATACTGTGTTTTTAAAGGCGGTAAAAGGTAAATACGATATCGTTGTGGTCATGTACCACGACCAGGGTCATATCCCGGTTAAGCTTCTCGGCTTTGATACAGGAGTAAACATGACCGTTGGCCTTCCAATCATTAGAACCTCCGTCGACCATGGAACTGCATTTGATATTGCAGGAAAGGGTATAGCAGATGAAAAGAGCATGATAGAAGCTATGAAAACTGCGGAGATGTTTAATTAGGTGCCAGGCTCGTGACAAAGATTCCATTTGTCACGAGCCTGGCACTTTTCTTTAAATATTTTCAAAAAAATGGTGATGGCATTTGCAATATAACAGTGTTATGTTATACTGAAAATGAAAGGAGGATATTTCCATGGAAGAGGAACTTATATCTAAGAAAGAGCTTTTAGAGCTAACGGGTATATCCTACGGGCAACTCTATAGATGGAAACGAAAAAATCTTATACCAGAAGAATGGTTCATTAGAAAATCCACCTTCACAGGACAGGAGACCTTTTTTCCAAAGGATAAAATCCTTGAGAGAATAGACAAAATCAAGAATATGAAGGATGATTTATCCCTTGATGACCTTGCAGACATATTCTCACCTAAGCCTGCAGATATTTTTTTAAAGGGTGAGGATCTTGTTAAAAGAAAAATTGTTTCATCAATGGCCCTTGATATATATATGAATATAAGGGGGAACACAGAAGTTTTTTCCTTCGAAAAAATTCTGTCTGTGGCAGTTTTGGAAAAGTTCCTTCAAACAGGTTCTGTAAGCATTGAGGAAAGCAGTATAATACTTCAAAATCTTGAGGACGGCTACAAAAACTTCAAGGATAAGAATTGTGAGATGGTTTTCATTAGGAAGCTTGGGGTTGCAACTTGCTTTCTTTTAAGTATTCCAAATGAACTATATATCGAGAAGACATCAAAGCTTGTAGAGAGAGTCAATATTTCAAAACTTATTGAAGAAATAAAAATTAAGCTGGGAGGTATATGATTATGGAATTTGAAGGAAGACAGGATTTAAAAATATCGGGTGCAGGCAGCGCATCCGGCGGAAGCTATAACGAAGTCAGGATAAGCGGTGCAGGAGAAATTAAGGGAGATATTGATTGTAATGAATTCAAGGTTAGCGGTGCATCAGAAATAAAAGGAAACGTTAAGGCCAAGTTTGCACGCATAAGTGGTGCATCGGATATAAGGGGTAACCTTATAAGTGATGAAATATTGGTCAGTGGTGCCTCAAACGTTGGAGGAGATGTTATTGCTAAGAGGGTAAAGATATCAGGAGGATCAAATATTAAGGGAAACCTTTATGTGGAGGACGTTGAAATATCAGGAGGAATAGAGATAAAGGGGGATTGTGAAGCTGAAAACTTCGCAGCAAGGGGAGGATTTGATATTGGTGGCCTTCTCAATGCAGGAAATGTTGATATTAGAGTAGGAGGACTCTGCAGGGTTTCTGAAATTGGCTGCGAGAGGATAGAGGTAAAGGTTGCAGATTCTGGTTTTTTTGCACTCAAGAAGCTTATAAGCGATATATTTAACTTTAGAAGCAGCTTAAAATGCACAGTGATAGAGGGAGACGATATATATCTTGAAGCAACAACAGCAAAAATTGTAAGAGGAAACAATGTTGTAATTGCTTCGGACTGCGAGATTGAGCTTGTAGAATACAAAAACGATCTTAAGGTACAGGGAAATGGAAGAGTAAAGGAACAGAGAAGAATATAAACACTGCGAGTTAAATTGCTTATTTTTATTTAGGGATGGTGATGGTTATATGGAAACAGCTGTTGAGGTTTTAAATTTAAAAAAATATTTTACAAGCTATAAAAAGAAATTGTTTAAAAGGACAGAAAAAAAAGAGTTTAAAGCTGTTGATGGGGTTAGCTTCAACATATACAAAGGCGAGATATTTGGGCTCCTTGGTCCTAATGGAGCTGGAAAAACAACGATCATTAAGATGATAACGGGACTTCTTCGTCCCACTGAAGGTAGTGTAAAGGTCATGGGAATGGATGTAGATAAAAACCCTATGGAGGCTCTGGGAAGCATTGGAACTGTTCTTGCGGGGGATAGAAGCGTCTACTGGAAGCTGACTGCAAGGGAGAATCTTGAATATTTTGCTGCACTTTACGGATGTGATAGAAGGGAAGCTAAAAAGCGTACAACAGAGATTTTAGAAAAGCTTGGGCTTATTGAAAAAGCTGATGAGTTGGTTGAGAAGTTTTCTACCGGAATGAAGCAGAAGGTTGCCCTGGGAAAGGCACTTATTCCAAACGCTCCCGTGGTTCTTCTTGATGAACCAACCCTTGGACTCGATCCACAATCGGCTCTTAATCTTAGGGAAATTATACTCCAGCTAAAAAAGGAAGGAAGAACTATACTTTTAACAACTCATTACATGGAGGAAGCTGATTTTTTAAGTGACAGAATTGCCATTATAAACGGGGGAAGGATAATCGCTCTGGATACTCCTGAAAACCTAAAGAAGAGCATCAATGAAGTTAAGTCTGTGAAAATTGAGCTAACAGGTGTTGGGGAAAAGCTGATTGAAGAGTTAAAAGGACTTAATGGTGTGAAGAATGTTATAAGCAGTTACGATGTTAATAAAAGGTCATATACCCTTACAGTACATCATGTAGACGGAGAAGCTTTGATGCAAAGGTTTATTGATATCATATCAGAGAATAATTCAAGAATACTCAATATCAACGTATTAGAACCATCCCTTGAAGATGTGTTTATAAATCTCACAGGCAAAAGCCTTAGGGAGTAGGTGAAGCTATGAGGAGAATAAGAACTATTGCTGCTGTTGCCCGTAAGGAATTTATAAAGATGGTGAGATATCCCACCTGGGTGATACAAATGTTGATCTGGCCCTTAATATTTCCATTATTATATATTTTGAGTGCCCATGGATTTGCAGGACCGGATAAATCAGGACTTGAGCTGTTTAAAGCAGCCACAGGCACCGAGAATTACGCAGGTTTTATAGTTGTAGGAATTATGGCCTGGATGTGGGTTAATATAACGATGTGGAGCTTTGGAAGCTATTTAAGGGAGGAACAGATGCTTGGAACCCTTGAGTCGAACTGGCTTTGTCCTATTAACCGTTTTGATTTCCTCATAGGAGCCAGCCTGGTTTCAGCCCTTCAAGGTCTTTTTATAGCAGTGGTATCCATGCTTGAATATAGATTTATATATGGAATACACTTTGATGGAAATGTATTTTTATGGCTGCTTATGTTCCTTGTTACGGTTCCGGCAGTTTATGGGATGGGGATGCTTTTTTCAGGCGTTGTTCTATGGCTTAAGGAAATAAATGCAGTAGTAAATCTTGTAAGAGGTACCATGATGGTACTCTGTGGGATAACCTTCCCGACAGCAATAATGCCTGGCTGGATGCAGATCCTTTCAAAGGCACTTCCCTTTACCTTTGGACTTCAGGCTGCAAGGACTGTAATGGTAAAGGGAGGAACACTTAAAAACGCTTCTGGCGACATATTCATGTGCCTTGCGGAAGGGATATTGTTGCTTTTTCTGGGGAGAATTGTATTTGATAGAATAGAAAAGAAGGTAAAAATCTCCGGTTCTCTGGAGAGGTTTTAGGGGGGCCTTATGAAAAAAATATGGAATGTTTTCAGAGCAAGATTTTCAATAAGCATGAAAATTTACTTTAGATATCCTGTAAACTTCATTATGACTCTATTTGACCCCATAATTTGGCTTACGCCATTTTATTTTATGGGAAAGAGCTTCAGCAGTGGAGGCAGCGTTGTTGGTTTTGAAAGATATACAGGAAACTCGGATTATATGGGATTTCTCATAATAGGATATATGATAACAAGCTATGTGAGCACAGTTTTCTGGACCACTGGCTTTTCCCTCAAGGAGGAGATGCGCCAGGGAGTGCTTGAATCAAATTGGTGTGCTCCAGTCAATAAAATAGTTATGCTGCTTAGTAAAACGGTGTTCTATTTCTGTGCAACTACCTTTGAGATAATATTAACCTTTATCGTATGCCGTATTGCCTTTGGGTTTAAATTGTCTTCAGACCTTTTTCAAGCAGTAGGATTTTTAATTCCAGGTATCATAGGCATGATAGGCATTGGAATGGCTGTTGCAGCCCTTGTGCTTGTTGCAAAGGATGCGAACCCCATAATAGACCTTGTAAACTCAGTGCTTTCAGCATTATCTGGCAGTTTCTTTCCTGTAAAGGTTATGTCCAAGGGATTTTTATTCGTTGCACTTGCCATTCCATTAACCTATGTATATGACAGCAGCAGAGCAATTCTTATAAATCAGGTGCCATTATTTCCACTTTGGCAGGAACTTATAATAATTATATGTGCAATGTTTATATTATGCTTTGTTGGAAGCTTTATTTTTATCAAGGTTGAGAAAAAGTGCAGAAGCCTTGGAATACTTGGGACGCACTAGTGTGATATGGTCAAGAACGTACGCTTGCAATTGGAGGCTGCATAATACTTGTAGATACGAAAAAGGCACTGTGACTTGTTTAGCACAGTGCCTTTCTTATACATCAACTGCCTTTTTCATTATTAACTTTTTAAATCTTATCTTGTCAATCTGTAAGTTTCTCTTTGATGCAACAGCAGAACCCCCTCAGAGCTTCCATTTATTAATTCACTATCTTAAACTCCTTAACAATATTATCAAACCTTGCTCCATGTCCTTCACTTGCTTCCACAAAGTACTGCTGCTTGATAACAAAGGTACCTCCCTTTGTATTGTCTATGAGGTAATACTTAATCACCTTATCATTCCATTTATTTCCTCCTTGGGCCTGAATGAGTATTGCATTAGTAGGTTCTGTAACCTTTCCCCTATTATTTACGATTTTAAAATCTTTTTTAAGAGCTTTTTCTATTTCAGCTGATAAATCTTCAGGCTTCTTAATCAAGCACCTGCTCTATTGTCATGGATACCTCAGGAAGGTTTTGTGCTACATTTTTAGGAGTTATTACATCCTTACCATCAATGTTATCCATTTTATACATTTCCTTGTCTAAATATATAATATATTTCATTGGGCTTATTTCAAGGTCAACCTTGGTTTTCTCCCCTGTACCCTCAAGGTTTTGTTCTATTGTTTTGTTAGGCACAAAAAGTTTTCTTATCTTATCAGCTGCAGCACTTCCATATCGAGTGTTTGCAAGTAGTATAATAACAAGGACAGCGGCTACGATTCCATACTTTAAAAAGCTTCTTCTTTTTATAGGAATCACCTTTCTTTCTTCTAGATTCAACCTATTCTCTATGTTCTTCCAAACCATATCCTTAAGCTCGACAGCCTCATCTGTTCCCTTAAGCAGGACTTCTTCAATTTTTTTATCCTTCATATCATCCATGGTGTTCACTACCTCCTTCTAATAGTTCAATATACCTTCTAAGTTTTTGTCTTCCCTTAAAGAGTCTTGATTTTACCGTATTCAAATTTATTTCTAGAATTTGTGCTATCTCACCTTCACTAAAACCCTTAAGATATTTAAGCACTATGGGGATTCTATTGATATCATCAAGTTTCTCTATAGCCTTATATAGACTTTCATATTCCTCAAACCTATACCTATCCTCATCACAACCAGGGAGTCCACTTTCGATAAAGTCATCCATAGGAATTGTTTTAGAATTTCTGCTTAATATTCTATTGCATTCATTGATCAGGATCCTATAAAACCATGGTTCAAATGTTCTATTTATGTCAAACTCACCTATATTTTTATAAACTCTTATAAAGGTTTCCTGAACAGCATCTGCAGCATACATCTTATCCTTAGTAATTGCCATTGCGGTCCTTAATGCAGATTCAGAATATTCATCATAAAGTTTTGCAAAGGCGTTTTTATCGCCCTGCTGTATTTTTAATAATATGTTTTTTTCCACATCTACACCTCCTTAGCGAAGCTATAAGCATATTCTAGCCAAAAACCGTGATTAATGACTACTTTCATATATATATACCCTGTAATAAGGTAAAAAGTTTTCACTCAACTGAAAGTTGAGTATAATAATTAATCCTGCAAACGTAAGTGATAGTATAATTGCAATGTCTTTAGTAAAAGAACTTAGAGAATTCTATGGTTCGGTATTTTGTAAAAATAATTCATTATGGATTCAATATATGATATAGAAGAATTTGTAAAGGTAGTTTAATGATTGGAATTTGTATTAGCTTTAAATTTTCTTTTTCAAACTAATGTAGTATAAGTCGTTTTTTTCTGTTGTGCATATATAGTTTAATGGAAATTTACTAGCCTTAGCTTCATACACTTTTAATAATATTTTCAAAAGCTTATAATATAATAATAGTTATATATAAAATTCAAGGATTTATAGACACCTGCTGCGATAAAAAATATATTCCATTCACTGCTGCGCTGTGTAAGAAGTTCTAAAGCTCGGTGTGGCTGACAAGTCAACAACATTCGTTAAACTTGCATAAGCTCAAACACAACTAATAGTTGTAAGGTTTTTCAGCACCCTTTCACTAAGAACTTCTTCTACCTGCTCGTTAAAGTGTTCATTCTATATATTTTTTATTTCTGCCACTTTTATAGTATAAAAATATTTAAAGTTGTATTATTAAAAGAATACATGAAATAACATTATAAATTAAAGGGACTGATAATTATGGTTGAAGAATTTAAGAGAATAACTCCTAAAGAAGCGTTAAAGAAACTAAAAGAAGAACAAAGAGGGCATTTGAAAATATATTTAGGCTATGCTCCAGGTGTAGGTAAGACATATTCAATGCTTAACGAAGCTAATAATAGACTTAAAAAAGGCGAGGATATTGTTATTGGATATTTAGAGTCTCATCAGAGAAAAGAAACTGAAGCTCAAATTGGAGAGCTTGAAATTATCCCAAGAAAAAAGATAGAGTACAATGGAGTTATCATGGAAGAAATGGATACCGAGGCTATTATAGCAAGAAGGCCAACAACAGTTTTAGTAGATGAGCTTGCACATACTAACGTTCCAGGCTCCAAAAATAAAAAAAGATATGAGGATGTTGAAGAGATTTTAAACCATGGAATTAATGTAATATCAACACTAAATATACAGCATTTGGAAAGTTATAATGATGTCGTAAGACAAATAACGGGAGTTACTGTGAGGGAAACAATCCCCGATAGAATAGTTGAAAACGCTGATGAAGTTGTGGTTATAGACATTGCTCCGAATGCTCTCATCAATAGGCTGAAGGGTGGATACATATATAAACCTGAAAATATTGGAAGAGCCTTGAAAAACTTCTTTAGAAAAGGCAATCTTAATGCTTTGAGGGAATTAGCTCTAAGAAAAACAGCAGAAGAAGTTGATGAAGAGCTTGAGGAATATAGAAAGGAACATGGAATTAAAGAAAACTGGCATGTTATAGAAAGAGTAATGGTATGCATAAGCTCCAGTCCAACTTCTAAAAAATTAATTCGAAGAGGTGCAACAATAGCAAGAAGATTTAAATGTGATTGGACTGTTGTATATGTTAATTGCACAAAGATATTTGCACCTAAGATGACAGAAAAGGATAAGAAAATGCTTGAAAGTCATTTTAGATTGGCAAAGCAGCTTGGGGCCGAAGTTGTAACTTTAACAGGGAAGAGTATTCCAAAAGAACTCGCAAGGTTTGCTGCAGAAAAATATATTACTCAAATAATAATTGGTCATAGTACAAGGACAAAATGGCAGACAATTCTTAGAGGGTCAACTATTACAAAGTTACTTAAATTAATTAGAGATATAGAAGTTCATATCATACCAAATCAATAAAAATGTCCTAATATTTAACAGATAATGTTTTGTAAAATATATCTAATAGATTTTATAAAAAGCTTCCCATGCAGGGAAGCTTTTTAAATCATAACTTTCCTTTCTGTTTAAGTATATTAGCAATTTCCAAGTTAAGTTTTAATACATTTACTCTAGGCTCTCCAAAAATTCCAAACTGCCTGCCTTCAGTATGCTTTTCGATGAGTTTTTCAAGATCTGAAACCGGAATTCCAGTAGCTTTTGATATAGAAGTAACCTGTATTCTAGCTGCAGCAGGGCTTATGTGAGGATCAAGCCCTGAACCTGAGCTTGTTAGAAGGTCTGCTGGAATATCTTCCTTTTTAACTCCAGGATGAGATTTTATAAAATCATCAATGTCCTTTTGAACCCTTTCATAAAGAGCCTTATTTGAAGGAGCAAGGTTCGCTGAACCTGATGATACTCCTGCATAGGCTGTTTTTCCGCTCGCATCAGGAATAATATCCTCTTTTTTATAGGTATTATAGTTTACAGAAGAAATCCTTCCATGAAAGAATCTTGGATCACCAAACTGCTGTCCTATAAGCTCAAACCCTACTTTTGTGCCGTTAAACTCTACTATGCTTCCGTTAGCTTTCCTTGGAAAGATTACCTGGCTTATTCTTGTCATTGCAAGGGGATAAGCAAGACCGCATATGACCATTAAAACTAAACTAACAAGTATTGCCCTTATGAGAGTTTTCATTATTTCTACCTCCTACCCCAAGTTTAGAACTTTTAAAATAGGGTTTATCAACATATCTATTACTTTAATGCCTATGAAAGGAACAATCATTCCACCTAATCCATAAATTAAAATATTTCTTGTAAAAAGAGCTTCAGCCTTCATAGGTCTATATTTTACTCCTCTCATTGCAATTGGAATTAATGCTGGAATTATTATTGCATTAAATATTAATGCTGATAGTATTGCACTTTGTGGAGTAGCAAGTCTCATTATATTCATTACATTCATTTGAGGAATAGCAATTGAAAATATAGCAGGAATAATAGCAAAATATTTTGCAACGTCATTTGCTATACTAAATGTTGTTAGGGCTCCTCTAGTTATAAGAAGCTGCTTTCCAATTTCTACGACTTCAAGAATCTTTGTTGGATCTGAGTCAAGGTCAATCATGTTTGCAGCTTCCTTAGCAGCTGTAGTACCGCTATTCATTGCAAGCCCTACGTCAGCCTGTGCCAATGCAGGAGCATCATTTGTACCGTCACCAGTCATGGCAACAAGCTTTCCTTCTGCCTGCTCTCTTTTAATAGCCTCTATTTTATCCTCAGGCTTTGCCTCTGCGATGAATTCATCAACCCCTGCTTCCTTTGCTATTGTTGCTGCAGTAAGAGGGTTATCACCTGTACACATAATAGTTTTAATTCCCATCTCTCTAAGTCTTTCAAATCTCTCAACAAGACCAGGTTTTACAGTATCCTTAAGATATATAACACCTATTATGTCCTTATCGACTGACACTGCAAGGGGTGTACCACCGATACCTGCTATTTTTGTTGTAACTTTGTCAAGATCATCTGGAATCTTACCGCCTAAATCCATTACGAATTTTTTTATAGCGTCTGCAGCACCTTTTCTAATCTTAGTACCGTTTTTCAAATCTACTCCACTCATCCTTGATTGAGCTGTAAACTCAATAAATTCGGCATCTTTATATTCATCTGCATTTACCTGAACACCTAACTTATTCGCAAGTTCTATAGTTGATCTTCCTTCAGGTGTTTCGTCCTTTAGGGAAGATATCAGAGCAAACCTTGTGATTTCTTTCTCTGTATGCTTTCCAACAGGTATAAACTCTGCTGCAAGTCTATTTCCATATGTTATTGTGCCTGTTTTATCAAGAATCAATGTATTAACGTCACCACAGGCCTCAACAGCCTTACCTGACATAGCAATAACGTTAAACCTTGTAACTCTATCCATGCCTGCAATCCCTATAGCAGATAATAGACCACCTATAGTTGTTGGTATTAAGCAAACAAGCAGGGCAATCAATGTTGATACAGGTATAGTAATCCCAACGTATTTTGCTAATGGATATAAGGTTACAACAACGATTAAAAATATCATAGTTAAGCTAACAAGTATCATTGTTAAGGCAATTTCATTAGGAGTCTTCAGTCTTGAAGCACCTTCAACAAGATTAATCATTTTATCAAGGAAAGATTCTCCAGGTGTTGCCGTTATCCTTATTTTTAACCAGTCGCTAACAACTTTTGTTCCACCTGTAACAGAGCTAAAATCCCCGCCTGCTTCCTTCAAAACAGGTGCAGACTCACCTGTAATTGCAGATTCATCAACCGATGCAAGACCCTCGATTACCTCACCATCGTTTGGGATTAAATCTCCTGCCTCAACAAGAACGATATCTCCCTTTTTAGTTTCACTTGCATTTATAATCTTAATATTTCCGTTTTTATCTATAAGCTTTGCTTTAGTGTCCTTACGTGTCTTTTTTAAACTTTCTGCCTGTGCTTTTCCTCTTCCCTCTGCTACAGCTTCTGCAAAGTTAGCAAATAAAACAGTAACAAAGAGTATAAAGAAAACTATTCCGTTATATAAATGAAGATTAGAACCTGTCTCCCCAAAAGCATTAGGGAAAATAGTAAGGAAAAGCGTAATAAAAGTTCCAACTTCAACAATAAACATAACAGGATTTTTTATCATATATTTAGGGTTAAGCTTTACAAAGGATTCTTTAATGGAATCCCTTAAAATCTCCTTTGTTATAAAGCCTTTTCTTCTATCATTACTCATTTATTTTCACCTCATCAATGTCCTAATGTTAAATGTTCAGCGATAGGTCCCAGTGCAAGTGCAGGAAAGAATGTTAATGCACCTACAATTAAAACAACTACAACAAGAATAACAGTAAATAGTGCATTGTCAGTTCTAAAGGTTCCAGGCCCAACTGGTATGGGTTTTTTTGAAGCAAGGGATGCTGCAACTGCAAGGAGTGCAATAATTGATATATAACGTCCAAGGAACATTACAAGGCCTGTAGAAATATTCCAGAATAGCGTGTTATCTATAAGCCCTTCAAAGCCTGAACCATTATTTGCTGCTGATGAAGTAAACTCATAAAGAACCTGTGAAAGTCCGTGAAATCCCGGGTTAGTTATTCCTGCAAGTCCTTGCTTTGTAAGCAGTGATATTGCAGAAGGAACAAGTATAATAAATGGATGAATTAATATTACCAGTGCAATCAATTTTATTTCTTTTCCTTCGATCTTTTTACCTAAAAACTCAGGGGTTCTACCAACCATAAGCCCACAAAGGAAAACTGCCAGAATTGCATACATAAGCATATTCATAAGCCCAACGCCTTCTCCACCGAATATGACATTAAGCATCATCTGCCATAGCGGCACAAGCCCTCCAAGTGGTGTTAGGGAGTCGTGCATGTTGTTTACAGATCCTGTTGTAAAGGCTGTCGTTATTGTTGTAAATAATGCTGAGTTCGCAATACCGAATCTTACTTCCTTACCCTCCATGTTACCCATTGATTGATTTAATCCAATGTTTGTAAGTGCTGGGTTTCCGGATTTTTCAGCATAGTAGGCAAGTGACAGGGACATTAAAAACAGCATTGCCATAGAAGCAAATATAGCCCACCCCTGCTTTCTGTTTTTAAGTGTTAGACCAAAGGCATACACCAGGGCTCCTGGTATTGCCATCATAGAAAGCATTTCAATTAAGTTGCTCAGCGGAGTGGGGTTTTCAAATGGATGAGAAGAGTTTGAGCCAAAGAATCCTCCTCCATTTGTTCCTAAATGTTTAATTGACTCAAGGGATGCAACAGGCCCTAAAGGAATATCCTGCAGATTTCCTTGTATTGTTGTTACTGTTTGATTAGGAGTTAATGTTTGAGGAACTCCTTGAGAAACTAAAAGCAGTGTAACAACAACTGAAAATGGAATTAGAATTCTTGTTATTGTTCTTACTAAATCTACAAAAAAGTTTCCAGGGATTTTCTTGCCTGCAATGCCTCTAATAAAGGCAGTAGCTGCTGCAAAGCCTGTGGCTGCTGATGTAAACATTAAAAACGTAATAGCAGCCATCTGACTTAAATATGATAGCCCCCATTCTCCTGAGTAATGCTGTAAATTTGTATTTGTTATGAAGCTTATTGCTGCATTAAAAGCAAGTGAGGGTTCCATTGCCTTATTTGAATTGGGGTTAAACCCTAAAAGGCTTTGAAATCTAAATATAATATATACGAGCAATGCCATTACTCCATTTGTTAATAGTAATGCAACAGTATATTGCTTCCAATTCATAGCATGCTTTTTTATTCCTGTTATTTTATAGATAAAGTTATCAACTACATCAAAGAACCTGCTGCCAAAGGTTTTCTCAAAATTTATGACCTTATAAACATATTTTCAAATAAAAATTGAAAGAAGAACAAATATGGCCAAAGTAATTGCTATTTGTAAAAAATCCACTTAAACCAACCTCCAAGTTAAAATTTCTCAGGATTAAACAGTACATAACCAAGATAAATAAATAAAAGAAAGACTATTATCAGAAGTACTACCATTTTCATAACCTCCATCTATTATTGAATTCCATCAATTTGCTTATCGCACCAGTATGTGAAAATTATCATAAATCCGAAGCATACTAGTAGAATAGCTATAAATATTAGGTCAAACATTATATATCCTCCTTTAATGGTCAATTGGATTTACAGATACTTATCATATTATGCATTACATTTAAACAAAAGTTTGTTAAAATTGTTGATTTTGAATTTTTATATTGTTTAAATCCAATCTAAGAAGATTATTCGCATAGCTCATAGTTATTTTTCCTTTTTTTTAAATTTTTTATTGGTAAAGTCAATTGATTTATATTTTTATTAATTCAAATTTTATTCTTATGTCCTTTTCTCTTAACTATTAATACATTAAAATTTTGAGAAAGATAAGCTAAAAGGAGGTATACATAAGAGAATACCTCAATTACCAAATATCATGTTAATGTAGAGCCAATAGAGATGACAGAGAAAACAGACTAGAGCGATTTCAAGATAGTTCCTTGATTTACATTTGTGACGGTTTGGATATACTCCTATTATGTGTCATATTTAGTGTTATTTGGTGAAATTCCCTTTGAATATTTTGGTGTCTGTTGAGAGTATAGGGTGATGTGGGGATACCACCTGAGCGCCCAGTAGAATTCTATATAAGATAAATTGAGAAAGGATAGTATGAAAATTATCTTTTTTCATTTATCTTTGAAGAACCAAATGTACTAAATTTATATAATTTGCATTTTAGGCTAATTTTACTAGAAGCATTTTATTTAATCTTCTGTTTTTAGAATCATTTTTTATTATTTTAATGTTATTATATTGTGATTTTATCAGCATATTTTATTGTGCTGTGTAATAACAAAGCAATGATCCTGATTATGAGGTTAAAAAAAGATATTATAGATCTTTATATCGATCCTCCCAAACATGCAGTCGCACTTTGTTCTAATAAAAATGGACCGCTTTCCGTAAGGCCATATTTAGGTAGTTCTTGAACAAAATCAGGATATTCCAAAAGATTACCTGCAACATATAGGCGGACAGAGCCTGCAGTGCAAATAGTTGCAGCTTTTAATCCCCATAATGGTAAAGATTTTGCCAAGTGTTATGATGTTGAAAATTATGAAATTTTTTAGACTTTTTTACCGAGATTTAAAAAAGTATCCAAACAAAGAAGTTCATATTATTTTAGATAATCTTTCTGTATATAAAACAGCAGAAAGAGTCTGGAATACGCATAATCCTAACCAATAAATTTAAATTTTACAATACATCAAGTAATGCAGCATAGCTCAATCTAATAGAGCCTTGGTTTGGTATAATTAATAGGCTTGTACTAAATAACTCAAATTATCAAACGCGTCAAGAGTTAATAATTGCATTATACTAAGATATATTTTATAGCAATGCGCATCTAAAACATTATGTTTAAAAAATTGTTTGACGTTAGTAGGAAGCTATACACCTAATTATTTGTATTACTTTTTAGTTTTAGCACTAGCATAATACGTTAAATTAAAGGAATGTCCTTAATTTTTCCTAATACAATAATATCCTTCCATTATCTGTAAAAATAGTGATTACAGGAATAACTTTTCGTGGCAATTGTCATGATTAATGAATGAAATATATTTTTTATTGCAGCGTCTCATGGAGCCAAAACCAGAACAACAAGAAAATTAGATAAAAAATAATAATTAAGAACAGTCATACTATCACATAATTTGGCAATCTGCAAAAATTAAAAATTACTACAGAAGTTGCCTCCTGTAGTAATTTCCAGTTTGAATTAATCTCTTCCATATAAATTTACTCATATCTGCGAGAGCTCTCGGAGCGTGCTTTTAATAAACGGAAAACTGATAACCGATTCCCCATACAGTTTTAAGATATTTAGGATTGCCTGGGACTTCTTCGATTTTGTTTCTAAGGTATTTTATATAAACCATGATGCTATTGTAATCTACTGAGTTTTCATGCCAAACATTCTGATACAGTTCCTCTTTGGAAAATACGCGATTTGGATGTTCCATAAAGAATTTTATGAGTTTTATTTCCTTTGAGGTTAGTTTAATTTCTATGTCATTCTTATAGAACTTATAGTTCTTCAAATCAAATTTAAAAGGTCCATGAATTATAAAGTCTGAGGGGGTATTATCAAGCAATATTTCTCTTCGCCTTTTGATTTGTGATCTTACTTGTGCACAAAGAACAGGAGGACTAAATGGCTTTGTTATATAACTATCTGCTCCAATATCCAGGCCACGAATGATATCTTCATTTTCTTTTTTTCCACTAAGAAATATAATTGGTAATTTTAAGTCGTGCTCCCTTATAGCTCTAGCCACATCATAACCGGAGATATCGTCCATTAAAATATCTAGAATTATCAAATCAAAGTCGTATTTATCTATCTTTTGAAGAGCCTGTTTGCCATTTTCAGCCTGATAAGTAAGCATGCCTTCCTTTGTAAGTATTCTGGAAATTAATTTTCTTATAGACTCATCATCTTCAACAATAAGAATTTTTGGCTGTTTCATATGTACCACCCTCAATATACAAAGTAATAGATTCAAAAGACAATACAGAATTATTGGATTATTATTAAAATCAAAATAATTATATTAAATATATCCTGGAGAAATCAATAATTCATTATGTTTTGTAGCCATTATTAAACGAAATTTAACCTGAAAAATCTTTAATTTTCAGCAACTTTTTATAATTTAACGTGTTATGTTACTCTGAAAAGCCCATTGGAATAAAAGCAGAAAAAATATACAGACCGATGCTGCGATAAAAATTTAAATTATTGCATTTATTTTTTCCACCGAACAAAAAAGTTTTGGGAAATATAGCAGGTATTTATATTATCTGCGTTAGCCTTGGAAGTTAGCCTATATGACTTTAATAGAAATAACCCATAAACCTCGTACCCATGTGGTCGAGGATGTAAGGGGATTGGATTAGGGAAGTTCGATGATTCCCTAATTCACATTACACTAATTTCTAATTTTGGATGTAACTTTAAATTGTTTTAGCATTAAAGTATAATATACATAAATAGTGATGTGAAATGAAGTGACATTGTAATAAAGAGCAAGAATTAATGTTAAATATGACCTTTGATCATTGTAGGTTTGTATATAATTGCTATCTTGCGAAAAGGGTAGAGCTATACAAAACAAAGGTAAAACTAATTCTTATGTAGAATGTGCCAATGATATGAAAAATCTTAAAAACCAATAAGAATGGTTAAAAAAGAGGCAGTATCACTTTAACAGAGTTTACTGATTTAATTCGTTGTGCCAGATAAATTTACAGATCGGCGCTGCGATAAAAAATATATTTCATTCACCAGTACGCTAGGCAAAGAAGTTCTAAGGCTCGGGATTTGAAAAATCAAGAACTTTCGTTAAACTCGCCTTGCTTAAGTCACGAAAGTTCTAGGATTTTTCTGCATCCCTTTGCCTAGAACTTCTAGTTACACGCTTTATGTGAATTTCATATATTTTTTATCTCCGCTTAGCCTCTGAACTAGCACAACGGATTGATTTAGATAAAGCATATAAGAATTTATTAATGGAAAGTGGATTTCCCAGTTAAAAATCCAAAGTTAGCACAATCCATTAGTGATGTAAGTCGGTATGAATTTACGTGGTTGCAAAGGGCAATGATATGGTAGAACAATACATAAAGTAGATAAATTCTACCCTGAAGTTAGTCATGATCTAATTGTGGATACGAGAATACAGACACAGGTCATTGTTGCGGGAAGGCCTATCTTCTTTTGGGTAGGCAAAGTTTATATATTTGCAATTATTTACCACAGGGCTTTGCGTTATAACACAAGGAAAAAATGGGAGATGATAGGTATGATTGGCACATTAATCAATAGATGGTTTGAAAGGGCAACATTTAAAAAGGGTAGGGCAAAAATAATAGTATATATTACTTTAGTATTAATTTTGAGTACTCTTATTTATCTTACATACGATGAGTATAAAAAAGCAATAATAGTACAACAGCAGCAGAACATGCTGAGAACAGCCAGATCTATATCTAGAAGTATAGAATTGTTTACCAGGGAAGTTGTGGATAGTATAAGGATTCTTACCCTCGATAAAGATTTTGCTAAAAATATTTCAGATATTGAGCAGGGTAAAGTGTTAGACGTTTATAATGATAAGCTTAAATCATACTATGAAGCCGAGGGTAAAGCGTTAAATGCAGTTTATCTTTTTGATGAAAATGGTAAGCTTTTGACGCAATATCCACAGGGGAAAACCCAAATTAACAGTATTCTAAAGGCTGATATTGATTATGTTGTAATCGGAAAAAAGACTCATATTGGAAAGGTATATTTGGATGAAGCTAAAAACACCTTCATATTGAGTGTAAGCGAACCTGTTTTTGATGGAGATAACTTTAAGGGGGTGGTTTCGGTAGAGATAAGCCTCTATGATATATATAACAGATTAATTGCACCCGTGAAAGTAGGAGAAAAAGGGTATGCAATGGTAAAGGATCAGTACGGTACAATCATAATGCACCCTGTAAAGGAACAGGTTGGGATGAATGTTATTGACAGCAGAAAGAAAAAGTACCCAGATCTGGATTATAGTGAGCTTGAAGATCTAATAAAGAACCAGCTAAAAGGAAATGAAGGTACGGCAATCTATTATTCTTATTGGTGGGGGGACAACGTCCTTAGAAAAATAAAAAAGCTAAATGCCTACACGCCTGTTCGACTTGGTGAGCAATTTTGGGTAATTGCATTAGTAATGTCCTATGATGAGATTCAGGAACCAATAAACAAGTTTTTGATTAAAATTGCCGGAATAGTAAGCTTGATTGCTTCTTTAATATATATTCTTATTTCTGAATTAATTATGATGAGAAAAAGCAAGGAGGAACTTGAAAAAGAAACAATATATCTAAAGATGTTAAATGAATCCTCAGAGAAGCTAAGAAAGAAGGAGGCGGAACTTTATCACTCACACAAGCTAAAGATGATTGGTACCCTTGCAGGAGGAATAGCCCATGATATTAATAATCTGCTAACCCCAATACTCGGCTATTCAGAATTATTACTTGAAAGCCTGCCTGAAGGCAGTGAATATTATGATGATATTGATGAAATCTTTAAGGCAGCTCAAAGGGGTAAGGAATTGGTTGAACAGATTTTATCCTTCAGTAGAAACGATACTGGAGCGGTTAAAATGGAATCATTTAGCATTAGCAGGATTACAAAGGAAACGTTAAAGCTCTTAAAGACAGTTTTGCCGAAGAATGTGGTTCTAAAGGAAAATATTAAAGAGGACTGTGGATATATAAGGGGCAATTATGCACAAATTCATCAGGTTATTTTCAACCTCTGCACCAATGCCTATCAAGCTATAAAAGATAATGAGGGAATCATTGAAATATCCCTGCGCACTGTTCAGGGTGCAGAAATTAACGAAAATAATGTATCACTATCTAGTGAAAGAAATTATGTGGAACTTACAGTTAAGGATACAGGATGCGGTATGGATGAAGAAACAAAAGTAAGAATATTTGAGCCCTTCTTTACAACAAAAACGATAGGAGAAGGAACAGGATTAGGCCTTTTTGTAGTTCAAAGCATCATAGACAAACATGAGGGGGCCATTACTGTTGAAAGTGAGAAGGGCAGAGGAAGCTGCTTTAGGGTATATTTACCTTTGATTGATGGACAAGCAGATTTAGAGAATGATAATGGTCCTGAAGTAACTATAAAGAATAATAAAAAAATACTATTAGTTGATGATAATGAGAAAATTATTAAAGTATTGAAAAAAGGCCTGGAGCACCTTGGTTATGAAGTGGTTGCTGAAACAAACAGCCAGAGGGCACTGGAGAAGTTTTGGTCAGATTATAATAAATTCGACATTGTTATAACTGATTATATGATGCCGGGGCTTAAGGGAAGTGAACTGGCAGCTGATATAAAAAAGATTAAGAAAAATACAGGAGTAATATTAATGTCCGGCTATATAGATGAAAGTGAAAAGGTGGTAAGCAGCAATAATCTTATAGATGCATACATTTCAAAACCCATAGAGCTTATAAAGCTTTCTAAAGTTATAGAAAGAGTATTAGTTGGTATGAGCTTAAAGTAAATATTAAGTTTATTGACAAAAATTGGTGTAAAAAATACTAAGCCCTTCTAACTCCAATCATCCCTTTAATATTATTTTAAGATTTTTTTAATATTATTTTAAGGTTTTCAGAAAATTTTAAATTTTTAATAGGAAAAGTGTATGGATTTTATTGAACTGTGTTTTGCACCCCTATATAATGAATGATAGTAGGCTGGCCGAATATTTTAAATATTTATATTATTAAAAATTATTGGGGGGTGTAATTTATATTATGTTAGCTTTATTGGGTTATGGTATTGTCATTACTTTCATGATTTTGATCATGACTAAGCGTATGACTGCGTTTACTTCTCTTATAGTAGTGCCTATTATTTTTGCAATTATAGGTGGGTTTGGTCCGAATGTTGGAAAATTTGCCCTTGAAGGTATTAAGGGTGTATCAACAACTTCTGTAATGTTGCTTTTTGCAATAATTTTCTTCGGAATAATGATAAATGTTGGATTGTTTGATCCGCTTGTCAATGTGATTATTAAGTGTGTTAAGGGCGATCCATTAAAGGTACTTGTTGGAACAGCAATTTTAGCAGCTGTGGTATCCGTAGATGGAGATGGAACAACAACTACCATGATTGTTACTTCTGCCTTATTACCTGTATATAAAAGACTTAAAATTAAACCGCTTTATTTAGCAACAATAATAATATTACAAAACTCAATTATGAACCTCTTGCCCTGGGGAGGTCCAACTGCCCGTATAATGTCGGCTTTAAAAATTGAAGGATCAGATATTCTGCGTCCTTTAGTTCCAGGGATGGTAATTGCTGTAATTTGGGTTATAATTGTGGCATACATTATCGGGTTGAAGGAACGTAAGAGATTAGGTATTGTGGCTTTTGATGATAAAACATTGGAAGAAATGTCTGCTACAGCAGATTCAGAAGAATTAGCTCTTAAGAGACCAAAGCTTATATGGGTAAATTTTATTTTAACAATACTTGTCATGTATGCATTAATCAGCGGAAAACTTCCATCTGCTGTAATTTTTGAAATAGCTGTGGCGTTAGCTCTTATCATCAACTATCCTTCACTTAAGACACAAAGACAACTTATAGAAAATCATGCTGGAAATGCTATACAAGTCATAGCTATGGTACTTGCAGCAGGAGTGTTCATGGGAATACTAACAGAAAGCAAAATGGCAGAGGCTATCGCTCTAAATCTAGCTTCCCTGGTACCAAAATCCTTCGGATCACACTGGGCTTTAGTTACAGCTATTATTAGTATCCCAGGTACCTTCCTCCTATCAAACGATGCATTCTACTTCGGTGTACTTCCTATACTTGCACAAACGGGTGCAGCATATGGATTTACCCCTCTACAGATTGGCATTGCATCTACAATGGGACAAGCGTTCCACCTTTTAAGCCCATTAGTTGCATTCATATATCTGCTTCTACAAATAACAGAAGTAGATATGGGAGAATGGCAAAGGTATGCCGCTAAATGGTCAATCGGCACTTTCATAATCTTTGTTTTAGCTGCAGCACTTACAGGTGCTATGCCTCTATAGTAATTTCCTAAATCCTTCATGCTTTTCCAAAGTATAATAAAAAAGTTCCCCAGGGAACTTTTTTATTATGCTGACATGTGAAGTTAAGTGGTTATAAGATAAAAATAGAAGTTGAAAATATAATTATCAACTTCTGTTTTTTATTAAATACTATTTATTATATTTGAAAGCTACTAATACAATAAAGTACTCGAAATCTTTTATGTTTTTGGTTAAAATTTATATAGTATCAAATATTAACCATTTACATAGAAAGGAAGTTTTTCATGATAAACTATATTGATGAGTTTGTCAAAAATACAAACTTTAATCAGAACAAGCCTATAAGAGAAATAGTATATGAGGGTTTAAGAAAAACCATAATTAGTGGAGTGATTCCTGTTGGAGAGAGAATTGTTGAAAAGGAGTATGCGGAAAGATTAAACATAAGCAGAACACCTGTTAGAGAGGCCTTAAGAAGGCTTGAAATGGAGGAATTAGTAGAGTATCAACCGAGAATAGGAGTTATAGTTAAGAAGATTACTATTGAAGATGTAATTGAGATTTACAAAATCAGGCATAATTTGGAAGTTTTAGCTGCAGTTGATGCAATGGAGAATATAACCCAAGAGGAAATAAAGAAAATTGAAGAATTGCTTGATTTAACTGAGGAAGAAAATAGAAAGGACAATGTTGAAGAGGTTATAAGATTATTTGGTGAATTCAATTTAATGATATATAAGGCCAGCAGAATGAAAAGGCTTACGGGGATGATTAGCAGGCTCAATGAGTATCTGCAAAGGTTTAGAAACATTTCTATCTCTGATAAGGAGAGAAGGGAAAAGGCGATAAAGGAGCACAGGGATATTTTAAAGGCTATAGTTGAAAAAAATAAGGAAGATATTGATAAAATTATTAAAAAGCATCTAGATTACTCCCTTGAGATTGTAATGGCAGAAATCAGGGATTAGGAGGGAAAACTTGAAAGGCAAGGAAGAGTTTGCACATTATGCTGCCTCTTTAGCACAGAGGGCTATATTGTATGAGGTAAGCACTACACCAAAGCCCGGTCTGGTTGATCGCCATAACTCAGGTGCCCATAGGGACATGGATTTTTTTACTTTTATGGCAAGCAGTACTGCCTTATATAGGTGGTTGTATGAGTTTGTCATAGAGGGATTGTCCTTTGAAGATGATGATAGCACAAAGCTTCTTGATAGAATAAGAATTCCAGGTATCCAATGTGAAAGGGATATGTTTGAGGCTACAAATGGAGTGAATACTCATAGGGGTATTATCTTTTCACTTGGTATTCTCTGTGCAGTGGTTGGAAAGCTGTATAGAAAATATGAAACCACAAACTTTATCATCGAGGAGATCTGTGAGGAGGTAAAAAAGGTTGCAAAGGACTTAACTAAAAAAGACTTCAAAGCAGTTTGGAGTAAGAAAGTTTTAACCCATGGAGAAAGATTATTTATAGAGTACGGCTTTAGGGGTATACGGGGAGAGGTTGAAAGCGGTTTTGATACAGTACAGAAAAGGGCAGTTAGGATAATGAGGGATTGGGGAAAAAGCAGGCGGCTTTCCATAAATGATCTGTTTTTGGAAATCCTATTAAACCTTATGGCGGAGAGCGAAGATACGAATGTGATTATAAGGGGTGGAATAGAAAGTCTTGAATACGTCAAGGCCATATCAAAGGAATTTATCGAAACGGGAGGAATGTATCAGCCTAAGGCAAAGGAAAAACTGGAGAGTATAAATTTGGAGTTTATTCGAAGAAATATAAGTCCTGGTGGATCAGCTGATCTTCTGGCGGTTAGCATTTTTCTTGGAATGATGGAAGGAATCATAAATTAAGGAACAACCATAATTGGGCTGTTCCTTTTTTAGTTTATGGATTTAGAGTCTCAGGTGGTTATTCCAAAAAAACACCAAAAATACACAAAAAAACACTGAAAAAACTTGGGGCGTACCATTGAGTGACTTATAATTAAGTTGAAAAAGGACGGCGCTAAACTTTACATGATTGGAAATAATACAATCCATATTGGATTTACAAATAAAATAAAGGTTTTGAGAATATAGATTTAAATAAAGATATTTAAAGGGTCAGCTCCCTACATAGCATATCATTAACCCAGGTCCAAGGAATAAATAGCTTTTATCCCAATTTTTAATAAATTTAGGAGAATAAATTAATGGAGGTGTATACAATGAAACTTATAAAACGTGCAGTAGCTGGAACCTTAGAGTCAAGCGATATTCAAGTCATAATTGAACCCAGGGAAGAGGCGTGCATAGAGATTGAACTTAAAAGCAGTGTGGAAAAGCAATTTGGAAGACAGATAAGAAGAGTTATAAGAGAAACTTTAGAAGCATTAGGAGTAGAAAACGCAAGAGTAATTGCAACTGACAGGGGAGCCCTTGACTGCACTATAAGAGCGAGGGTTCTGTGTGCAGCCTATAGGGCATCAGGTATTAAGGGAAAGTATGATTGGGAGGTAATTGATAAATGGAACGCTTAAGAAGAACTATGATGTTTGTTCCAGGAAGCAACCCTGGTATGGTTAAGGATGCATATATATATGGATCCGATTCCATAATGTTTGACCTGGAGGATGCTGTTGCATTAACAGAAAAGGATTCAGCAAGATTTCTTGTATATAATGCAATAAAGACATTAGACTACGGTGATAAGGAAATAGTTGTAAGAATAAATGGACTTGATACTCCCTATGGGAGGGATGACATTGAGGCTGTTGTAAGGGCAGGAGTAGATGTTATAAGGCTTCCAAAAACAGAAGCCAGAGAAGATGTTATAGCTGTAGATGAAGTCATAGAAGAAGTCGAAAGAAAGATTGGAAGAGAAATAGGATCAACAAAAATGATGGCAGCAATTGAAAGTCCTCTTGGAGTTTTAAATGCCTATTCAATTGCTACAGCAAGTAAAAGATTAATAGGTATAGCCCTCGGTGCAGAGGACTATGTAACAAATATGAAAACTAAAAGATATCCCGATGGACTTGAGCTTTTAGGGGCAAGAAGCCAGATTGTTATGGCTGCAAGGGCCGCAGGTATATACGCTATAGATACTGTATATACAGACGTAGATAATGAGGAAGGCTTTAGAAAAGAAGTAGAACTTATTAAGCAATTAGGATTTGACGGTAAATCCGTAATAAATCCAAGACAGATTCCATTAGTACATGAGATCTACACCCCTACACAGGATGAAATCCAAAAGGCAATAAAAGTAGTTAGGGCAGCAAGGGAAGCTGAAGAAAAAGGACTAGGTGTTATATCCCTGAATGGAAAAATGATAGACAAGCCGATTGTAGAGAGGGCAGAAAGAATACTTCAACTAGCAGTTGCTTCAGGTGTGTATAAGGAGGGAATGGAAAATGAAAAATAGTATCGGAAGGGAAATTCCAGAATCCGTTATAAATGGTTTGGAACTTTATCAGGGTCCCTTTGCAAAAAATGGTGAGGTGAAAAAGGCTGCACCAAAAGTTAAACCTGCAAAGCCTGGTGAAAGCAAACTCGTATCCAGCATTGAAGAAGCAATTGTTAAATGTGGACTCAGGGATGGAATGACAATATCCTTCCATCATCACTTTAGAGAAGGCGACTACATACTTAATATGGTAGTTGATGCCATTGCAAAACTGGGTATTAAAAACCTTACCCTGGCATCAAGCTCCCTTGGAAGCGTACACTCACCACTTGTAAAACACATTAAAAATGGTGTAATTACTAAAATTACAACAAGCGGTCTTAGAGGAGCACTGGCAGAGGAAATATCAAGGGGACTCATGAATGAACCGGTAATAATAAGATCCCATGGTGGAAGAGCAAGGGCAATAGAGGCTGGGGATATCAAGATAGACCTGGCGTTTTTAGGAGCATCCTCCTCAGATGAATATGGAAACGCAAGTGGAGCAAGGGGAAAGGCGATTTGTGGCTCCTTGGGATATGCAAGGGTTGATGCTGATTATGCAGACAAGGTAGTAATTATTACTGACACACTGGTAGACTTTCCAAATGTTCCTGCAAGCATTCCACAGACAAAGGTAGACTATGTTGTAAGGGTTGACGAAATAGGAAACCCTTCAGGAATAGCATCAGGTGCTACAAGGTTTACAAAAAATCCAAAGGAATTACTTATAGCAGAATATGCAAGCCGAGTAATAATTGAGTCAGGTTACTTTAAGGATGGCTTTTCCTTCCAGACAGGATCAGGTGGTTCTGCCCTGGCTGTAAGTAGATTCTTAAGAAATGAAATGATTAAGCAGGGTATTACAGCAAGCTTTGCACTGGGTGGAATAACAAAGCCAATGGTTGAAATGCTTGAGGAAGGATTAATAAAAAACCTTTTTGACGTTCAAAGCTTTGATCTTGTGGCCGCAGACTCAATAAGCAGGAATGAAAGACACCATGAAATAGATGCATCTTTCTATGCAAACCCTCACAACAGGGGCTGCATTGCAAATAATCTTGACGTTGTAATACTATCTGCACTTGAAATAGATACGGACTTTAACATAAATGTAATGACAGGTTCAGATGGAGTAATGAGGGGAGCCTCTGGTGGACACTGCGATACAGCAGCAGGAGCAAAGTTAACTGTAATTGTTGCACCGTTGATTCGTGGAAGAATACCCACTGTAGTAGATTCAGTAAACACTGTTATTACTCCAGGGGAAACCATAGACGTGCTTGTAACAGACCATGGAATTGCAGTTAATCCAAGAAGGACTGATTTAATAGAAAGATTTATGAATGTCAGTATTCCTGTATACACAATAGAACAGCTGAAGGAAAGGGCAGAAAGTATTGTTGGAAAGCCTGATCCAATAGAGTACGAGGATCAGGTAGTTGGTATAGTTGAGTACAGGGATGGAACAATAATAGACGTTGTGAGAAAAGTAAAATAAAGAGGTGTTTTAAGGTGAGTCTATACTTTATGGGAGTAGAACAGTCTTTAAGTGATATTTTAAAGGCAAGGGAAACAAGGGCCGAGTATCAACAGTATTTATTGGATAATTACAGGAATACAGTTGTGTCCTATAAACTCAACATACCTGGTCCTGTAAAGTATAGCCCCTTTATTAGGAAAATATTTGATGAAGGGCTGGCGGTCTTTACTAAAAAAATAGGTGAATCTTCAATTGTGAGCCTGTTTGAAAAGGTTATCTATAAAAATAGTGGACCGGAGTATTTGGCTGTTTTTGATATATCACCATATATAATCAAGGGAATGGCAGCCAATATCGAGGAAATGCATCCTTTAGGAAGGCTGTACGACTTCGATGTATTTGCCCCCCAGGGTAGACAGATATCAAGGGAGGAGCTTGGAATAGGACCAAGAAAATGCCTGCTTTGTGATAGCAATGCCTTTGAGTGCGGGAGGTCAAGAAAGCATGATATAAGGGATTTGATTTCTAAGATAGAAAACATGGCACTTGAGTATTTTAATTCCTATGATAAAGGATAATAGATTAATTAAAGTAAACCCAGCGTATTTAGTGATATTTTTAGGGAGTGATAAAACAGTGAATCCAATTAAAATAACAGAGACATCGCTTAGAGACGGGCATCAATCTCTTATTGCCACTAGATTAAGAACTGAAGAAATACTTCCTATCCTGGAGAAGATGGACAGGGTTGGATATCATGCTCTTGAGGTTTGGGGAGGAGCAACCTTCGATGCATGCCTTCGCTTTCTTAATGAAGACCCTTGGGAAAGGTTAAGGAAAATTCGTAGGAAGGTTAAGAATACTAAACTTCAAATGCTTTTAAGGGGACAAAATCTCCTGGGATACAAGCACTATGCCGATGATGTGGTGGATACCTTCATAAAGAAGTCCGTTGAAAATGGAATAGATATAATCAGGGTTTTTGATGCTTTAAACGATACAAGAAACCTCGAAACTTCAATTAAAGCCATAAAGGAATCCGGGGCTCACTGCCAGTGCGCTATAAGTTATACAACAAGCAAGGTTCACACCATAGAATACTATGTTAAGCTGTCAAAGAAAATGGAGGAATTAGGAGCGGACTCTATTTGCATTAAGGATATGGCTGGTATATTAACGCCCTACTCAGCCTACAAACTTGTTAAGAGGCTAAAGGAAGCAGTAAGCGTACCTATAGAACTCCATACACATTCAACCAGTGGAATTGCTTCAATGACATATCTAAAGGCAGTAGAGGCTGGAGTTGATATAATAGACACCGCTATCTCCCCCTTTGCTGAAGGAACTTCACAGCCTGCAACAGAATCCATGGTTGTTACATTAAGTGAAGGTGAGAGAGCTCCAGAGTTAAACATAAGCTTACTCAACGAAATATCAGACTATTTTAAACCAATAAAAGAAAAATACAGAGAAAGCGGAATATTAAATCCAAAGGTAATGGATGTAGAGCCAAATACCCTAACATATCAGGTTCCGGGAGGAATGCTGTCTAACCTATTATCCCAATTAAAGGGACAGGGTGCCTTGGATAAATATGAAGAGGTACTCAGTGAAATACCAAGGGTTAGAGAAGATTTAGGATTCCCGCCGCTTGTTACTCCACTTAGTCAGATGGTTGGAACACAGGCGGTATTCAATGTTTTGACAGGTGAAAGATACAGGATAGTTCCAAAGGAAATTAAAGAATACGTTAAGGGACTTTACGGAATGCCACCTGCGCCAATTAGCGACGATATTAAGCAAAAGATTATCGGTGATGAGAAGGTAATAACCCAGAGACCGGCTGATCTGTTAGAACCTGAAATAGGAAAACACAGTAAGGAAATCGGAGATTTAGCCACCTCTATGGAGGATGTATTGTCCTATATTTTATTCCCTCAGGTTGCAAAGAAGTTCTTTGAAAACAGATTGAATGGTAAAGCAGAAAACGAGAACGAGGACAGTGGTGAAACGGTGCATTATATTACTGTAACCATGTAGTATATATAAAGGTGGTGAAGAAAATGGCATTATCGGATTTTTTAAAAAGACTTTTTAATAAAGAAGAGAGTTCAGATAATCTTAAGGAACAAACGGTAGAGAAAGTGACATATGAAATAGATGAAGAGGATAAAATAGTAGTAGCCCTGGTGGCATCGATTATGGCTGGGAAGGATAAACCAAATTCCCACTTCCATATTTCAAGAATTACCAGGGTTAAATAGTAAGGAAGGAGTAAGTGAGAATGAAAAAGTATGTTATAAAGCTAAATGGCAAGGTTTATGAGGTGGAAATTGAGGAAGTAACTGGAGAGGTTGCCTCTTCTACATCTGAAAGTGTAAAACCTGTTCCAGGGAATAGTTCAGCGCCAGGCTCAGGTGGAGAAACTGTAAAGGCGCCAATGCCTGGAAATATACTTGATGTTTATGTAAAAGTCGGTGATCATGTGAAAAGGGGACAGGTTTTAATGATACTTGAGGCAATGAAAATGGAAAATGAAATAGTGTCTCCGGTGGATGGAAAAGTCCTTTCAGTAGGCGTTTCAAAGGGACAAGCTGTAAACCCGGGAGAGGTCCTTGTACAAATTGGTACAATAATTTAAACGCTAGGAGGAAAATAAATGGAAATCTTATTAGGTGGAATTATGTCTATTACCCTTAAGCAGATAATCATGTGGGCTGTGGGTGGAATTCTTATATATCTTGCCATAGTGAAGGAATATGAGCCTGCTCTTCTTCTTCCAATGGGGTTTGGTTCTATCCTTGTTAACTTTCCTATGACAGGCGTTTTGAACCAGGTAATAGGAGGAACTGAAGTTGAGGGTATATTGAATTTCCTATTTGAGGGAGGTATTGCTACGGAGCTTTTCCCACTTTTGATATTCATAGGAATCGGAGCTATGATTGACTTTGGCCCACTGCTTCAAAACCCCTTCATGCTCTTGTTTGGAGCCGCTGCGCAGTTTGGCATATTCTTTACAATATGCGCTGCTGCCCTCTTTGGTGGATTTAATATAAAGGAGGCTGCATCGATAGGTATAATAGGTGCTGCTGACGGCCCCACTTCAATATTTGTAACAAGCCAGCTTGCCTATAATCTCTTAGGGCCGGTAACTATAGCGGCATATTCCTACATGGCCCTTGTGCCAATAATACAACCCTTTGCCATAAAGCTTGTTACAACAAAAAAAGAACGTATGATAAGAATGCCATACAAGGCGGAAAATGTTTCAAAGACTACAAGGATACTTTTCCCGATAACAATAACCATGATAGCAGGATTAATAGCTCCGGTTTCACTTCCGCTTATAGGCTTCCTCATGTTTGGAAACCTGCTGAGGGAGTGTGGAGTTCTTGACAGGCTTTCAAATGCTGCTTCGAATGAACTTGTTAATATAGTTACAATTTTACTTGGAATAACAATAGCTGCAAATATGACTGCTGAGGAATTTATACAGTTTAAGACTCTGCTTATAATTGGATTCGGATTATTAGCCTTCATATTCGACACTATAGGGGGCGTAATGTTTGCCAAGTTTATTAACCTCTTTAGAAAGGAAAAGATAAACCCAATGATAGGTGCAGCGGGAATATCAGCCTTTCCAATGTCTGCAAGGGTGATACAGAAAATGGCTCAGAAGGAAGACAGCCAAAACTTTGTACTTATGTATGCTGTCGGAGCCAACGTAGCTGGACAGATAGCTTCGGTTATAGCGGGTGGCCTTCTCCTGGCATTCTTTGCATAAGGATTAGGTAATAGAATCGGGGTTATTTAACTAAATCAACTGTGGAGAGGATGTGTTAATGTGAATACTATAGCAAGTTTAAGTAATAATCTCCCTACCTTTTTCCAGGGTCTTAAGCTCATGGGATTTGGAATGACAGGAATATTCTTAGTTCTGCTATTATTATTTGCCTTAGTGAAGGTTCTAATTAAGCTATTTCCACCAAAAACGCAGTAACAGGATTTATAAATTTGATAAGAAGAGCAACACCAATATGATAAAGCATATCGGAGTTGCTTTTTAGTTACAGAACCAGGAGATGGTTAGCGTGTTATAATAAAAATAAGGGAAATCCTCGGCAAGCGTATAATATAAATGGGACTTGATGAGAAGGACTTTAAAGAAGCACTTGAGCATAGAAGATATAGGGAGGTACATCAGAGGATGCTTCACCATGCCTATAACGAGGTGGGTATAAATGCAGTTCCTACCTTTATAATAGGAGAGAGCGTGCTGCAGGGACTATACAGTGAGGAAATGCTGAGGGATGTAATTGACAGGGAGCTTGGGTAAAAGACTCAGGAGGCAGCCTCCTGAGCCTTTTAAAGGATATCCTCAATGAACTCCTTCAGGGAATGTCTTGTATGTCCATCTCTCCCAACGGTTGTTTCGGCGCAGACAAGTGAGTTTAGTATTGCCTCCTCTATGGTCTCAGCTGCTGCTTTAAAGACGAGGTCCATTTTATCTTCCTTTAGCATTTTTATCTCTCGTAGGTCCTTTTCTTCATAATGCTTGACTTTATTTGCAGTTGTAAAGGCAATGACAATATCGCCACTTCCATTTCCTATGAAGGAGCCTGTCCTTGAAAGGCCCACCACTGCACGTTTACATACCCTTTTGAGCTGTCTTTCACTCAAGGGGATGTCGGTGGCTATTATCATAATAATAGAGCCCCTATCTGGTTCATCATAGCTTCTGGAAAGTAGCTCCTTTATTTTCTCTCCGGCTTTAATTCCATCTATTAAAAGTTCCTCTCCTACTCCAAAGTTTGATAAAACAAGGCTCCCAAGGGTATAGTTCCTATCATCCAGCTCTATAACCCTGGAAGCGGTGCCTACTCCGCCCTTAAGGCCAAGGCAGGACATACCTGTACCGGCGCCTACAGAGCCCTCCTCAAATTCGACTTCGGCACTTCGTATGGCAGCTATCACATGGGACTTTTCTACCCTTCGCTTTCTTATATCGTTTAAATATCCATCGTTACATTCACATACTATAGGATTTACAGTGCCCGTTGTTCTACCTATGTCATCATTTTGACTCAGCATATATTCTACAATTCCGTCACAGGCAGTGCCAACGCTTAGGGTATTGGTTAAAATTATAGGTGTTTCAATGGTTCCCAATTCATCTATCTGAATGGTTCCAATGGACTTCCCAAAACCGTTTATAACATAGCTGGCGGCCATAACCTTCTCCTTAAAAAGGTTTCCGCCATGGGGAAGTATGGCAGTAACACCTGTTTTAACCTCGCCATCATTAAGAGTTACGTGTCCAACCCTTATACCTTCAACATCCGTAATGGAATTTAGCCTTCCAGGCTTCATTCTGCCGATGGTAATGCCATAATCTCTAATTCGCCTTTGTTCCTTCATAATAATCACCTCACTAAGTAATAACACCATCAAGTATCCCAAAACTGGGCGTCAGGTCCCCAAAATCACCCCAGGGCAAAGGTTGCGGTTTCAAAACTTTTAGGGGCATTTAAATCTATAACTGGCACATCATTATCATAGTATCTCTGCCTTTTATTTGTATTATTGCTCAAGGGGTTTATTTAAAACTCCGTTAGTTCACCCTTCTCATTGAGAATATCTACAAATTCTCCCACGATATCTATACCTGGTTTGTCTTGAATTTCCTGAAGAAGGGAACTTGACACATATATTTCATCAAGCTTTAAGGTATTTTTTATGCGTACAATCCTTGCGTTTTTTATATCTATTGGCCCACAAGTCCTTAGTGCATATTGAATTGCATCCCTGTCGGTTTCCCCTACAATAGGCATCTTTGCCCTTTCTATAAAGGTACTTGTAATTGTATTTTCATAGGTCGCCTTAAAATCTATTTTATCTGCGAATTTTCTTGTAATAAAATCTGCAAGCCCCATACCGAGGGCATTACCATGTGACTCCTCTGTAAGGTCTGAAACAACAATATTTGTAATTTTAATTCCCTCTGGTTCTGGCTCATTTTTAATCTTAATTCTATTTATTATGTTTGTATCCATTCCTGTTCCGCTTATATTTTTACCCATTTCATCAACTATGAGAACATCTAACTTATCAAAGGGTATTCTAGGCATGTTCTTCCTGCTGTAGGATAGAAGCTTTATTTCCTCCACCTCAATCTCTGAAGGTCTAAGGGCCCTTATTATAGCCGTCTCATCATAGGCATTTTCTACTACAGCAATACCTAGTATAATATTTCCATGCTTTAAAACCTGCCTGGCTGTTTTAGGAATTAACTCCTTTAGCCCATATACTCCATACCTGTGTATTTCAAGTGCCTGCTTATGCTTTCCAAGGCCAATAACACACATCTTCATAAGCCCGCTTTCCGTTGGGCCATGAAAATCAGTGTGAACCTTTATTCTATTAATTATTATTGTTCCATCTGCTTCATAGGCATACTTGTCCATATATACCTTGTTTATTAAATTCCCCTGTGGAAGTTCCACAGTTTCCATGGAGGATTTTATAGGTGCTCCCGTGTACTCCTCTGTAACACCATAGCCCTCAAGTACTGCTCTTTGTCCATCGGCAGTTGCACCGCCATGGCTTCCCATCGCAGGAACAATAAATGGCTCTCCACCTGCTTCCTTTATCCATTCTACAGTTGCCTTAACAATCCTGTGTATATTTGCAACACCTCTGCTGCCTACAGCAATTGCAATACGGCTTCCCCTTTCAATTTTAATTCCTGAGCTTTTTATTTGTTCCTTTACTGTACCCTCGATATCCTCAATATGTTCCCTGTTAAAGTGCTGCCTTATCTTTATCATCTTTGGTAGTTCCATGGACATCCCTCCAATAAAATTTTCTTATTTATAAAGTCTTTACATTAATCTTTCAGCAGGCTTTATGCCTCAATCGTGCTCTCCTCACTTGTGGTCAACGCAGGTTCTTATGTAATTTCTATGTCACCCTATATTTATTCATTTTTATAATAAACATTAAATCCATATTATTATTTTATATCTTTGTAAGTTTTCCCTACAACTTAAAGGACAGAAAAATTATAATTTTTTTCTATTATGCATTTTTGATTGAGAGCTATGATTTTGTCCATTTCCACTCCACACAATTTTTATTAATAATTTTGAACTCATCATGTTGTTTGACTGAAGTTAGAGATTGAAATATAATCAAAGTATATCTGATAATTATTTTCACAAAATATGTATAATGTATTTTAAAACAATTTATGATAAGGAGATAATACTATGGATGTATATGAAGCTATAAAGGGCAGAAGCACAATATATAAATTTAAGCCAACTGAAGTCCCAAAGGAAAAACTCGAAAGGATACTTGAAGCAGGTACCTGGGCTCCTAATAGGTTTTTAACGGAGCCTTGGAGATTCTGGGTCTTTACTGGTGAGGGAAGAAGCCTTCTTTCCAGGATTCTTGTTGAGATTGAAAAGGATGGGATGGAAAACCCTGATAGTGAAGAAAACAGAAAACGCATTGCTAAAAGAGCACAGCAGCCCTTCAATGCTCCGGCAGCAATAATAGTTGGATGTGAAGTTTCTGAAAAGGATAGAGTAAATCCAATAGAAGAGGTTGCTGCAGTTAATGCCTGTGTTCAAAATATGCTCCTTGCCGCCCACGCTGAGGGCCTTGCAGGTTTTTGGGGAACAGGTAATTATGTATATCATCCCCTCTTTAAGGAATTCCTTGGTCTTAAAGAAAAGGACAGGGTTATAGGTGTAATTTATATTGGATACCCTGCACGCAGCAAGACCGAAAGAAGCAGAACTCATTTTTCTAAGTTTACAAAATGGATAGATGAGGATAAAAACACCACACTGGGTTTAATTAATATTTAAATAGCAGATCCTGGTATGCTGAATATGATGATAATGTGATTTTGATTTTTGGGAGGCTTTTATGAATTCGTCTTTTAACCCGGTTCCTAACTATTATCAATTTAATATACCTTATTATATGCTGCCTGGCAATAGATATAGTGATGGATACGGTTACAGATCGGAGGGAGAAGGATTCAATCAACCCCAAGCCGATGCAAAAAATGGAGAAGAAAAAGGCAAGGAAGTCTATAAGGATGATTTTGTTACTGGATTTGTTCCCGATCACAATCATGGCACTGTAGATTATACATCAATTGAAGATGGCCATGTACATCAATGTCTCGATATAACTTTTCCCCCAAAACTCTTAAAAGATGGTACACATATTCACTATGTAGAGGGGTATGTCCTTTTTGAAGATGGTCACCATCATTACTATAAGGCCTGGTCAGGGCCGGGAATTCCGGTTGGCAATGGCATGCATGTTCATTATTATGATTTCTATACGACGGTGAATGACGGCCACAGGCACCGCATCAAGGGAGTGGATATGCCGGCGCCTGGAACTTTATAAAAATACAGAGTATGGAATGTAGAAAAAATAGAAATTGCTATAGGAGTTGTTTCCTATAGTAATTTCTATTTTGAAGAAATCACTTTTATACTCATTGAGCCGCTTACTCTCTAAGAAAACGGTTGCAGGAAAATATTAGAGTTATACGCTTTTTTATTATAATCTATATTAGAGCTGTAGACACGAGTAAATACCATGGTATAAAGTAATTATAAGCGATGATATTTTTTATCGTAACGTTGTTCCATAGATTCTTTATCATTAAATAGAAAAGGGGGTTTTTTTATGAAATATATCGATATTGGAAATGGTAAAATCAGCGCCTCTGAGATTTCCCTTGGCTGTATGAGAATTGCAAACCTTGAAGTTAGCGAGGTAACCAAGCTTATTAATACTGCCATGGAGGAAGGAATCAACTTTTTTGACCATGCTGATATATATGGGGGAGGAAAATCTGAGGAAGTTTTTGCAGAGGCTGTTGATATGAAGCCCAGCGTTAGGGAAAAATTTATTATTCAGACTAAATGTGGTATCCGAAAGGGATTTTATGATTTTTCAAAGGAACATATTTTAAACTCTGTTGAGGGCAGCTTAAAGAGGCTGAGAACCGACTATATAGATATATTGCTTCTCCATCGTCCTGACACATTAATGGAGCCTGAGGAGGTTGCCGAAGCCTTTGATATACTGCACAGCAGCGGCAAGGTTAGGTACTTTGGAGTAAGCAACCATAATCCCATGCAGATTGAACTGCTTAACAAATATTTAAACCAGAAGATAATAATAAATCAGCTCCAGTTAAGCATAACCAACACCGGCATGATTGATTTCGGGCTTAATGTCAACATGAAAAAAGACGCCTCTATTGACAGGGATGGAAGCGTTTTGGAATACTGCCGTTTGAAGGACATAACAATTCAGGCTTGGTCGCCACTTCAATATGGTTTCTTTGAAGGTGTGTTCCTGAATAACGATAAATTCCCAGAGCTGAACAGAAAAATAAACGAAATAGCAGAGGCTAAGGGTGTACAAAACGTAGCCATCGCCATTGCCTGGATATTAAGGCATCCCGCTAAAATTCAAACAATAGTTGGTACAACTAACATCAAACGCCTTAAGGACATCTGCAAGGCTTCCCAGGTTGAGTTAACAAGGCAGGAATGGTACGAATTATATAGAGCAGCAGGAAATCAGCTGCCATAGGATACGCAGAATGTTAAATGAGAAATGCACTTTGATATGTTGCAGGTAAAAGGAAAACGGAGCATACATAGATTTGTTTAAATCACATCTATGTATGCTCTTTTTATGCATGTGTAACTGGTAAACATGGAAATAATAACTACAAACATTTTGAAAGGAGTAATCAATTATTCTTAAATTGAACATACATGATATTGACCTTAATTCTGAATTGAAAAAATGCAGGAGCATGGGGGACTAAATCTTTCTTTTTAACCTTAATTTTTATTGGATGCTTCCCATTATATATGTTTACACTAACTCCAGAAACTTCAACCTCAGATACCTTTTCTTCAATAAGCCTTTGAAGCTCCCTAAGCTCCATCTTAACTAGGGCCTCTATCTCTTCACCAGAAATTTTATACTTCTCAATTCTCAAGGGGCATATTGTTTTCGTATAAAAATAGATGGGAGAATTGATAGTCCCTGTATTCAGGCTCTTCGTTTTGCTGCTTAACGATGCCCAGGGGAATCAGGTCCTCAAATCTGGCCTTGATGCCAAGTTCCTCCTCTAATAATTTATATCAATTAAATAAAATGTATCTTATTTAAGCTAAGCCACCAAGTGGTATATCGCCAAATCCCAGGATCATTAAGGGTGTTATCCTTTGGCTTGTTTACTATGTGTAAAAATTTTTGTTTTAACATGAAGGAAAATATAGAATGATAAAGAATATAATAGAATGTTAAGAAAATATCATAATCATATAATAATTAATTGGGGGTTAAAAATGCGAAAGAAAAAATTTATTAATGGTAAAGTAAAAAACAAAATTACCTCAGCTATTGTTGCCTGTTCCATTATTTCCACTCTGCTGGTAGGGGGAGTCAGCCTCGCAAGCAGCAGCAGGATTATAAAGCTGCAGGCAGAGAAAAACCTTTCTTTGATAGCTGAAAATAAGGCAAATGAGTTCAATGCAATGATCTCAAGGGTGGAAAATTCCGTTCAGACCCTGGCTGCCACCATTAACTCGTCAATTGATATAGAAAAGTTTGATCGGGGAGAAAGCTACATTGAGGATTATGAGAGAAGTATTGAGAAAATTGTAAAGGGGTTTGCGGAAACTACCGATGGAGCTATTGGCGCTTATTTTTACATAAATCCGGAGCTTACAAAGGGGGTATATGGAGTCAGGTTTGTAGATGAAAAGAATGATGGGAAGTTTGTAGCCCAGCCCCTTGAAACGATTGATGAGTTTACCCCTGAAAACAAGGATATGTATTGGTATTATGCTACTGTTAAGGCTAAAAAAGCCCTCTGGCTGGATCCCTATGTTGATTCTCAGTTTAATGTTTACATGATTTCATACGTTGTACCAATATATAAGAATGAAATTTTGGCAGGCGTTGTTGGAATGGATATCAATTTTGACAATTTTCGTAGGATAGTAAAATCAACGGATATATATGATACGGGTAACGTAGCCCTTGTAAATCAGAAATATGATTTTCTGGTTCCTCCAAGCATTAAGCACAAGGGAAACACAGGTTTCTTTGAAAGAATAAAGGCCAAGTATTTTGATAAAAAAGTAGAAAAGGTTGATAGCGTAGCCCAGGCTTCTCAACAGGGGGGAAATGGAAACTTTGCTGAAATGAATAACGGGAGTTTGAAGTTTTTAACTGAAGAAATAGATAAAAAGCAGTCGGGAACGATTAACTATAAATATGAAAACTTGGACAAGATACTGGCCTATTCACATCTTTCCAATGGCTATATAATGCTAATTGATGTTCCACAAGTAGAAGTGCTGAGACAAATGAATAGCGTTGTTGTCAGGGTTGCTTTCATGATGCTTATAGGGATAATTTTATCCTTGATAGTAGGATGGTTCATAGGCGGGGCAATAGGCAGCCCAATTGTTAAAGTTGCTCAGCTTGTAGATAAAATCGCAAAGCTGGATTTAACCGATGACAACTCCTTTGAGGTTCTGCTTAAACGTCGGGATGAGGTTGGATTAATAACAAAGTCGGTTGAAAATATGAGAGGATATTTTAGAAGCACCGTCGAAGAGATAATGAATGGGGCTGAAAAGATAGCCAATCACTCCAACAGCCTCGCCAATGCAATGAATGAAACTACAATGTCCATAAATGAAATATCCATGACAACGAGTGAACTAGCTTCAGGCGCTTCCCATCAGGCAGCTGTGGCACAGGAAGGCTTAAGCAAATTAATGTACCTTGCACGTGAGATACAGAATGTCACCACTAATTCAAGCATTGTTAAGGAACATATTGATGAAACAGATAAGTTCAATAAGAAAGCCATTTTAGCAGTTGAAAATCTGCAAAAGCAATTTAATAACAACAATGATATTACCCGGGAAATAAGCAAGAGCATAGATTTACTTGCAAGCAGGTCAGAATCAATAAGCGATATATTAACCGCCATCAAATATGTTGCAGAGCAAACAAAGCTTTTAGCATTAAATGCTGCAATAGAGGCAGCCAGGGCAGGAGAAACGGGCCGGGGCTTTGCTGTTGTTGCCGATGAGATAAGGAAGCTTTCAGAGCAAACATCCATTTCAACTACAGATATAGAGAATATTATTGAAGGAATTAAGCAGGATATTGCAAAGACTAGAAACAAGATGGATATTGCAAATAAAATCGTAGATGAGTCCAATAGGGCACTTGGTGATACAAGTGAATCCTTCAGGGTAATAGATAAGGCAGTGAAAAACATGTTTGAGAGAATTAACAGTCTTGTAGAGAGCGTAGAAAAAATGGATAACGCCAAAAAAGACGTTGTCACCTCTATAGAGGAGATATACTCAATAACCGAAGAGTCGGTTGCCGCGACCGAAGAGGTTTCAAATACCATTGAAAGTCAAAGCATTACTATTAACGATGTTTCTAAGGCTACAGAGGATTTAAAGGAAATAGCCCTAAACCTAAAAAGGCTTATAGAACAGTTTAAAATAAAATAGCAGTACCCTTAGCTTCCTAAAGGCCAAAACGAATATAAGGTGCCGGACACAATCGAAGGGAGGAAAGACAAATCCCTAATCGACTGTGTCTGGAACCTTTTGTTTATATTTTACGTAAAAAATTTCATGTGAATGGACATGGTTTTTAATATTTTTTAAAAATATCCTTATCAAGTTAAATTTTGAGATTTTGCATAATCCTTTCTTAGCTGTTCCATTGGTTCATCATATGCTGGATACCAGCCTTTATTTATAAGCATATCAGATAATTCGAAATGTTCGTTTATAGCTTTATTTAACTGATGTTTCAGCATTTCCCTTAGCTCTGGATTAACAGCTTCTGCTGTTGCAGCAGCTAAAGAGGTTACTGCAAACTTTGAATCCTTAGTCATATCCTGTGCAATATCTCTAGATGCTAATTTATTATCAGTTCCCAATAACGTTTCTAAAAAGGACATTGCCTTCACCTCCGATTACATATTAAGATTATTTTGGGCAAAAGTCTGCATTGAGTTTATATTTTCTTTTTTAGTGTTTAAGCACCTTTCCATAAATGATTTAAGTTCACCATCATCTACCATAGGCATGCTGGCCTGTATTTTTTTTGCTCCAATAAGGTTAGTATCCATTAATTCTCTAAGTTCAAGAATTTCATGTGGTGCCAAGCTATTTTTATTGTTCATAATTTCACCTCCGGGTTTTGCTATGTTTTGAGTTAATATAAGTATGGAGAAATATTGAAGCAGGTTTACTGAGTTATTGTATTTATTGCAGATAAATCCTGCTGAAGCTGCTGCTGTGGGCTTGCATATGCATTATACCAGCCCTTGCTTATTGCAATATCAGACAGTCTGTAGTGAGAATTAATACAGGCAGTTAGTTCATTCTTCAGGGCATCTCTCAACTTTGGGTTTGTTGTTTCTGTAAGCACCTTTGCTAAAGTTGCTATTGTTCCTTTGGAACTACTTAATAAATCAAGAGCAATATCTTTATCCGTTAGTGAAGTGTTATTTGCCATTAAGCTTCTCCCCTTTCTATTTCATTTGAGTAACAGCTCCTAATGCTGATTGTATATTTTGAAGTGCGGTTTTTTTAGATGACACCGAATCCTGCATATAGTTTCTCAATTCGGTGTCATTGACCATATTAAGGTGCCAGGCTCTTGAGAATTGAGAATTTCTTTTTAAGGATGCTGGCACCTTTATTATGATTGAAATTTTTGAAAAACTGTTTTAAACTCTATAATTAGTTGATACTATAGATAAAATATATTATTCAAAGGAAATGATGCTATGTTTAATATTACAAAAAGCAAGATTAAAAAACTTTGCACAAATTCAAACACATTTTTTAAAGGCTATGAATATTATTTGGAGGGCCGTGTGAAAATTGTTGATATTGACATTAGGGATGGGCTTATTAGTGCTGTAGTTTCCGGGGGACAGGAATATGAGGTTATCCTCGAGCTCTCATATAATGATGATGAAGTAGAATATGCACAATGTGAATGTCCGGCATATGCAGAATACCCCGGGTACTGCAAACATATAGCTGCTGTGCTTTTTCAATTAATGGAGATGGAGGATATTCCTTATCAAAGGAAAAATCAGATAAAAGTTGATGATTCACGAAATCAGCTGGCAGATGAAATAATAGACTTCTTTGATTATAACTTAAATAGAGCTCATAATGAAAGGCTTGAAATGGAGCTTACCCTTGAGCTGCTTTCTGAAGGATATAATGAAAGGGAGATTACGCCGGCCCTTTCCATGAAGCTGGGCACTCAAAAGCTTTACTCTGTAAAAAGCATTAAGGGTCTCCTTAAGGCCATGGAAAATTATGAAACCATTGAATTTGGAAAGAACTTCACATTTAACCCGGAGCGGCATTCCTTTAAAGATGAGGATGAGGCCATTATAGAATTTTTAGAAGAACTATATGAAATGGATAAAATGATGGCCGGGGATTATGGCTTTGGATATATAGGCAAAAGGCTGTTCAAGGGGAAATATGTTCTTCTTCCTGACAGGACTGCTGAGCGTTTTTTAAGGCTTGTAGAAAACAGGCCTTTAAAGGTTATTGCCTTTGGTGATAAATATGATAATGTAAAAATTATAAAAGAGGATTTGCCCGTCAAATTTTCACTGAAAAAGGATAATAGCGATCTTCTGCTTAATGCAGATATTCCTGCCGGTATTATTCCCTTAACTGTCGATGGAAAGTATATGTTTTTGAATGGTGTTATATACAATATATCAAAATCACAGCGCAAAAATCTTGCACCATTTTATAGTATGCTTGCAAGGTATGGGTCAAGCAATATAAGATTTAGTGAAGATCAGAGGGAGAAATTTGTTTCCCTCATAATGCCGAACATCAAAAGGGCTGGAGAGTTTTCAATTGACAAAAGCGCTGAGGGTATGTTTTATGAAAAGCCTCTGGAAGCAAGGGTATATATCGATAAAGCTGGTAAAAGGGTTACGGTTTCTGTTAATTTTATATATGGTGAATATAATATTGATCCATTCTATGGTAAAAATGAATTAAATAGCAGTAGAATTGTTGTAAGGGACAGGGAAGGCGAGAAAAGGATAATGGACCTCCTTGAGGATTCCGGGTTTAAGGTTGGCAGAGACACGTTATACATTGAGGATGATGAGAGAATATATGATTTTATTACCCATTATGTCCCTATCCTTCAGGAGATGTGTGAGGTTTACTACTCCGATGAATTTAAAAAGATTAAGATATATGATTCATCATATTACAGAAGCTCCATACGACTTAATGAGGAAACGGATCTTTTAGAATTTAGTTTTTCTATTGAGGGCATAGACAGGAAAAGCTTACCCGATATATTTAATTCACTCAAGCAGAAAAAGAAGTTCTATCATCTTGAAGATGGTTCCTTTATACCACTGGATTCTGAGGGACTGGGTAAGGTGTCGGATATGATGGAGAGCCTGGGACTAAAGGAAAGTGACCTTGAAAAAGAAATTATCGATCTGCCGAAGTTTAAGGCCATGTATATGGATGAGAAGCTCAGGGAGTTTGAGAGCGGATATATAGAAAGAAATATTGCATTTAAGCGTCTTGTTGAAAGCATAAAGGAGCCAAGGGATACTGATTTTAAAGTTCCAGATAGTTTAAAAAATATTATGAGAAGCTATCAGATAACAGGATTTAAGTGGCTCAAAACCCTGGCCTCCTATGGACTTGGAGGAATACTTGCAGATGATATGGGGCTTGGGAAAACTCTCCAGACCATTGCTTTTATACAATCGGAGGTGGAAAGTGTTAAGCTGCCTTCATTAGTAGTATGTCCAACATCACTTGTATACAACTGGGAAAGTGAAATACAAAAATTCGCTCCTTCTTTGAAGGCGCTGGTTATTTCAGGAGGAAAAAGGCAGAGAGAGGAGCAAATAAAGGAAATACCTGGTGTAGACGTGGTTATAACTTCATATCCTCTAATACGAAGGGATATTGAGCATTACAGAAAGATGGAATTTGGCTACTGTATACTTGATGAGGCGCAGCACATAAAAAACCCTAATTCCATAAATGCAAAATCTGTAAAGGAAATCAGGGCTAAGGGCTATTTTGCCCTTACAGGTACCCCCATTGAAAATAATTTGACTGAGCTATGGTCTATTTTCGATTTTCTGATGCCGGGGTATTTACTCAGCCATCAAAAATTCCTTGAGAGATTTGAAAGGCCCATTGCATCGGGGGATAAAAACGCCCTGGAGGATTTAAACAAGCATGTAAAACCATTTATCCTTAGAAGGCTTAAAAAGGATGTCTTAAAGGAACTGCCTCCTAAAATTGAAAGCCTTCTTTCTGCAGAGCTTACAGAAGGGCAGAAGAAGATATATCTTGCATACCTTGAACAGATTAAAGGCCAGATTGAAAACAAAATACGGGAGGATGGGCTTGAAAAGAGTTATATTCAAATACTTGCAGGACTCACAAGATTAAGGCAAATATGCTGCCATCCATCCCTCTTCATTGAAAATTATAATGAGGGCAGCGGTAAGATGGATATGCTTATGGAGCTTTTGGAGGAGCTCAGGGAAGGTGGACACAGGGTTTTGTTGTTCTCACAGTTCACAGGTGCTTTAAAGCTTATAAAGGAGCAGCTTGAAAGGGAAAAAATTTCATATTTTTATCTTGATGGAAGCACAAAGGCAGAGGATAGGGAAGAGATGGTCAGGGCCTTTAACCAGGGCTTCAGGGATGTATTTCTTATATCACTGAAGGCCGGGGGTACAGGTCTTAACCTGACGGGAGCGGACACAGTAATACATTTTGACCCGTGGTGGAATCCGGCAGTTGAGGAACAGGCTTCGGACAGGGCCTACAGAATAGGGCAGAAAAACTCAGTTCAGGTTATGAAGCTTATTACAAAGGGTACCATAGAAGAAAAAATATACAACCTTCAGCAGAAGAAAAAGGAGCTTATAAACTCTGTACTTCAGTCAGGAGAGAACTTTATATCAAAGATGACTGAGGAGGAAATAAAGGAGCTTTTTGCCATATAGAAGAGTGTTAAATAGGCCTTTTAGATTGAAAGAATATTTGTGGCCTTGCAAAAATTAAACTGTAGGGGCAAGCCTCTGGGCTAGCCACTCACTTGTTGTGCAAGTAATTATTTTAATTTATGCAATATTAGTACCTTTTTAGACAGGCATTTTAGATTTTGTAGAATTGTGATTTGAATTACAGATTTTTTGAGCTTTAAATTGTATTATTGATAAAGTAATGTGATAAATGTTTATTCAGGAGGTATTAGCTATGAAGGGATTTGTTGATAAAAATATCTGTATAGGCTGCGGCTTATGTTCTTCAATATGCCCTGAGGTGTTCGAAATGGACGTTGATGGACTTGCTAAAGCAAAGGATATAGATTTAACCGACTCCCTGCAGGATACCGCTAAGGAAGCCGAATCCAGCTGTCCTGTAAGTGCAATCACTATAAAGTAAAATTAAAACCAATTAAGCCCGCTATGATGGAAGGAAAGGTGTCATGTGCTTTTCCTTCTGCCTATAGCGGATTTTTTATTTGCAGGCAGCTTCCTATCATTTCCTTGAAACTATAATTTTATCGCTAATCACACATGTCATAATTGTCTAATAATAGAGCTTTTTATTCAGGAAAATATCTAAATTTTCTTTCATAGCCCAAAACTATATAATAATGCTGTAACGGAAAGGAAATAAAAGCGATGGTTGGTGATTGCACATGTTGCTTCTTGATTCAAGAAAGAGATATATAGTTGAAGCGCTTCTAGAATCTGATGGGGTTTTAAAAGAGCATGAGCTTGCTGAAAAGCTTGATGTTTCGATAAGAACAATAAGAAATGATATAAACTACTTAAAATCCTATCTTGAAAAGTCCAACATATTTATAAAGTCAAAGCCAAGAATTGGGGTATGGGTTGAAGCAGATGAAAATAATAAAAAAGCTTTGTGGGATAAACTGGACGTACAAAATGGCAATGCAGAAGTCGCTTTTGAGCAGCAGAGTAGATGCCGTTACATTATAAAAAAACTTTTAAATAGCGATAGAAATATTACTATGCAGGAGCTTGCTGATGAACTTTTTATTAGTAAAGCAACTGTAAACCTTGATATGAAGCTTGTTGAGGAATGGATTAAAAAACACAATTTAGGGCTTCATAAAAAGACCTATCATGGTATTAAAGTAGTTGGCAATGAAAAGGATTTCAGGTTTGCTATAGCTTCCTATATCAGGGAAAATACAAATAAGTCAATAAACATAGATAGCATTAACCAGATGTTCCAAAATACACTTATGCCTGATGTGGAAGGTTTGAAGGACATATTAACCCATGTTGGTGAAATGGAGTTAATATATGTAAATAAGATTATATATGATATCCAGAGGGAAAATAATATAAGTTTGACAGATGATAGCTATTGGGAATTAACCATATATTTCCTTATAATGGTTGATAGAATAAGAAAGGGGAAACATGTTAGATTTCTCAATGCAGATGCTGTACGAATAATGAAAACAAGAGAATATTCCATGGCATTAACTGTAGCTGATAAAATAATGAAGCTTTTACATCTAAATATTAATCAGGATGAGATATGTTATATAACAATGCACCTTCTTGGAATAAAGGTAAATGTATATTCTGTTTCTGATGATGAGACTGTAAACTTCAGGTTTAATGAGGAAATTGAAGTTGTAATAAACAGGCTTATTAAATATATTAAAGACCGTTTCAATCTTGATCTAACAATGGATAAAAAATTGATACTGGGATTAAGCCTTCACTTTGTATCTGCAATAAATAGATTGAAATATGGTACAAGCATCCATAACCCAATGATAGATGAAATTAAAAGAAATTATCCTTATGCATTCAATATTGCAGTTGAGATAAGCAATATCTTAAAGGATAGTTTCCAGATAGATATTATAGAGGATGAGATTGGATTTATTGCTCTTCATCTTCAGGCTGCAATTGAAAGAAATGAGGAAATAAAAAATCAAAGAATTAGGACATATGTAGTATGTAATTCTGGTATAGGTGTTGCTCAGCTTTTATCAATACAGTTGAAGAAAAACTTTCCACAGATTGAAATAAGCAAAATAGTATCTATTTCAGATCTTATTAGTGAAATTAAAACTACTGAATATAAGGGCAAGATCCAGCTTGTTATATCTACAATACCAATTAAAGAGATAGATGTGCCAATCATACATGTTAATCCAGTTATATCACCACAGGACATAAAAAATATCGAAAGAGAGATAACACGACTGACTAAACTTAGAGAATATAAGAACAGGCTGAAAAGGTTTTTAAGCCTAAGGGCCTATACAAGGGAAGATTTAATTTTCCTGGAAATGAATTTTAAAAATAAGATTGAGCTTGTGGAATTTGTAAGCAGCAAACTTTTCGATGCTGGATTTGTGACCCGTGAATTTGCAGAATCTGTACTGGAGAGAGAGAAACTTTCAACAACCTATATTGGAAACGGTGCAGCAATGCCTCATGGATATTCACAATATGTAAATAAACCAATCATAAGCATTGTTCAGCTTAAGGAACCTATAGATTGGGAAGGTAAAAAAGTAAACATCGTGTTCCTGTGTGCGATGGATTTATCCCTTAATAAGGATGCTGAAAAATTGTTTGAAGATATATACGAGATAGTTAACAATAAAGAGTATTTAAAAAAGCTCAAACAAATCAGCAATAAAGCAGAATTTATGGAGATCCTTGGTTGGGCATAGTGATATGACAGCAAATATTTAAAGTACATGTGGGAGTGGTAGCGTGGACATCAAAAATTTAATCAATATAAATCTTATTAAAGCAGAAATTAAAGCTACAAGAAAGGAGGAGGTTATAAAGGAACTTGCGGAATTGCTTGATCAAAATAACAAGTTAAATTCCCTGGAAGTCTATCTTCATGATGTATTTAAAAGGGAAGAAGAATATACTACAGGAATAGGCAGAGGAATAGCGATTCCACATGGTAAATCAGAGGGAGTAAAGGAATCATGTATTGCTATAGGAAAATGTAATGATGTTGAGTGGGATTCAATGGATGGGAATCCTGTGAAGATTGTAATTCTTATAGCAGTTCCTTTATCAGGTGCTCAGAATGAACATTTAATGATTCTCGCAAAGCTTGCTGAGCTTCTTATGGATGAAGAATTTACACAAAACCTTGTAAATTCTAAAAACCCAGAAGATATATACAGGCTTTTAACAGGTCAGGAAGAATTAGCTAGTTAATAATTATTCTGAATAATATATAAAGTTAAGGGGGAATTATAAATGAAAATTGTAGCAGTAACAGCATGTGTAGCGGGTTTAGCGCATACCTATATGGCAGCAACAGGGCTAAAAAAGGCAGCAAAGGCAAGAAATATAGAAATACATGTTGAGACCCAGGGAAGTATGGGAATTCAAAACAAGATAAAGCAGTCAGATATTGATACAGCAGATGTTGTTATATTTGCAGTAGACACAAATGTTGCTCATAGAGACAGATTTGAAAAGAAGCCAATTCTGACAGTAAAGGTAGCAGAGGCAGTTAAAAATGCTGATAATGTTATAAATAAAGCCCTGGAGCTTATAAAAAAATAAAAATATATTAAAAAAGGGGGATTATTATGAGTTTTAAAGAAAGATTGGACAACCTTAGCAGACATTTGATGACTGGTGTATCATACATGATTCCAGTTGTCGTTGCTGGCGGACTTATGGTATCTATAGCAATAATGATTGGTGGAACAGGGGTATGGGAAGCCAAGGAAGGATTTGCAGCAACAATAAAGGATATTGGTCTCTACGGTCTTGGTCTTATTGTTCCAGTAATTGCAGCATATATCGCATATTCAATAGCGGATAAGCCTGGAATTGCACCTGGATTCATCGTTGGTATGCTGGCGAAAGATATGGGTACTGGATTCCTGGGTGGAATCATAGTAGGTCTGATGGTTGGTTACTTTGTTGAATTGCTTAAGAAGATTCAGGCACCAGCAGCAATTATGCCTGTAATATCGATTCTTTTAATACCAGTTGCATCTACATTTGTTGTAGGAGTGACACTTAAGTATATAATAGGTGGGCCAATTATAGCGGCTACAAAGGGTATTACAGCATGGCTTGGTGGAATGCAGGCTGGTAACCAGATTATTCTTGCTGCAATATTGGGAGCTATGATGGCATTTGATATGGGAGGTCCAGTAAACAAGACTGCTTTAACCTTTGCATATGGATTATATGCTGAAAAGATTTACGGACCTGCTACAGCAATACATATTGCAATAGCTATTCCACCACTTGGACTGGCATTGGCTGCTTTCCTTGCATCAAAGAGATATTCAAATGAAGAAAAAGAAGCAGCAAAATCAGCCCTTGTTATGGGAATAGTAGGAATTACAGAAGGTGCTATACCATTTGCTCTGGCTGACCCTGTCAGAGTAATACCTGCCATTATGATAGGTTCAGCCGTATCTTCCGGATTATCAGCAGCCCTTGGAGTTGTAAATCCTGTTTTAATGGCGACAGTTTTCGCAACACCCTTTGTAAATAAGCCACTTCTCCATGTAGTTGCGGTACTTGCGGGTGTTGTAACAACAGCTGTTTTAGTAAATGTTTTCAAATCAATAGGAGCTAAAAAAAATAATTCAGAAACTGAAGTAGTAGCATAATTACAAACTCCAGAGAATTAACTTTATAATTCTCTGGAGAAATTTTTAAAAGAGGTGATAATATGCATAGAGCACACGTTATTTCACATACACACTGGGATAGGGAATGGTATAAGACTTTCCAGCATTTCAGAGTAAGGCTCGTACACTTAATAGATAAATTAATGGATATGATAGAAAAAGACAAGGACTACAAATGCTTTATGCTTGATGGACAAACCGTAGTGCTTGAGGATTATCTTCAGATAAAGCCTAAGAGCCATGAAAGGCTTAAAAGGTTAATTCAGGAAGGAAAAATAATTATAGGGCCATGGTATATTCAGCCCGATGAATTCGTGCCCGATGGAGAATCACTTTTAAGAAACCTGTTGATAAGTGATAGAATAGCAAGGGATTTTGGAAAACAAATGAAGGTTGGATATCTTCCAGACTCCTTTGGACAGTCAGGTCAAATGCCGCAGATACTTAAGGGCTTTGGAATAAATTCTGCGGTTATGATGAGAGGAGTTCCACTGCATGAACTTCAGGCCTCTGAATTTGCTTGGGAAGCAATAAGCGGGGATGACGTAGTAGCAGTATATCTTCCATTAGGATACAGCAACGCAATGTTTCTGCCAAAGGATTTTGAAAAAGCGGATATTAGAATGAAGAAAACTGTAAGTGAATTAAAGAAGTGGGCTACAACTGATAATATTTTAATTATGAACGGAGTTGATCATGAATGGCCTGAGCCGCATATAACTAACTATATCAAACATTTAAATGAAACGGATTCAGAGACTGAATACGTTCAGGATACCCTTGAGGATTATATTGATTCGGTAGTAAATGCTAAACCTAATTTAAAGAAGCTTGCTGGAGAACTTATAATTCCTGAGAGAAGCAGGGTTCATACAAGCATAGTATCTTCGAGAATATATCAAAAACAGGCAAACAGAAAGGCAGAGGCTCTTCTTGAAAAGTATGTAGAACCGATATGTTCAATAAGTTGGCTTAAAAATGCTAAATATCCTGGAGAGCTTATCAATCAGGGATGGAAGTATTTAATTCAAAACCAGGCCCATGATAGCATTGGGGGATGCTGCACAGATGAAGCACACAGGGAAATAGATCAAAGATTTACTGATGTAGAGAATATTGGGCAAACATTGTTAAAGAGCTATTCAAGAGCAATAGTAAGACAGACTGGAATTGACAGATTGGCTATTGTAATATTTAACAGCTCTATGACAAAGGGTAAACAGCTCGTAAATGCCGTAATATATGTTGATGATGAACGCTTTATTCTCAAGGATGCAGATGGTAATGTAATACCCCACCAAATAGATAAGGTTACTGAAATAAATGCAGCCTCCTTAAGTATATGGTCAGCTGGTATAAATCTAAAGGAAACTAAAAAGAAGGTAGAGTTCTCATTCTATGTTGATTTTAATTCAAACGTAGGATATAAGACATACTTCATTGAAGAAGAAGAAGGGGAAGCTGAAATCAAACAGGAGACAGAAAAGGGATCCAGCAGGTTTGAAAATGATTTCTTTACTGTAGAAATAAATGAAAATGGAAGTATCAATGTAACTGATAAACAGACCGGTAGAAGATATGATAAGCTACATGTGTTTGAAGACTGCGGAGATGCAGGCGATACTTATAACTTTTCACCTGTTAAAAATGATACAGTAGTAACCTCTGAAACTTCAAAAGCTGAATTTGAAATAGTTGAAAGTGGAGATATTAAAACAACTATTGCTATAAAACTAAACATGGAGGTTCCCAAAAAACTAGTAGATAACGATGAAAGAAGAAGCGATGAAAGGGTATTACTCCCTATAACGACCTATTTAACTTTATATTCCAAGATAAAAAGGATAGACTTTAAAACTGTAGTTGAAAACAACGCCTTCGATCACAGGCTTAGAGTTTTATTCCCATCAGGAGTTAAGTCAGACCATTCCTTTGCTGAAATACAATTTGGTACACTTAAGAGACCAAATAAGATGGATGACAGCAAGTGGGAAACAGGAAAATGGGCAGAAAAGCCTCTCCCAATTTATTCACAGCAGAAGTTTGTGGACTTCAATGATGGAGAATATGGAATTGCTGTATTAAACAGGGGACTAACTGAGTATGAAATATATGACGACACAACTATCGCTCTAACACTTCTCAGAGGTGTTGGTATGATGGGTAAGAGAGAACTTCTTATAAGGCCCGGAAGACCATCTGGAATAGAAGTACCGACCCCTGACGCACTTTGCCTTGGTATACATGTATTTGAATATGCACTTGTGCCACATGCAGGAAACTGGGATGAGGCAGGGATACCAGCAGCTGCAGCAGAATTTGACGCTCCTGCACTTGCAGTTCAGAACATGATAAAACTCAATAATGTTGGAGATGAAGTTAAGCTCTTTGAGGTTGAAACCCTTACAAAGCATATACAAAGCCAGCTTCAAGGGGTTAAGCAGGGAGATGAAGACATCATTAAGCTAAGCAGCAGAAATCTAATTATAAGTGCGTTAAAGAAAGCTGAAGATGAGGAAGCACTAATAATTAGATTATATAATGCGGGAAGTTCTACTGTAAAGAATGAAACTATCTCCATAAATCTTGAAAATATAAGTGAAGTAGTCCTTACAAACTTTAATGAGGATCTGGAAGGAGATAAGCTTTCTATTGATGATGAAGGATCCTTTATTTTACCAGTAGTAAAGCCATACTGTGCTTTAACTTTGAAAGTGAGATTTAAGTAATATATCGATAAATGAAGCTAAACGTAAAATAGGATGGTTTAGGGGTGTTTTATCCTAACCTTCCTATTTTTTTATGGAAATTTTAAAAGATAAAATAGATAATTTATTGTTTAGATAAGTTTGATATCCTGTATACTTGAAGGCCTTCGATTTGATAAAATATATAATATAAATGATCAGCATTTAACTAATACACTAGCGATTGAGATGAAAAATATATGGAACTATTTTATAATAGGATTTAAAATTAAAAGGGAGTGACATACTGCTTTGAATAGGAAGGAATATTTAAGCAAGGTACGGAGGGTGGTTATTAAGGTAGGTTCATCTACTTTAACCTATGAAAACGGGAGATTAAACTTAAGCCGCATTGAAGGCCTCGTAAGGCAGCTTGCCGATATACACAACAGGGGATATGAAGTTATACTCGTAACTTCAGGGGCCATAGGTGCTGGTATGGGCAAGTTGGGGCTTAAGTCGAGGCCTAAAACAATTCCGGAAAAACAGGCTGCGGCAGCGGTGGGCCAGGGAATTCTCCTTCATATGTATGAAAAACTTTTTGGGGAGTATGGCCAGACTGTGGCTCAAATTCTTTTAACCCGTGAAGATATGATACAGAGAACCCGCTTCATAAATGCACGAAATACGCTTTTTAAATTACTTGAGCAAGGTATAATACCCATAATCAATGAAAATGATGCTGTAGTTGTTGATGAAATAAAGTTTGGTGATAATGATACCCTGTCTGCTTTAGTAGCAAGCCTTGTAGAAGCGGATTTACTTATACTGCTTTCTGATATCGATGGCTTATACGATGCCAATCCAAGGTTAAATCCAGAGGCAAAAATCATTCCCTGGGTTAATGAGATCACCGCTGAAATAGAAAATATGGCGGGTGGAGCAGGCAGCAGCCTTGGAACCGGTGGAATGGCAACAAAGATTAGCGCTGCAAGAATTGCAGTGTCCTCAGGGACAGCAATGGTAATTGCCAATGGCTCAAAACAAGGTATTATAAACGATATTTTAAATGGAGAGGAACATGGAACATGGTTTAAACCAGAAGACAGACCACTTCAGTTCAGGAAGAGATGGATTGCCTTTGGAACGAAAGTAATGGGAAGGTTAGTTATTGACGGTGGTGCAGCCGCAGCATTATACAGGGAAAATAAAAGCCTTTTGCCAAGCGGAGTAGTAGCAGTTGAGGGAGATTTTAGCGAGGGTTCGGCTGTATCAATAGTGGATGAAAGCTATAATGAGATTGCAAAGGGTATTGTAAACTACAGCTCGGAAGAAATTGAAAAGATAAAGGGATTACAGTCTATAGAAATTGAGGAAAGGTTGGGACATAAAAATTATGACGAGATAGTTCACAGGGATAACATGGTTATAACCTATAGTTTTATTTCCGGGGAGGAATAATTTATGGATATAAGGCAATATGTTGTAGATAAAGCAAAAAAGGCAAAGACGGCAGGAAGACAAATGGCCGGCATAAGTACTGCAGTGAAAAATTCAGCCCTTTATGCAATGGCGGATGCACTTGAAGCTAATGCGGATAAAATTTTATTTGCCAATGAAAAAGATATTGAAATCGGAAAAAAGGCAGGACTGTCAAAGGCTCTGCTGGATAGACTGCTTCTTAATGAAGGACGAATTAAAGATATGGCTGAAGGACTCAGGCAGGTTGCCTCTTTGGCTGATCCTGTAGGCGAAATAGTAAGGATGTGGACAAGACCGAATGGACTCCAAATAGGACAGATCCGGGTACCCTTAGGCGTTGTTGGTATAATTTATGAAGCAAGGCCAAATGTAACAGTTGATGCTGCCGGCCTTTGCCTTAAGGCGGGAAACACAGTACTTCTCAGGGGAGGTTCAGAAGCCATCCACTCAAACATTGAAATAGTGAATATAATTACGGAGGCGGCAATAGGTAAGGGGCTTCCTGATGGATGCATTCAGCTTATTGAAATAACCGATAGAGAAGCAGCGAATATTATGATGCGCTTAAATGGCTATCTCGATGTATTGATCCCGAGAGGAGGAGCAGGGCTGATACGTTCGGTAGTTGAAAATGCAACAGTTCCTGTAATAGAAACGGGAGTTGGAAACTGCCATGTTTATGTTGACTCAGATGCAGACCTGACTATGGCTGAAAATATCGTTATAAATGCAAAAACTCAAAGGCCTGCGGTTTGCAATGCCATGGAAAAACTGCTTGTTCATGAAGATATTGCAGACAAATTTCTTCCAACCATTGGTGAAAAACTCACGGCATTAGGGGTTGAGCTTCGAGGCTGCCCAAGGACATGTGAAATTCTCCCGGGAATCAAGCCTGCTTTAGAGGAAGACTGGGAAAGGGAGTACCTCGACCTTGTTTTAGCCATTAAGGTAGTTAAAACGCTGGATGAGGCACTGGAACACATTTATATATATGGAACTAAACATTCAGAGGCTATTATAACAAACAGCTATGTAAACAGCAGAAGATTTCTCAAGGAAGTGGATGCAGCCGCTGTATATGTTAATGCCTCGACAAGGTTTACAGATGGATTTGAGTTTGGATTTGGTGCAGAGATTGGAATAAGCACTCAAAAACTTCATGCCCGGGGGCCTATGGGGCTTAAGGAGCTCACAACGACAAAATATATAATCTATGGTGAAGGGCAGATTAGAGGATAAAGTCATAATTTACGCGCTGATTCGTCATAAATTTATCACTTTAGGAGGAATGGAAGTTGTCATTTAGAAGTTTTCTTAAGCTTGTTGAAATTCAAACGAAGATTGCAAGCGTTATACCGTTTTTGCTTGGCACATTTTATTCTTTGTATCGCTACGGAAAGTTTAGATTCGAAAACTTTATAATAATGTTCATATCCCTGTTGGCCTTTGATATGACAACAACGGCAATCAATAACTATATAGATTTTAAGAAGGCCAGGAAAAAGGAGGGGTATGGTTATGAAAAGCATAATGCAATTGTTAGGGACAACCTTAGGGAATCTACGGTTTTAACCACAATATATATACTGCTTTCTATAGCAATAGTATTCGGAATAATACTTACTTTAAGGACTAACCTGGTGGTTCTTTTAATAGGAGTTATTTCCTTTATGGTTGGAATTTTCTATTCCTTTGGCCCTATTCCTATTTCGCGCATGCCCCTTGGAGAGCTGTTTTCCGGAGTATTTATGGGATTTATAATTATGTTTTTGTCGATATACATTCATGTGTACGACCAAAACTTAATTACGCTAACATTTCAAAGCGGCATAATTAATTTGAGCATAAACATTGTTGAAGTGTTTAATATTTTCCTAATATCCATACCTGCCGTAGTTGGCATAGCTAACATAATGCTTGCCAACAATATTTGTGATGTTGAGGATGATATAGTAAATGGGCGCCATACACTTGTATACTATATAGGTAAGGAAAGAGCACTGGTTCTTTTTAAAATTCTCTACTATATTGGGTACATAGATATAGCTATACTTCTTGCTTTAAAACTTGTACCGACTGCATTGCTGATTGTGCTTTTAACATTCATTCCTGTAAGGAAGAACATAGGGCTGTTTCATTCAAACCCAGTAAAAAGTGAAACCTTTGTTTTATCGGTTAAGAATTTTATAATGATGAATCTGTCACAGATAATATTAATTGCTATAGTTGTTGCGTTTAAAGGGTTTATGTAATATATACCCGATGGAAGTTTATCTCCATTCAACATTCCAGCAGGGATATTGCTTTAACCGTAACCACTTATCAAGAATCTGTAATGCTGGCTTTGTTTGAAATTTTCTGCCTGGGTGGATACGATGCAATACTCCCTGTTCCATTCTGTTTTACCACAAGGTAGCAAAGGCATTAATCCTTCGTACCCAGCTTTAGCTGCCAGAAAACGTTCAATGGAAATTTTAGAACCCCTGTGCGCAAGCGTAGTTGTGAGAGCAATATATTTTTTATCACAGCGTCTTTTGAAAATAAAACTAGCATAACGTGTTAACATAATGAATTATCTTAAGGCTTCTACTTTTTAAGAAGTCTTTTATTTTACACAAATTTTGATTCAATTATCAAAAGGTCCTAATGCAGGATTTTTTACACTTCCATCGAAATATTAACCTTGAAAATGATTTCTTAACTAATTTTATAGGACCTCCACTATATTTGGAAGGAAGATAGCTATATGAAACTACCTAAATTTCTTGAACCCTATTCAAATCTTCCCAGGAGCATATACATACTATTTCTGGTGAGGGTTATAAATAGCATGGGAAGCTTCGTTTTCCCACTTTTAACTTTGTTTTTAACTGACAGGCTGGGACTTGGGGCAAAGGAGGCTGGTGCATTTGTGTCCCTTTCAACCATGTCCTATGTGCCTGGAGGTCTTTTGGGAGGAAAGCTCTCAGACATTTTCGGAAGGAAAAAGGTTATGGTTATTTCTCAAGGACTCGCGGCGCTTTCCTTTATACCCTGTGCTTTTTTAGGAAAGTCAATGGTTATTCCATGGCTCTTAATTTTGGCAGGAGTTCTAAACGGTGCTGCACAGCCTGCAAACAGCGCCATGGTCGCCGATTTAACAAATTCGAAAAATAGAAAAGCAGCCTTTTCATTATTATACATGGGCATAAATATAGGCTTTTCAGTTGGGCCGCTGATTGCAGGATTTCTGTACAAAAAGTATCTTCCCTTTACCTTCCTTGGAAATGCCGCTGCAATTTTTATTGCAATAACTCTTTTAATGCTGTTTGTTGAGGAAACAAAGCCAAGTTATAGGAATATCAGCGATGAAATACCCGAGGAGGAAAAGGCACAGGAGGGAAGCGTGTTTTCAGTGCTGCTTAAAAGGCCTTCGGTTTTAATCTATGCACTTTTATCATCGTTATACTCCTTTGCATATTCCCAGGGAAATTTCAGTACAACCCTTCAACTGAAACAGCTTTACGGTGATAATGCATCAACCCTTATGGGGGGGATTTTCTTTACCAATGGAATTGTTGTTGTGACTATGACGGCCATTATAGTTTACTTAACGAAGAAGAACAAACCCCTTTTTAACATTGCCCTTGCAGGGATTTTCTTTGCCTGCGGCTTTGGGATGCTTTATTTTATAAGTGCATATCCGTTATATATATTTTCAACTGTAGTTTGGACGATTGGTGAGATTCTAAATGCGACTAACTCAGGAGTTTACATTGCAGATCATGCTCCAAGTTCCCACAGAGGAAGATTCAATTCCATTTTAACTATAATAACTGGTGCAGGATCAGCCGTTGGACCATATATCATGGGAGGATATATTCAAAGGTTTGGAGTAAGATTGGTTTGGCCCCTGGTGTTTGCTATTACAATATTCTCTGCAATATCAATGTATACTCTAAATTTGAATGAAGTTAAAAAACAAAAGCTTATTAAAGTGAAGACTTGTTAAGCTGCCAGCCTCCTGCTTTAAAGAGGCTGGCAGTTCCTTAATACTGCCTTTACGGCCCTTTCTATTTCTTCGCAGGAGATAAACCTGCAGATGTTCGATTGAAGACATTCTTTAATCACCATATCATCTGTATCAAATTCGATCTCAACAGCCTGTACTCCCACTGATGAAATTGCTCCTATGGCTGGGTAAGTTCACGGAACTGCAGAGGAATATGGAGGAGATTTGAGGACTTTTGAGGAAAGCTATTTTTATTAACATTAATCTAGACGTATCAAATATTGAGAAACTTTATACGGATTAACCGGATTTGTTAAAACTTTTCCAGAATGATAAAATAAAAATAACACAGAGACGAAGCTCGTTAGGAGGTTATAAAATGTTCTCCGGTGTTGTAGTAACCTTCAAGGAAGGGTTACTCCACAAATATGATGAATCTTTTACTTAGCGCCGATTAGTGAGACCAAACCGGAATTTTTAAAATAGGAGGGGAGGATATCATGGATATCGGCAATAAATTAATAAAGGAAAACATGACTGAGCTTAAGAAGACCAGCAAAAAGGATAAGAAATCCACTGGTAATAAGCAAGGTTGTATTAAGATGAACGACTACTTTGCGTTTTAATAATAGGCCCCAGAAAAGGGGCTTTTTTTATTTTTCAAAGCCCCTATCACATTGGAGTTTACTTTATCCCAAGATAATTTGCTATATTTGCATTCCTGTCTATTACTCCATGTATTTTGCTTTCCTTACAGGTCATTATGGTTGTTATTCCAGGACCGTGGCCCATTTTTATGCAGTCGCTGTGAATAACAACGCCTATACTTACGGCTCCCTTTAGATAGCCTCTTCCAAAGGTGTTGTCAGCGTCCTTTATGAGGACGATGTCTCCAAACCTTAGCTTATCGAGGCCATTTTTTACAACCTCATCCCAGTCTGCCGTCATAATGTCGTAATCGCCGCTGAAGGCTGAGGATGAGCCGATGCCTGAGCCCATCAGGTATGGTGGAACAACTGCAGCAACCGGAACCTTTATAATCCCGCCTTCCTCGGTTATGCCAAGTTTTAAGAACAGCTCAGGATCGATGTTCATAATTTTAATTTCAGGATGACCCTCAATTTGAAGTCCCTGCCCCCATGCTTTAACAAGGATTTTGTCATCAACGGCCATCTTTTCCATATCCTCTTCACTGAAGTAGATGATAACATGTTCAACCCCTCCATGGGTTCCTGTCACAAATCCCTTTGCTCCCTTTGCGTCTCCGCTTACAACCCTTGCTTCATTACCTATACATGAGAGGGTATTAAGTGCAGCATTTTCAGCTGTGTTTTCATTTCTTATTGTAACCCCCGGTTCTATGTGGTCACCAACCCACCCCATAGCGGGATCACCAACCTTAACATTGTATGTAATTCCACCTGTGGCAGGAAGTACATGGGGAATGCCCTCATGACTAATTCTATATGGCGATGGAGCAGACACAGGATGATGAATTTTTCCTTGTACAGACTGGATAATAAGCCTGTCTTTATTAGTTTTTAACATATATGTTCCCTCCTTTATTATATTAATTCTTCATTTTATTGAATTTACCTGCTAAAAATAAATTAATTTGACTGTAATTTAGAAAAGTTATTAATGTCTGTAATGATATTTCCTTTCCTCCCTTTACAAGATTATTTATAATAAGAATATACATAAATATACATGGAAACATTAGGAGGAATGAAGATGAAAAAGGTTGTTGTATTTGGAAGTAAATACTGAAAGGACTGTGAACCGGTGAAAGAGTTTCTTTCACAGAACAACATAAAATTTGCTTTCCTTGATATTTCGGAAAGCTTGTTTAATTTAAAGATGTACCTTAAATACAGGGACTTCAGGCCTGAGTTTGACGAGATAAAAAAAGCAGGTAGGATAGGAATACCTCTAATCGTAGTAAACGATGGGGAGAAGCTGTTTTTCGATAGGCCTGACCTGGATGAGCTTAGATAGGATTTTCTTCTGTTATTTATAAGTGACTGGTATCAGAGAATTGAAAAGGCGGTCATATATCTGACCGCCTTATATTAAAACCTTACTTTAGTTCACCCTTTTCAATCTTTTCAATTGCTTCTGCAAACTGAGGCAAGTGCTTCTTATGAGCAACCAACATTTCGTTTAATACTGTTCTTGCAATCTGTCCACCAGGAACTAATGGGTTGAGTATGAATGCTTGAAGTGCAGTTCCGTAGTTTCCAGTTACAGCAGCTTCAATTGTGAGTTCCTCCATCGCCTTCATAACCTGTACAAGTCCACGTGCAGCTGTTGGGAGCTTTCCAAAGTTGATTGGCTTTGGACCTGAAGCAGTTATAATGCTGCTTACTTCAACTGCGCAGTCATATGGAAGATCGGCTAACGCTCCGTTGTTTCTGGTACTTACAACCATAGTGCTTCTCTTGTCGTTGTAAATTGAGCTTATAAGTTCGCATGCAGCGTCTGAATAGTAAGTACCTCCACGCTGGCTTAATTGGGCTGGCTTTTCCTTAAGGTTTGGATCCTTGTAGAGTTCAAACAATTCAGCTTCAACTTTCTTTACTTTTTCTGCACGGGTTTCGTTCTTAGCATATTCTTCCAGCTCCTTCTTGAGCATGTCATCCTGCAGATAGTAGTATTGGTGATAGCTGCATGGAAGCATTCCTAAATCACGAATTTGTTCCTTAAAGAATGGTATATATCTGATATTTTTTACAATAGGCTCGTTGCTGTTGAACATCTTTTCAATTACCAATTCAGTAAGGTCATTTCCTTCCTTGTCATATACCTTATGCCAGTGATGATGGTTAAGACCTGCAAAATGGAAGAATAAATCGTCAGGGTTCTTCTCAATGAGTTTTGATTCATGCATTATATGATTTATTGGAACGTTGCATAATCCTACAACCTTTTCAAAATTGCCATACTTAAGAACAGCTTCTGTTATCATTCCTGATGGGTTTGTAAAGTTTACGAGCCATGCATCGGGACAAAGTTCCTTCATGTCCTTAACTATATCAAGAATAACAGGAACCGTTCTAAAGGCTTTAAACATTCCACCTGCACCGTTGGTTTCCTGTCCTATTAATCCATGGCTTAGAGGAATACGTTCATCCTTTATTCTGGCATCAAGTAAACCTACTCTAAACTGAGTTGATACGAAATCAGCATCTTTAAGTGCTTCTCTTCTATCTAAGGTAAGATGAATTTCCCAGTCAAGGCCTGCATTTTCGACCATTCTCTTTGCGAGATTTCCAACTATTTCAAGTTTTTCTTTTCCTTCTTCAATGTCTACAAGCCAGATTTCCTTTATTGGAAGCTCGTCTTTTCTCTTTATATACCCTTCAATTAATTCAGGTGTGTAGCTGGAACCACCGCCGATAGTAACTATTTTAAGTCTATCCTTTTTCATTATTAAACCCCCTTTTGACAAATTATTTTAATTTTTTACAATAATAATTATATTCTTATGCCATTCTCATCTCAATTATGATATAATGAAACTGTACCAGTACAGTTAAGGAGGACTATATGAAAAAATTATATGAAACAATAATCCAAGATATAGAAAGAGACATAAGGGAAAAGAATATAAAGCCTGGAAAAAAGCTGCCTTCGGTAAGGGAACTGTGTGAAAGGTATAAATGCAGCAAGAGTACGGTGGTGAAGGCCTTTGAGGTTCTTAAGAGCAATCATATAATATATTCTGTTCCCCAGAGCGGATATTATATAGTTGAAGGGATAAACAGCTATGACGAGGTTTCAAGCTCCATTATTAACTTTTCCACAGGAAACCCAACTGTAAATAATCTTCCGACTCCTGATTTAAAACATTGTCTTGATAGGGCGGTAGATATACACAAGGATGCCCCATTGGGCAACAGCTTAATGGGAATAAACTCCCTAAGGGAGCTTATTCCAAGCTATCTTACAAATTTCCAAGTTTTTACTTCCATAGACAACGTATTTATAAATTTAGGCATACAGCAGGCTTTAAGCGTTCTTACACAGATGCCTTTTCCAAATGGAAAGAAGACCATACTTGTAGAGGAGCCTACCTATAGGTTTTTTATAGGCTTCTTAGAGTTTTCTAAAGTTAATGTCATTGGAATCGAAAGGGATGAAAAGGGGATTGATTTAAACAGGCTGGAAGATATTTTCAAGAACAACGATATTAAATTTTTCTACACGGTGCCAAGGAATCACAACCCCTTGGGAACTTCCTACGATAAAACCCAAAAGAAAGCAATTGCGAGGCTTGCAAGCAAGTATGATGTATATATAGTTGAGGATGATTATTTTGGTGATCTTGATGTTCAGGTGAGCGAAGATCCCATTTATTCCTTTGGTGATCATTACCATCATATATATTTAAAAAGCTTTTCGAAGATCATTCCATGGATAAGAATAGGTATATCCGTAATTCCAACACACCTTCTTAATCTTTTTAGAGAGCATGTTGGGTATTCCTATTATTATTCCTACTTTTCTCCTTCGCTGGTTTCTCAGGCTACGCTGGAGATTTATATAAGGAGCAAAATCCTAAACAAACATGTGAATATAATAAAAAAGCACCACTTAAGCAGAATTGAAACCTTAAGGGAAGGCTTTGAGGAATTTAAAAAGTATGGAATCAAGTGTATAGGCGGCCGATCGGGATTCTATTCCTATATCGAGCTTCCCGATAGGGTAAACGAAAAAATAATAGTTGAAGGTTTAAAGAAGAAGGGAGTACTGGTTTCAGGAGGAAGACAGTATTTTTTATCAGATGAGACCTATAAAAAGGGAATAAGGCTGAGTATAGCAAGAACTGATGAGGAAGAAATAAAGAAGGGCCTGGAAATTATATTAAATGACATTAAAAATTACATGTAGAAAAGTAAGCAGGCAATGGATAAGCCATATGGCTTATCCATTGCCTGCTTACTTTTAAAAAGGACAGTCAATGATATAAGATAAATTTTTTATTGACAAATCAGCCATTCTACTTCATAATGAATATTAAATAAATTGAAATATGAGCAATATAAAATTTCAAATTAACCGTAATAAAACCATATTATATAGGGGAAAAAAGAAAAATATGCAATATTATATTGTGTGTTATGCAAATTTATTCTGACAATTAAGAATTCATAGATTATGATAAATAAGGAAGGTGAAAAAAACATGATTAGACTGGAAGGGGTTCATAAGTATTATGGAAATTTGCATGTACTAAAGGGAATTGATTTAACGGTTGCAAGTGGTGAAAAGCTTGTTATAATTGGTCCAAGCGGTTCAGGAAAAAGCACTCTTATTAGAAGCATGAATCTTTTGGAGAGGCCATCTGAGGGTAAGATAATAGTTGATGGTATCGATATTACAGCTCCTAAAGCTCCAATTACTAATGTGAGACAATCAGTTGCAATGGTTTTTCAACAATTTAATCTATATCCACACAAGACTGTTCTTGAGAATGTAACATTAGCTCCTATACTTGTTAAAAAGGTACCAAGGAAGGAGGCTGAGGAATCAGGGATGGCATTTTTGGAACGGGTTGGCCTTAAGGATAAGGCTTTTGCATATCCCTCACAATTGTCAGGTGGACAACAGCAGCGTGTTGCCATTGCCAGAGCACTTAATATGAGACCGAAGATAATACTGTTCGACGAACCCACGTCGGCGCTGGATCCTGAGATGATTCAGGAGGTATTGGATGTCATGGTTAGCCTTGCTAATGAGGGCATTACAATGGTGGTTGTAACCCATGAAATGGGATTTGCACGTAAGGTGGCTGATAGGGTGATTTTTGTAGACGGAGGCGAAATTATAGAGGAGGGTCCGCCGGAACATTTCTTTAAGAACCCAAATCACGAAAGAACTAAAATGTTTTTAAGCCGTATAATGCATTAATGTTTAAAATTTGGTTTATCCAAGTTTAATGTCAAAAATATTTATTAAAATTTATTAAGAAGCAAATAGATGGGGAGGTTAAAATATGAAAGGTGTAAAAGTACTTATTTTAGGGCTTTTAATGGTATTTGGATTATCGCTTATTGGATGTTCTTCATCATCACAAAAAGCAAGTTCCAGCGGTGAGGCACAGGACATAAAAGCTATAAAAGACAGAGGGGTTCTGAGGGTTGGAGTAAAGGTGGATGTACCTAAATTTGGTTATAGGGATCCTAAAACCAACAAAATAGATGGCTTTGAAATAGATATTGCCAGGGCAATAGCTAAAAAGATTTTAGGTGATGAGAATAAGATTGAGTTTCAAGCAGTAAATGCAAAAACAAGGGGTCCCCTTCTGGATAGTGGACAGGTGGATATTGTTGCAGCTACATTTACAATAACTGAGGAAAGAAAGCAAAGCTACAATTTCTCCGATCCATATTTTACAGATGGCGTAGGATTGTTGGTTAAGAAGGATTCGGGAATTAAAGATTTAAAGGGATTAAATGGCAAGAAAATAGGAGTTGCTCAAAGTGCTACAAGCAAGAAGGCAATACAGGAAGAAGCGGATAAGCTTGGAATTAAGGTTAGCTTCCTGGAATTTAGCACCTATCCGGAAATCAAAGCTGCACTGGATTCAGGTCGTATAGATTGTTTCTCCGTTGATGGAGCAATTCTTAACGGATATTTAGACGGTTCAACAGTAATTTTAGATGAGCGCTTTAGCCCACAAAATTACGGTATAGCATCGAAAAAAGGAAACGATGCTTTAGCTAAGCTTGTGAACGATACTATTAAGGAAATGAAAGACTCTGGTGAGATTGACAATCTTATTAAGAAGTGGGGGATAAAATAGTGAATGGTCCCTTTGCAGCATTTAAATGGAAAGCTGCGCTTAGAGATTGGGTAATATTTGCAGATGGGCTAAAGACAACGATTGCTGTATCTATGGTTGCTCTTGCTATAGCTTTGATAATCGGAGTGATTTTGGGGGTGTTTGGTACATCCCACAATAAAATTCTTAAAAAAATAAATAGAGTCTATGTTTCAGTAATACAAAATACTCCCCTGGTAATTCAAGTGTTTTTCCTGTATAACATGCTTCCACATCTTGGTATAATGCTGCCGGTATTTACTGTAGGCGCCATTGGAGTTGGAATTTATCATGGTGCATATATTGCAGAGGTAGTTAGAGGGGGGATTGAAGCAGTTCCAAGGGGGCAAATGGAAGCTGCAATTTCACAGGGATTTACCTATACCGAGGCAATGAAGCATATTATACTTCCCCAGGCAGTTAAGCTTATGCTGCCGCCCCTTACTAATCAGGCTGTAAGCTTAATTAAAAACACTTCAGTAATGGCTATGATTGCAGGAGGGGATTTAATGTATCAGGCTGATTCATGGTCGAGTTACAACCTTTATTATGGACCAGCTTATGTAATTACAGGAATGCTTTATCTGCTGTTATGTTTACCTCTTGCAAGATTTGCAACAAAATTAGAACTAAGAACTGGGGTGTAAGTATGATTTATGAACTTTTTAAACCAGAAGTATTTCTATTCCTGTCTAAAGGGTTGTTGACCACTTTATATATAGCGGTTATGACCATTATATTCAGCTTGATATTTGGAAGTCTATTAGGCATTGTACGCTATATAAATAATAAATATATTAGCCCGATTGCGGTGATATATATTGAGGCCGTTCGAAACACCCCCCTTCTTTTGTTTATATTGGCTTTCAGATTTATGACGAATTTAAAGCCAATCAACGCAGGTATTGTTGCAATGACTATATTCACAAGCGCCATTATTGCGGAAATTGTAAGGGCGGGAATTGATTCCATTCCAGCAGGACAGTGGGAAGCAGCCATGTCCCAGGGGTTTAGCTATATAGAAACAATGCGCCACATTATTTTACCACAGGCTATTAGAAATGTAATACCTCCCCTGTTTTCAACATGTATTACTGTAATTAAGGATACATCCTTTGTCTGGGTAGTAGGAATTGAGGAACTTACAGGTAAGGGAATGATTATAATGGGACAGTATGCTGCCACGGCTCAGGTGTTTACTATATTTGGTATGCTGGCGCTTATGTACTTTATAATTAATTATACTCTGTCCATTTTTGGATACAGGCAGCAGCTTAAGGCAGTAAAGTTAAAGTAAATGTAAGTATATGCATTGTAGGTTATTGAAGCAGATAACTTTCATATTAAAAAACACCTCACTTCAGGCGATATTTTTACAAAAGTTTGAAGTGGGGTGTTTTTTTATACAAATTTATCACCCTGATTTTCTTAAGGCCCTTAAAAAGGCTTTGATATAATTCTGTATTTTTATATATCCTATAAAATATTCAACATTAACAGTGATTTTGATTAAAAATTTAAATTAAGTGTTTAAAAAAATGTCTTGATACAATATAATATATCTATGAAAATGAAGGATTTGATTGATTTAAAATTCATTTTTATTTATAAACCTTAAAAAGGATATTCATAAAAATAATGAAATAATAGTATTTTATAGGTAATACCTGTATTATAAATCTTTCTTATTTAAATAAAATTTGCAAAAAAGCGGGGTACTAAATTTCATTTTAATTTTTAGTAAGAATTGTTAAAAATAGTAAATGATAAACTTTGGAGGTATACTATGCAAAAGGAATTTTCTCTTAGTAATGAAAAAGTTATGATTAACTTCACTGCAAAATATTGCGATACTGCAGAAGCTGTGCTAAATAGTGAAGGTTTTAGGAGGATACTGGATGCTTATTTAGATAAGATTCAGAGGAAATATTCAGGAGTTTATAGATTTCTGTCAGAAAAGCTTAAAGCAGGAGACAAGGAAGCAGTTGCAAAGTCCATTGCATCACTGTTTAAAATGCTCATAATATTCAAAGCCGATGAAATAGCAGTTCTGAATCCAGAGTATAGTTCCATCTTAAGCAGCAAGGACAATTTTATTGATTTTATTGAGGATCTATATAATTTCTGGAGAAGACTGGAAAGGTATACTATTGTCCAAAACAGAAGGATAAGTGAAGGCCTTGAAAAGGTGAGTTTTATTGAAGCCAACACAAATTTTTCAAATCTTGTATTAAATTTGTACAGAAAAATTGAAGAAAATGTTCTTGGATATCCTCCAAATGTATATAGACAACTACCTGCAGGAGGAAATGCGGGGCTTATTTTAAACAATATTCAGTGGCCTTGCCCTGAGGAATATGAACTTTTAAAAGGTATTCCATTTATCGAGTCCATACTTTTAGACCTGCCCTTTATATCTTACCCAAAGAAAAACACGCGGGGTGGAGTATTTTCAGAGGTTTTTGAAAACCCTCTAAAGGGCTGCAGCGGCATAAACCCCGATCATTGGTTCTGCTATCCTGCAAAGGTTGGAAGCCTATTAAGCTATATATATTTCCACAGGGATTTTATGGCCCACGGAATAGCACTCTGCAACCTCTTTGAAATGGCAAAGAAGGAGGAATACCTCAATAAAAAACCCGATATTATATATGTTTTCGGCTGCAGGGATAATTCCAAGGAGGTTAAAACCGTATTTTATGATGATGCTACAAATGATATAATGCTTGGTTATGTGAGTTATAGCGATGCAATAGATTATTTTGGCTATATGAAAAAGATGACCTTAACCCTTCATAACCTGATAATGATAAAGCAAGGACATCTTCCAATTCATGGAGCAATGGTGAATGTGAAGCTCAAAAGCGGTAAGAGCGCAAATGTTGTACTTGTAGGAGATAGCGGGGCTGGAAAATCAGAAACCCTTGAGGCCTTTAGGAGCTTGAGTGAAGAATATATAAGCGATATGACAATTGTGTTCGATGACATGGGTGTTGTCAAACTAAACGGAGATGGAAAACCACTTGCATATGGAACGGAAATTGGAGCATTTGTAAGGCTTGATGACTTAGATCCAGGTTATGCATTCAGGGAAATCGACAGAAGTATATTTATGAATCCGGATAAAATAAATGCAAGGCTTGTAATACCTGTGTCCACCTATAAGGATATACTAAGGGGATATCCTGTTGATATGTTTTTATATGCCAATAACTATGAAGATCCAGAGGAGTTAGGAGAGCTTGAGTATTTTACTGATATAAATGAAGCCATAAAAGTATTTAAAGATGGGGCGAGAATGGCCAAGGGAACTACAACAGAAAAGGGGATTGTAAAATCATATTTTGCCAACCCATTTGGACCATTGCAGAAGCAGGAGGAAACGGATGTGCTTCTTAGCAGATATTTTAATAAGTTTTATAGTACAGGTGTAAAGGTTGGACAGATAAGAACCGGACTTGGAATATCCGGCAAGGAAAAGGATGGCCCGAAAAATGCTGCCATCAAACTGTTCAAGGCTATAAATCAGTTATAATAAATACACCAAATGAAGGCGCCAGGCGCTGGAGAGGAGAAAATCCCTTTCCGGTGTCTGGCACTTTCTATTAAATAAAGAATATGGCTGCAATGGTTGTTACCACAAGCCCAATTACTACTGGCTTTAGGTTTCTCCTTACAAGCTCAAAGGGGTCTATGTCACATATTGCAGCAACGGGAATTACTGCCCAGGGGATTAATGTTCCTCCGCCTACCCATATTGCAGCTATCTGCCCGAGGGCTGTTAAGGTGGCTGTTCCGCTTCCAATTGCAGTTCCAAACAGTTTTGCTACGGAACCTGCAAGGGATATTCCCGAAAATCCAGAGCCATCGAGGCCAGTTATAGCTCCAACAACAGTAAGTGTTCCAGCCCCTAAAGTGGCGTTTAGGGGAACGGTGTTTGCAAGGGCGATTCCGAGGTCATTAACTATTCCGTGGGATGCCTTTGGAAGTACTTCTCCGAAAACTGCAGTTATTCCTGAATCGCCAAGATAGAAAAAGGCTGCGATTGGAATAACAGGGCCGAACACCTTAAATCCAAATTGAAGACCTTCTATAAGATGAGAGGTTATTTTACTAAGGCCGTTTTCACGATCGTTTAAAAGGGTAAGAGCTATTAGTATAAAGGCTGAAGTACCTCCAACAAGGGCAGTTGCATCTCCTCCCCTTAAGTTTTTAGCATACATAGCTGCAACATCAAGTGCAAACAATATTGGGATTGTAAAAGCAAAGATGTTTTTAAGAATTGGGCTCAGAGTGCTTGTTGCAAGAGTGTCAAAAGCTTCAAAGGAATAAATCTTTTCCTCAACCTTAAGCTCTCCCTTTTTTATGTCCTTCATAAGGAAATAGAAGGCAGCAATTGTTGTCACAGCTCCCATTATGATAACCAGGGGAACGCTTGCCGATATTACGCTATCGACGGGTATACCAGCTCCATCGGCAGTAAGTTTTGGCGCGCCCTGTATGACAAAATCGCTTGAGAGGGCAATTCCATGTCCAAAAAGGTTCATAACAACAGCAACTCCAAGGGCAGGTAGGCCAGCCCTAACTGCAGCAGGTAAAAGAACTACACCGATTAGGGCAACCGCCGGTGAGGGCCAGAAAAACCAGGATATTATCATCATCAAAATACCAACTATCCAGTAGGCTAAAACTTTGTTTTTCATTAGTTTTGTAAATGGACGAATCATGGAGTCGCTAACTCCCGTCTCAGTTAATGCCTTACTCATACCAACGATTATGGAGATGATGAGTATTGTACCTAACAGCTCCTTTATGGCATATATGAAGCTGTTAAATACGCCGGAGACCGATGCAGAAAGGGATTTTGTAACCATAAGCCCCAGCACAAAGATGCCTGCTATGCAGACAAGAGTAGTGTCTTTTTTGAAGATCATTACTCCCAGTATAAGAAGGATGAAAATGAGATAGACATAATGGATTCCCATTAGCTCAATGCCCATAAAACCACCTTTTAAAGAATGTTTATTTTACATTATGCATCAAGTTGAAAAAATGTTTATGGGAGTAAAGCCAAAAGTAAAATTATTTATATGAAAGGAATTTACTAATTGTCAGATCCTCAGCCTCAAAACTTCTTTGCTAAGCATGGTGGTGATATGTATAACCTTTTACTGCTGCTAAATTTTTATTGTAAAAATTATAGGAATATATTATCATTTATGGAATATATTATATTGTAAAATTATGGCATTAAAACAGCGCCGATAACGTTACCTAATCAACAGGGATTTAGTTATCACTGGGGGAGTGATGTAAATCCTAAACAAATTTATAAGTAAAGAGGGGGATTTTTGTGGGAAAGAAGCTACTAAGTCTAGTACTGAGTGCAGCAATGCTTTTAACTTTGCTTGCTGGATGTAGCGGCAGCAAGGAAAAAGCTTCAGGAGCCAAGGAAATTTATTTCTTAAACTTTAAACCCGAAATTGCACAGGTATATGACTCAATTGCTAAGGATTATGAAAAGGAAACAGGTGTTAAAGTAAAGGTTGTTACGGCGGCCAGTGGTACATATGAAACAACTTTAAAATCAGAAATAGCTAAATCTGATGCACCAACAATCTTTCAGATTAATGGTCCCGTCGGTTATCAATCCTGGAAGGATTATTGTGCAGATTTAAAAGATACAAAACTTTACAGTTATTTATCAGATAAAAGCCTGGCAATAAAAGATGGTGATGGAGTTTATGGAATTCCATACGTTGTAGAAGGTTATGGAATTATCTATAATGACGCTATTATGAGAAAATATTTCGCATTAAGCGATAAAGCTGTTTCCGTAAACTCAGCAGCTGAAATCAATAACTTTGATCTATTAAAGAAAGTTGTTGAGGATATGACAAAACATAAAGATCAGCTAGGCATTAAGGGTGTTTTTGCATCTACATCCTTAAAGGCAGGGGAACAGTGGAGATGGCAGACCCACCTGGCAAATATTCCATTCTATTATGAATTCAAGGATAATACCAAATATGACAACACAGTTTTAGCCGGCTTAGCAGCAGATCAGATTGAATTCAAATATGCAGATAACTTTAAGAACATTTTCGATTTATACATCAACAATTCTATTACAGATAAAAAACTTTTGGGCAGCAAGTCTGTAGATGATTCTATGGCTGAATTTGCTCTTGGAAATGTAGCTATGGTTCAAAATGGTAACTGGGCTTGGGCACAAATCAAAGGTGTTAGTGGCAATACTGTAAAAGAATCTGATATCAAGTTTTTACCAATCTACACAGGTGTAAAAGGTGAAGAAAATCAAGGCTTAGCTATTGGTACAGAGAACTACTTCGCAATCAACAGCAAGGTTTCAAAGGAAAAACAAGAGGCATCTATTGAGTTTTTGGAGTGGTTATTCTCAAGTGAAACAGGCAAGAAGTATGTAACTAAGGACTTAGGTTTTATCGCCCCTTTCAATACATTTAAGGATAATGAAAAACCATCGGATCCATTAGCAAAGGAAGTTTTAGCCTGGATGGAAAAGGGTGTTAATTCCGTAGCATGGACATTTGCAGCATTTCCAAGTGAAGATTTTAAAAATTACTTCGGCGATGCGTTATTAGAATATGCTCAAGGCAATAAATCCTGGGACGATGTTGTTAAAGTAGTTAAAGATTCCTGGGCATCTGAGAAAGCAAAGAAAGCGAAATAGTTAATTACCAGGAAACTAAAGATATTAATGGTGGGTCTGGAGGGTTAACTCTGACTCACCATTTTAAAATTAGAGATAGGAGGAGATGGTATGGAAAAGAAATTAATAAAATATTTTCCTATTTTTACCCTCCCCACGTTATTAGCATTTTTGATAGCCTTTTTAATACCCTTTCTTTTAGGTTTATATTTATCTTTTACGGAGTTTACCACAGTGTTAAATGCTAAGTGGGTAGGTTTAAGCAACTATATTAAAGCCTTTGAAAATAAAGAATTTTTAAATGCCCTATGGTTTACTGCAAGGTTTGCTGTGGTATCTGTTATAACAATAAATGTATGTGCTTTTACATTAGCTTTTCTATTAACCAGGGGTATAAAAGGCACAAATTTATTTAGGACAGTATTTTTTATGCCTAATTTAATAGGTGGTATTGTATTGGGATATATATGGCAGTTAATTATTAATGGGATTCTATATAAATTCGGTGTAACTTTGACCTACGATGCCAAATACGGCTTCTGGGGACTTGTTATACTAATGAATTGGCAATTAATAGGATATATGATGATTATTTATATTGCAGGAATTCAAAATGTACCAACAGATTTAATTGAAGCAGCAAAAATAGATGGAGCCAGTCCATTAAAAATATTACGAAACGTTACAATACCAATGGTTATGCCGGCTATTACAATATGCCTGTTTTTAACAATATCCAATTCCTTTAAATTGTTTGATCAAAACCTGGCCTTAACGGCAGGCGCGCCGTCTAAAAAGACAGCCATGCTTGCACTTGACATTTACAATACCTTCTATGGTAGAGTAGGTTGGGAAGGTGTAGGACAAGCAAAGGCAGTAATATTTTTCATTTTGGTAGCAATCATGGCGTTTGCGCAGCTTATTTTCACAAGAAGCAAGGAGGTAGAAAGCTAATGAAAGGTTCAAAGTTAAAAGTTAATTTAATATTAATGGTATTGTTAATATTAGCCATTGCGTTTTTAGCACCTATTTTAATAGTTCTTATGAATTCCTTCAAAGGTAAGTTCTTCATTAGCGATACTCCCTTCCTATTGCCTAACAGCAAAACCTTTGCTGGTTTAAGCAACTATGTTAATGGTTTAATTAAAACAGGTTTTATACAAGCATTTGGCTGGTCATTGTTTATTACTGTATCTTCAGTTGTAGTTATTGTTTTATTTACCTCTATGACAGCCTGGTATATTACAAGGGTTAAGAGCAAGCTTACCAAATCCATATATTATCTATTTGCATTTTCAATGATAGTTCCCTTTCAAATGGTTATGTTCACTATGACCAAGGTAGCTAACGTTTTGCACCTGGATAATCCATTTGGAATTATTATAATATATCTGGGTTTTGCTGCGGGATTGTCGGTATTTATGTTCGCTGGCTTTGTAAAATCTATTCCACTTGAGATAGAGGAAGCAGCAGTAATTGATGGATGTAGTCCAATACAGACATTTTTTATGGTGGTGTTTCCCATCTTAAAGCCTACGGCAATAACAGTTGCAATACTAAATACTATGTGGATATGGAATGACTATTTGCTGCCATACCTGCTTATTGGCAATGAATATAAGACAATTCCAATTGCTATCCAATATCTAAGAGGCGGATATGGCTCAATTGATATGGGGGCAATGATGGCAATGCTGGTATTAGCGATTATTCCTATTATAGTATTCTATTTTACGTGTCAAAAATATATCATAAAAGGTGTTATAGCAGGAGCCATTAAGGGATAAAATTTGCGATAATACTGATACTGTAAGGGGGAGAGAAAATGAGGGAGAGCGGGATACTGCTACCGATCGCAAGTTTACCTTCAAAGTATGGAATAGGAGCATTTTCAAAGAGTGCCTATCACTTCATTGATCAATTAAAAGCAGCAGGGCAAAGGTATTGGCAGATATTACCCTTAGGGCCAACAGGATATGGTGATTCGCCATATCAATCCTTTTCTACCTTTGCCGGTAATCCTTACTTCATTGATTTAGAAACATTAATAGATGAAGGATATTTAACTGAGGAAGAATGTGAAGCCTATGACTTTGGGGATAATGATCGGTATATAGATTATGAGAAAATATATTTATCAAGATTTAAGATATTAAAAATTGCATATAAGAGAAGCCGCATTAGTGAAAACGAGAAATTTCAACAGTTCATCAAGGATAATGCATATTGGCTGGATGATTATGCCCTGTATATGGCAGTTAAGAATCATTTCTCTGGCAGGAGCTGGAGTGAATGGGATGACGACATTAGAATGAGGGAACCGGCTGCAATGGAAAGGTATAAAAGTGAATATGCAGATGAAATTACATTTTATCAGTTCCAACAATTTATATTTTTGGAGCAATGGTTAAAATTAAAAGCATACGCCAATGAAAATGGTATTAAAATTATTGGAGATATTCCAATTTATGTCGCTTTTGACAGCGCCGATGCATGGTCTTATCCGGAATTATTTCAATTTGATGAAAACAGGCAACCAATTGCTGTAGCAGGATGTCCACCGGATGCATTTTCACCAACGGGACAATTATGGGGCAATCCACTCTATGATTGGGAGTACCACAAAAAGACTTCCTATGCCTGGTGGATTCAGAGAATTGCGTATTCTTTTAAACTATATGATGTTTTACGTGTGGATCACTTTAGGGGATTTGATGAATACTATTCCATACCCTACGGTGCATCTACAGCAGAAAATGGCAGCTGGCAAAGGGGCCCAGGCTATAACTTTTTTAGAGAATTAAAAAAGCAGCTGGGTGATTTAAATATAATTGCTGAGGACTTGGGATTTCTAACGGAAAGTGTTTTAGAGCTTGTTAAAAAAACCGGGTATCCAGGAATGAAAGTACTGCAGTTTGCCTTCGATTCAAGGGAACAGGGCGATTATTTACCACATAATTACGATAAAAACTGCGTTGTTTATACTGGTACCCATGATAATGAAACTATTGTAGGATGGTATAAAAATCTTAATGCTCAGGATAAGCAGCTGGCCATAGATTATTTGGATATTGATACGGAGAAAGAAGAAGACATCCATTGGAAGTTTATACGATTAGCTCTTTCAAGTGTTGCAGATCTGGCGATTATACCTGTACAGGATTATTTGGGACTAGGCAACGAAGCGAGAATTAATAAACCTTCAACGGTCGGTAATAACTGGAAGTGGCGCCTGCTTAAAAATGAAATTACCGAAGAATTAGTAGAAAAAATATATAAGATTACAAAAATATATGGAAGATAAATTTATGAAAAACTCCAGAGTATAGTTAAGCGATGAGAAGGATGAAGTATAGTAGAAACAATTACAATTAAAGATATTGTGAAATTATGCGGGGTAGGTATTAAGTACTGTATTCAGAGCGATAAATAATCATCCGGATGGCGAAATAAAGAGCATTCATAGATGTGATTTATACAAATCTATGGATGCTCTCCAAGTCATAGATAAAATAAGACAAATTAAATCATTGACAGAAATTTCGCAGCTAAAAAAATAAATAGGGCGTAGCCCCTTGATATGTAATGGTTTAGATGAATAATAATTGAAATATGTAAATTCCGATTTTTACTGGAAAAAATTTAGGGTTTAAAAATGAAAACATCCTTTCTATAATGAATTTTGCTACAAACCCAATAGAAAGGATGTTTTGAGATGAACAAGCGTTATTTAAAACAAATGCTCACCTACTTCTCTAAGGTATACCATCTTGGAGAAAAAATCAAGGGGTTAAAAGATGGAAGAATAAATCCTCAAATTGA
>NZ_SOAZ01000002.1 GCF_004364155.1 Fonticella tunisiensis | reverse complement strand
TAGTAATTAAGATGGGCTTAAGGTTAAGTATGGGCTATCTTACCCTATTCAACATGATTTTTCACTAAGTGTTGCATTTAATATTGCAATTTAAGATTATTTATTGTGTAAATTTTTAGAAGTTATTGATTTTATAATAAACTGCTCCTTCAAGGCTATCCCTTTCGCTAGCAATAAGAAAATCTCTGCCTAAAAGCCTCATTATGGATTGAAGCTCAAGAACTCCTGCAAGTATTATATCATCCCTTCCTCTTTCAATACAATTGATTTTTTCTACCAATTCCTCATCCCTGACGATAAGCTTATCGATAAACTCTGTTAAATCCCTGTTATATAACTTTCCACCTTCCATACCTTCTATTCCAAACTTTATGGCTGAAAGGGTTGTTGCAGTTCCTCCTATGGCAATTATCTTGAAATCATCTGATATATCAAGTATGTTTTTGGCCGTTTTATTCAGAGAATCATTTATATATTGCCTCATATTATCAACTATTTTATCATCTACAGCCTTACAGGTATTTTCTCCAAAAAAGCTTTCTGTTATCCTAACACATCCAAGGGGCAGACTTTCTCTGTAAAATATATCCCTCCCACTTCCAAGAACAAACTCCGTACTCCCACCCCCTATATCCACAACAAGAATAGGTTTGTCAGATTTAATAACGGTTCTTACTCCAAGGTATCCCAGATAAGCTTCCTCTTCCCCTGAGAGTATACTTATCTTAATACCGGTCCTCTCTTCTATATATCTTATAACATCCTTCCCATTTTGAGCAGATCTCACGGCGCTTGTTGCCATACCAAAGCTCTGTTTAACGCCGTATTCCTCCATAATCTGTTTATATACCATTATGGCCTGAACCGTATTGTCTATACTTTCCTTGCCAATAACACCGGTTTCATATACCCTGTGACCAAGCCTTGTTGTAACTGCTTTTTTAAATACAGGATTCACTTCATCCATACCCGCATCTGCTATTAAAACTCTTATCGAATTTGTACCAAGATCCACTGCCCCTATTCTTATCATATGATTCACCTCATTTTTGAAGATATATTTATAGTATACAAAAAATAAAAGGCATCTTACCATAGGGTAAAATACCTGTATTTTTCTATATACTTATCTTCTAGCATATCCTCCGCTGCGCTTTGAATCCTGATTCTTTTTAAGATCCTGCATTCTTTCTTCGCTTTCCTTTAAGAATTTGGATAATCTGTCTTCAAAGGACATGTTTGCTGTCTTTTTGCGTTCTGAATCCCAATCTATTTCTGCCGGTCTAAAGCTTTTCTTACCCGGGTTTGCCTGCCTTATCGAAAGACTTATTTTCCCCTGTTCATCGATTCCTATAACCTTTACCTTTACCTTATCCTGCTCCTTAAGATGTTGTCTTATATCCTTTACATAGTTATCAGAAACCTCTGATATATGCACAAGGCCTGTCTTTCCTGATACTTCTACAAATGCTCCGAAGTTTGTAATATTTACTACGGTGCCCTCTAATATATTTCCTACCTGCAGGGTCATATTAAAAAGATTCCTCCTTAAATGATTTTGATGATATAATTATATATGAATTTAAATATACAGTCAATTTTTTATAATTCTCCAATTAGAAAATTATCATTCACAATTGGAAAATTATGTATATAATCCCTTAAGGATTGATATCTTTCAACGCATCTATTATTTCTTTTTATTTCTATCCTTTATCAGAACTTCATCGGGTTTAATAAGTCCAAGCTTTTCCCTTGCAACCCTTTCGATGTAGTCCTTCCTTTGAATTTGTTTAAGCTCCTCCTTCAGATTATCATTTTTAGATTTAAGATTTTTAAGCTGTTCCTGATAGACTTTATATTGTTTGTTAAGCCTGTTTATGATAAACTGCTGCTCCACAAAAATACTTCCAAATACCAGTATGATAACACCCCAAAGAAAAGCTTTCTTCCTATTCACCTTCATATCAAATGCTCCTTTGTTCTTTTATTTTCTTTATTCTTTATGATTTCTTTTTTTCCTTCTTTATTTTTTAGTTTTAATAATTTTTTTAAACTTTGTTTTAGTTGCTTTGATACCCGTCCCCATCAATTCCCTGATTTTATATACTATAAAATTAGCTCCATACTTAAGCATTTTAAAAGGGTATAAAATAAGTATAGAAAAAATTCTTATAGTCTTTAATATGTAATAAAGTATCCATCTTAAAATTTTGATGAACCACTTGCTTACGATCCTAAAATAAATCAATAAACCTATGCTAAGTCCCAAAAATGTGTAATATCCTAAATCCCCGTGATTGGTATAAAGGAAAAATATAAAAGTTATTATAGCAGCAAATGTCCAGAATAATATATCGGACACTGCAGTTATAAACTTTCTAGGGCTTTTAAACCCCCTGAGTATTCTGTAAACATCATACATAACTCCAATTCCGGAGCCTGCTATAATGGTGGACAAAAAGTAATAAATCTGCACATCAATGGGCAAGATCATCTAAAAACCTCCTTAAAAAATTAAGTTCCATCATTTAAACAGTTTCTTAAGAAGGCTTTCTCTATTTGGGCTTTCCTTTACATTATACACAAGACTTATTATTTCTCCCTCTATCGACATATCCCCACTATCAACATTAAGCTTGTTAACCTTCATACCCTTTCCCTTTATAGTAAGGCCCCCCATAACGGTACTTAGAATTATAACTTCCTCGTTGAATGTCAAAACCTTTGTCACACCTGTAATATCAAGGCTCCTCCTGTTATCTATATGAACTATATGACTAGATTGTTGTTTGATGTTTTTATTATTTTCCATAATAACCCTCCAATCTCATATAAATAATATGAGACTAATATACCTTTTATTACTTGTATTTATTAACATCAACCCACATTGTTTGCACAGGTTATTCACATAGTTATCCACAATCTGTGTATAAATAAAAGCATATATGCACTGTACTTTTGTACAGTACATATATGCTTACTCAATTTCCTTACCTGTAATTATTCTATAAAGGTCCTTTGCATTTTCTTTGGTTACATGCTCTGATATTTTTAAAACTTCAGCCTTTACAGCACCTGTTGCATACTGTATTTCTATTATATCACCTATCTTTACATCGGTACCGGGCTTTGCCACTCTACCATTTACAAGCACTTTACCTGTATCGCAAACTTCCTTGGCAACTGTTCTTCGCTTTATTATCCTCGAGAGCTTAAGAAATTTATCAAGCCTCATTAAAACCACATCCCTCTTATTTAAAAAATCAGGTACAAGACCTGATTTTCCTATTACTTATTTACCTTTTCCCTTAATTCCTTGCCTGCCTTGAATACAGGAACCTTTGATGCTGGAATTATAATTTCTTCAAGGGTCTTTGGATTTCTGCCCTTCCTTTCTCCCCTCTCCTTTACTTCAAATGTTCCAAATCCAACAAGCTGAACCTTGTCATTGTTTTCAAGCGCATTTTCAACGCTTTCCATAAAAGCCTTTAAAGCCTTTTCAGCATCCTTCTTTGTTAAACCACTTTTTTCTGCAATTGATGTGATAAGATCTGCCTTATTCACAATTATTCCCTCCTTAGTTCTTAACATAAATTACAGTAGTTTATTCTTCAAAAGTTTTCAAAATCCTGCTTTTTGAAGCAAAATTTATTAAAAATATTAGTTTTAACCTTTTTTAGCCCTATTCCATAATTCATCCATTTCGTCTAAAGTCATGTCCTCAAGTTTCTTACCTCGTTTTGCTCCCTCGCTTTCTATGTACTTAAATCTTGTTATAAACTTTTCTGTCGTTTTTGTCAAGGCAAATTCAGGATCTACTTTTAAAAATCTGGCAACATTGACGATAGAAAATATCAAATCCCCCAATTCTTCTATTATTCTTCCATTTTTTTGTGTTTTATATACCTCTAAAAATTCATTTAATTCTTCACAAACCTTTGAAATTGCATCATCTATATTGTCCCAGTCAAAACCAACCTTTGAGGCCTTCTCCTGAACCTTATAGCTTCTAATAAGGGCAGGAAGCACTCTTGGAACTGACATTAGGCTTTCCGTATGGGATTCAATGTTTTTCTCATCACGTTTTATGCTTTCCCAGTTGTATAGAACATCATCGGCAGTTTCTGCCTTTACATCACCAAAAACATGGGGATGTCTGTTTATCATTTTATTTGTTATTCCGTGAACTACATCCCTTATGTCAAACTCACCAAACTCCTTCCCTATCTGGCTGTGGAAAACTACCTGGAGAAGAACATCCCCAAGTTCCTCGCAGAGCCCTTCCATATCATCCCTGTCTATGGCATCTAAAACCTCGTAGCTTTCCTCTATGAGATATTTTTTTAGGCTCTCATGGGTTTGTTCCCTATCCCAGGGACATCCTTTTTCACTTCTTAATGTTTCCAAAACATCTATAAGATCCTGAAAATCGTATTTTTTCTTGTTTTTAACCGGAGGTATATAAAGACTTGTTAAATAATCCACCCAATCCACCCTGTCTATTTCATAAAGTGGGAGTTTTTCAACCCTTTCAAGGCCTGGAACTCCTGCAGCCCTTATGAGGTAGACCTCATGTTCATCATCGTAGTATTCCATGAGCCTTATTTTAACATCCGAAGCAATAAGCCTGCTGTATACCTGGGTTACTACGTTTCCCACCGCTGTATCTGGTCTTTGAACCTCAAGCTGAAGCCCGTCAATTATTTTAAAGCCCTCAACAGGATCAACCTTTAAGATGTTTAAAACTGCATCAATAAAGCTCAGGGCCGGTACTATTTCAACATCTATACCTTCATCCTTTGCATATTCCAATATTAGCTGCACAGACTTTTCTGCAACAAGGGGGTTTCCTGGAACTGCGTATACGACATTTTTTAAAGAGACTATTTTCCTTGCCATTTTTTCATATATCTCATCAAAGTTCTCTCCCCTGTCGTAATATTCGTCAAATGTTTTAAAATCTATTCCAAGGGATTTTATATATTCTACATTAGGATGTTTGCTGGTTCTAAGATAGAGAACCTCCGCCTCCCTCATAACCTCAAGGGTTTTTATGGTGAGGTCGCTAATATTTCCAGGCCCAAGTCCTACTACTTTTATCATCTGTTCACACTCCTTGTGAATAAGTAAATTCTATCTTTTTATATAGTTTTTAATGTCTTTTATTGAAAGATTTCCTGTTATCAACAACATTATACCATAAACTGCCGCTCCCGCTAAAACAGCACTAAAGGTTGATTTGTTATTGCTCCCTGTTAAATCAAACATTTTTCCGTATATGAGAAGCACAGAAAGTATCATAACAACTGTGCATATAGCTGGCATTATAAAAAGTTCCTGCAAGTTAATACACACATCTGTTGACTTTATTACAAATACAATATCTAAAACTGCAATAAAAATATATGCCACCAGTGTGCTGTAGGCAGCAGCCTTAATGTTAAGCTGCGGAAAAGGAATGAATACGATATTTATTATAACCTTTATTCCTGAGCCTATAACCATCGCTAAAACAGGGAGTACCGTTTTACCTATTCCATTGAGCACACTTGTTGCGGTTTGAGCAATTATTATAAATATTGAAGCTATGGCAAGTATCTGCATTAGTTCCCATCCATCCCCCATGCCCTGAAATATCATGGAAAGTATCGGCGCCGCAAGGGCATAAAGGCCTGCGCAGCTTGGAAGAGCAAGCAACATCGCAAATTTAAATGCAATTTTAACGTTTCTATTCAACCTAATGGTATCTTTAACGGCATAGGCTGAGGATATTGCAGGAACAACATTTTGTGCAAGGGCCACGGAAAGGGTCAGGGGAACATTTATAAGAACATGGGCCTTTCCTGTAAGCTGTCCAAAGAGTATAGTTGCAGTATATTCGCTGTACCCTGAAATCATTAAAAGGCCCGGAACTATCATAGAGTCTATTAAGGCCATGATGGATCCAATTGCCTGGCCAATGGATACGGGTATTGCAATTTTCAAAATCTCTCCAAATAGAAATCTTCTAGGAGATGATTTTTCAAAGGCAGAATACTCTATTCTATTTCCCCTATAGCAGATGAGCATCAATAAAAGCCCTGAGACAGCACCAGCCGCAGCTCCAAAGGCTGCTCCTCCTGCTGCTTCCGGTATTCCAGTTGAAAGCAGGAGATACGCAATCCCAACTCCAACAGCCACCCTCATTATTTGTTCTATTATCTGGGATGCAGCCGGCGGAGCCATCTCCTGAAGCCCCTGGAAATACCCTCTATAAACCGATAAAATGCATGTAAAAATCGGCGCAAAGGATATACCTATTATGGAGTAGTAAGCATCCTCGGGCCATTTAGATACCTTTATTATCTCTCTGGAGAAAACCATAAGCCCAAGGCTTGATAAGCATCCAAAAATAATCATAATAAAAAGTGCAATCTTAAATATATTATGGGCCTCTTTTCTTTTATTTAAAGCAATCCTTTCTGATATCATCTTTGATATGGCAGTTGGAATACCTGCTGCAAGTGCAAGAAGAAATGTATAAAGCGGATATGTAAGCTGATATAAACCTATTCCCCTTTCCCCGATCATATATATTAAAGGTATTCTAAAAAAGAAACCAAGGAATTTTGCAATTATTCCAGACAGTGCAAGCATCAAGGTACCTTTAACAAGGCTTTTTTTCTTCATATCAATCCCCCCTATTCCTTTCCATATAAAGATATTAGAAAGTCGGGGATTATATGCAAAAAGCAGCCTAGGGCTGCTTTAATTATTGCTCCATCTGTTTTCCCAGGAAGGATGCAGCGGTTTCAGAAAGCTTTCTTTCCAGTTCACCCATTGTCACGTTTGGGTCCTTTGACATTATAATCACCGCACCTATTGCATCTCCCTCTGCAATTATTGGAGAAATGACCTGAGATGAATAGGCTGAGCCATTCTCTTCATCATTTGTAATAGGAAAGGCCTTTCCTCCCTCTTTTGCATTATTCATTACTGTTCTTCTTTCAGCAAGGATCCTTTCAACATCCTCGCTTACCCTCTTTTCCAGATATTCTTTCTTGGCAGTCCCTGCAACTGATATGATTGTATCCCTGTCGCAAATAAGCACTGCATGGCCTATAGATTGCTGGAGTGCCTCTGCATATTCCTTTGCAAAGTCGCTTAATTCACCTATGGGTGAATATTTTTTAAGTATTATTCCCCCTTCTCTGTCAGTAAATATCTCAAGTGGATCCCCTTCCCTTATTCTGAGAGTTCTTCTAATTTCCTTTGGTATAACAACTCTTCCAAGATCGTCAATTCTTCTAACAATTCCAGTTGCTTTCATCATTGCCCCTCCTTATAATTAAAAAAATCTATTAAACTTATGTAAAACTGCCTTATTTATAATTTCTTCAAAAATATAAAAATTATACCCAAAATTAAGTAAAAAAATAAAAAAATTAGCAAACAAACCCTCAGGGGTATCTTCCTGAGGGTTTGTTAATATTTTTTGTTTAACTGTTTCATATATTTGATGCAGTATATGGTACAGCTGTATCCAGATGATGATGGTCTGTATCTATAGCCACAGTAAGCGCAGCTCTTCGGCATATTTCTGTGTGGGCTTCTGTTTATATCCCTATATTCAGTACTGCTTCCATATTCACGTTTAATCATATATAAACCTCCATAAATCGATTTGATAAACCTTTAGAAATTTTCCAGTTATAATATTATAATATTGATGTACTTAATTATTTATACATGTTTTTGATTAAATATTTAATAATAGACTTATCTATATTTTGTTAATATCAAATAAGCTTGCTTACATATTAAGTATATCGTAAATAAATTTACTTGTTGTGCTACTCTGAAAATCCCATTGGAATAAAGGTAGATAATATCTACAGACCGACGCTGAGATAAAAATATATTCCAGCCGCTACTACGCTTCGCAAAGAAGTTCTATGGCACCGGATTCGCACAGCCTAAGAAGGCTTATAAACTCGCTCTTGCTCAGACACCACGAACCCTTCTAAGGCTCTGCTTCATCCTATGTGCCAAGAACTTCTAATTGCTTGCTAAAATGCGGCCTGCATATATTTTTTATCTCAGCTTTAGTTCTTGAACTGGAACAAGGGATTAATCTAGAAACTGTTTTCATAATATTATGCTGAATTTTGTTTCATGCAGAGTTACTCTGAAAAGTCCGTTGGAATAAAAGCAGAAAATATATACAGGTAGGCGCTGCGATAAAAAATAAGAGACAAACTCCAATTTAAAGGAGTTTGCCTTTTTATTTTTTTATTTAGCCTGTTATAACTGTACCAGTTTTTCCAGAAAGGGCATCCCTTGCCTTTTCAAGGGATGTGATTATGGCTTTTCTTCCCTTCTTTGATTCTACAAACATAACCGCAGCCTTTACCTTTGGAAGCATTGATCCTGGAGCAAAGTGCCCCTCTTCCATGTACTTTTTGGCTTCATCTACAGTCATTGAGGAGAGGTTCCTTTGTTCAGGTTTATTAAAATTTAAAGCAACTTTTTCAACTGTTGTGAGTATTACAAGTTCATCTGCATCGAGAAGTTCTGCAATCCTTTCAGAGGCAAGGTCTTTATCTATAACTGCCGCAACACCCTTAAGGCCTCCATCTTCCTTTTCAATTACAGGAACTCCTCCACCTCCAACGGTTATTACAACATGCCCTGCGCTTACAAGGGTTCTTACTATTTCTTCCTCAACAACAGCCTTTGGCATGGGAGAGGCTACAACCCTTCTCCATCCTCTTCCTGCGTCTTCCTTCATTACATATCCCTTTTCATTTATGAGCTTTTTAGCCTGCTCCTCCGTAAAGAAGGAACCTACCGGTTTTGTGGGATTTTCAAATCCTGGATCATCCTCATCGACTACCACTTGGGTAACTATCGCAGCAACGCTTTTCTTGAGTCCTCTTCTTATCATTTCCTCCCTAAGTGCCTGCTGAAGATGATATCCTATGTAACCCTGGCTCATTGCACCGCATTCAGGAAATGGCATTAATGGCTTTGATGGATCCTGTGACGCTGCAGCCTCGTATGTTGCAACTATCTGACCAACCTGCGGTCCATTGCCATGGGCAATTATAACTTCATGGCCATCCTCTATCAAATCAACTATAGCCCTGGCTGTATGACGAGTCGTTCTAAGCTGTGCCTCAGCAGATATATCCTTTGGATCTGCCTGGAGGGCATTTCCTCCAAGGGCAACCACTATCCTTGCCATCATAACTCTCCTCTCATCATAATGTGGCAACCATTACAGCCTTAATCGTATGCATCCTGTTTTCAGCCTCATCAAATACAACTGAATGTTTGCTTCTAAATACCTCGTCGGTAACTTCCCTTACATCAAGCCCCCTATTCTGTGCCTCCTTTGCAACCTTTGTTTCAAAATCGTGAAATGAAGGCAGGCAATGCATAAATATGACTTCAGGATTTGCCGTTGCCTTAATCATATCCATGGTTACTCTGTAAGGAGTTAAAAGCCTTACCCTTTCCTCCATTTTTGATTCTTCTCCCATCGATATCCAAACGTCGGTATAGATTACGTCTGCCCCTTTAATTCCCTCTATATTGTCTGTTATCTCAATAACGGCTTCTGTTTCCTTTGCAACTTCCTGAACCTTTGCAACTACTTCCTGGGATGGATGAAGCTCCTTCGGTCCGTATGCAACATAGTGCATTCCCATCTTTGCGCAGCCATACATAAGGGCATAGCTCATATTGTTTCTTGTATCTCCTACGAATACAAGCTTAACTTTGTTTAATGGCTTAGCAACGTGCTCCTCAATTGTCATGAGATCTGCAAGCACCTGGGTTGGATGGTCAACGTCGGTTAAACCATTCCATACGGGAACCCCTGAAAACTTCGCAAGATCTTCAACAACCTTCTGGTCAAAACCTCTGTATTCAATACCATCATAGAATCTTCCAAGCACCTTTGCAGTGTCCTCAAGGGATTCCTTTTTATTCATCTGAGAGCTCCCTGAATCGAGGAATGTAACATGGGCACCTTCATCAAGAGCTGCAACCTCAAATGCACATCTTGTTCTTGTTGATGTTTTTTCGAATAAAAGAACTATGTTCTTTCCCTTTAATAATTCGTTTCTAATTCCTGCTCTTTTCTGTGATTTCAGATCATGGGAAAGATCGAGCAGATATCTTATTTCCTGTGGTGAAAAATCCATAAGCGTCAACAGGCTTCTTCCTTTTAAGTTTACCGGCATTATAATTCCTCCTATTTCCTTGGGTTCTATTGTATTATCTGAATATGCAGAGGTAAAATGCATTTTTAAGTTAAACTATCCCTCTCTATGGGCATACTCATACATCTTGGTCCGCCTCTGCCCCTTGAAAGCTCAGAGCTTGGTATTGGTAAAACCTTTATACCTTTTTTATCGAGAATTTCATTTGTAATGTAATTTCTTTCGTAGGTTATTACCACTCCAGGAGCGATGGCCAGGGTGTTCGAACCATCGTTCCATTGTTCTCTTCCCGCTATCATAAGATCACCTCCCCCGCACTTTATAAGCTCAACCGCAGGGAGATTCAATGCATCTTTTAATATATCTTCAAGGGAACTCGTATTCTTTCTAAACTTCAATGCTCCCTTTGAGCCCCTTGTTACCTCGTAAACGCTGAGGGGGTCCTGTATGCCTGGATGAATTGCAAATTTATCATAATCCAACATGGTAAACACAGTATCAAGATGCATAAAGGCTCTTATTTTTGGAATTTCAAAAACAAGTATCCTCTCAAATGTAGTTGGGGCATCAAATAGATTTTTTGCAAGATGTTCTATGCCCTCTGCTGAAGTCCTTTCGCTGCAGCCTATTGCAAGAACTTTATCCGACAGCACAAGTATATCCCCGCCTTCTATTGGAAAGAGATTCGTTCTGTCGTACCATAGAGGTATATTTGAACTTTTGAACAGTTTATGATAGTTATATATATATTTCAAGAATATGGTTTCCCTTCTTCTTGCCTCCATCCTCATTCTATTAAGTGACAGGCCGTTTCCTAAGATCGACCCTGGGTCCCTGGTAAAGTAAAGGTTTGGCATTGGATCAAGATGGAATGGATATTCGTCCATCATTAAATCTACAAGTGATGTTGGTTCCCTTATTTCTACCTCTCCCCTTCTAACACCTGTCATAGCAGCATCTATCATATCCCTGATCGACATAGACAAAAGATATTCAGAAAGGGCCTCTGTATATCCTGGAGAGGTTATACCGCTTTCCCTTAAGAATTCTTCTACAAACTCCTTCCTTACACTTTCATCATCTATTGCTTCAGATACAAGCTCCTCAAGATATAAAACCTCAACACCATTTTCCCTTAGTATCTCTGCAAATCTGTCATGCTCCTCTCTGGCCACCTTAAGATAGGGTATATCATCGAACAGGAGTCTTCCAAGATATTCCGGTACAAGGTTTTCAATTTCTCTTCCCGGGCGATGGAGCATAACCTTCTTTAGTCTGCCTATCTCGGAGGTTACATTAATAAACGAATCCATCTTTTTCCCTCCCTTCTCAACCTTTTTATCCATTATACATTTGATGCATAATATTTTTAAAATAATTTGTATTATCTAAATTATATTTATATATAGCTTCTCTAAAATATATTACATACTGCACTATAAATTCTATTGTTTATATAAAACTTTCATGTACTATATTTCAATGAAGCGGTATTTATCGTATTTTTCGTATTAGCATATATTTCTAGTATACTCGCGCAATATCTGTGTTCTTACAATGTTAATAGTTTTCGTTAAATTGAGGATATATATGCAAAAAATTTACCATTTCACCAATACAGGATACAAATAACAATCTAAAAATATTTATAAAAAAGACTGCCATCTGGCAGTCCTATAATCTCTCAGGATATTCCTTTATTTTAGCCTTATCCTTCCACTCCTCAATCTTCTTCTTAAACTCCTCCTGCTTCTTGCTATCCAGCATAGTCTTCTTTATTTCTTCCTTTACTGTATCGAATGGCTTTGGATTGTATTCTTCCTTTTTATTCATCCTTACAATATGCCATCCGAACTGCGTCTTAAAGGGAGCGCTTATCTTCCCTTCTGGAACAGCAATAGCATTTATAAAGAAGGTCTTGTCTAGGTTGTTGTTAGCATATTCAAATTCACCAAGTTCCCCACCCTTGTCCTTTGAGCCTGGATCTGTACTATACTGTTTTGCAAGATCTTCAAACTTTTCTCCCTTATCCAGTCTTGCCTTTATATCCTGTGCTTCCTTTTCTGTGGCAACAAGAATGTGGGATATATTCATCTTGTTTGGCTTTTCTGTGTATTGATATATATTATCATTATAATATTTTTTGGCATCCTCATCGCTAACAGTTACATTTTGCGTTGTCTTCTCATAAAGCTTATCCTTTAATATGTTTATTTTCAGGTATTCTTTAAAATCCTCAGTAGAAAATTTTATTCCCTCAAGCTGTTTTTTAAACTGTTCTTCTCCTCCTGCAGCCTTAACCTGCTCATCGTATTGCTTCTTAACTTCGTCTTCAAGTGACTTATCATCTATTACATTTTCCTTTTTCGCTTCCTGCACAAGAAGTGCATCCTCAACAAGGGATGACAGGAAATCCTCCTTCATTTGCTTGATGTATTCCTGATTTTCCTTCTTATCTGCAAAATTCTGACCATACATCATTTTAAGCTGCTCAAGCTGGCTTTCAAATTTCTTATCAAATTCCCCTTTTGTTATCTTTTGATCGTTAATTCTTGCCACAACAGTAGCCTTTATACCTTCTGGAGTTTTTGTTATAAGTCCGCATCCAGAAAGTCCCGCTACTACTGAAACGGATGCAAGCAGTGCAACCAATTTTTTCATCCTTTTCAACTTAACCCTCTCCCTCCATTAGCTTAAAAATAATTATAATCTATTTTTATTCATTGTGCAATCTACCTATATATTCCAGAATATCCTTTAGAATTTTTAATACCTCCGATGCCCCTGCACTTCCTGATTTTATTTTTATTATCGAGTTCTCTTTGCTTGAATAGGAGATCCTTCCCTGGAACTTCTCATTAAGCTGTCGTATAGTTTCAAGTCCAATGTATTCACCATCTTTAAAGTGAAGGAATATGTCCCTGTCAACTTGCTTTATAGTAAGCACTTTAAGCTTTCTTGCAATTGCCTTTATATATGCAATATTAATAAGGCTCTCTAAGGGCCTTGGAGGTTCGCCGAATCTGTCTATTAATTCCTCTTCAATATCCATCTTGTCTTCAAGGTTTTCTATTGAAGCTATTTTCTTGTATATTTCAATCTTGAGCATCTCATCATCGATATAATCGTCAGGTATATAGGCGTTAACTGTAAGCTCTATGGATGTTTCGATATATTCTTCCTTTTCTTCACCCTTAAGCTCCCTCACCGCCTCTTCGAGAAGCTTGCAGTAAAGGTCATAACCTACCGCAGCCATGTGACCATGCTGCTGCGTTCCAAGGAGATTTCCAGCTCCCCTTATTTCAAGATCCCTCATAGCTATCTTAAATCCTGAACCAAATTCGGTAAATTCCTTAATAGCCTTGAGCCTCTTTTCTGCAACTTCCGTTAAAACCTTATCCCTTCTATAGGTAAAGTATGCATAGGCCAACCTGTTGGATCTTCCGACCCTTCCCCTCAGCTGATAGAGCTGAGAAAGTCCCATCCTGTCGGCATCATATACTATAAGGGTGTTTACATTTGGTATATCTATTCCTGTCTCAATGATTGTCGTGCAGAGGAGTATATCCCCTTCCCCCTGAATGAAGGAAAGTATAACCTCTTCAAGCTCCTTTTCATCCATCTGGCCGTGGGCTACAACAATTTTAGCTTCTGGAACAAGGCGTGAAAGGGATATCTGCATATCCTTTATTGTCTCAACCCTGTTATATACAAAGAAAACCTGTCCTCCCCTTGATATCTCCCTTATTATTGCATCCCTTATTATCCCTTCGTTATACTCCATAACGTATGTCTGTACGGGATACCTTTCCTCTGGAGGGGTTTCAATGATGCTCATGTCCCTTACGCCAATGAGGGACATGTGGAGGGTTCTGGGTATTGGGGTTGCAGTAAGGGTCAATACATCGATGTTTTTCTTTAAAGCCTTGATTTTTTCCTTATGGCTTACTCCAAACCTCTGCTCCTCATCCACTATCAAAAGCCCTAAATCCTTATATTTAATATCCTTTTGAAGAAGCCTGTGAGTTCCAATTATTATATCAACGTTTCCTGCTGCAAGCTCCTTTAAAGTTTTCTTCTGCTGCTCCCTGCTTCTAAACCTGCTTATCATATCTATTTTTATGGGAAAATCCCTAAACCTCTGAACAAAGTTATTATAGTGCTGCTCTGCAAGTATCGTTGTTGGTACAAGGACTGCCACCTGCTTTCCATCCATAACAGCCTTAAAGGCAGCCCTCATGGCAACCTCAGTTTTTCCATATCCCACGTCGCCACACAAAAGCCTATCCATGGGCTTTGGCATTTCCATATCCTTTTTAATCTCCTCTATGGCGCTTAACTGGTCAGGTGTCTCCTGATACGGAAACTCCTCCTCAAACTGTCTCTGCCATGGGGTATCCTTTGAAAATGCATGTCCCTTTAAGGTACTTCTTTCTGCATACAGTTTTACCAGATCCTCCGCCATTTCCTTAAGGGATTCTTTAACCTTATTTTTCGTCTTTGCCCATTCATTTCCGCCAAGCTTGTTTATCTTTGGAGGATTTTCATCTCCGCCAATATATTTTTGTACCATGTCAAGCTGCTCAACAGGTACATACAAAGTATCCCCTGCCTTATACTGCAGTACAAGGTAATCCTTCTTTATCCCTTCTATTATAAGTTCCTTTATCCCTTTAAAGATTCCAATACCGTGATTTACATGTACAACATAGTCCCCGGGCTTTATATCGGTAAAGCTTTCGATTTTCCTTGACCTTTTGGTAAAGGTCTTCTTCCTTTCCTTTTTACTTTCCTTATATACTTCTTTATCGGATATGATTGACAGCTTTACATCCGGAAACTCCATACCCCTGCTTACGCTTCCAGAGGTTATGACAATTGTTCCTTCCTGTATGCTGTCTATATCTTCTTTGTAATAGGCTTTAAAGCCTTCATTTTTCAGGGATTTTGTAAGCCTTTCAGCCCTGGCCGGCGTTCCTGCCATTATGAGGATGCTGTAGGCTTTATCAGTCCTTTGCCTTATTTCATCAAGCAAATACTCCATATTACCTGACAGCGGGTTCATGGATATTGCATTGAAATTTCCTATATATTGCGGCCTGAAATCCTCGACTATTCTCGGGAGCATATTAAGGGCAGCAATACTATTGGACTTTATCAAATACATAATATACTCCGGTTCAAGCATATATTCACCCTGAAGTGGAAGGACATCTCCCTTTTCAAGCATTGATTTATATACTTCCTGAAACTCGTCGAAGGCCGTCTTTATTCTCTGTGCCACCCTCCCTGACTCATCCAGTATAACCAGTGGACTATTAAAATAACTTATAAAACTGTTTGTAACAGAATAAATGTATGGTATGTAGCTGTCAATTCCCTCGAAATACCTCAGGTTTTTAAACCTTTCAACGTTTTCCTTGACCCTGGATTTTAGCCTCTCGGCAGCATCTTTATTCTTTTTAGAGTAGGCTTTATATCTCGTATCAAGGTCCCTGTTTATTCTCTCAACAACACTGGATATGCTGTCCTTGTCAACAAGAACCTCCCTTGCGGGATATACTCTAAACTGTGATATTCTGTCCATGCTTCGCTGGGTAATAACGTCAAAGGGTCTTATGGTGTCCACTTCATCATCAAAGAATTCTATTCTTATGGGAAGTTCCTCAAAGGTCGAAAAGATATCTATTATTCCTCCCCTTTGAGCAAACTGCCCCTTGCCTTCAACGATTTCAACTCTCTCATATCCAAGGTCTATAAGCCTTGATGAAAGTTCAAGTATGTCCAAAATATCACCGGTTTTTATATCAAACACAGCTTTCTTAAATATATCCCTGTGAGGCATCCTGTAAAGCACGGCATCAACGGAGGCTACAACTATAACTTCTTCGCCTGATATAACTCTGTTTATAACCCTCAGCCTCTCAGCGTTTATTTCCCCAGATGTGACATCAACGTTAAATACCATCTCCTTTGCAGGAAAATATAAACACTGATCAGTGAAGGTCTTTATATCCTCATAAATTTTTCTGGCCTCTATATCGTTGTGGGTTAAAACCAGAGTTTGTCCTCCGAAGTCCTCAAAAAGGCAATAGGAAACATAGGCCTTTTGAGATTCTGAAAGTCCATGAATCTGGCATGGCGTTTTGCCCTTTTTTATAGCCTCAAAAAGGCCTTTATATTCCTCAGATCTTTTAAATATATCGTTTAATCCCTTAAACTTCAAAAATTCACCCCCTCTGCACATTTCAATTGCCCGGAAATTGCTCCCTGGGCTTTTATTTATTATTCTTGACTTACTTTAAAACTATTATACTTATTCATTGCACTTTGTACGCCATTTTCTATTATCTCCATTACAGCGTCTGCCGCAGCTTTTATTACTTCATCGATCAGTTTCCTCTCCTCCTGAGAAAACTTTCCAAGGACATGGGATATCATATCCCCCTTTGAGGCTCCAATTCCTACCCTAACCCTTGGAAATTTATCGCTGCTCAGCTGATATATGATGCTCTTCATACCGTTATGGCCTCCATCGCTTCCAGAGGGCCTTACCCTGAGCCTCCCAACGTCTATTGCAACATCATCGTATACAACGATTATATTTTCAACGGGTATTTTGTAGAAGTCTGCGGCCTCCCTTATGCTTTCGCCGCTTAAATTCATAAAGGTTGAAGGTTTTAAGAATAAGACCTTATCTCCCTTAACTATATACTCCCCAACGCTTCCTTTAAATTTTATTTTGTTAACCTGAAAGCCCAGCTTATCTGAAAGATAATCTATAACATCAAATCCTACATTATGCCTTGTACCTTCATATTCCCCTCCGGGATTGCCAAGTCCAGCTACTAAATACATTGCAAACACTCCTTAGCTAAATTTACTTATTATAGTATATCACAAAAGGGATAAAGGTAAAAAGAAAAAGCCCGAGCCTTAAATGTTTACTGTATAGTAGGAATGGAGCAACAATTCACCCCCCACCTGAAGAGAATGGGGGACTTCTTGTCACATTATATTAAAAATTCTTCTCTAATTTTCCTGGGGATCATATATTGCATAGGCCTTTACAATATACTCCGCACTTTCCAAATATTTTACAGTTACATCGATATTATATGGTATCCCTGCTTTGAGTTCGGATGGACCACCAATATAATAGTAGCCTTTATTTCCTTCTGCAGGTTTTATTTTCTCATCACCTACCATGACCTCTACACTGTCCGTTTCCATATTACCTATCATAAATTTCAATAAATATCTAACATTTCTTATATCCATTGGTGTATTTGCTGTTATAGTTATATGGTTCTCCTCATTAAGGGACTTTTCACCCGATGGATTATTCCATGTTAAAGTCACGCTTGCAAGGGTAGTTTTATCAGGATCTGTATACCAGGGCTTAACATTTACATCGCCTGCAACATTATCACCTTCACCCATGAGCTTATCGCCTGATGGACCGGATTCGTCTCCCCACCAATTTTGGGATGCATCCAATCTACCTTCTCCTTTATAATTGACTCCTGCATTTCTATTTTCCATAAAACTATTATTTTTTATGGAAATAGGTGTATTTTGAGCATTTGCTCCTTCCAGCGTAATACCATTATTAGTTTTATTGATTATATTATCTGTAACTGCAATGCTCCCTGTAATTTCAGAAAAGCGAAGTCCATCCAATCCGATATTTTCTATTGTATTTCCTGATATTGTTGAGTCTGACACTCCATTTATATAAACAGCTGTATCGGATAAATTCGATATTTCATTATTGCTTAGAACTAATCCGCTCAAATTTTTAAGCTCTATTCCATACTCGCTATCATTTCCGTATATGCTGTTATGTTCTATTTTCCATCCACTTTTAATACCGTTTGAACTTCTTGAATTGGAAATAGCATAGTATGGAGATGATGAGTTGGATTTCACAAAGCTGTTATAACTAATATTGAGATTATTTCCTGCACCACTGGCATCGATTGAAGAGTTGATAAATTTAAATCCCTTTATGGTGATATCCTTTGCCTGAGAGTTTCCAAAATCTATTGGGCACACTATTGCTGCCTCCAACGAATTTTGTGAAGCTGTATTGCTTGAACTATTATAACTCGGCCCAAGTAGAGTAAGAGGTTTACCTATAGTAATGCTATTATATCCAGCACCATAGGTCCCTGCTTGAACGTTAATAATATATCCATCTTCCGCTACAATTATAGCCTTTCCAATATCCATATCGCTGCGCAAATATATGTTTTTATCCACCCATGTAACAAGAGCCTTTCTGGCATCATCTACTCCATGATAAATAAGCCTCTCAATTTCAAAGTTATCCTTACCGGCAAAGTTATTTGAATTTACCTTTAAGGTTTCGGTTCCATTATGATATATTATAAAATCATTATTATCGTATATGTTATCCGAAATATTGATCATAAAATTTGAAACGTTGTTCTTTTCTGCAATGGTTACCCCGCTGAAGGAGTCCTTTATAGTATTTTTCAGTATATCTATACTTCCCTTTTTAGGATTAACGTTTAAAATGCCATAAATAACTATAGCTCCTCTGTTTTTATTCCCTTCATTCCCCTTACCAATTTTAGACATCATATTATTCTCAATATTTAAACTCTCTACATTTGCTCCAACATATATACCTCCTGTGAAAAAATTATTTATTAAATTATTCTTCACATTCGCCCCATTCTTTGTACCAACTACATTGTCTATAAGTATTCCTTCAACTGCAGATTGACTTCCCATTCCATTCAATATGTTGTTTTGCACTATGAGATTTGATACATTACTTAATTTCATTCCAATCTCGCTGTCAGGGCTTCCTGTAAATTCAATCCTGTTTTCCTCTATTATCCAGCCATCATGGGTGTCTGTAGAGATGTCCAGTGCAGATGAATTTGTAAAAAAGCAGTTATTTGATATCACCACATTGGAATTTTGCTCCACAGATTTTACACCCGATGTCCCTTTAAACATTAAACCCCTTATGTTTATATCTTTAATGCCGCCTTTAATCGTAAGATATCCAGTTATGACTGCTTCCCTTTCCTCCTGAACATCAAAACTATCGATGCTATCCGGCTTTCTATTATCATTTGGACCTTTTATCGTAATGTTGCTGTATCTAATATCCGCACCATAATATGTTCCGGGCTCTACATAAACAGTCCCTCCATTCTCATGCAAAGCATCAACTGCAGATTGAATATCATTAAAATGAGTTATATTCCAGCCCGGAGTATCATGATTATAAGTATTACTAACCCACACCTTGTCCTTTCTTATCTTTAGTACTGACTTTGTAATATTCGATATAACCCTCCACCTGTTAGGTTTAAATAGCCCTCCATATGCACTGATACCAGTAATTACAGCAATAAAGGCAACTGCAATTATTATTTTTCTCCTTTTCATATTTTTACCTCCATTGTTACATTGTCATTAAGAATCTTTTCCATAATTTGCCTCAAATATACAAAAAAATAAATAAGGGATGAAAATTTCATCCCTTATTTATCTATCTTCCCCTGTAATCTCCCAGTTTTATAGTAACATTAAAGTACTTTCCATCCCTGTATACCCTTGCAGAAACCTCATCCCCGACTTTATGTTTATTAAGGGTATCTGGAAGGTCATTCTCATCTTTAATATCTACTCCATCAAACTGTACTATCATATCCCCTGGCTTTATACCTGCAGCTTCAGCCCCACTTCCTGCTTCTACCTGATAAATGTATACACCCACGGGAACGTTATTTTCCTTTGCTGCATCCTCGTCAACAAATCCATATGTTATTCCGAGAAATGGCCTTGATACATAACCGTTTTTCATTAAAGCTTCAATTACTGGCTTTGCTTCGTTTATTGGAATTGCAAATCCCATTCCCTCTGCGTCCATGAGCTTTAAAGTATTTATTCCAATAACTTCTCCTGCTTCATTGGCCAATGCTCCTCCGCTATTCCCTTCGTTTATTGATGCATCCGTTTGAATAAGCTTAAAGGTTTTTGCATCAACCGTCATCGTTCTGTTCACAGCACTTATAACTCCTGCAGTTACCGTTCCTGCATACTCCTGTCCCTTTGGATTGCCTATAGCGACCGCGACATCCCCAACCTTTACCTTGGATGAGTCTCCAAACTTTGCAACGGGAAGGTTTTTCACATCGATTTTAAGCACTGCAAGATCTGTCCTTGGGTCTGTGCCTATTATCTTTGCAGGCACAGCCTTTTTATTCCCGGGAAGGGTGACTGTTACACTTGAAGCCCCTTCTACTACATGATTGTTTGTTACTATATATCCATCCTTATCAAATATAATTCCCGAACCACTAACCCGCTTAATATCTCCCCCTAGCGTTCTTATATTGTTGTTTATACCAACTACTGCCGGACCAACAGTCTCGGCAACCTTTGTTATAGAATTCTTAGGCAGCGAAGTACCCGTTGAATTTGGATTGAGATTATTTATATTATTTTGTCCATTGGCTGCAGAGTTTTGATAAATGTACTGTCCTTCATAGTTCTTCTTTACATAATATCCGCCAATTATTCCTCCAATTGATGCCGAAAAGAAAACCATTAAAAGAACCCCAAGTATCCTCATGAATTTCCTTGTTTTTTTCTCTTCAACAAATTTTACCCCGCTCTGCCAGGAATTATTATTGAATTCCATATTTACACCTCCCGATAATTTAATTATAAGGGTGCTTTTTAAATAAAGTATGAATAAAAATTAAAAAAATGAATAATTTAACTTGCTGCGCTGATTTTGGATTTGTTTCCTAAGCCAGGCTCAAGGTAAAGGTAAACTTAGTGCCTTTATCTCCTGATTCAACCCATATGGTTTCCCTATGCTGGTTTATTATCTGTCTTGCAATAGAAAGGCCAAGACCTGTTCCTCCACCTTTAGACCTTGCTTTATCAACCTTGTGAAATCTATCCCATATATACTTGATTTCCTCCCTCGGTATTGGTGGTCCGTCGTTATATACACCTACAAGAAGTTTATTCTCCTTTATCTCAGTCTTAATTTCTATTTTGCCACCTTCTGGCACAAACTTTATTGCATTATCAAGAAGGTTTGTAATAACCTGGTCTATTCTGTCCCTGTCACCCTTTACATTTAACTTATTCTCAATAAGTATAACATTGACATTAATGTTTTTCTTATTTATCCTGTCCTCAAATTTTATTATCCTCTGACGAATGAGTTCATTTATATCGAAAACACCCATGCTAAGCGAAAACTCCCCTGATTCAAGCCTTGCAAGGTCTAGAAGGTCATTTATAAGCCTTATAAGCCTTTTAATCTCATCATGCACTATATTAAGATAATACTCCCACTTTTCCGCTGGTATTGTACCGTCGAGAATTCCGCCTATAAATCCATTTATAGAGGTCATAGGTGACCTTAGTTCATGGGATATATTTGCGATGAAACTTCTTCTCATGTTTTCAAGATTCTGAAGGGAGTCTGCCATATAGTTAAAGGATACTGCAAGGTCTCCAATTTCATCATCGGAATTTATATCAACCCTCTGGTTAAAATCTCCCTTTGCTATACTCTTGGCTGTGTAGTTTATTCTTCCAAGGGGTTTTATGAGTATCTTCTCTGAGAAATAGTAGATTATAAAGGCAGATATAACTATTGCAAAAAAGGCCGACATCCAGATTACAAAATATACCCTTTTCAGTGCACTTTTGATTTCATCCAGGGGAGAATGAAGAAATACAGCGCTCTGCACATGACCATTTATATATATGGGTATTCCAACGGTTAAAACCGGAGTTTTAACTATTTCTGAAAAACCTCCAGTTTTCACTATGAGACTGCCGCTAATAACCTCACTTATTTCACGATTCGTAAGCTGCTTACCTAAAACATCGTCCTTTTCGTCGCCTGAGTATCCATAAACAAAACCGTATCTGTCAACCAGCCATATCCTTGCATTTAAAAACCTGTCTATTACTGAAAGTTCAAATTTCAGGTCATCGTTATCGGCCCTGTCCTCAACATAATCTATAACTATCTTGCTTAGCATTTCCCCCTCCCTTATAAGTGCAGCTGCCCTCTGCTTATAATAATGGTCATAAAACCAGAAGGATAAAAAAATTGCAACAAGGCTGTAGGATATTACAAGAATTATGAAGTAGGTTGACATAAGCTTTGTAAAAAGACTCTTTTTCATCTACTTCACCTCAAACTTATAACCCACGCCCCAAACGGTTTTTATATGCCATTCATTTTCTTCACTTAGTTTTTCCCTTATCCTCTTTATATGAACATCAACAGTTCTTGAGTCGCCGGGATAATCATATCCCCATACCTCGTAAAGAAGCTGATCCCTTGTAAACACCTTGTTTGGATTTGAAGCTAAAAAATAGAGCAGTTCAAATTCCTTAGGAGGCATTTCTATTTCCTTCCCATTAAATACCACTATATATGAATCTGCATCAATTTTAAGGTTTGTAAACTCAATGACTCTGTTCTGAGATTGAGGTTTATATCTTCTTAATACTGCCCTGATTCGTGCTATAAGCTCCTTAGGCTCAAAGGGTTTTACTATATAGTCATCCGCTCCAAGTTCAAGACCTAAAACCCTGTCAAAGGTTTCTCCCTTTGCAGTAAGCATAAGTACGGGTATCTGGGAGCTTTTCCTAATCTCCTTTAAAACCTCATATCCATCAAGTTCAGGCATCATTATATCAAGTACAATGAGGTCAATTTGCTTTTCTTTGAAAACTTTTAATGCCTCGCTACCATTATATGCTTTAAAAACCTTATAGCCTTCCTTTTGAAGATAAAGCTCTATAAGATCACATATATTGCTGTCATCATCAACAACAAGTATTCTTGTTTCTATCATATTATCCCTCCAGGAAAATTTATACTTTTGCTTTTAAAAATTCTTAACTTTATTTTCTCATTTATACATGTTATTTACAATATTATGCCCATTATCTAAAATGAAATTAAAATTAAGTTTACAAATTGGATATATGGTATCAAAATTAATGGTATCGAGTTTTCTATGTTGAAAACCATTTAAAATATTATAAAAGCTTCGGGTCAAACACCCGAAGCTTTTTATTCAAAGAGTTTACTTACTGAAAGATCCTCATATATTCTCTTAATAGCCTCAGCAAATATTGGAGCTACAGATAAGGATTTTATCTTATCTATTCTCTTGGCCTCTGGAAGAGGTATCGTATTCAAAACTACAACTTCCTTAAGAACTGAATTCTGTATTCTCTCTACCGCAGGGCCCGATAAAACAGGGTGCGTGCAACATGCATATACCTCTTTAGCCCCAAGTTCCATAAGGGCCTTTGCCCCATTTGTAATGGTTCCTGCTGTATCTATCATATCGTCTATCATTATTACCGTCTTATCCTTTATATCACCAATGACATTCATAACTTCAGAAACGTTTGCCTTTGGCCTTCTCTTATCTATTATTGCAATAGGTGCATGAAGTCTATCCGCAAACTTTCTAGCCCTTGTAACTCCACCTATGTCAGGTGAAACCACAACGAGTTCATCATCAGGTATATTAAGGTTTCGGAAATACTTTGCAAGTATAGGTTCCCCCTGAAGGTTGTCAACGGGAATGTTAAAGTATCCCTGTATCTGAGCAGCATGGAGATCCATTGTAAGAACCCTGTCTGCTCCTGCTGCATGAATTAAATCTGCAACAAGCTTTGCTGTAATTGGATCCCTGGCCTTGGCTTTCCTGTCCTGCCTTGCATAACCATAGTATGGAATAACCGCTGTTATTCTTCCTGCAGAAGCCCTTCTAAAGGCATCCATCATTATAAGAAGCTCCATAAGGTGGTCGTTTACAGGTGCGCATGTTGGCTGAACAACAAACACATCTGCTCCCCTTACAGTTTCATTGATGTTTATAGATATTTCTCCATCGCTAAAATTACCAACCTCTGCGTTTCCTACATTAATACCGATAATGTCAGCAATTTCCTTTGCCAGTTCCGGGTTGGCATTTCCACAAAATATTTTTATGTTTTTTCCATGTGTAATCATAAGTAATCCTCCTATACTATTTTTTCCATATGCCTTTTTTATCTACCCAGCCTTCCTTATTAACCTGCCTTGATCTTGCCACTGCAAGTGCCCCTTCGGGTACATCCTCAGTTATTGTAGAACCTGCTGCTACATAGGCATTATCTCCCAGCTCTACAGGAGCAACCAGGTTTGTATTACATCCAATAAAAGCATGATTGCCTATCTTTGTTTTATACTTTCTTGTACCATCATAGTTCACAACGACTGTACCACACCCGAAGTTGCAGTCACTTCCAACCTCTGCATCACCTATATATGTGAGATGTGAAACCTTAGTTCCATCGCCTATTACAGACTTCTTAATTTCAACAAAATCACCTATCTTTACCTTTTTACCTATCTGGCTGCCAGGCCTTATATAAGCAAATGGCCCAACCTTTGCTTTATCCATTATTTTGCTTTCAAGAACCACAGAGGATTGTACCTCTACACCATTTTGAATCTCACTGTCGACTATTCTACTGTTTGGACCGATAACACAGTCTTCACCAATTACGCTTTTTCCCTCTATTATAGTTCCAGGATAAATAATTGTATCCATTCCAATAACAACGCCATCGTCTATATATGTTGATGACGGATCTATTATGGTCACCCCATCAAGCATTAACTTCATAAGTATTCTCTTTCTCATGACCTCATTTGCTTCATAAAGCTGAGCCCTTGTATTTACACCCATAAATTCTGTAAAGCTTGATTTATATGCTCCAACCTTCCTGCCTTCATTTTTAAGTATTTCAATAACATCCGTTAAGTAATACTCCCCCTGGGCATTATTGTTTGTAAGTTTATTAAGGGCATTTAATAAATCATTTATATTAAAGCAGTATGTTCCTGAATTTATTTCTTTGATTAGCCTTTCTTCATGAGATGCATCCTTATGTTCTACTATTTTTCTAATATCTCCATGCTCATCCCTTACTATTCTTCCAAAACCTTCTGGATTTTCTGTATCAGCGGTTAGGACCGTTGCTGAGTAGCCTTTGCTGTTATGATATTCAAAAACCTTGGATATGGTTTCGGCCGTTATAAGAGGAGCGTCCCCTGCAAGTATTATTACTGTGCCTTCCTTGTTTCTTAAAAAATCTCTGCTGCACATTACAGCATGCCCTGTTCCAAGCTGCTCACTTTGATAGGAGGTTTTTATATTATCTCCAAGATATGCCTTTACTTCATCGGCTTTATGCCCTACAACAACCTGAAAGTCCTCTACTCCTGCGCCCATAAGTGCGTTTATGACGTGATCGATCATAGCCTTTCCACATACTTTATGTAAAACCTTCGGGAGCTTTGATTTCATTCTCTTGCCTTCTCCCGCTGCAAGTACAAGACCATAACAGTTTTCCATCTCCAGCACCTCAAATAATATATTTTCACAAATTTTAACCTATTATATTATATTGCAACAAACAATTTAATTCAATTATATTAGGTCAAAAAAGCAAAACTGACATATTTTCGAAATATTCTATCATAACAAGGCCTTCATCACAATAAAAAATAAAAAGGAAGCCCCTTGAGACTCCCTTTTTATTCCCCTGATGTTTCGGTATCAGCAGCGTTCTTTGCCTTTTCATATTCTGCAAGTATTGCTGATTGAATCTTTTCCCTTGTTTCAGTGTTTATTGGATGAGCAATGTCTTTAAATTCACCATCCGGTGTCTTCCTGCTTGGCATTGCAATGAAAAGACCATTCTGCCCATCTATTACCTTGATATCGTGTACAACAAATTCATTATCGAATGTTACTGAAACAATTGCCTTCATCTTGCCTTCGTTTGTTATTTTTCTTACCCTTACATCGGTAATTTGCATGCTTTCACCACCTTCCAGTTGCTTAATAATATATTCTTCATCTTTTTAAAATTTCCTTCTAAAAATTTCAAAATCTTTTATTTTTTTGACTTCTAACGAACTACCCCGATATTGGAGGGATAAATAATAACCTCTCCCTTTTCCTCGTTCACCGATTCAAGCCTCATAAGCGATACATAATTTTGTACAAGCTTCTTTACAGGTGCTTCACCTTCAACAAGAACACCTATACCGACAACGGTGCTGTCGAATTCCTTCATAAGGTCTATGATACCAGCAGCAGTTCCTCCGGCCTTCATAAAATCATCAACAAATATACATCTGCTTCCCTTTTTAACCGAACGCTTGGATAAACTCATTGTCTGTATCCTTTTAGAGGATCCTGAAACATAGTTTATACTTACAGTAGAACCTTCAGTAACCTTGCTGTCCCTTCTCACTATAATAAGTGGAACGTTTAATGCCCTGGCAGTCATAATTGCAATTGGAATTCCCTTTGTTTCAACCGTAAGTACATAATCCGGATTTCTATCTATAAAATAGCCTGCAAGAATTGTCCCTATCTTACTTGATATCTCAGGAGAGTAAATTATATCATTCATATACAAAAATCCCCCGGGTATTATTCGTTCAGGATTTTTAAGCATTGAGCATAGCTCCTGCAAAAATTCCTCTTCAGCCCTTTTAGCCATGCCAGGTATATACTTTACTCCTCCTGAGGCCCCTGCTAAAGTTTCAATTCTGCCGCTCTCAAGTGTTTCAATAACCCTTTTAACTATAGCTATATCCTCACTAAGGGTAGATCTTGCAGCTGAAAAAAGCTCAGAAAAATATCCAAGGCTAATAACCTTGTTAGGGTTGTCTGATAGTATTTTAACTATGGCTGCTACTCTTTCTTTTCTCTGCAGGCGTTCCAAAATACCACTCCTATCCATTATTTAATATATTTGTCATATTAGTAAAATTTTATACATATTCTAAAATATAATGTTAAAAATACGAATATTTATCATATTTTTTCCCTTTAATATTCATTCTAGTTTAAAAATGATTTATTTTCAACCACTATATGGCAAGCTCCCGTTTTATTTAAAATACAAAACACCGCATCTACTATTAAATATAAGTTTATATTTTTACCTGACAGCTTATGTATTATGTTATAATATTTTTGTCTATAATGTTAATAAGCATTTTGTAGGAGTGATAATATGTTCAATCTACACAAAGACGCAGGTAAAAGGGTTCACTTTATAGGAATTGGCGGAATAAGCATGAGCGGCCTTGCAGAAATACTTTTAATATATGGATATAAAGTTTCAGGCTCGGATAGATCTGAATCCAGGATAACAAATAAACTAAAGGGAATGGGAGCAGAGGTTCATATAGGCCATAATGCTGAAAATGTACACGGTGCAGATATTGTAGTTTATACCGCCGCCATTAGGGAGGATAATCCAGAATATCAGGAGGCTAAAAGGCTAAACCTTCCTACCTACGACAGGGCAGAATTTTTAGGATATATAATGAAAGAATATTCTAAAAGCATTGCAGTTGCTGGAACCCACGGAAAAACAACTACCACATCAATGCTTTCCTTGATACTTCTAAAGGCAGGACTTGATCCTACTATACTCGTTGGTGGAGAAGTTGATGCAATTGGAGGAAACGCAAGGCCTGGAAAAAGCCCATACTTTATCACCGAAGCCTGCGAATATAAGGGAAGCTTTTTAAAATTCTATCCATACATAGGAATAATTCTTAATGTTGATGCAGATCATCTCGATTATTACAGGGATATAGATGATATATACGATACTTTTTTAAGGTTTGCTAACCTCATACCTGAAAATGGTCTTCTAATAGGCTGTGCTGAGGACGAGAGGGCTGCTAAAATAATGGATGAGGTAAATTGTAATACAATAAGCTATGGAATCAATAAGGGAAATTATACTGCAGGAAATATTAAATATGACTCTAGAGGTTGTGCCTCCTTTACCGTTCTCTATAATGGGAAAGTTTTCGGTGATTTCGCCCTCAAAGTTCCGGGAGAGCATAACATTTTAAATGCCCTCGCTTCAATTGCTGCTGCACATTTTCTCGGAGTGGATAAGGGCATTATAGCTTCAAGCCTTTTGGAATTTGTGGGAACCCACAGAAGGTTTGACAAGCTGGGTGAAAAAAATGGAGTTACAGTTATAGACGACTACGCACACCATCCAACGGAAATTAAGGCTACGATAAAGGCAGCACAGAACTTTAGCCACACAGGAAAACTCTACTGCGTATTTCAGCCCCATACCTACAGCAGAACTATAACCCTCTTTAATGAATTTACCGAAGCCTTCTATGGTGTTGATAAGCTTATTTTAGCTGACATATACGCTGCCAGGGAAAGGGATAATGGAATTGTAAATTCATCAATGCTTAATGATGCCATAGCTGCGAAGGGTATTGATTCAATTTATATAAAGAGCTTTGAAGAAATAGTTGATTATCTTGAGGAAAATCTAAAGCCCGGCGACCTCTTAATTACCATGGGCGCAGGGGACGTTTACAGAATAGGGGAAATGTATTTAAACAAGGCCTAGTTAAACGCTGCTGGAAAGCCAGCAGCGTTTTAATTTTAAATTTTTTTTTATCGCAAACCGACAGTTCAAAGGTCGGGTTGGAGGTTCAATCCCTCTCCATGGAGCCATTTTATTTTTTGCATATAATAATGTCGCAATTAATTTGACAATATTTTGCTTTTTCTGCCAAGAAAGCGGAGATAAAAAATATATGAAATTCACATAAAGCGGGCAATTAGAAGTTCCAGGCGAAGGGATGCAGAAAAATCCTAGAACTTTCGTGACTTAAGAGAGGCAAGTTTAACGAAAGTTCTTGATTTTTCAAATCTCAAGCCTTAGAACTTCTTTGCTTAGCATACTGGTGAATGAAATATATTTTTTATCGCAGCGTTTTTAGAGGATAAAACCTACAAAATAAATTAACATATATTTTATATTTCAATATACAATCCATACGTTTATAATATATTGTATAGTTATGTTTAAATAGCCCAAAACAAGTTAAAAAGGAGTGCTGAATATGAATCCCATTGCTTTCTCTATATTTGGTATTGGTATAAGATGGTATGGAATACTTATAGCTTCAGGAATGCTTATAGGAATTCTTATAGCTTCCCATACATCCAGGATAAAGGGTATAAGCTATGATAGGCTTTTAGATATCCTTCTCATATCTATACCTGCAGGCATTATAGGGGCAAGGTTGTATTATGTAATATTCAAATTCGACCTGTACAGGGATAACCTTGCTGACATATTCAACATAAGGCAGGGAGGCCTTGCAATACATGGAGGGCTTATATTTGGCATATTGGCTGCCTATCTGTATACGAGATATAAAAACATAAACCTTATTAAATATGCTGATGTGGCTGCTCCATCTATAATAATCGCCCAGGCCATCGGAAGATGGGGAAACTTCTTTAACCAGGAAGCCCACGGCGATCCTGTGTCCAGTGAATTCATAAGTCATTTTCCCGAGTTTATACAAAAAGGAATGTTTATAGAAGGCCAGTACTGGCATCCTACGTTTTTGTACGAGTCCCTATGGAACCTTGTTGTATTCTTCATACTTCTCATCATATTAAGAAGGTCTAAAAGGGATGGAACGGTTCTCTTTTCCTATATAGGCCTTTATTCAATTGGAAGATTCTTTATAGAAGGCCTAAGAACCGACAGCCTTATGGTGGGTCCCCTGAGAGCTGCTCAGCTTGTAAGCCTTGCAGGTATTATCGGCTGGATAGGATTTTTGATATATAGCTACAGAAGAAGAGAAAGACATATATAAAGGAAGATGGCTTCGCAAAGCGAAGCCATCTTCCTTTACTGGTCGGGGTGACAGGGCTCGAACCTGCGACCTCATGGTCCCGAACCATATTTCCTATATATCAGCTTGTATCATGTCATATTTTCTTATATCAGTGAGTTAGATTTTTCAATGCTTTTCACAATCTTAATATACTATTTCGTATCATTTCATATCATATCGTTGAAGTTCGTGCGTTGTCATTATGTTGTCAACATAAAAAAAGGAGCTCTCTAGCTCCTATTTTATCGGCGGTGGAAGTTTTGATATAAACTTTGCATACTGATTCCCATAGTTAATAATATTTAAGCTGTAAAATGATTTAAGGTTTAGCCCTTCCTCTATCGTAAATGGTTTTAACTCTTCTTCAAGTGCTTTGAGGTTTTCTTTTTCTGTTCCGGCTAGAAGCATATATGAGGTCCCGACGGATTTGACAGCATCCATTAAGGACCTAAACTGTTTTAGGTAATGTACTGTAAACAAAGTACCTAACCGGTGCCTTCTAAATTCAGTAATATGATTTTTAATAAAATTAGCACATGTAGGTATCTGATGTACTTCATCAATGATTACGTGACACAATCTATTATCTTTCTGTTTCCTCAACTGTACTGCAAGCCATATACGACTCATAAAGTAGGTTGTTAAGGTGTCTCTTATTTTCACATCGGGGAATACTGTCTGGGGAATCCTCACCAGAACTGTTTTGCCTTCTTCAATATACTTTATAAAATCAATGTCATTGTTTGGTGCCGCTTTAAGCATTGCCTTGACATAGATGTTTTTATTCAATGCAGTTATCCTGTTCAGTATGCCGATTATAAGACTCTCCCTGGTACCTATAATTTTTCCGTTTTTATCTCGCTCATGTAACTCATCTAAGTCGTAAAATATCTCGTCATCATCCCGGAAACACCCTGAATATTTTGCCTGTCTGATATATTCATTCCTTACCTGCCATTTCCGCAGGGTCTGAAATACAGCGTCGATAGTTTTGCTCGGGTGGATAAATACAACCATGGCGGCAGCATACAAATACCTGAGCATAGGGGCTGTAAGTTCTCCTGTAGTTTCATCTGTAATTGAATTGATAAGATACTCAACTTGGCTGCTTAATAAGTTTGCGATTCTAAGCCTATCCCATGCTGAAGATTCTTCTGTTATTTGTTTTGAAGCTTCGGTATATGCCAGGGCAAATAATTTAGTCTGGTCCGATATATCTATAATTTTGATATCGTTAGCTGGTATATACTTTTCTATAGATTTAGATAGTTCACAGTCTTGGATATAATCCAGGACGATATTTGCATCACCAGCTTTGTGGGTACCTACTACAAAATTTTCTGTATAACTTGATTTGCCAGCATTTTGAGGACCAATGATTATTTTAGGTAGCGCACATATATTTTTATCCTGTGGCCAGGAGACGGATATCGTTTTACCTTTCTGTTCTGCAGTACCCACAGGGATAACCCCTCCCTGGAGCTCCTTCGGAATATCTACTTCTCTGTTATCAATGTTATTTATTTTATATATAGTCTGGTAATGCTTAGTTGGCATTTGCATGATTTGTGCTATTTCCTTTGAACACAATATATTGTCATAGTTACTTTTATCAACCATTATAAACTTATTATCTCCGGCCATTGAATTGAAAGCTTTTTCAATGTTTCTAAACAGCATTTCTTTCCTAATTGAATTTGTACTTACAATTATGCGTGTTAAGTATCCATTGTATTTAGATTTTGTTTTAGTATCTTTACTTAACCCTGTTCTGAATAACTTTGAATACTTACTATTCGTTATTTTTTCATGCTGAAGTGGTATATCTGTTATTAAGTCGTTTACGAAATCCATTGCAAAATATAAAACATCCAGAGCTGCCTCAGCAAGTTTAAAACCTATCTCCTTTGGTGTTAATGTTGATTTTAAAGTCATTTTACCCTTTTCAAAGTCTTTAATACACTCTTCTACTTCCCGGTACCATGTATAGCTTACGGGATGTAGTTCAAGCCTAATTAATATCTTTTCATCATTTCTTAATATTGTTTGTGTTTCAATGATGTTCGATAAAGGATACTCCCCACGTAAATCTGTCTTTAGTGATAAGAAATAATGCTCAGCTAACTCCAATTCTCTAATATATTGAAAACAAAATACATCTTTCGTAGGCTTATATGTTGCATTCTTCCAGCATATATTCAACTCTGTTTCTATATTATCCTTAAGTTTATCATCGAAGATCAGATAGAATGAAACGTTATCTTTTGAAATGAGAATTTCATATGCAAAGTAATACTGCTTTTCTATTGTGATTGAACCCTTCATTCTTTGAATTCTTTGTAAAAGTGGTCTATAGAAATGTATATTTTCAATCATGCCTAAGACTTTAGTATTATCAATATTAATATCCGGTATTATCTGGAGTTTCATAGCATCACCTACAGGAGCATATTGGCCAGTTGAATTAATCCAAAACCGTAAAGCGCGTTCCTGCACAGCTTCCTAGCCGCATGTTCATTACCGATTAACAATAAAATTCCACTTATACAGAGCATAGTAACAAGGGCTATCCAACTTATTCTGCTAATCCCATAAACCAGTGTCGTCAATATTGAATATATTTTATCGAAGAAATTATCAAACCCCTTCATTCAAAAAACCTCCCCTTAAATCCCTTATAAATTCCTCTCAGAATAAACCAAGCACCCGTGGTTAATGCGATTAATGATAACACTGCAAATATTAAGAACATGAATAAAAACCCCCTTTAATGTCAATACTCCAAATAAAGGAGTTGATAGCATGCTTGTTGACTTTGGTATCGGATTAATTTTTATAGTCTTATCTTCATTATTGGCAAAAATAGCAATGTTATTTCAATAAAACAGGAATATTTTTTCACAGGCTCGCATATGCTTTAGCAAAAGCATTTGCTAAAGCATCTTAGGGGTACTACACCCCACTGAGAATATCTAAAATTTCATCACTTTTTATAGTTGCCTCGGTTTTCACAGCTGGGGCACTGTTGTTTTTGTGTTCCAAATAGAATTTCAAAGCATCTTTCACAAAGTTGGATTGGTCCCCTTGTGCCTTAACCAACTCATATAAGTGCATTTCCTTCTGTTTGAAACTAACTAAAATCTTTGCCACAAGCTTTCACCCACCTTCCTAAAACCGTTTGCATTCGCAAACTGAGCATCAGGAATAAGCCTACTACTTGGTATCCTCTTCTGGAATATTCCCTGCAGCAGGTAAGCTCCACCACCTGCCAGAGCAACATTTGTAGTCTTAATAGGATAATTAAGTGTGAGTTCCTTAAATATCGCCTCTGTATGTTCTTCTATTACAGGTTTAAGAAAACTTAAATCCTGCTTCTCTCCGTATATTTCCAGTCCACTCTTAAGGATCTTCTCGCCATCTTCTAATTTCAATCCTGTTTCATATTTGCTGTTGATAAGGTGTACAACCTTGCTGTATAGACTTAAGGTGCCTTCAAGGATTGTACTGTACTTTGTGAGCTTTCTCTTTCCGTTTACCATTTCAAAGAGGCATATATCCACTGTACGTCCTCCGATATCAACAAGGACTGCTTCACCTTCTATATTTGTACTAAATAAGGCCCCGGCTCCTTGTGGAAATATCTCTGCATCTCTTATCAGAATAAGCCTCTTTTGGTTACCTATCTGAACATCATTGAATCTACTACTTAGGAGCATATTCTTAAGTGCATCTTTTTGTTTTGAGTATTGCCCCACCGGGAGGCCTGTTACAATTGAAAACTCACTATCATCCGAACTCTTTGCCAAGGCATATAGGATACATACCTTAGTGAGTTCTTGATTAATCTTATTAAGTTCAACTGTTACCTCTCCTTCTCCAACTGTGTATTTTTTACCTCCTATCATAATGCTGCAGCCATCTCCGATAATACTCTCTTGTGTGGTTATCCTAGAGGGGAATATAATACCCTCACTGGTCTTTGTTGCATAGTACCCAGCATCAACCCCGATAATCATATATACTTTTACCCCCTTTTTAATATTTTTATATACTTAACCACCTCATTTTGTATGTCTTAGTATATACTTATTAATATTTATATGAATTTATTCCACTTTAATTTATTTTTTATACTCTTTTGGAATTTTGAACATAAAAAAATAGAGCCTATGGCTCTTCTTCATCGTAGACAAGCTCATCCAGTGTACAACCGAGCTTCTTGGATATTCTATATAAAACCTCTATGGAAGGTTGATTAGTATTATTTTCATATCTATTATATTGATTCCTAGGAACCTCTAAATAATCAGCAAAATCCTTTTGTTTCTTAAACCCCATCTTCAAACGTATTTCAAGTAACCTATTCTTAACAGCCAACCCCATCACCCCTCATTAGTAATATATGAATTATTCTATGTTTATATGGAAATTCCTGCTTGTAAGTTTTTTGAGAGGTATAATACATTGGCTAAGGTTCAAAAACGGGCTGTATGAGGCGATTAGGCGGTATCGGGTTTGGCCAAGAAGAGGGTAAAAGGAGTAAATTAAATACAAAAATAAAGCCCAGGAGTAGTGGCTGGGACTCTTGGAGCTTTATTTCTTTTATGTACGATACAAAAGAAGCCAGCTGGAGCTGGACACCTTTTTCTTCAATTGACTATTTATTTACAGACTCAGCTATAATATTTTGTCTTAAAAAACTATCCCTTTTAAATCCATTAGCTTTAAGTTTTAAAATAAAGTCTATTGCTTCATTCATTTTCACAACTTTGTATGCAGATTTAGATAATATTTTTAAAATTGCCTCAAAGTATTCGTTGTTCTCTAATTCAATATCGTATATAAAAATAGTCTTATATACATCTTTCATTTCTTCTGCTGTATAAGCCCAACTTTTAGCAGAAGATACCAATTTGTTTAAGTTTTTATTTTCAAAAGTAAATAACTTAAATGCATATCCATCAATAATATAATCAAAAGATATATTTTCTCTATAGGCACCTTCTATTTGCCTGCTTGTATACTCAACCTCATTGTCTTTTAATAAGTTCTTAATATACGCTAACTGTTGCTGATGAGTAGGTCTATCTTTTTTATCATAATCGAATCTTAAAAATATTTTTTTAGTTTCAGATACAAAATTCTCAAAATTATCAGTATTTACAGATACTATATCAGAAAACTTTAATTCATTTACAAAAAAGTGAGTATACTTCTTTAAATTAAACTTTTCTTTATAATTAAAAAGATTTTCATTACTTATTTCTTCTTTTATACCTTTTAGAATCAACTTTAGGTATTCTATATCAACTTCATCATCAAAATTCCTAACTCTAGCCCAGTTATTAGTGGTTTCTAAAATTCTAACATCATTATCAATATTATGAAACAGTATTCCAACATTGATTGATTTATTTGTTATAAATGATGGATAATAACTTAATACCGAAAACAATACTTTCACCTTTACCACCTCCTGGACCTATTTCTTATATAATTATATATTACATTACATATATTTTCTATATTTTTTACCCTGTAAAATAAGTAATTAAACAACATTGTTTTCTCTTCTTCGTCAATATTCCATACATCAGGTATATCTCTAACCAAATTTTGCAAAAAATCTTTACTGAGTATGGTTTTAAAGTTTTCTGCTAATTTAAGTATTCCATCTTTATCAATAGTAATTGCTTCAATCAATAAGTTATAAACTGCCTCATTATATTGCATAACTTCATCTGAATTATAGTCCTCACTATCAATCATTCTTTTAAGTTGATATTTATCCCATAGAGCTCCAATATTAAATACATGTGTGTGATCTATTATATACAATTTATTATTACCTTTTTTGCCAATATTAATAAGCACATTACCTTTATGTCGATCTTTATTATATATTAAATTATCAAATAGTATTATTTTAATAAAGTCATCTTTATTAGCAATATATTTACTTAGTAACAAAGGAGAACTTACAATATTTGTAACTTTATCAAGTCTCTTTGTGTAAAAACCTAAACCATATCTTTCCTCTTGAAAGCATAAGCTCTCATCTATCTTTGTTTGTTTATCTATCAAACAAATACCACCATCAGGTATTGGCAAACTTAAAGCCTTTGCCATTCTATGACTAACAAATTCATTTATTAAAACCCTATTTGATTCTTCGTTATTAAAAGTTTTAATAATAACGTGATTATTATCAATGATTCCATGCAATGGTTCAGTTACTCCAGTCCCAACTTTCCCCAAAATTACCTCGACTTTAGGTATCATAAGATTATTTTCCTCCATTCAATCTTGTATTACCAAGCACATTATTGTACAATGGAGGTAAAGTTGCTTGGAAATACATGTGCATAGAAAACTACTGCTGATTTAGCCGTCGCAGTAGTTTCTTTTTTATTTTAATCCCATTTACCATAATTTTCAACATTTTTTTATATTTCTCTCCAAAAAATAAAAAAGCCCTGGCACCAGCCTTTCGACAGTACCAGGGCAACAATTACTCACCTTTTTTTAAAAACTCTTCCCTTTCTTTTACAAGCTGCTTTAATTCTTCAATATCCTCAAGAGTAGCCTTATTTCTGATAAAACTTCTTGCACTTGTTCTTAACTTCAAATAGTTTGCATACTCTTTATTTTTAGCTTCCCATTTTTGGTTGGCTATCGTCTGCTTTGATTTTTCTGCCATAGTGTCACCACCTTATTTAGTAAATAATACAAATAAGCCTACAACTACAATTAAAAACCATATTATTTTAATTAAAGTTGATAATATAATTTTTATTTCTTTCATATTGATTGAAGTTGGTTTAAGTGATATATTTATCTTAGATAGGGGAGTTTCCTCCCCTCGGTTATCGTAGGCTATCCACTATCATTTTTATTACTGTAAGTAGGGTGCCTACTTTTAAAGCCAAGTCGGTAAGTGCGTCCATCACTTTGCCGACTTCTTTTATTTTGTCAACCAACTTCATTTCCTCACCTCCTTCCTTTAATTATATTATACTACATGTAGTAAAATATGTCAATGATTTTTATGTAATTTTTTCTTTTTTTTATCAAAATTTGCTCATAGGTTGCAAAAAATAAAAATAAACCCCGGGTTTCCCCAGGGCTAAAATTATTTTGTATTCTGCTGTATGTTATTGATACTTGCCAATATATCATGCACAAAATTTGCTCCTCTGGATATGAGAAGCCCAGTTAATATCATCCCTACATAAGGAACCTTCATAGGGACACCTATCATAGCCATAAGGTCAAGTCCTGTACCAAGAGCAAGAAGAAGGCCAATTATTAAGGCCCCTATTCTATCTATGCTTACCTTACCCTGCTGCCATGTCATTTTAAGTGTCTCCCATACGGCTTCACCTATAAGGGCTATAATTATTAATGATAATATATTCATAATATATCCTCCTTAACCTATTAGTTCTTTCCATGTTTTTGAGCCAACTATACCATCTGCCACGAGTCCATTGGCACTCTGAAACTTCTTAACTATTGCCTCTGTCTTTGGCCCGAAGATGCCATCTATTCCGACTCCAACTCTAAACTGGATGTATCGTACTACAGCCCCCTTTGAGCCTCTCTTTGTTACAGGCATTGCAAGTATCTGCTTGATAACTCCCATCGTTTGAGGCCCTGCTGAACCATCGACCTGAATACCAGCTATACCCTGGAACTTTTTAACCGCTGATGTTGTAGCTGGTCCATACAATCCATCCTCTACTAATACCTTGCCGTTTGTATCAGTGATATGAAGCATATTGAGTATATGCTGCAGTTCTCTAACTTTCTCATCCCCATTCTCAGGTTGTGGAGCTGGTTGAACCTTATCAACTTCTATACTACCAACTATAAGTTCTTGTCCTGGATGTATGAGACTTGGATTGCTAATACTGTTTAGCTTTACAATTTCCTCAACGGTAGTTTTGAATTTCTGTGCTATTCCCCAGAGAGTATCTCCAGATTGAACTATATAAACATTTGCTTGCTGTGAATATTGTACTCCAAAAAACTCACATATAACCTTCGCTTGCGCCTGTGCAATCTTCCTCAAGTTTTCATCCTGAAGAAGGAGCCTTTCTTCATCAGGGTTTGAATGAAAGGCAGATTCTATCAAGAGTACATGGGGAACTCCGCCATCCTGGGCCTTATCTATTACCGTATAATAATCCTCTCCAGGATACCTTGTACTTTCGCTTGTCTTTGCGCCTCTATCCTGGATACCAAGTACCTGAGCTACTGCTGCCGATAGTTTTGCAGCAAGCTCCCTGTCCCCAGGAATATCAACGGAGTAGTAAACCTCTGTTCCTCCAGCTCCTTTCGGACCGGCGTTGGTGTGCTGGGATATGAAAAGATCCACTTTGTTTCTGGCTGCTATCCTTCCTCTTTCAGTGAGTGTGAGTGTCTTGTCTCTGTCCCTCGTCAGAATCGCCTGAAATTGTCCTGTAGACTCAAGTTCCTCTTTTAGATATTTGCTTATGGCCAAAACGCCATCTGCTTCAACGTAACAGCTTGGGCCTCTGTTACTCCTGTCACTTCCACCATGGCCGGGGTCAATGCAAACTTTGAACATAATATTACCTCCCTGTTATTCTAATTTTGATTTCTTCAACTTCCTTCTTGATGTCCTCAAATTTATCTGTCAACTTATCAATGATGGCCCTTAACTCACTTTCACGCTTTGAGTTTTCTTTGAGCACATAAAAAAGCAGTACAACAAAGAGTACTGCCCATAAACCTTGTGACATTGCTAATTTGATTACTTCACTCTCCATGCTGCACCTCCGCGCATTAAATTATATCTACACCCATTTCTTTGGCTTTAGCTTCACATACTGCTTTGAACTCTGCCATTTTCTGCATACATACATCCTTGTTATTTTGGTAGCCCTGTTCATGCAATATATCAAATGACATAAAGCACGACCTTCCCTTTGTAATTGTACAATCCATTCTCAATACTACATACTCATTACCATTTATATCTGCCATGGAAAAACTATCTTCAAGTCTTACGATTTCATTAATCATTATCATTCACCTCGTTAAATTTATTTTGTATAAGTTATTGACATTTGCGCATTTGTTTCACAAATGACGTATGGGTCTGTTCCGTTATATATCATAAATCCTTTTGCTGTCCCATCTCGTAGCATAGTACCTAGAGTAGTAGATACATTGAACCATTTGCCTTCACCCCATGCCAAACTTCCAACTATACCCAAATCTGTTCCTAGGGCATATCCTTCAGTATAAGAACCGTAATTATGCGTATATATATGGATGTTTTGTGCCGCCGAACTTCCACCTGAATTTCGCCTTTGTAGATAGATTGATACAGAATTTATAGTTGCTCCTGCAAGGTCATTCCTAATAGTCTGCCAGTCAAAGTATGCGAACCCTCTGTGTGTACCGTATCCATAGTTTCCTTGATAGATATAATTGTTATCACTTCGCCAGCCATATCCAGAATCTCTCCAGGACTTTGTAGCAGTTGCAGTATAAGTTTTTGTATAAGTTTGTGTAGCAGGTGGGTTAATCTGGCTAGCATATTGAGTAAATGTTGCATTTTTGACAAGTGTTGAACCGTTTCCAACCCATACATCTGAATTTGAATATTGAGCAATGGAAACATTACCACCATTACTGTTTATACCACAATAACTACCATGGTTGACCAGAATAGAGTAACCGTTATTACTACCTATACAATCGTAATATAAAACTTGACTCTCATAATCCACAGAAACCGCTACATACGTATTACTTATATCACAAAGTTCTATATAACCTTTAGCACCACCAAAATATACTCCTGCACACCATGTAGGCAATCCTTGTCCATACATTGATATTCCTCTTATATACACATCTGAACACCTAAGAACATCAATGGGAGTATTATAACCACTATTTGATTGTGTTCTTACATAAAAGCCCCTACCAGAATTATAGGAAGTTCGTCCGCCATCAAGAGATATAAAGCATGTATTGTTATATAACTTCATTGCACCGTTAAGTGTCCCGTTTCTGTCTCCAATAATCTGGAGAGAGCCTCCACCCATATATCCATCTATAACAACAAGACCGTTTGGCTCACTGTTACATGTTCCAGATACATAGATATAAGCAGTTGTACCATATGGTATAAATTTATCTATTTTACTTAATGCTTTATATATTGATTTAAAAGGTTGCGAAGATGTGCCTGGGTTATTATCATTACCAGTGTCACCATTTACATAGTAAGTTACAGTTGATGGTAGAATGGTTATAATATTTGGGCTATAAATCTTTTTTGCATTGATTGACCCAATATTTAGCTTGCTATCATTATTAGTATCAAGTGAAAAGTCGCCAATAGTTTCATCATCGGAAAGTCGTATGATTTTAAACCCATCGGCAGATTGTCTTGTTTTAGTACCTACGTCACTATGACTTACCTCTATCCCGGTATTATCCCCTACAACAACGTCATTGCCTGAACTATCCTTGATTTTTAAAATACCATTGGCGTTTGATGCACCACCTAACGCTAATGTACCACCTTGTATTCTGTCCGCCGATAAAGTGCCAGTTGTTATATTTGATGCATTAAGATTGATTACATTCACCTTACTTGCATCCAAAGTTCCATTAATAACTAGAGAACCTTCAACCGTTCTTCTAACTACAAAGTCATCAAAATACCATGCACCTGTAGTGCAATCAGAACGAACAGATAACCAAGGTCTAATATAGCAAGCTCCAGTTGGAATTGTATATGTCGCAGTTTTCTTTGTCCATGTTGTTGTAATAGTAGTGGTACTACCTAAACCTTGATATGAAATTATTGACTTATTTTTATCATACACAAACAATCCCAAAACATATCCAGTTCCATTTGTTCCAGTATCACACTTATACCAACCTTCTAAATAATAAGTTTCCCCTTCTTTAACTTCTATTAAATTAGTATTGTTTAAAGCATCTCTTATTGTACCGCCACCAGTAATCTTCAAACATTTATTTCCGGTATGTGGAGATGTAGTATCTATACTTGCACCTGTGGGTAATGACCAACCGGCACTATCCAATTCAAATCCACCATTTTCAACTAAATTTGTAAAGTTTCCAACTAAAATTTTATCAGCAGTTATACTTCCTGCACCTATTCTATTTGCATCAAGCGTTCCCGTTGTTATTTTTGAAGCATCTACGTTTGCTATTTTTGCGTTATCTATTGAGGCATTAGCTATCTTAGTATTTGTTATAGCACCATCAGCAATTTTTGCAGTAGTAATAGCCGCATCAGCTATTACTCCACTAGCCGCTGTTATTGTATTTGTTGCTATTTCATTAGCTGTAATCGTTCTTGGGGCTATTTCTCTAGCGGTTATTGTATCTGCTACTAATTTATCACCAGTAATTACCCCAGCAGCTATAGCGCTCGCTCCGATAGCGTTAGCCGCAATCTTATCAGCTGTAATAGCACCTGCCGCTATGTGCATAGACTGTATAGCATTTGCGGCTATTTCGCTTGCAGTAACCGCACCCGCAGCTATTTTTTCAGAGGTGATAGCATTAGCAGCTATAGCATTAGTCATAATGCTTTCTGATACAATTAAACCACCATCAATAACAGTGGCTTTTGGTATCGTCATGTGAATACCATTTTTATTGAAAAACAGCAGCACATCATCATCTGTTAATGTAGGCAATGTATCCCCAACAACTAAGTTGTTTGGATAATCGTAATCCCACCAGGCATATTTGTAGTTAGTGTAACCATCTTGGATATTATAGGTAATTCCTTTGTAAGTTATATGCAAATCTGACCATGAAATAAAACCTTGTGCAGGGGTATTATCCTGCACAAGGTAGCCATCTATTAAATGATGATTAATATTAAGAAAAAGTGAAGGTATCACGAAACCACATCCTTTAGAATAGTAGATGTTGCGCTAAATTTAATTTATCTGTTGCAACTGCTCCTGCACCAATTTTAGAACTTACTACTGAACCATCTGCTAACTTTGTACTATCTACCGCATTGTTTGCTAATTGGGCTGTTCCTACAGCACCCGATGCTATTTTTGTACCATCTACAGCATTATTTGCTAAATGAGTAGTATTAACTGCTCCGGAAGCCAACGCAGTAGAGGTTACTGCTCCTGATGCTAATGCGCTTGAAGTTACTGCTCCAGAAGCAATAGCAGCTGAGGTGACTGCACCTGATGCTAACTTCGCAGATGTAACCGCGCTATTAGCAAGTTTTGTGCTATCAACTGCATTTGCTGCTAGCTGGGCTGTTCCTACAGCACCCGATGCTATTTTTGTGGCACCTATAGCACCATCTAATATTTTTGTTGCAGTTATTGCATTATCCTTAATTATATTTGAATCTACCGAACTATCTACTAAAGTTGCACCATGCCTCATTTTCCCTTGACCTATTGTTAAATAATGTATTCCACCTTCATTTACACATACTAAAACGTCGTCATCTGTTAGAGTAGGTTTAGTATCAGAACACTGGAATACGTTATTTGGGTTAGCATCATAATCCCACCATATATATTTCTTATTTGTATTACCGTTTTGAATAGTTACTTTTGTTCCTTTGTAAACGATATTACAGTCTGTCCATTGTACATAACCTGGAGTAGGTTTATTATCTTCAAACAAAAAACCGTCTAAAACATGAAACGCCACATTTAAATCGGTTGAGGTTACCCTTGTACCATTAGCGACGTCATATAGTACGCCAATTCTATAAGTTATGTCATCCAAAATCGCTTTAAATTTTTTATCTAAAGCCTCATCAATTACATCACTAATGAACTGCTTAAAATCAATACTTTGCTCTCTTTTCTTTCTCATATTACCCCTCCCTTAGAATAATAAATGTGTTTTCCAATTAACCTGTTCCTCGGTTATAGTTCCTACAGGAATTTTATCAGCTGTTATAGCTCCAGCTGCAATTTTATCTCCTGTCACTGCTCCCTGTGCTATTTTTTCCACAGTTATAGCTCCATCAGATATTTGATGTCCATTTATTGTGCCTACAGTTATATTTGCGGCCTTTAGATTGATAACCTCTATTTCAGAAGCATCAATAGTTCCTGCCGTGATTTTGCTTGCTGTAAGCCCAACAATTTTAGCATCCGTTATACTACCATCTGCAATCTGCGCTGTGCCTATTGCACCATCTTTGATTAGTGCTGTATCAATAGCACCTACGGCAATTTTTGCAGTAGTTATAGCTGCATCTTTTATATTAGCGGTATCAACCGCTGCATTGGTTATTTTGGCATTGTCAATTGCGCCGTTTGCGATTTTAGCGTTTGTGATAGCACCGTCTTTTATATTTGCGGTTTCTATTGCTGCTGTTGCTATTTTTGCATTCGTTATTGCTGCATCTTTTATATTCGCAGTATCAATAGTGGCACTGGCTATTTTTGCTCCTGTTATTTGAGCATCACCTATTTTAGCGGTAGTAATTGCCCCATCTTGTATCTTTGCGCTTGTTATTGATGCATCTTCAATCATAGCAGTACTAACTGTTAGATTATCTATTCTAGCATTTACTGCGTTTAAATCTTCAATAGTAGCTTTTTTTGCTAAAAGTACTTTAATATTAGCCTGCTCTGTAACTATGTTTTCAACTTTTTTAGTTATAGAGCCCTTATAGTTGTATTCACTTTTACTATCACTCTTTGCAACGGAGGATATTTCACTCTTTAGCCCTCCTGAATATGTTAGTTTTAATCGCATTACTGGAATTGTATATACTGTATTGTCTATATCAGTTATGGTTATTTTATCGCCTACGTCAAGAGCAGGGTTGCCCTGCCAGTTTAATTTCAATGGTCTATAGCTGTAATTATTGTAGGTAGTTAGGATAGTATCTAATTGAGCCTGAGTAATGAAATTGTTACTAAAAGTAACTTCTTCGCTGGCTAAACCACTTCCAGAGCTTATTGTGGAGTTGCCCTCCCGTATGGCAGTTATCTTTTTAATTGTAAAATCCTTATCTGCCTTTTCTATACTTCCAAAGAAGTTTTCTGATGTAATGTTTATATCTGTTGATGTTAACCCAAATATTTCAAGCGCTCCAGTTCGATTTATCCTTGCAAATCCTCCACATATACCAGCTATTATTCCTATAGCTTCACGTAGGGTTTTACCTTCAATTTTATCTATAGTATAGTTTGGGAGAGTAGAATTAAAGCTTACTCCAGCTTTTTGACATATCTCCGTTGCAACTGCTTGTATAGTTGCGGGATAAACCAAATCGCTGAAATAAGCTTTTTCAAATTTAATCATGTTGTCATAGGCTACTATCTGTTTAGTCCCTTTTACAGTCTTAACATCATCTACGATAAACACACCTAGAGGGACTTCCTCTACTGTGCCCCCGATATCTAAGCCTATATATGGCTCAACTACATTAAGTGCCAATATATTATTACTAGTCATTATCGTAGCTTCAAACTTATTGCAAATAGTAGTCCCTAGGGTAAATTCTTCCCCAGGGACTAAGTTACTCTCTAAAGACATATCTACTATATCTGTATCTGTATAGGTATTGTACCCTACAACTAATCTTGATGATAGGGTACGTGATGGCATTTTTATATAGTTTTTAAAGTCTAAACTCGTGTTGTACATTGTATGCCTCCTCCCTATTTCTCAATAAAATTCATACTTAAGCCTTCCCAAAGTATATTCCCATTATTATTTCTATACATTGGGGAAGTCCTATCCCCTACGTAAAAGGTTTTAGTTACCATGGTACCCTCCATTGGGTCAGGGTATTCTACTTGAAAATATATATCCTTGACAGCCTGTAGTATTGCAGATATTTCAGCCATAGTAAGAGGAGGCCATTCACATTCAAGTTTTCTTTTTACTGCAATCCTATCTCTTATAAGCTCTCCCTTTGCATTTCTGTTACTTTCTCCGTCTAAATCACTGATTGTTACCTTAAAAGTTTTAGGAGTGGCAATTACCACCCCGTTCACTTTCAGCATATTACCACTCCCTTATATTGGTATAGGTATTTCTCCATGCTGCCTTGCATATTCCCTTAGAGAATCAATTACGATTCTTGCTATAGTAGAATTACCAACATTTAAATTTAGAACCAACGTTTTATCTCCGCTATTACTACCAAGCGCATCTTTTATAGCTCTATACGTTTGTTCATATATTTTAGATTCAGGAGCAACGATTTCACCCTCTGTCCTATTATCGCCTATTACTGCTAACATAGGATTGTTAGCTCCTACATAACCACCTTGTGCAAGGTAAGGAATCTTAGGAACCGAAAATGTCCTTCCGCCTATTCCTGGAACCCACCAAGGAATATCAATACGAATTTTGCCAAGGGAATTATTAATAGCACTAATCACATTATTTAACGGAGCTTTTATTATTGAATATAAGCTGTTGAATACACCACTAAAAGTATTTTTAATTCCACTAATATTAGATTTTATTCTGTCTACTACCCAGAATATAATGTCGCCTATAGAATTAAATACGCCACTTGCTATACTTTTCAGGATGTTGAATACACCACTAAATATCTCTTTTATACCATTCCAAGCTCGGGACCAATTCCCTGTAAATACTCCAGCCACGAAGTCTATTAGTCCATTAAATATTTGCCTAACACCACTTATTACACCTGAAAATGTGCCTAAAATATTTGATACTATATCAATTATCAATAATACAACTCTTTTTATTTCGTTAAATAACCATTTAAAAGTATCAACAATATTAGGTCCAAATGTTTTTACTATCCAATCAACCACAGGCTTCATGCCATTATTCCATAAATCTGTCATTAACAATACAATCTGATTAACAAACTCTTTCCACTTGTCCCATAGTGGTTTTATACCTTCGTTGTATATATCAAGTAGCATATCAACAAATGCGTCAAAGATAGGCTTTAAAACAATATTCCATATGTTGTTTAGAGTATCTTTAATCCCGTTCCAAGCCTTTATAATGTTATCTCTAAATTCCTCATTTTCTTGCCATAGTTCGATTACAGCCTTAGTGAATAACGCTACAAATACTGACGCAACTAAAATAGGACCATTGATTGATGTTAATGCCTTTTTAGCTACCTCCATAGCCTTAGGAACTATCTTCATGATATCGTCCCAATGTGTACCTATCAGATAAGTACCTATACCTGCTCCAATTCCAGAAAGTGAAGATACTATTTGATTTTTATTTTTCTTAAGTGTGTTGCTAATATCCTTGAAAGCCTTTTTAATAGAATCAGCCATATTTTTTACTTTTTCAGATACCTCTGTAGTTGCACTTGCAAAGCCCCCTGTATCAAAGCCAGGAACTGCACTCGCTACACCTCCTACTGGGCCAGCAGTACCTTCATCTCCCGCACTGGATGAACCTTTACTAAGGCTATTTATTTCATCAAATCCAGCCAGTGCCCCCTTTGCCTGTTTACCAGCCTTCTCGGTAGCATTTCCAAGCTTGGTCATTGCTTTAGCTTGATTATTTGTGTTTTGTATCTGCTTTTGTGTCACTCCACCCTGGTTATTTGTCTTACCAAACAAGGCCTGAGAAAATTGAGCTATGATGTCCGTAACATAATAAAGTTTCTGAGCTAGAGCTGTAAGAGCAGGAAGGATTATCTGAAGTATCGGAGTAAATGCCTGCCCAAGTTTTAGTCTTACATTATCTAGTATTGCAACAAGTTGCTGAAGCTGTGAACTTGTATTTTGAGCAACAGTATCCCCATATTTCTTTGTAGTCTGCTCAAGAATTGCCATAAGCCTTATTTGTTGCTGTGTTTGGAAATCTAATTGCTGCCATGACTTGCCGTTAGCAAACTTTCTGAAGGCCTCTGTGCTTTCTATCATGGCCACATTTACATTTACGCCAAGGTCCTCAATTGCCTCTGTATTTCCAAGCAATCCGGAACGGATACGCTCCATAACGTCTTCCATAGATCTACCTGTGCTTGATGCAATTATGGAAGATGCTTTGAGTAAGTCAGTCGTATAGGTCATAGCTTCCTGAGAATTCTTTGCAAAACCACTTACTAAGTTTCCAAACACTGCTCCATATCTTATAGCCTGCCCCTGTGACATATTAAATGCTAATGCCTGCGTTTCAGCCCATTTTAAGAACTGGTTGCTGCTTTCCCCCATGATCCTTTTTATCTGCTGAATCGCTGCTTCAACTTTTAAGGACTCTCTTACACCGCTTGTAATGGCTTGTCCAATCTTCTGACCTATTTTTAAGGCTATAACTCCAGCTAAAAGTTTTTTAAAAGCCCCTTTAATCCCTGATGTTATTTGGTTGGTACTTTTCTCAAGCCCGCTCATCTGATCCTTTATTTTGCTAAGCTGTTGTTTTAAGGGTTCTGTCTCAGCAGATATAACTACTTTCAACTCTTCCAGTGTCACTTCTTCTCACCCCACTTTCTATTGTTATTGTGCCATTCTGCATATTCAATCATCCTTTGCTTCCAGATGATAAGCTCTTTCTCTGCCTGTTGTTCCTGAGCCTTTTTTATTTCCTCATCAAACATTCCAGGATACAATTCATTTATAGAAGGATACTGTACATCCTTGCCAAGTAAGCTTCCTATTCCTAGCTTTATCAAAGAGGCTAGGGTATAAATGTTTGATGCTACTTCCTTTTGCCTTTGTTTCTCCTTTTTGACATAGGCACTTATAGTATCCAGTACCTCTCCATAGGTCATTATCCAAAAATCTAATGCAGATATACCACACTCTAATGCTATTGGGTAAACATCTTCTATAGCTTCTGTTAAACTGTTATATTGCTTTCTTTGACTCTCATTTACCTCTAGTTCTCCTGATCCTTCTGTTCCTCCTGTGGAGGTCTTTTGAAAAAACCGCTTACCTCAAGCACATTGATAAGTTCCGGAACCAGGTCAATATAGGTCTTCCCCTCATCAACGTACTCATCATACAATTCATAAACCTTTTCAAGAGTATATCCATGCTCCAACGCCTGTAGTGAAGCATGAAGTATATTTAAAACCATATCAAGACTTGGAATCTGATCATCCATAAGAATCTTAAGTATGTTCTTTCCACCAAGCTTTTTCTCAACAGCTATAGTATTTTGTGTGTTTAACCTGCATTTCAATTCTCTACCTGCCATGTTTATAACATGATATTTCATACTTTAATTCCTCCTTAATTAAAAATAAAAAAGAGAGGAATATCCCTCTCTATTATGCTGGATCTGTTACAGTTATTTCGCTCTGTAAAGCCATTGTTAATTTAAAAGTTATTGGTGCATTTACACCTCCACCGCTTAATTTAACATTGACCATGGCTTTCCAGTTAAACTTAGTACCATCTGGCAATGTCATTTCAAAGTCAGCTACTGTTTTATTATCAGCTAGTTCCCTTAATATCCTATAAGGACTGTTAGCTGATGAATTTTCATATTTAAATGTAAATTCTAGATCTCCGTAATCACCTATACCAAACTCATATTGCTTTACAGTATCATCAAGTGTAGTTACATCAACCTTTTCAGGTTCCATACCGAATTCAGGGACTTCCTGAAGTCCAGTTAAATTTGTATAAGTAGTTTCAGCCCCAACTTTATATCCAAGCTTTATTCCATTTGCTAACATCTTTTTCCCTCCTTATTCTTGATATACGTATTTCATTTCACTGTCAACAATGCCATGATATTTCATGATGGAGTGATTTAGTTCTCCATCCTCGATATCTTGATAAAAGTTCCTTTCAAAACCCATTCCAGAGAAAATTTCATCAACCTTACTACAGATTGCCGAACCTTCACTTGCTCTTTCAGCCCACACATCAATCTGAAATCGAATGTTTGAAAGCACTTCTTTCCCGTCTACCCTGGTGTGAGTGCTATTATCTTCTATCTTATAGGTTATTGTAGGCATCTTTGCAAAGTCTTTGGGGAAATCTTTACATATCTGAGCAATGCCGGATATTGTTTCTAATGCACTTAAAATCAGAGGTTTTATGTTAATCACTTCTCACAAACCTCCTTTATAGCCTTTTTCACTTCGCTTATGATATCCTTCTTGATATTGCTTTGATTTTGCACCAGTGCTGGAAAAAGAAAAGGCTGCGGATCTTGCCCTGTCCAATCCTGCCTGTATGATATTCCCTCAGGTCTATCTATTTGTGCATTTTCTCCGCGCTGACCTGTACCAAACTCAACATACGGAGCATACTTAACATTAGTGGATACAATCCCCTCTATTTTCCCTGAATCATTTGTTGTTTTATGTTGTATGCTATTTCTAAGCCTTCCAGTATCAACAGGAGCTAATAGCTTCGCATCTCTTTTAACTCTCCTTACAGCCTTATCTATGCCTTTCTCAAGAGCCTTTTCTGTATTTCCTCCAAGACTTTCAAGTTTTAAAAGAAGCCCGTCAAGTCCTTCTATACTTGTCCTGGCCATAATTAAACACCTCGTTTCTTAAGCTCCAATACAGGAATAGTCCAGGGCTTAATACTTACAACCTCATAGTCAGGCTTTTCAGTAGGGGCAACGTAAACACACACGCCATCTTTCTCTTTAATGGTTCCTATACTCTCCACCCTCATTGAAAGCATATATTTAAGAGTTTCTCCATATTCAGCAGCAGCCACCTGACCGCTCAAAGGTTGTATAGAGGCATCCACCCTATAAGCTTGACCATAATCGTTAGCGATATCTCCTTCAATATCCTTAACCGACACCCTAGGCCTTACATACACTGTTCTTAAATCCCTTTTTCTAAGCCTCATACTGTCACCTCGGAAGCTTTCTAAAGGACCTTATCTTCTTCATCATACTTTCAGGTATATCACTAAAACTCCTGCTTATACCGCCTTCTGAGTGGGATGTCTGCCCTTCTATGCCCTGTTTATTGTAAGCCATTACAGCTAAATCCTCTTGTGTAGATAGCAGCTTAGCTGGAACCTCATCAGTATTTGTAATAGAGGTTATGAAATCCGCTGCATCCTCCAGATAAATATTCAACAGGTTGTCTTGGGAATTATCATCAATCGCAATACCAAGCTTGCACTTTAACCTTTCAATTTGTGTCAAATTAATCACCCCTTAAATAGAAAAGGGTGACTATTTGCCACCCTTTTTGTTATTTTTAGTTTCTTCTGCTTCCTCCTGCAAAGCTACTTCTTTGAAACCCTCCGCGATTAACCTTTTCTTTTCTTCTTCAGTAGCCACTATTCTAACTACATTAAGTCTTTGCAACGTAAACAATCAGAATCCCCTCCTATGCAAGAGCTTCTTTGATGTTAACCTTGATGTTGTCAAACTGGTTATCAAGTATCCAAAGGTCATGGTACTTTCTGTAGTCGATTTTCCAAGCGTCAGCCTTTTGGTTGGTATCAGGTTCAAATATTCTAATCTTATCGGTCTTTGATACTGCTATAGGCGCTGTTCTTGGACAGATGATCCAGTTGATATTCTTTGCACCGGCTGCAGGAACGAATCCTCCAGCTGTTTGTCCGGTAGTTTTACCATCATTGAACACATAAGCTGTCTTCATTCTTGCTGATGGAACCTTTAGGATAGGTACTTCATCAATAGCTTTTACCTTGGTGTTGATTGTTCCCTTGGTAAACTCAACAACTCCAAGCTGCTTAGTTAGTTCGGTAGATGTATCTAGGATTTGAGCTATAGCTCCACTCAGTATGATTACCAGAGGTATTTCCCCAGCCACATCATATATTTCTGCAATGTCATACTTAAGCTTCTTGATGATATCAGACTCAGAAGCAGTATATCCTCCAACTGCCCTTCCCTTAGCTATTGCCTGAGATGCTATAGAAGAATATCTGTATGCATCTATTTCAGGTATAACTTTTGTTCTCTGGAATTCACCCATTACAGCTGCAGCGGTTGCTACGAAATTTGTCTCATCAACATCCATCCTATCAAGCTGGAATGTCCTACCTCTGTCCTGAGTAAGAGTCCTGGTTTCATATTCAAGTGTTACAGAACCTTCAACGAAACCATTGGTCCTGTCATAATTACCAAGTCCATCCATAACCATCTTAGGAATCTTGACTTCGTTTCCTCCGTTATACTTAACCAAACCTGCATTAGTTTCCATCCATCCTGAGGTTGCCTCTGCAACAACCTGCTTGTCTAGTTCCTGTTGAAATATCTTTGCATACTCTAATACGTTAGGCATAATTTAACATCTCCTTTTCCTTTAATTAAAATTTGCCGTTTATAGCGTTTGCTATTTGAGTTCTTATAAGCTCCTCTCCCTGTGGTGAACCACCTGAATTGATTGGTGTTTTACCACTGATAGGTTGTTCAAATAGGTCCTTGTAACTCTCCTTGATAGCGTTAAATTGCTCTTCAAGCCCCTCTATGCTGCCATCATCCTTGATCTTAAGCTTTTCCCTGTCAAACTTACTCATGAGAAGGTCAGTGTATTTTGCCTTCCCCTCTGTAAGCTTCTGCTTTATGGCATTGTCCAGGGTAATGTTTCTAATCTTAGCCTCATAATCTGCAGCAGCCTTTTTATTAGCTTCCTGAAGGGCCTGAATCTGTTTTGTCAGTTCCTCGTTGTCCTTTACCTTCTCCCCAAGTTCCTTGAGCTGTTTGTCTCGTTCTGCTAACTGCCCCTTGAGCTCCTTAAGGGAGTTATTAACCTCGTCAAATCTCTCCTTGGGAATATAGTTTTGATTCTTGGTGTCCTCTTTTATTGCTGCAATAAGTTCAGCAGAGGCACCATGCTTTTCAAGCAATTTAATTAACCACTCCATATTTCAAAACCTCCTATCTTCACTTTTTACCGTGGTTGTGTCCACGAGATAGTTTGTAGCCTTTGTTCTTTTACGCCTGCAATTAACTACTGTAAAAAGGCGAAAATAAAAAAGCCTTATTGCTAAGACTTACTTTCATTCATTTGGTTCTATAAAGTTATTTTCATTTAGCTTATGGTCACCGCACCAATCATTTACAAATACTACAGGGTATCCATTCATTGTAGGAGCATGTCTTCTACACCTCCCCAAATGTGTAACCCCGTCCAGACTCTCTTTCGGGCAGAACCATATACAAGTTTTACATCTCATGCTCTCACTTCTATGCTTCCAATTATCACTCATTATTCTTACCTCACTTTCAGGCATAATAAAAGCACCTACTATTTTCACTTAGTAAGTGCCTTTACATTAATAAAACTTCTATATCATTTATGATATCTTTGATATATTTCCCATCAATTTTATGATTATTAATTAATTCATCCGCTGTTTTATAAATAGTATCATCATCTGTATTTTGAGGCCCAATTACAATTCCTTCATCAGTCCACGGCAATATTGTATAATCTTTATTTTTGTATCTAAACTCTATATCACTACCAAACTCTATAGCTTTTTTAAAATCATTTAGATTTATTGCCATTATAATTCTCTCCTTCTTTAATAATATCTTTATTTTGCCTTAACTCGTCCTCTGTAAAATATTCTGGTTTACCACGAGGATTTTTATCATTGTAGTTATACTCATGTTTATGCGCTCCCATAGGATGATATTTAGGCTTATTATGATCAGTGGTGTCTATATCTTTTACAGCTTTTCCATTATCATCATAAATTCTACGTTGTTTTACCTTCCCGTCATAAATTAAATCAGTTATAGAGTTAGGCTCGCTTTCTAATGGCAATGAACGATTATTTTTATCCTCATTTACTATTTTTCTTTTGTTTAGCATGTTTTTATATCTATAATCACTCTTTAACTTTTCCCATTCCTCATTATCATTATACTTCAAATCCTGGAACTCTGCAAAATCTTTTACAGGTAAATCTTCTCCTAAAACTTCTCTATACATACTATACTGCTTTTTATCCGATGCCCTATTCTTAAATTTCTTTTCCTCTGCCTGAGCTTTAGGGTTATTGGCCACATTCTCCTCATACCACTCTTTATAAGTTATGTTTGCAGGTACAGTCTTGCTCTCCCCGGTTACAGGGTCTCTTGCCCTTCTTTTAAGTTTACTTAAATCATCATCTTCAAAGACTTCTATTGTAGTACTTCTACAATTAGGATGAAGAGGAGGTATATTCTCACCTGGAATCGCCTTATCTACCGGTATTATATTCCCATCATTGCTCCTGCATATCTCCGAGGTCCTTGAATCCAACGTGGCTAAGAACATAAGCTTTTCAACCCCAGCCTCTTTGTATGCTGCAAGTTCTGCCATATTAGCTACGTATGTTGTCTCTGTCCTTATAAGCCTTGTAGCAGCAAATTCACCAACTTGCATTGTGTCAGCTATTTCCTTAGACATTTTTTGAATGCTTGCCCCTGACATAAAACCCTTAGTGAGTATATGCTCAAGCTCCACTGCTAGCTTATCAGTGTTGCCCCATATTCTTTTACTGAAATGCTTTCCACTCCAGGGATTCTTTAATATTTCCTCTATCTGCTTTGCAGGTATTTCAGCAAAACTAAAGCCTATACCAGTACGTCTTTGAATATCAAATATTGTACTGTAATAGGCTCTATGAGCTGTATTAAATAATCCTTGCTCCATTTCCCTTATTTGAACATCCGCAAGTCTTTTTACTTCTATGTTGAGCTTTTCCTTCAATGCCTGAAGCCTTGTGAGCCTTGCCCGATATGCTGGAGCATTTATCCTTCTGAGTAGTTCAGTTTTTAAGTCCTCGTCAGTAATTGTCTTTATCCTTTCCTTAAGCCTGTTTAGGTACTCTTTGCTCTCAATGTTAGTGAGATACTGCTTAGCTTCCTCAGGTGATAGTTTACTATTCTTTGAATAAGTGTTAAGTATCTTCATCATTTCCTCGTTTATATCAGCTATAGAACCTTGGTAAGCTTCAAGTACCTTTCCTATTACCCTGTCCGCATCTCTGTGATATTCATCCATTCTCCGGAGAGCCCTTTTAGCCCAATAGCCTTTACTCATTTATACCGCCACCGGCAGGGTTATTCTCTATATTCATTCCAAAGGCCTCCTGCTGCTCCTTTAGCTTTTGTTTTTTCTCTGCAGTAACCTTCTTCATTTCTTCCTCAACATCCTTTACCCATGGATGGTTAGCAACTATAGTTTCATCAGATATTACTCCCTGGGAAGCCACACAGTTATTGATTGCTTCTGTCTCGTTGATGGTTACATCTCTATTAAAAATTATCTCCACATCAACATCAAAGGAACCTTGTCCAGTTTCAGCCAGGAAAACATTCACAAAGTACATAAGCTCCTTAAAGCCTCTTTTAAACTCAGTTTCTAGATGGTTACACTTTAAATCAAGGCCACTGTAAAGAAATTTAAGGGCAATACCTGAAGGACTAGAACCAAATTTATCAAGGTCCTTATTAGTTCCCTGTCCAAACTCTATGATATCCCTCTTAAGCTGCTCATAATGCTCCTTGGCTGCTGTGATATCAAGTTCAGGGTTTAATGTATCAACTCCGCCATCATCATCAACCTTTATTGCCCTGTAGTAATTAAGGTCTCTCATAAACTCGGCCAGATCTTGTCCACCATAATTCTTAAGCACGTAAATAAGATTTTTTACCTCCTCAAGAAAATTTGCCACGTCACTTCTAGATTTATCATAGTTATCTATTAGGGACTTTACAAACCTTATGTCAGGGCGCTCTCTTCGGTTGTTTTTAAAGCATATGAAAGGTACCTTACCCCAGCTTTTAAGTTCATCCCCTTTAGTAAAATGCCCATATTCTTCAACTTCAAAGTATTTCTCACTGTCCAGGATGAGCTTATCATCCTGAAGGATATAATAAGTTACACCTTCAGCTGTCCAGTACTCAACCTTAGTTACATCTTTCTTTTGCCTGCCCTCATAAGTTTCTATAACATAATACCTAAGCATTCCATCAAGCTCTGTATGGCTGTTATCTTTCCATATCGGGCAGCACTGTTCAGCCGGTATTATCATCATCTTAAATTGTCCCTTTTCATCTATATAGGGCTGCAGCCAAGCCTTACCCTTATTACTTGCCTCATAACCAAGTCCTGCAAGAATATATCCAAAGTCCTTTCCAAGGACCTTTTTAACCTTCTCTATAACTGTCTTATCTTCACACTGAAGGGTATAATCCTTGGTAAGTAGATAAGCTATTTTCTCATCAACAAGATTCTTCATAAATCCATGGGCTAATTTGTTGTTTGCCTTGGACCTATCTTCTTCATACCCTCCATCCGGCAGAGGCTTAAGAATGACTCTTTCGTTGATATCATTGTCGGCATCATAGTACTTATCTCCTATGAGCATCCACTGCCTTTCCTCAGAGCTGTTAAATATTTTTATCTCATTGGCCAGTATTTCCTCATCTGTCATCATATTTATGCTATTATTGAAAACCAATCCAAACATCTTCCTCACCTGCCTTTATTTTAAAACTGATACTGAATTGCCTTTGAACAGAATTGTATTTACAAAGTATCTATCGCTATCACATGTATGGTCATTTTCTTTTACAGGCTTATCTTCACCGCGCTGAGCTGCCTTTGAATCCCAAACATAAGAAAAATACTCTTTAAATGTATTTGTGCAACAATCATTAAAGAGTATCATTCCTTGATTTAGCGCCGTTGAAACGTTCCTTATTCCATCAAGCACATCATTTTTTGCTTTCTTAACTGCAAATTTACCATGTTTCTTTATAGTTGCTATGAAGGATGCAGCACTCGGGTCAACTATAACAGCTTTTATTTTTAAGTCTCCAACAAACTTCTCAAGGTCCCGGTAGAACTCCTCATCAGTTTTTTGCTTTGCCTGATCTCTTCCCGAATAGTAGTATTCCTTCACCTTATACCATTTCCCCTGATACTTTCCCCACAATCCAAAGGTAGTAGGGTTTTGAGTACCATAGTCACAGGACACATAATATTCAGTGTAAGGCCTGTCAACTGTAGGAACCTTGTGTATGTCCTCATTAAACATGTCATAGATAATACCCTCGGCCATTACCCATAAACCTAAAATGTACCGCTTATAGAACACACCGGAATACATTTTCCTGTACCTTGCTTTGATGGATTCACTTAAGGAAAGATTATCATCCATAGTGAAATGGAGATATATAAGATTCTTTTCCTTACGCTTATCAATCCAGTTAAGCTTAAACCAGTGATACGGCCCATCCGGGTTGCAGTTAAACCAATATTTTGAGCCTTCAACGGAACATCTACCGGTTGCCTGGTTAACAAAACTTTCAGGCATTAGGGCAACTTCATCAAAGAAAACTCCAGCAAGAGTAATACCTTGGATTAAGTCCTGGGAACGCTCATCCTTCCCACCGAAAATATAAAAGTAGTTTGTCTTGCCATTTCTGCTAACTACAAGAAGATTATCAGCCCTCAGGTCCTCTACTTTATATTTTCTTGCCTTGAGCATTAGCTTGAGCCAGAATAGAACGTTGCGCCTAAAGGAACCTATAGTCTTACCACACATACCAAAGTTTTGATTATCAAAACTCTCCATAGCCCACATGACAAAGGACAATGACATTGAAAGGGTTTTCCCACTTCTTATTGATCCATCAGCTATTATTCCATCCTTATCCTTCACAGGAGAGTTAGGCAGCCACCAGGTGAGAACTTTCTTTTGCTTTACTGAGAATGGGCTAAACTTGAATACAGTTTTTTTAATTCTCTTCACTATCGCCATCTGCCCACACTTCCTCTACTTCACCCTTCAGTGCATCAATAAATCCATCATCCTCAACCTCTTCCTGTTCTACGCTGCCGGCCTTAATTTTGGCTATTTCAAGCTTCTGCTTATCAATATCAATTTTTTCCTTCTTGAGCTGCATCTCAACTTCAAATTTGTACTTATCAAAGGCAAGTCTTTCTGTATCATCAGCTATAGTAGCTTTCGTTTCTATAAGCCTTCTTAACTGGTCCATACATGCCAAAACTCCAGCTTCTCTTTCTTCCTCTGTCAATTCTTTCTCTATTTTGTTGCCAAAGACATCATAAAAAAATGTCTTATCTCTGTTGAGTAGCCTTACTATTTTAAGCCTTAACAGTTTTATTTCTTCATCTATGTTTACCTCAGCTGTAGTCTGCTCATATATGGCTTTTTCCTCTGGTGATAGCATATCAGCATATAAGGATTGATAGGCTCCGTGTTTAATTGCATTAAGGTTACCTGGCGGAGCTGCTCCTCCAGAATTACCGATGGCATTTTTATTGCCAGGCTGGCCTCCTCTTTTACGTTTTTTATTCGCAACGTTGCGTTTATCCTTTTGCAACGTTGCATTTAATAATTCATCCCATTTATATCGATTTTTCCATGATCTAACCGTGCCATCAGATACACCTAATTCTTTTGCAATATCAATTAATTCAAGCTTTCCACCGCTTTCGAGATACATCTGTTCAGCTTTTAAGCTATCTGGACTTCTCTGTCTGGCCATATCACCACCTCAACGCTAATCGCTTATTCGAGTTTGTTTTTTGCATGAAAAAAGAGCCCGGTTAGGAGCTCTTTTAACTATCATTTACTCTTCTTTCGGAATGCTTTTTTATTTTATGTGTTTAATATTGTATCCTGTTCCAGTAACATCTCAAAAACATAAAATAAAAAATTTAATACCTTTGCCTTAAAGCTCCTCTATGCCTTTCATAACTATCATGCTTCATAAGTTCCAAAATATCATAAAAGGAGAGGTGCTCCTTGGCTTTCCTCTCCTTCTTCTTACGCTTATTCAATTTACGATACTCATTAGGCTGTTTCTCCCGGAGTACTTGTCCAAGTTTCACACCTCTCCCTCCTTTCTATATTTTGTGTTTATTATCCACATTATACACAATATATTGTTAATAAGTTTATTTCAATAAGAAAACCCCCACGGGACCGCCATGGAGGTTTCTGCAGATGTATTCTTTGGTATGCCGCACCTGCTCGGCTATAGATTTTCATATTACTATTTTATCATGCTTTTTACCAAAAAATCGGCTGTAAAACGGCTGTGTTTATTCTTCTCCAAATATTGCAACTGATAATTTCTTTAAAGCAATATTTTTTAATTGTCTGCACCATCGTTCATTGTATCTCACCTCATAAGCTATACGCCACCAATGATGACCTTCTATATATTTCATCAGGATTATTTTTTTCTCAATCTCATTTAAGCCTTCTATAGCAGTTTCTATTATTTCAACTTTTGCTTTCATTCTTTCTATTCTGCTTTTTATAGTTGCCAAGTCTATTGCTATATTTTCAGCCTCGCTATTGAATGCATATGTAGGGCTTAGCTTGTCCTTATCGTACCTAATTGGTCTTCCCTCTTTTACTTCTTTCTCTTTCTCAGCATATAACCTTTGAAGGTTTTCTATACTTGCTTTAATAGTTTTGTAGTTATAAAGCCACTTTTCTGTTTCTCTTATGTAATCCATACTTTAGCCCTCCTGTTTTTGTCTATTTCTTCTATCCTTGATCTAACTGTTCCTACAAGTCCACAGTATTCTGTATTTATAAGATTAAATTTTCGTCCATAAATGTAAATTCCGCCTCCATACCAAAAACACCAAGACTTATATGATAAATTGAGTGTTTCAGGTAAACATTGAAATTTGTTTTTAAAAATTACATAAGCTTGTACGTTTCTAAAGTCGACATAATCAACTATCCCGCTGATTCCAATTTCATTGAGTTCATTTATTGCTTGCCTAGATAAATCCTTTGAAGCTTCATCAATTTTAGATGTTTTTATTAAATCATCAAAAGTTATTTGTCCTTCAAGTGTATTTTTCATGTAAACACCTTCACAATTTTAATTTAAATGCTGATCTTTATAATAAAATGCTTATTTGTTATATTTCTTTTTGATTTTTGTATATGCTTTGCAGTCCGCTCAGTTCTGCTTCAAGTGCTTCAAGCATATCTCTTGCTGTTTTGTAGCTTACCTCTGCTAAATCCCTTTTATATTTCAAATCACTTATGTTCCCTCGGGCCACATCATTTATTAAGGTTGCAGGTAGCCCTGCGTCTCTAAGAGATATTATTTCTCTTGCTAGGGCTAACCTGTAATCTTTTTCAGCTTCTGCATATGCCTTTGCGTACTTGTATAACTCATTTACACCTTTTTCTATTCTTTTGCTTGTTTCGTATATAGCCTGTCCTATGTCTATCATGTCCAGCGCCATGTTATCACCGCCTAAATGAAGCTTAACTGTCTATGAATATATTTCATCTCAACATCCTTGAATACTTCAAGCTTTTCAACTCTTATATCCCAGAAACCTGTTTGATTACCTTGTACAAGTAGAGTATTTTTGTCTATGTATGCAAAGGAATAGTAAAATCGTCGTGTATCTGCTGATATAACATTTGTTCCGAAAAGCAGATCCTTGCCGTATTCGCTTTCTACATATCCCATATATTTTAAAAAATATCCTTCTTGCATTTCAAAACTACTACGCTCTTTTTCACCTATCTTCTTCACGAAGTCCCCGGGAACCAGGAGCTTGTCTCCCAGTTCCACAGGTTTCTCTATGATTTTTTCATCATCTTCAAGCTCGATATAATTGGCTGAGCCATAATAGTAGTACTTCATACCGCCTTTGCCTTCTTAGCCTTGAACTCTTGAAACTCTTTGATTTTCTTCTCATCCTTCTTCACATCAACTTCCTTGTAAGCATATCTGCAATTTTCAAGGCCCCAGGAGCTCTCAGGAACAAAGTTATCTTCAAAGTAAGTATGCAATTCACACTCAGCATGATGCTTTGTACATCCCTTGCAGTGAACCTCCATGATGTCCCTGCACCAGTTCTCAAATTGTTCCCTGGGCACAATAGCGTTTTTCATCCTATCTTTGATATCTCTATATATCTTCTGCAACGTATAATCATCTACTAACCTGAAATCAAACTTAGCAAGTCTTTTCGCTATTGTTTCCTTTTCGTTAGCATGCATCCTATTGTAGACGCTCTTACAAAACTTATTGAGATAAGTTTGAGCCATCTTAAGGCTCCTTTGCTCATCCTTAGTTAGATTACCTCTACTTGACCATGAATCTACTATGTTCTGCATTGTAGGGCCATTTATACCTCTATTACCGTCAAACATTTGGATTACTGTCATTAATACCATTAATTGATTTCTTTCTTCAGCATTGAGATAATCCTTCATCATTGTCCCTCCCATATCTTTTATATATTTCCTCAGAGAACTCAGATACTATCTTGTGTATCCTCTCCTGACTAATTCTGTTTTTGCGCATAATTTCAATAAGCACGCTACTCATCTTACTCCATGTATCATCAAGTCGTCTTTTTACTTCAATGTCAATCATTTCGGATATTGTCTTGCTTTTAAGCTCCTGAAACTGCTCATCAGTAAGTTTTGCCCTAAGCTGTTTGTCCATTTTCCTGCGCATGGCCCTGTTCATATCAACCCCTCCTATTCCCAAATTTCAACTTCCACACGCGGATTATCTGAATAGTATTTCTGTATCTCGCAACTTACAATTTGTGAATCATCATGGTATGCAACTTTATTTAGAGCATCACAAATGATTTTAACTATATTATCCACGTCCGGCTTCTTAGTTGGCCTCTCGATATGTGCTCTCATGAGCTCTGCTTTTTTCTTTGAAGTAGATTTAGGTATCTCATAATAAGCTATTATTCTCATTTTGATTGGCCCTTCAAACATCTTTGAACCACTCTGCATATATACCATCTTTACAAGATTTTCATATGATATAGTTTCCTTGGGGGTGAAGGTGATGCCTGACTTCATCACCCTCGGTCTTTGCTTACCCATAGGCCGCCCCGGCACAGTAAAACTAACCTTCATATGCTTCACCCCTCACAACGTTGATATGTATAACCTTCTCATACTCCCATCCACGCTCAAGAAGTTTTTTATTATGCCTTTCCAAAGATCCTTTTATGTCTGCTCCAAATCTTTCTAGCTTGTCCAATATACCTATACAAACCTGAATAGTGTCAAATACTTCCTCTGCAACCCTTTCCTCATTTTCAGCGGTTGCAGCATGTATTACCTCTAATACTTCTTCATCGAGCTTGCTTAGCATTTCTTTTATTGTGTCATTCTTCTTAAGCACTAATATGTCCACCGTTCTGTCCCTCCAGTCCCAACTTAAATAATATTTTCTTGTGGTCTATATTCAGCACATCACACATATATCTGCAATCCTCACTTTTAAGGAAACTTATAGCACTTTCCTTAATCTGCTTTTTCTTCAGTTCTGTATTTTTATTTTCATGGAAACATCTAGGATTTTTATAATCTCTTACAGCTTGTGCGATGATTGAAACTATTAGTTTATTAAAATCAAGATTATTATAGTTTTTTCTTTCCATTTTCCTTTCCCCTTGACCATGCAAACATTCTTATGAATTTCTTCCTATCTACGCCTAATCTCAAGCAGGCCTCTTCCAGCGCCCCTGGAATAGCTTTCGTATAATCTACACCTTGCTCTGCGCTAGCCTGCAGTGCCAAGCTTGTCGCCAAGCTCAGCACGTTCCTTCTCAATTCATCCACCTTACCATCCCCTTTGTTCGTTTTTTAATCAAATTGCGTCTTAGTCACTTTAAGCTCTTGTAGAACCTATCATACTGCTCTATAAGGTCCCATCTTCCTATGAATTTGTTATACTTGCTGTCTCGCCCAATGCACATAGTGACAACTTTTAACTCATACCCAGGGATAATAAATATTCTTTCAATCTCCTCATGTTCATCCAGGGCGAATATTAAATATAAATCACAAGTAGCATGTCTTTTTTCAGTTCTGAACGTATGTACCCTACTTTCGCCCCTTAGCATATATGGTCTACCAACTTTAACATCAATTTTTATCTTTCCATTTACCAGCAAATCGTACGGATGCTTTATAGACATCTGTTCGACTTCATATCCTCGGGCTCTTAACATATTGGCAGCTTCAACTTCATATCTTTTCCCTGTTTTAGTGTCACTTTCTTTCATATCCAGTCCAAGTCTATCAGCCCAATATTTGAATCCACCAGTTCTTGAAATTTTATTACAAAGAGCGTTGTCCTTTAAGACGCTTTTAATCTCACTCCTACTTGGCATTCGATAAATATGCAGAGCAGCCATGACTTTTCTGATTTCTTGCTCTATTTTTTCTTCTGTCCACTTTATCCCTTGTATATATCCCACTTTAACCATCCCCTCTTGCGTGCCATCTATTTTTGATTACGGAGAATAGATAAACTCCTTACCTAAAAGGGATATCCTCGTCCCCATCAACCGGGTAGAATCCATCTACTCCGCCGTCATCTTTGTTATCCTTCGGCCAATCTAAAAACTTTACCTCATCTGCAACGACCTCTACCTTATATCTCTTGCTCCCATCCTGTGCTTGATAGCTGCTTGTCTGGATAGAACCCGATACAGCAACAAGCCTTCCCTTCCCAAGATTGTTTGCAACAACTTCAGCAAGCTTTCTCCAGCATATAACCGGAATAAAATCAGCTTGCTTTTGTCCGTCTTGCCCTACATAATTTCTATCAACTGCCAGTGTAAAGTTAGCTACCGCAATTCCCGTTCCTGGAGTAAATCTAAGCTCCGGTTCACGAGTTAATCTGCCTATTAAAAAAACTTTATTCATTCTTTATTTCCTCCATCCATTTATTGACTATTTCAAGCCTTCTTTCCCATCTGTCCCTTTCCTCACATGCACACGTCAAGGCTATTCTGGCATTTCTACGCCTAGCTTTACTGTCTCGGAATACATCCAGTTGTCGCAGTTTCTCGCTTTTCTTTTTTATATCAGCCTGGGCTCTCTCAAGTTTCTTTTCTATCTCCCTCTTTGCAAGGGAGAGGATTAGATATTTGTCATCCACTAAACCACTCCCTTTAGCCTGTAGTTATTTTCTTTAGTCATGCCCCGACCTCCCTAATAATTGTTTTTTCAGCTCTTGAACGTCATATTGCCTTTGCCCACCATAATCCCGGAAGATATTCTTTTTCTGCCCTTTAAAAGCATCAGCAGTAACACTCACTTCATGCTCTGGGTGCCACTCGATATACTCCATAAAGGGCTTATCAGGACCAAGGAATGTACTTGCGTGTTTTATGTACCGCTCCTCAGTGTGATTAAGCTTACAGTACATAGCATAATTGCTAGCAGCTTTAATTAGTTCCTCAGGATTCACCTTTTCCTTAAGCCTTGCCTTCCATGCTTTAAAAGCTCTTATTTTTTCCTTACGTCTTGGATACAAGGACCAAAATCGTTCAAAATCCTCTGTGTACTCACCTTTGCCAGGATTATTTTCCTGCGCTCCACCTTCCTCAGGTTTCTCAGCCGGGGTGACACACATATTATTTATATCTTTGTTATCATTGTTGTAATTGTTATCATTGTTGTTTGTGTCGGCTGGCAGTCTGCTCGTGGTCTGCTCTTGGTCTTTTTGTGGTCTTTCTGTGGTCTGTTTATGGTCTGGCATATCTTGATAAATACTGTAATTTACTATGTTTATAGTGGTCTTTTTTTTATCGCTAATTTTTACAATCATTCCATCATCTTGAAGCAGTTTTAAAAAGTTTCTAACCTTCTCTTTACTCCATCCCCAACGCTTCATAAGTTTAAGTTCAGAGGTTATAAAACTGCCTCTGGGAATAGTTATGAGCTCATTACCCAAGAGAATTTTTCTATCTTCGTGATTAGCAAGTAATATTAAATCAATCCATGCCTGACCTTTACTAAATGGTCTATCATCCCATAACCAACTATCACTAATTTTTCTATATAGACATATCCAACCTTGTTGCGGCATATAATCACCTGCCTTATATTTTGCCTTTGTACGGAGCAGCCGCCAGGGCTTGCTCCTTTTATACTGCCTCCTTAATCAATCCATCTTTTATTAGCAACAACCTGAATGTCTCTCTTCCCTTTGGTGTTACAAGTGTTTGATTGCCTGTCTTTTCATTTCTTGCCCATTCCTTGAGCTCAAATAGTTCCGGTACATATTTTGCATATGGAAGAGCTTTACCTTTGATGTCCCTATAAATGAACTTTTTATCCTCAAGCCACTGCATGAATGTCCTTTCTGGAACTTTGAGTTCCTTGGCTGTATCTCTAAAGTTTGTTAGAAGATTACGTTCAACCAACGCGTCAAAATAATCTACCTTAGGTTTCATAAGCTGTATTTGCTCGTTTTGTTTTCTGACTATCTCTAAAGTGCTCTTGAACATTACTTTAGTAGATTCATCTGCAAACGGTAGATATGTATTAATGAACATATCATCATTGCTAACATAACCACCGGTTTTTCTGATAGTTGGCAGTACTTCTGATGTTACCCAGCGCTTGAATTTCTTTGCACTTTCTAATTTTGAGCTTAAAACTAAGCTGTAAAGTCCACTTTCATTAATTAATATCATGGCTTGTATTCCACCAGGTGTCGGTATTTCACCGGCCCCCTTATCATCCTCGTCTACATGTCTTTTTATTGCATCTGCTGTGTCTTTGTATCCTAATGCTTCAGCAACATCTTTCCCTACAAACCATGGTTGCCCATCTTTTTCAATTACCCTTATCTGACCAAACTCCGTATTCTTGAAAATTTGTAAGTTATTCATTTTTCCCATCCTCCTTAGTAATTTAATCTTTGAAGTCCTAATCAATCTTTAAGCCTGAAGTACCTTTTTCCAGCTTCACTTTTCTTTATAGATTTGGGCCAGTGCTTTACTTTTTCAGACCCTATCTTCCCAAATTTTTTCACGTATTTCTCCAACTGATTTTCCAGCCTTATTATTTCTCCTCTTAATCGTTGTCTCTCATGAGAGAAGGATATTGATTCGATATAATCAGCCCCATCACCAAATCTATTAGTAAACGCTTCGTATGCTTCTAAAACACATTCTTTATGTATCTTCTCATAGATCTTCTGCGTTTCAGCGGGCAACTTATCGAATTTACCATCCTTGACAAACATTCTATACCCTATCCAATCTGCAAATATGGCTATCATTGGTCTATTACTTGATTTTGTAATTCCGAATGCGTCAATATTCTCTTTTGCTACTTGCTTATATTTTTCATTCAAGTTATTTATTTCAGCTTTTAAGGCCTTGTTTTCTTCGCGAAGCAGTTTAATCAATTCATCTTTTTGCTCAAGAGATTTTTCATATCTCAGTATCATCTTCATAATACTGGGATTTTTCTCAATCTTTTGAGATTTAGGCACTGATTGTTCAGGGAAAATACTTAGCTGTGACTCCAAGAATATCACCTCTTTTCTAGATTTCCTCCATTGCTATTACTAGGCATGGATGACCTTCCCTCCTGCACCAATCGTCATCATAACCGTAGCAGTCATATAAGTTTTCTTCGATTTCTATTACAACATCGTCCTCATCATTAAATTGTTTTATCAATTCTTTTAAGTCTTTAATTTTCAATTCCCCCCATCCTCCTTAGTTTTTGGAATTAATATCTCTTGTCCTGGTTTGATTATTACTGAATCAAGTTTATTGGCTTGCCTTATGTTGTATATAAGCTCTCTTATGTCCTGATCTGGTGTTTTATATTGTTTTGATATATCCCATAGAGTTTCCCCTGGCATTACCACATGTACCTGATATGCATAAGAAAATTTTTCGTTTTTTGAGGTATAAAGTTCTATCCCTCTGTATATACTAATAGTAAGGACCCCTATGGAAACGGCCAATATTAAAAGAAATTTTACCCCGTTTTTCTTTTTACACATTTTTATCATCCCCCGTTTGTGATATAATGGGGGGTACAGGGAGTTGCAGTTCCCAATACCCCAAAATTTCATCACTAATTCCAGAGCCCTTTGCCGAGGGCTTTTTCTATTGCCCTTGTTTTTTCTCTGTCTTTTGACAATTCTGACATAAAGGTTTACCATAGAACTTTTCACTATATGTTTTTACTGCTTGTGTGATTTCAACTCCGCATTTGCTACATTTCATTTCATTCGCAGTATTCTTTGTTTGTTGTTTAGAACTTGTTTTGTTTTCATTTGATTTATTTTCACCTGTATTAGTTACATCACTGTCATTTGTATCATCAATAGCAAATAATCCATTAAGCGCATATTTTCTAGCATAGCTTGAGCTTGCACCTGTTATTTGTGAGCCATCCATTCCTTTTTTCTGTTCTTCTTCTCTTGCATATGCTGTTGTTTCTATAAAATCTCCTGTTTCGGCATCTATAAGTCTTGCAGTTGCTTTAATGTAATATCTTTGTCCTATCAGAACTAATTCATCAGTAATTATTAGAGTAGCTTTATTCTTTTTTAATAAAGGCTTTAATCCTTCAAGAATATCCTCACAACTTCTATAATGATAATTACCAAATGAATTAAATTGATTTTTTGGTGCTTTAAGTTCTTGTTGTATATCTAAAAGTTTTTGATTTACTGACATTTATTCCACCTCCACAACAAACTTTGGTTCTCTTTCTTCAATCGTTACCCCTTCAATGATTTCTCCAGTTTGACTATCAATTATTAAGTCATTTACTACTTTTACATTTTTCTTTAAGTTACTCCAATCCACTGATTTTTTAATTTTTATAAATTGAGGTTTATTATTCTCAACCCAGTTTAATAAAGTGTCTTCGTCTCTTTTAAACTCTGGTTGCTGATATTTAAGCACCAATTTGCCACTTGGTAATGAGTAACTCTTTTGTGTTTTAGTCTCTTTTGCTTTTACTGTTTCAAAGTATTCTCTAAGCTTGCCTTCAAAGAAACCAACTTCTCTATCTCTTTTTTCCTGTGCCTTCTTTAAAGCTTGTTGTAGTTGTTCAATCTTTGCATTTACAACCATTTCAAACCTGTTATATTCTGCGTTTGCTTCTCTTATTTTGTCTAAGCACCAATCAGCCTTTAAATCATCATCAACTCTAAACCCTTCTTGCTCTGTTTCTTCCACTGGTAGGAATACATCACTTAATCTTAAATCCATATCACTTTACCTCCTTTGTGCTTTATTCACATACTACCTTTTCATCCTCATATCTAAATGTCATTGTTCCGCCAACTTTATCAGTTAGCTTTATTTCGCTTCTTGACAGAAATTCAACTTCAAAGGAGTCTAATTCAAAGTTTTGTTCTAACTTCTTGAGCTCCCTCTCTGCCACTTGTGCCCGGACCTCTGCGTCATAAGACATTTTTAGTAGTTCGGCTATTGCTACGTCTCCAAGTTCCTGTATTTTCTTCCTCCAGTACGGAAGCTCTTTCAGTATCAACAAGTCCTGGTATATTCGCCTCTCACTTTGCAGCTTTTGTACTTCTGTCAACTTAGTTCACCTCCTTTAGAAAGAAATTCTTCAATAAACATCTCTGGTATCAAAATCTTTCTTCCAACTCTGATGCACTTGAGCTTTTTCTGTCGAATCATTTCATATATGCTTGTTTTGCCACATCTCAACATTTGTGCCACTTCATCAACTTTATATACTTTAGTTTCCAATTAATTCACCTCCCTGTAACTTGCAGGGTTGCTACTGTCTTACACCTTGTGCATTTTATTTGAGCCACTAGCTCACCTTTTAACTTGTATCTTAGGAATAGTCTATTACACTTGGGGCATCTAAACTCGTTCATTCCTTCAAATACATCCATATCTATTTCCTCCTCTTTATTGCCCCACATCTCCCTTTTCCACGAAACCCAGAATTTTTATGAAGTTTTTTGTTTTATTTTGCATAAACTATATTAGGTAACTAAGCTGTTGATTGTGTGTCACTTTGTTGCAACGTTTGAAGTAAAAAAAATTTTTCAAATTCACAATTTGGGAAAGCTATCTTAAATCCTGTAATAAATTGTTCTCCAGGAACACATTGTTGATTTAAAACTCTCCATAATTGTGTCCTTGAAACACCGATTTTTTGAGCTAATTGGCTATAATTTAGACCTAATTCCTTTTTTAATTTATTAAATTCATTTGTATTTGCAACCAAAACCATATAATCACCTCCATTTTCGTTGCTTTTATGTGACACTTTTATTATAACCTAAAATGTAGCTTTTATGCAACACTTTTTTGAAAAATTTATTTAATTTTGTTCCTTGTGTGCAACGTTTTTGATATAATTATTATTAGAGCAAGAATAAGGAGGAGAAGTAAATCTATGATAGAAAAGAAAAATAACGAAACCTTCGGTGAATATATTGTTAGACTAAGGCAGAGTAAAGGTTACAGCCAGAGGAAATTAGCACAATTAACTGGGTTGAGTAATACTACTATAAGTAGAATTGAAAGTGGAATTACAGAAAAGCCTGATGCTGAAACAATAAAAATTCTTGCTCAATCTTTAGATGTTGATGAAGAATATATGTTTATGGCCGCTGGATATATTGAAAAAAATGAACCTTCCAATCCAGATATGCCACGATTCACCCCTAAAGAAGAGAAAGACATTGCAAAGAGATTAGAAAAAATGCGTGAGGATTTACTTCAACAACAAGGTCTTATGTTTTATGGGGAACCAGTTTCAGAGGAAGCTGTAGAAAGTATTTTAGCTGCTCTTGAGTTTGGTATAAGGCAAGCTAAGATTATCAATAAAAAATATACTCCTAAAAAATATAGAAAAGATAATAATAAAGAATAATTCTCCCTTTTAGGTTATATGGTCGCCAATTTGGGGAGGGGATTTTTTGAATTACATCAAGAATAAAGTTAATAAATTAACAAAGAAATATAAAACAAATAATCCTTTTGAAATTGCTGATTTTTTAGGTGTAACTGTTAAAACCTTTGATTTCCCTGCAGAGGTCAAAGGTATTTACCAATATGAAAAGAAAAATAAATTTATTTACCTAAATAGTCAGTTATCTTATCACGAGAGAATGTATGTTTGTGGTCATGAACTTGGACATGCTGTACTTCATACTAAAATTAATTGTACTTTTTTAAGACAATATACTCTCTTTAATGTAAATAGATTTGAACATGAAGCTAATCAATTTTGTTCATACCTTTTAATTCCTGATGATGTTTTAAATCAATACTCTGGATATTCATTAGAGTATATTGCCGCAACTTTTAATATACCAGTTGAATTACTTATGATTAGATAAAAAATAGGCGACCAAAATTCGAGAGCCTTTGAGCACCAACCTTACATATGTTGTTATGGGGCTGTTGGATACTATATTTGCCACAGAATTACTAATCAATGAAATAGATTTGGATAAGCATCAGTTCAAAAGCGTGACAGTTGAACAAATAAAATTTTACTTTGATGTGCCTAAAGAATTATTAGAATATAAATTTTATTAGGAGGTTGGGGATATGAAAAATATTTCAAGAAAAATAATAGGAGTTATATTAACAATTATAATTACAAGTTTTTTTTCACCTATTTTTGAAAAAATCGAAAATCCTTTTTTAGGTTTTTTCGTTTTATTTATTGCTATTTACATTTCATACAAGTTAGGCTTCAAATTAGCAAATAAACTCTTCAAATATAATAAAATTAAAGATATAAAAATAGAAATTAACAACAATGAAAATATTAACTTTGAAAATAAACCTGAAAAAATAATAAACAATCCTAATTATTCACTTGAAGCATTTGATGAATTTGTTGTGTTAGACTTTGAAACGACAGGTCTTAACCCTTCTACTGATAAAATTATTGAAGTTTCAATTCTCAAATATAAAAATGGTGTCTTAATTGATGAATTTCAAACACTTATTAACCCTTTGATTAAAATACCTCCTGAAATAACAAGAATTACTGGCATATCTAATAATATGGTAAAAGACAAACCAACTATAAAAGAAGTTTTACCTTTGTTAATTGACTTTATTGGGGATTTACCAATCGTTGCACATAATGCACCTTTTGATGCTAAGTTTTTGAAATATGCTGTTCTATATAATTTGGGGGAAGATATGATAACCAATAAATTTATAGACACAGTTAAGGTTGCAAGAAAAATATATCCTAACCTGCCAAATCATAAGCTAACTACAATAAAAGAATACCTTGATATAAATCTAAACAGTCATAGAGCTCATGATGATACACTTGTTACAGCCCAAATCTATCTTGATTATATTAAATTTGATAAAACTTTGCCTAAACAAAAAAAAGAACCCAGCAAACCTAAAATTGAACCTTCGTCTTTTTCTGAATTAGATTTTCCTCCAATGTTCCAAAACGAAAAACCAGGTTATTATCAGGGTAAGCATTATACAGATTATGTTGATTTAGTAAAAGAATTAAAAAGAGCTGGGGAATATGATAAAGCTGAAAAATTATTACTATGTTTAGTTGAAGCTGTAGAAAGTGAAAGTAAAAAAGAAAATTGGGGTGTTGCCCCATGGTACTATGAACAATTAGCAATAATTTATAGAAAACAAAAAAATTTATCAAAAGAAATTGAAATATTGGAACGTTATTCTCAACAAAAAAAAGGGCCTGGTGGTCCAAATCCAAAACTCTTAGAACGGTTAGAATCAGTACAAAGAAAATTGGAAATAAATTAATATGTTAAAAAATTTACTTTTTAACGTTACTAAATATAATATATAATTAGTATGTCTATTTTATTCTTGACACACAAACATTTGTTCGTTAAAATAATATTAGAAACCCAAAAAGAGATTCAATGAAATCCGTTGAGAGGTTCATGAAACCCAATGCACTATATGTGTGTTGGGTTTTTATTTTTTGGTAAAAGGAGGAATGAAAATGAGAGGACATATCCGAAAGCGTGGTGCAGGATATCAAATAGTTGTTGATGTAGGCAGGGATCCGTTGACGGGCAAACGTAAACAAAAATCAGTTGGGGGATTCAAGACAAAAAAAGAAGCCGAGAAGGCCCTAGCGGAGTTGATTGCAAAGATAGAACAAGGAGAATATGTTGAATATAAAAATTCAACCTTAAAGGACTTTTTATTAAAATGGCTTGAAAATAAAAAACCTTTGCTTAAGCCTACAACTTATATTTTCTATGAGAAGATAGTTAATAATATCTTGATTCCCGGATTAGGTTCTACAGAACTATCAAAGCTTAAACCTATTCATATTCAAAGTTTTATATCAAAACTTTATGAAAGAGAAGATATTAATTCTACTACAATTAAGCATTACTACACTACACTTAAAACAGCTTTAAACCAAGCAGTAAAATGGCAACTTATACCTTCAAATCCTTGTGAAGCTGTTGAACCACCAAAAAGAGAAAAGAAAAAAATGCAAGTTTTAACTCCTGAACAGGTGAATTTGCTTTTAGATTATGCACATAATTCACAGGAAGTTATGCATATTCCTCTCTTATTAGCTCTAACCTGCGGTTTAAGACGCGGTGAAATAATTGCTTTGAAATGGTCTAATGTAAATTTAGAAAAAGGACATATCATTATTAGTGAAAGTGCTGCTATTAGAAAAAATGGGAAAAACATTATTTTAGACACTAAAACTGATGCTGGAGAGAGAATTGTTGAATTACCTTCGTTTGTAATACCTATTTTAAAACAACATAGAAAAAAACAGCTTGAAAATAAGCTGCTTTTCGGTAGTGAATATAAAGATACTAACCTTGTTTGTTCATGGCCTAATGGCGAAGAACTTAAACCTGATTATATCACACATGCATTTAAAAAGCTACTAAGAAAGTTAGAGTTACCTGATATACGTTTCCATGATCTTAGACATACTCACGCAACGTTGTTATTGCTCCAAGGGGTAAATCCTAAGATAGTTAGCGAAAGATTAGGTCATGCAAGCATAGATATTACACTTGATATATATAGCCACGTTCTTCCAACAATGCAAAAGGAGGCTGCTGAAAAACTTAACGATTTGTTCTTAAAGAAGGCTTAAAAAAGCCTTCTTTTTTGCATGTTGTCAATATGTTGTCATTTAATAATTTGTTGTCATGACAACAAAAATATAAAAGCCTGAAATCCTTTGAGATAACAGGCTTTTAACTGGTCGGGGTGACAGGGCTCGAACCTGCGACCTCATGGTCCCGAACCATGCGCGCTCCCATCTGCGCCACACCCCGATATTTTTTCCTTATAAATGTAATAAAATAGGCTTAGCACTCACTAAGCCTTTATGGTCGGGGTGACAGGGATTGAACCTGCGACCTCATGGTCCCAAACCACGCGCGCTCCCATCTGCGCCACACCCCGCTGCTGACATAGTTTATTATATATTATACTCGTCTATTTTGCAACATATTAGATACTATTTTTTCATAGAATTTTATGTAGATTAAAAGGCGATGGTAAATCGCCTTTGTCACTTTGCCATTTCTTCTCCTTTATCTCCAACACCGCGCCTTGGAACACATGCTGCTACAAACCCTATTAGAACTGCTTGAACTGCAGGCGCTATCATGTTCAGATAGCGCTCATATCTCAATGCATATACTATAACCGCAGTTAAAATGTTTATTGCCAGTGCCAGAATGAAAATATATATAACGAATTTTGCAAAGGAACTTATATACTTTTCCCATATTATATGCCTTTTATTTCCGGGAATTAAAGCTGAAAAAACTGCAAAACTTACTACGAAGATAACAAGATCCAGCAGTGCAAACTTTAAAACTATACTCATAATATCCCTCCTATAGTTGGTTCAAAAGCACTCATTTAAAAGAATGAATAACCAGTCCTATTTTCTGTAAGTGCCGCCGGTGTCTTCTATAGATATTGTTTACATCTTAATAGATTTTTATAATGGGACATTGCTTGTTTATTTTTTCCCTGCTTATGGTATACTACATTTGTAACAAAAGATAATGGAGGAATACATATGGCAAAGGTTTTTCTTGGCTTTAAAAAAGGAAAAAGGGTTGAGGATGGCCACCCTTGGGTATATTCAAACGAGATAGAAAGATATGAAGGGGACTTCGAACCTGGCGATATAGTTGAGGTTTATAACTTTAAGGGTAGATTCATTGGAAAGGGATACATAAATCCACATTCTAAAATCACAATTAGAATTTTAACTAGAGATATAAATGAAGAAATAAATGAAGACTTTTTCAGAAGAAGGATTCAGGCTGCCTGGGATTATAGGAAGAAAGTTATAGAAACAACCTCCTGCAGGGTTGTATTTGGAGAGGCTGATTTTCTTCCTGCACTTGTTATAGATAAGTACGGCGATTATCTTGTAGTTCAGATTCTATCCCTTGGAATGGACAGATGGAGGGACACAATTGTTAAGGTTTTAAAGGAAATATTTAAACCAAGGGGTATATATGAAAGAAGCGATGTACCCGTTAGAAAGCTTGAAGGACTTGAAGAAAGAAAGGGTTTTTTAACCGAACCCTTCGATACCATGGTTGAAACTGAAGAAAACGGTGTTAAATTTTATGTTGATATTGAAAACGGCCAGAAAACAGGCTATTTCCTCGATCAGAAGGAAAACAGAGCGTCTATTAAAGGAATAGTAAAGGATGCAGATGTGCTTGACTGCTTCTGCCATACAGGCTCCTTCTCACTCCACGCAGGACATTACGGAGCAAAAAGCGTTCTTGGGGTTGATATATCCGAGCATGCAATTGAATTTGCAAGAAAAAACGCTGAGTTAAACGGATTATCTGACGTATGTAAATTTCAAGTTTCAAACACATTTGACGTACTGCCTGAATGGGTTAAGGAAAAAAGGCAGTTTGATGTGGTCATACTTGATCCCCCTGCGTTTACAAAAAGCCGTTCTGCCGTTGAAAGTGCAATAAGGGGATATAAGGAAATAAATTTAAGGGCTATGAAGCTTGTAAGATCAGGTGGTTTTTTAGTGACGGCCTCCTGCTCCCATTTTATGTATCCTGAGCTTTTCATGGAGATTATAATGGATGCTGCAAAGGATGCTAAAAAGACAATACGCCTCGTTGAATATAGAAACCAGGCAAAGGACCATCCTGTGCTTTTCAACTCGGAGGAAACCTTATATCTTAAATTTTTGATACTTCAGGTAATATAGTAAGTAATTGTTTTAAAGGGGTTTTAATTAAAATGAAAATTTTCTCCTAAGCTTCTTATAAATTAACTTGTTGTGCTAGTTTTGAGACTGAGCGGAGATAAAAAATATATGAAATTCACATAAAGCGGGCAATTAGAAGTTCTAGGCGAAGGGACGCAGAAAAATCCTAGAACTTTCGTGACTTAAGCAAGGGGAGTTTAACGAAAGTTCTTGATTTTTCAAGTCCCGAGCCTTAGAACTTCTTTGCTAAGCGTGCTGGTGAATGAAATATATTTTTTATCGCAGCGCCGATCTGTAAATTTATCTAGCACAACAAGTTAAATAATCTTCTTATAATTTTATAACACCGTCCCTGTATTCCGGAACAACGTCTGCTATATCTTCCGTAAAGCAGTACTTTATATCCTCTTCAAGGCCTATGGATATAAGATACTTGCAGTGCTTTGCCATTTTGACATATGATATTAGATCATGCTTGTTGTCCCTGTATGCCATATATGCTGCTGCTGCGAAATCATCAAGCTCATATTCTCCTCTTTTAAGAACTTCATATATAATTTTCCCGGCGCACAGAAAGTCATCAAGTGAAAACTTCCCATAGGTTCCAGCGCATATAATAGCCATATCCTTTTTCTCATCTGAGGCCTTTTTCGCCGCCGACACCCCGTTTATAACAGCTCCTATGTAAATTTTATCCCCTTCTTTTGCCTTATGTAGAGCCCTTGTGCCATTGGTTGTAGTCATTATTATACTTCTGCCTTCAACCATTTCCCTTGTATATTCAAGTGGAGAGTTTGAAAGGTCAAATCCATCTATCTTAAGCCCCTTTCTTTCACCTCCTAGAAGTTCCATATCACTTTTAAGCTCTAATGCATCCTCAATTTCAAGTACAGGAATAACCTCCTTTGCACCATTTGCCAGCGCTGTTACTATAACTGATGTAGCCCTTAAAACATCAATTACTATAACTACTTTATCCTTAAGCTCTTCTTCTTTTATATGTTCCACAGATGGAATCAGGCTTATGTTCATAATATCACCCCATTTTATTTTGCATCCTGCATTTTTCAAAATGCATAATTATTTTTATCCTTAAACTAAATTACTTTGCAGGTTTTTGTCTTTAAAATACGCTGAAAAAATATATTTCATTCATTGCTTCGCTTGCCCAGAAAAGTTCTAAGGTTGACGGAAGCAGTACCCTTATCGGAATGATGAATGGAGAAGATCTTTTGCAAACGTTTGTATTTTAACAAAACCATTTTTAATATACACAATTATCTGCCAATCTAACTGATGTTATTTTTAGAAATTACTGAATCCCTGAAAACTATCCTGGTTTCAACTATATAACATGACGGTTTATGTTTTTTACCCTTAATATCATCGATAACCAGCTTCGCAGCCTTATATCCCAGACTGTATGCATTTATATCAACGGATGTTAAAGGAGGTGTTGCAAAATCTGCAAGGGGAATATTGTTAAAGCTGATTATTGACATTTCATCTGGAATCTTTACCTTCATATCCCTTGCTGCTCTTATGGCACCGAAGGCTATTAAATCGTCTGTAACAAGCACCGCCGATGGAGGGTTTTCCACGCTGAGCATTTTTTTCATGCTCTCATATCCGCCCTCCTGGACAAATTCGCTTGACATGATAATGCTTTCATCCAGTTCAATTTTATTTTTAGCAAGTGCCCTTTTGTAACCCTCATATCTATCAATGGAAACCACAAGGTTTAAAGAACCATTTATAAGCCCAATCCTTCTATGCCCCATACTTATAAGGTAATTTGCAGCCTCATAAGCAGCATTCACGTTATCATTGTCTACGAAATTTATATCTTCGCTAATCGTTGGCCTTCCAATCATTGAAAAAGGTATGTTCATTTCTGTAAGCATTTCAAGTATGGGGTCATCAAGCTTTGAGTACATAAGAATTACCCCATCAACCCTTCCTCCTCTCACAACGGAAAGAAGGGACTCTATCTGCTCATCATCGGAATTGCCTGTTGTCAAAAGCACACAAAAGCCTTCATCATGTGTACATTTAGCAATCCCTCTAAGTGCCTCAGGGAAAAAGGGGTTCAAGAATACATCCTCTGCCGAACGCGGCATAACGATTCCAATGGTATTAGTAGCTCTATTTACTAGACTTCTTGCGATTGCGTTTGGATGGTATCCAAGCTCCTCCATTGCCCTTCTTACCTTCTGTTTGGTTTCATCGCTTATTCTTGGACTGTCTGATATTACCCTCGAAACCGTAGAAGGCGAAACTCCAGCCCTTTCTGCAACTTCTTTAATAGTAACCATATAATCACCCTTTATCTCCATTTAAGTTTATAAATTGACATAATCGTTCTAAATATAACAGCTTCCTCAAACTTTTTTATATCAAGCCCTGTAAGGTTTTTTATCTTTTCAACTCTGTATAAAAGTGTATTCCTATGAAGATAGAGCCTTCTTGCTGCTTCACTTATATTTAAATGACACCTTAAAAGCTCTTCAGCAGTATCTATAAGTTCCTTATCTCTCATAACTTCATTAAAACCTTCGTACCCACCCTTAACATAAAAATCTATATCATCAGCGGAAACTTCATCAATAATACCATACAAAATCATTTTATCTATATGGTAAAAACCTTCTTTAAACCCGAGGCTCCGTGCTAAATAGAAGGCCTTTTTAGCATGGTCAGCAGATTGTTTTATTGTATAGCTGTCGCTAACCCTTCTCCCACACCCTATTATAACATTCACACCGCATTCCTGTCTTATATCGCTTAATATGGACTGAGCCTCCTGTTCAATATCTTCAGCCCGATTTACAAGATAATATCCTTCTCCATCATACACTATATGAGCGTTATATCCTTCATATATGCTCTTCAGCATGCCCAATATATTCCTGTTAGCATATATATATAATACAGTATTATCCAAATATCTGCCCCTAACGCTTTCGTATGATACATTGCTCTTTAAAATATGCTCAAGAGGCTGCATATAATCTGCAGCCTCTTTTTCTAACGATGCACTCCACATTACCCTTATTATACTACATGCATCCTGCGAAAGGTTGGCTCTGGCACTTATAATGTAATTTCCTGTCCTAATATAGGTATTTACATCATTATAGATAACGTTTTCAGTAACTTTGAAACCAATATCCTCACCCTCAATGAGCCTTCCCTCAAGATTGTAAATCCCTATACTGCAGCCCAGTGCATTTTGCAGCGTATCGCAGAATGTCATATTAATCCCCCTTATATTACTGCTTCTTCAGTATCCTTGTCAAATATATGCATTCTATTCATATCAACCGCAAGCTTTACTGTATGGTCGATCTTTGCATTGCTTGTTGGCTCAACCCGAGCTATTATACTGTTTCCTTCAAATAGCAGGTAAAGGTATGTTTCCGACCCCATATTTTCCATAACCTCAACCTTTGCATTTATTGTGCTTTCGCTATATTTATTTAGGAAGTCGGAATTGTCATCCATGTTTTCAGGCCTTATTCCAAAGATAACCTCCTTATTTACATATCCCTTTTCCTCAAGAACCTTAGCTTTATCTATGGGAACCGGAAGCTTCTGTCCTCCAATTTTTACATATAGTCTATTCCCTTCTTTTGTGATTATGCTGCTTATAAAGTTCATCTGTGGACTTCCAATGAAGCCTGCAACAAACACATTGGCAGGGTTTTCATAAATATTCTTGGGAGTATCCACCTGCTGTACAACCCCATCCTTCATAACAACTATTCTTGTACCCATTGTCATAGCTTCAGTCTGGTCATGTGTTACATATATAAAAGTTGTATTGAGCCTCCTGTGAAGCTTAAGTATCTCAGTTCTCATCTGAACCCTGAGCTTTGCATCAAGGTTTGACAAAGGTTCATCCATCAAAAACACCTTTGGCTCCCTGACTATGGCCCTACCAAGGGCAACTCTCTGCCTCTGCCCGCCTGACAGAGCCTTTGGCTTCCTATCTAAAAGATGTTCTATATCAAGTATTTTAGCTGCTTCCCTAACCTTTCTGTCAATTTCATTTTTTGGTGTCTTTCTAAGTTTAAGTCCAAAGGCCATGTTTTCATAAACTGTCATATGTGGATACAGGGCATAGTTCTGGAAAACCATAGCTATATCCCTGTCCTTTGGAGCAACATCATTACAGAGCCTATCTCCAATATAGAGCTCTCCTGACGTTATTTCCTCAAGACCTGCAATCATTCTAAGAGTAGTTGACTTTCCGCACCCTGAAGGCCCAACTAAAACTACAAATTCCTTGTCCTCAATATTAAGGTTAACATCCTTCACGGCAGCAACGTTTCCGGGGTATACTTTATAAATGTTTTTTAAAATTACCTTTGCCATATTAAACCTCCCCATCCCTACATAATACTTGGACTATTTTCATTCTAACATTATTTTAATCTTCTCAACATGGCAAAGATATATGAATGCATTGTACAATTTTCACAAAATTTAGCCGGTATAAAATTACCGGGGTATTTTAAAATCATCACATATGCTTTTTATTGTTTGTGTTCTTCCTGCCCTGTTGTTTATTTTTCTTTATCTTCTTGCTTTTGATTCTGAAAATCGAAGAAACCTTTGACCATAAATCCATAATCTTTTTAAGTCTTCTTCTGTTCTTAAACTCTTTTAAGCTTATTACCTTGCTTTCATTCCCCCCAACCACCTAATCAACACTCCCCAGATTCACTTTTCTAAATATTCTTTTTATTAATTATATAAAATTGCAGGCTTCTTTACAACCAATTAATAAATAAAATAAAGGAGCCCTAAGACTCCTTTGACAAATTAATCTTTTATTTTAATTTTTGTTTTTTCCCTGCGCTTTATTATCTTTTTCTTGCTCCTTTTCATTTTTCATTTCCTCTTTTTTCTGTTCTATTTTTCTTTTAATCTCTTCCTTACTATCCTCTACCTTTTCCTTTACTTCTTTCTTTATCTGCTGGGCGTGATTCTTTACCTCACTATTTTGAATCACATTTAAGCTTCCAAATTCCTTTTGCTGAACATTGTTCACAGCCTCTGTATTCTTCTGCTCTTTCTCTTCATTTACGTCCTCTTTTTTCCCATCCTCTGACTTCTTACTATTTTTTTCTGCCTTCGCGCCTTCCTTTGCCTTCTTAAATGCAGCCATTATTTCTTCTCTCTTGGACTTTGCTTCCTCTTTTATTGTTTTCAAAGATATTTGAAGGCCTTCCATATTCTTTTCAACTTCTGCAAGGGTACCGTTAAGCTCATTAAGCTTTGCATTTGCCATATCAAGCTTTGCTTGAAGTTCTAAAATCTTACCTGTAAGCTCATCCATTTTTGCGGTATCCCCTGACTTTTTTGCTTCCTCAAGGGCTTTATTGGCCTCCTCAAGTGCTTTTTGAAGTTCCTCTATGGACTTTTTCTGCTCTTCTATCTGTTTTTTAGTCTCCTCAGCTCTCTTTTTTGCTTCCTCAATATTTTTTGAAGCCTCTGCAATCCTTGACTTTTCATCAAGCTTTAATGTTTGAATGGCAATGGCCTTTTCAATGGCTGGTTTAGCCCCTTCTGGAACCTTTTCAAGTATTTCCTTTAGCCTTTCAATACTATTTTTCACATATTCATCAAGGTTCTTCTGAACGTTCTTTACCTCTTCATTCTTCTCCTGATCCGCCTCTAAAACTTTCTCATCATTTTCATTTACTATTTCTTCAGCCTTTTCTTGAGCAGCCTGACTGTCTTCAATGACCTTTAAGGATAAATCCTCCTTCTGCTCCTCTGCCATAACCTGTGCTTCGTCAATTCTTTCATCGGCATTATTGGTTAAAAGTTCTATTTTTTCAGCAGGATCAGATGTTAAAGCAAGCTGTACCTTCTCCACTGCCCTGTCGATTGGATATAATATGCTGTCCGGTGTAATTCCCGCATTGTTATCCTCTTCTGCTGCAAAGGCTGGAAGATTTACACTTCCAAATAAAATTGAAGTAATAACCAGCGTTGACAATATTTTTTTCATACATAAACCTCCCTATGTAAAGTATAATTAGAGTAACTTTTATTTTGCTTGATTTCTGGATATTTTTAAGTCAATGCACCTTAAGGATTCATCAACGTTGACATTAAATAGTTCGTATAAAAAAATGTATTTCGGTGGGTAATATTATTCCCCTCTAAAATTTTTATAGATTTCGTATATTTATAGTGAATGGCAGGTGATTACATGGATTTACGGCTACTCAATTTAGCTCAGAAGGGCGATATGGATGCCAGAAACTACTTTATAGAATCAAACAAGCCTTATATCCATCAATATGCATCGCTAATATGTAAAAGATATCTATCCTGGGAAAATGATGATGAACTCAGCATAGCCTTAATGGCTTTTAATGATGCAATAGATACATTTAAAGAAGGGAACTTTGAAACATATAGTAAGATAATAATGAAAAACAGACTTATTGATTACTTCAGGAAAAACTCCAGAAATGAAATTCCTATTGAGGATGAAAGCATTCAAAACTATACATCTTACACCCATTCCATAGATGAAAAGCTTGATAGGGTTTCCCAGATAAATCTTTTTAAAGAGATAATGGAAGATTTCAACATTACCCTTGAAGATTTAACAAGAAAATCCCCAAAGCACAGGGATACCCGTGAAAAGCTTATTGAGCTGGCTAAACACCTTGCAACCATAGATGAAATTATTACTGTAATAAAAATTAAAAAAATCCTTCCCATTAAAGAGATACTGCTTATAAGTGAAATATCCAGAAAGACCCTTGAAGACTGGAGAAAATATATAATTGCTCTTATTATAATATTCAGTGATAAACGGCTGGATTCCCTTAGGGAATTTATAGTTTAACGAGGTGATGCTATGAAAGAGGGAATGGTCTTAGAAGTCCATAATAAATATGTAGTTGTATTAACAAGCAGCGGTGAATTTTTAAAACTTAGAAAAAAAGGTAATGTAAATATAGGCGATGTTTATAAGGGAAGGCCCTGCGGTAAATTCCCATACTACTATGCTGCAGCAGCTTCAATAATGCTTATAATTATATCAACCTATACCGGCATTACAGCCTACGCCAACCAAATTGTAGGCTTTGTAGATATAAACGGTGATAAAAATATCAGACTTTATATAAATAGAAAGGGAACGATTCAAAGGATCGAAGGCCTCAAAAACGCTGAAAAATTTAAAGGGCTTACACTTGACGAAGCGGCTCAAAAAATTGAGGATGCTGGAATAGAGGAAGGAGCCTTAAGCAGCAATTCTAAACCAGTAATATCCTCTACTCAGCTTAAGGACTCGGATGTTGACATTAATAATATAAGGGATAGGCTTGAAAAGGCAATAAATAATAAAAATAAAGATAACAATATTAAGCAATTTAAAGAAGATGAACAAAAACATGAAAACAATGAAAAAAGCAACATAAATCACAAAAACGAAGATAAGTCAGAAAAGAACTCAAACAACAATTCTTCATCTAATGAAAATTCGGTCAACAAAAAAGCTTTAAGGGAGACGAATTATAATAGCGATGAAACCCAAACCTATGATGCGAAAAAGGATAATGGTAATAAAAGTAAAGAAAAGGATTCTGAATCAAAGAAGGATAAGGAAAATAACAGTAAGCAGCATAATAAAAAGTAGCAGCAATAAAAAGTCAGGAATGTGATAACTAACACACATCTCTGACTTTTTTATCTCGTTTTCTTTAAATTATCGGATTTGATGTCATAGCTCCATTCTCCTTCAAGTGCACTTTCTTCAGCCTGGGCACCACTTACTGCCGTTACAGTAAAGCTTAGTGCCTCCGGGGATGTGAAATATGGATTTGTTAAAGAAAATCTATCGCTCCTAAAATTAGTATTTATTTTATAGGTTTTTATGGGCTCTCCCTTATCAGATCTATAAAGCTTTATTTGATCCAGCCCACCAACTGGCGCTATCTGCACGGCAAAGATTTTTCCATCGGGTGAAAAGGTTATTGTATTAATCTTTGCATCTACATAAACATCTACAGGGTTCAATTTCACTTCAGCTTTTTGAAGAATATTTTTATCTATATCCTGCTTTTCTTCTTTATCTTCCTCCTTACCGCCATTCTCTTCCTCCCCTTTCCCACCTTTTTTATCCTCTTTTCCACCGGTCTTTTTGTCACCTTCCTGCTGCTTCATTGCTGATTCTGCCTCCTGAAATTCTCCTGTAACCACAAGGCTGTTCTTTCCTGTACTGGTTATAACTATACTCCTTTCATCGGGAGACAGAGCACAGGGCCCCAGGCCATCCTTTGAAACAGCAAGCTTTCTCTCAGGCGATGCAAGGGGAGAAGCGTAGGATGGAAGTTCATCCACCGAAAGTATATACCTTTCTTCAACATCTCCTCCCTCCTTCATTAAAAGGTTTTTTCCCTTTCCATAAACCTCTACTTCTTTTTCCTTAGTTATATCATCAATAAGCATCTTTCCATCCTCCATTACTATTTTGTATTTGTAGGTATCACTTGAATAGTATGGAGAACCTGTACTTCCGTTGAATATCTTAACTGTAAACTCTCCATTTTCACCCTTGTTTTCCCCCTCTCCTACACTATATCCTATAGGATGAGGGTTATTGGTTTTAGGTATATCCTTTATTTGCTCTCTGAACCTTTTAGTATAAAAGGATCTCATTACATCCATATCCATTTTTATTACGTATCTCATGTAATTATCCATAAATTCCTTTGCTGACTGCATATTGATTTCTTTGGTTTGAACATTATTGGTGCCCTCTCCTTTCTCTCCCTCTTCCTCTGGTCCGGGGCATGCAGTAAAAAATATTGACATAACCAAAACAAGTATTAAAGCCAGTTTTTTCATAGCAATCACCCATTCTTAGAGTCTTATATATAGTATTCCAAATAGGATTTTTTTTATTACAGAAACAATATTTACCCTATAGATTATATGGATACGGGATCGGGAATTTTTTATAAAAAAAATGAATATGATTATTTGAAACACTTTTTGGGGGGCTTATTTTGAAGGAGGATTTTAAAGTTGCATCTGTTTTTATAGGAACTATTATAGGTGCAGGGCTTGCATCAGGACAGGAGATACTTCAGTTTTTTTCGTTATACGGTACAAAGGGATTTTACGGAATACTTATATGCTGTTTCCTTTACATATTCTTTACGTCCATAATTGTAAGGCTCTGTTTTAGGTATAAGTTTCACTCCTATAAGGAAGCCGTCGATTTTGTCTTAGGAAAAAGAACAGGTTTTTTTATCGATTTATTTCTAACCTTTTTCATTTTTGGCAGCAATACAATCATGATCTCAGGCGGAGGTGCAATGCTTCATGAATATGCAAATGTGGACAAAGCTTGGGGAATATTCATCATGGCTGGTCTTACTTTTCTCGCTGCAGTTTTTTCAACAAAGGGAGTAGTTGCAGTAAATTCCATAATAGTACCTCTGTCAACCATAACTATACTTATTATGGGTATACTGGTTTTCATTAATATACCATCACCGTACAATTTCCAAATATCTATGGCCGCCGCCCCATCCGTCAAAAAAAACTGGATTTTATCTGCAGTTCTATATTCCTCCTTTAATCTCATGAGTGCCACAGGTGTACTGTCACCTATGATATCCGAGAGCAGATCAGGAAAACATTTTATAAGAGGAACAATTCTTGGAAGTCTCGTTTTAATAGGGCTTATGCTCATAATAAATTCATCAATACTTATATATGCACCCGGAAGTTTTAAAAGCGAAATCCCAAACCTTTATATTTCAAAGAAATTTGGTAATTTAATTCCTTTTATTTTAACGGCTGTTATATGGCTTGAGATGTTTTCAACGGATGTTGGCGATCTTTACAGTCTTTCAAACCGGATACACCACTCCTTTAAAATACCATATATAACCTCGCTCTTAATTATTATGCTTTTTTCAATCCCTGCAGCTTTCATAGGTTTTTCCAATTTAATCAAACTATTATATCCTCCATATGGAGCAGTAAGCCTTATATTTTTAGCAGGATCTATAATAAAATTCCTAGGGACAAATAGAAATAAAGCTTAAGATTTATTTTACAAATATGTTATTATATACTTAATAATTAAATGATGGATTTTAATGTTAAATACAAAGGAAATAATGGATATTGCTCTATCACTTGCAGGCCTGGAGGAAGTTCCTGCTGATTCCGGGATTATTGTTGAAGGGCAGAACATAAAAGCGGAACAAATGGAGGAGAAAACGTATTTAAAGCATATTTTCAGGCAGGTGTTGGAACAATAATATGCATGCATATACCAGAAGACGTTAGAAAGGCAGTTATAGACCAGAACATTGGTAATGTAATTGTAGCCGGACATATGCCATCAGACTCCATTGGAATAAACATATTTATAGGTGAACTTGAAAAGAGGGGAATTGAAGTTACTTCAATGAGTGGAATAATAAGATAGAATACGTAAATTCATCTAGCACAACAAGTTAATTTACTATAATATAGATGAAGAAGCTGTAAAAATAGAGTAAAATATTATTGTAAAAAAATTAACGGGGTGATACTTTTGAGACGAAGAAGATATAGAAGCTATACATATTCCACCAGGTTCAGCAAATGGAACAAAACAAAAAGGATTATTTTAACTCTGTTAATTGCTATTCCAATTATTTCAGCTGTAGTTTATGCTCTTTTCTTTTACCCTGTTAAGATAGATTGCGGGGTTGTGGTAGATAGGAAAGAATCCAGTAAGTTAATAAAGCTCAAGCTGTCCTACGGCGACAGAACAAGATGGATACATGTTGATAAAAAATTGAACATCCCCGATTCCCCTGGCTATAATGTATTCCTTAAGGGGAACAGGCTTATATCAATATCTCCATGTAAAACCTATATCGGAAAGGTCCTGTCTCGAAGCAGCGATAAAATTGAACTGGAAGGCAAAACACTAAGCTTAGCCACTGATGTAAGATTTATAACGATAGAGGATAAAAAAGCCGTTAACGTATCACCCAACAAAGTTATTGTAGGATACAGCACCTATAAATTTCTAACGGATAATAATGGCATGGTTCGCTCAGTTATAGTGGAAAAGCCTGAAATAAGCTATGTAAGAGTAGGAATTTCAACCGCAGACCTTTCATCCCTCGACCATACAAAACTTGAGTTCCTGTCAAAGACAGAAAGGTCGGGAAATATTAATTTGGGATCTGGAAAAGGATTACAAATAAAATCTACAAACATTGATTATACCGCAAAGGGTACGGAGGCAATACAGCTTGTTTATGAAGGAGATGTGATAAAAATTATCTCCGGTGAAATGGGCAAGGATTATACCTTTACTCCAAAGCAACAGATAGGAACAACTAAAGATAGAATATACATTTCTCCTGTATCCTCCGGACCAACATTAATACCAACGCTTACAAGGCCAAACAGGTATGTACCAGCCTATTATGGAAGTTTTGAAGTCTTTATAAAGGATAAGGCTATGAGGCTAATAAATGAGGTTGATATTGAAAAGTATTTAAGATATGTAGTTCCATCGGAAATGTCTCCCTATGCAAAAGCTGAGGGCTACAAAGCTCAGGCAGTAGCTGCAAGGACATATGTATTATCCGATATGCTTTCAGGAAGGTTTGCAAAGTCAGGATTTCATGTTGATGACACAACCCTGAGCCAAGTGTATAATAATCAGCCTTCAAAACCCGAGGTTGATGCAGCTATTGAACAGACAAAGGGAGAGGTTTTAACATATAAAAACAACATTATCGATGCAAAGTATTACTCAACTTCCAGTGGCGTTGGCGCCCCATTTAACGAGATATGGTATAATAATAAAAAGGATCTAAGAAAGAATTCTGAACCCTACCTAACCTTCAAGGATTACACAAATTCAGGTATAAAGGACCTTTCAGATGATAAGGCAGCATCGGATTTCTTCAAGGATTGGACAATCAAAGCCTACGATTCAGACGAAAAACTCTTCAGGTGGAAGGTATCCATACCTGTAAATGATTTTTATAACAATGTAAACAGTGCTATTTATGAGAGATATAAGAATGATCCTAAGAGCTTCAAGAAGAAATGGTATTTTAACATATACAGGCAAGCCAATATAGCAAAAAATGGAATAGGCAATATTCAGGATATATTCATAAGCAAAAGGGGAAGGGCGGGAAACGTTCTTGAAATGACCATAGTATCCGATACAGGAACATATAAAGTCGAGAAAGAAAGAAATATAAAGAAAATACTGGTTCCAAGGAGCGACAATGTAATTCTAACTAATAAGCTGGGTAAAGAGGAATCCCTTAAAAATTACGGCTATTCTCTTCCTTCAGGATTCTTTTATTTAGATAGATACACGTCCGGAGGAAAAATAAGAAGTATAACATTATATGGCGGTGGCTATGGTCATGGCGTTGGAATGAGTCAAAACGCCGTTGTATCCCTTGAAAGAGCAGGAAAGGGATACAGAGATATACTTTTAACCTTCTACGATGGAGTCGAAATAAAGGATTTTAGGAGTATAATATAAAAGACTGTGTAAAGGATATATAAAACTCTGTGATAAAAAATATGTTACACGCTTATACAAGAGGTTCTAAAGCTCAGGGCAGCTGAGAAGCCAAGTGGGTTCGTGAAACTCGCTCGCCTTCCCAGCTGCCCACTCGTCAAAAACCTCTTGTTACTCGCTAAAATAGTTTGCTTCATATATTTTTTATCTCAGCATTCTTTAAAAGATAGGCTTACACAAAAATTCAAGCTGACTTTTTTATACCCCTTCAAGGTTGAAATCCGGCACATATTCATCCGTTGCACTTTCAAAATCCTGAATAAACCCATTTTCAAGTCCCTTTGATATTGCATAGTCTATAAGACTTTCATAATGTCCTCTGTTTACCTTCCTTCTTATTTCAGGATATGCCTCAAGGTTATTTAAAGGTGTATACTGACACATTATATTAAAATATACTTCCCTGGGGAGGCTTTCAAGCACCCAGTCAACTATTTTCTTTGAATCAAAAAGAAGTCCCGGAATCATTAAATGCCTTATCATTAGCCCCTTTTTAAGTAAACCTCTATCGTCAAAAACAGGAGTGCCAACCTGTCTAAACATTTCAAGCACTGCTTTAGAAGCATACTTAAAATAGTCCGGTGCCTTCGAATATCTGACGCTGTACCTATTGTCAAAATACTTTATATCAGGAAGATATACATCTATTAATCCCTCGAGGCCCTTTAACGCCTCTTCCCTTTCATAGGCATTTGAATTATAAATCACAGGAATTTTAAGGCCCCTTTCCTTCGCCATTACAAGAGCTTCCCTTATCTGAGGTATATAATGGGTAGGAGTTACAAGGTTTATGTTATGGGCCCCCTTTGCCTGAAGTTCAAGAAATATTTCATATAATCTCACTATAGATATTTCCTTTCCATGCCCACCATGGCTTATAATATCGTTCTGACAAAAAACACACCCGAGATTGCAGTTTGAGAAAAACACTGTTCCAGAGCCCCTTTCCCCTGATATACATGGCTCCTCCCATGTATGAAGAAAGGCCTTTGCAACAAAGACCTTATCACCTGCTTTGCAGTAGCCCTTTTTTTCATATCTATTTACGCCACAATTTCTAGGGCAAATTCTACATTCCATAAGCTCGCTAAAAATTTTGTCCATGCCTTTTCATTCCTCACCTACATTAACTTGTTTTTCTGATGAAACCTGCATTTTACAAGCAAGCTTTGCGCTCACTTCTTTATAGTTGCATACAAAATACATGAAGTATGCCAAAGCTGCTCCACCAACAACATCATACACATAATGCTGCTTTACAAAAACAGTAGAAAAAATAATCGATATTGCTATTGAAGTTGATATTATCTTAACTGCAGATGAAATTTTAGGATCTCTATTAACATATGCCCCAATTATTACCGAATCCAGAACATGTATGCTTGGAAAACAGTTGTAGGGATTGTCATTTAAATAAACAAGCCTTACCAGTTTTGCAAATATATCCTTCCCATAAACAAAGGGTCTTGGTACTGTGGTTGGGAAAAAGTAAAAAATTATGAAGGATATGATCATACCCACGTTAATCCCTATAAGTATCTTAAAATATCTTTTATCATCCATTATAGAATAATAAAATATAAAAAATCCTACGTAAAGATACCAGATTAAATATGGTACAATAAAATACTTATTAAAAGGTATAATGGTATCAAGGGTCGTCTGTATATTATATACCTTACCCCTGTAATTATTCAGCAATGTATATCCTAAAGACGTTATTGCAAGAGATACAGTAAATAAAAGGCGTATTATGATATTTTTATAATCCGTTTTAATGTTGTTTATCATCTCTTCGAAATTCATAATATCCCCCGTTTCCCTGTTTATGTATACCAGAACAGCTACATATAAATTATACTATAAAACTAGCAGTGTATAAATCAACTCATTGCACTAATCATTTATGCATGACTCATTAATGTGTTTTTAGAACCTCTAACGCTTACGGCACATACCCTGTTCTTTCCCTTCCTTTTGCACTCAGAATACAAAATATTATCGGCAGCTCCTATAATTTTATCCTTTGTATCACCATCATCAGGATATGAGGAAACTCCTCCACTTACTGTTATATATATGCTTTCACTTCCAATATGAACCGGGGTTGTCTCAATATTTTGTCTGATTCTTTCTGATATTATATAAGCATCTTCCTTTGAAAGATCTTTAAATATAATAACTATCTCTTCTCCACCGAATCTGCATGGCACATCCGTCTTTCGGATGGATTTTAATATAACCTCTGAAATCATCTTTAAAACTTCATCTCCTGCCAGATGGCCATAGGTGTCGTTCGTTACTTTAAAATCGTCTATATCATAGATAACGAGGGAAAAGGGGGTTTTTGTCTTAAGCAATATATCAAGCTCCCTTTCAAGTACCCTTCTGTTAAATAGCTTTGTTAAATAATCCCTGTCAGCTTTATTTTTTATATTATTGTAAAAGCTGTCGTTTTCAATAGCGAGGGCCATTTGATTTGAAAGTATATTAAATATATCATAAACCTCATTGTTTGAAAACTCAATAAGATCCTGTCCTCCACCGAGCATCATAAGGCCTACAATCTTATCGCCTGACTTTATCGGTACAAATATCATGGCGCTGCAGTATTCTGCCAGCCTTCCTGTTATATTAATCTTTCTGTCCCTTTTAATATCCCGGCTAATGTATATTTTTCCTTCTTTTACGGTCTTTAAAGTTGTTCCCTCATTTGAAAGATCTATGCTTAATTCTCCTATGTCTATATCTTTCGGGCCATTGTATACAATAGGATAGGTTATGTCATCGTCTTCAATTTCAAATGTATACATCGCACAGATATTATATGGTATAAGGTCTTTAAGGGTTATAATTAAATGCTTACACTTGTCCCTAAAGTCTCCATACTTTACAATGTTGCCTGTGATATCGATCAAGGCCTTAATAGCCTCATTTCTAACTTGAAGCTTTCTGTAAATAAAGAAACAGTAATGAAGAATTATAAGGTCTCCAGCAACGAGAATGCTTCCAAGTATCCCGGAAGTTTCATTTATTATATAAAGTGTAGCTGTTAGCATTGAGGATACAACAAAATTGATGATAAGAAGTTTTATACTTTCAGAGCTGAATTTGAAATTCTTCCCTGTAGATAATGTGTATTCTATTTTTACTATCAATGCATTAAAAATCAAATATAGTCCAATAAAAATTACAGAGTAAGCAAGAGAAAACATAAAATATTTCTGGGAAAAAGAAATATACCTTAAAAGCTGCCTGGCTATTGTTCCAACAACATAGGCAATTACGGTAAACATGGCTGTATTAAAGTATTTTTTTGATTTGTCACTCTGATAAACAACAGCTCTTTCGGATATTATTCCATTAATGATTGAATTAATAGCCGAAAAAACCGTTGTAGTTTCTACTCCAAGATTAAGCATCAAAAATCCGATTATTGCATCTGAAAACTCTATATGGCGGCCTTTACCTGCATTTATAATCATAAATCCTATGATAATTGACGCAATAAAACTTAGCAAAAACAGAATGGTATCTTCTGAGCTTTGAAGGTGAAAACCTTTTACTGATTTTAACAATACAAGCAAAGCTGATGAGTACAGCATAGTTCTAAAAATCCCATGGAACATTTTATCTTTTTTCATACCCCTCACCACTACCAATAAAAGTAAATATAAGATAAATATAGCACAACCTGTTAACTATTTCAATTAAATATGGAAAATTAGCTTAAATATCAAGACATTTATTCTTTTTCAACCGTTTTATAAATAATTTCTAACATAATTTTACATAAAAACAGCAGCTGCGATAAACTAAAATTGCAGCTGCTGTTTTTATATTACATATCTATTTCAAGTTTAATACATCTTCCAAGAACGCTAAATGACTTTACATCCCTTGTTTCAGTTTTTAGATTATTTGAATGTGATAAAATAAGCACCTTGTTGCTGTCGAGCCTTTTAAGCTGTCGTATTAACCTTTTTCCATCAACTTCAATAAGAGCTATGCTGTTATTGATTATTTCAGGGTTCTGGTAAATCATAAGCCTGTCGTCCTTCTGAATCCTAAACCCCCTCATGCTGTCATCGGGTGCCTTTATATAAAATATTTTATCAGCACTATATCCCTCTATTTTTTTGTCCGTTATAGGAAGATATTTATAATCGTAAATCTCCTTTTGATTTATATCAAACACGGGGATCTTTTTTAGTATATGTGAAAAGGCATTCTCCCACTCAGCATTTATAGCAGCACTGGCATTAACTTCCTTTATGTTTTCAACCGGAACATCAGCACCTTCAAATACATCTTCATTTATATCAATATTTAATATTTTTTCGACTTTTTTAATCAAATCTTCGTTTATTATCTTTCTTCCTGACTCAACATCCTGAATATAACCTTCTGAAACGCCAAGTTTTTTAGCCAGCTGTTTTACAGATATACCTGATTTCATTCTTGCCTCTTGAATTTTTTTGCCTACCCTGCTCATCCTAACACCTCTCAGTTAAAGTTGCATTGAGAATTATTGGTATAAGTATAACAAAAAAAATCAATATCTGCAAAGTATAATCCACTCTACAGAAGAGATGAAAAAATTCTCGATACCGCTTCAATAACTTTGATATGCTTTGGTGAATTTTCATAATCCTCAAGGGTCATAAGCCTGCTCTCCTTGATATCCTCCAAAAACATATCCTCAAGCTTTTTTGTAACCTCTTCATCGTATATTACAGAGTTTATTTCATAATTGAGTTCAAAGCTTCTAATGTCCATATTTGCAGTTCCTACAGTGGATATCTTACCATCGACAGTCATAACCTTTGAATGAACAAAAGCGTCCTCCCTGTAAAGATAAACCTTTACGCCGTATTTTAAAAGTTCCGCAAGGTACGTTCTCGAAGCATAGTAAACTGTAAAGTGATCATACCTTCCTGGAAAAAGTATTCTTATATCGATGCCTCCTAAAGCTGCAACCTTAAGGGCATCCATAATACTCTCCGACGGAACGAAATATGGTGTTGCAATGTATATATGATCCTTTGCAATGGTTATCATCTTCAGAATGCTGTGCATAATGGCAGGAACTTCATAATCGGGGCCGCTTGTTATTAACTGCATAATCTTCTTTCCCGATTTCTCCGGTTTTGGAAAATATTTGTCAAACTCCTTTTCATGGCTAATACGCCCTTCGTTAACCTTCTTAATAGCCCAGAAATCGTCTATAAATACTCCCTGAAGTCCAAGGACAAAGTCCCCCTTAACCATTATATGGGTGTCCCTCCAGTATCCAAGTTTTCCCTTCCCAAGATACTCATCGCCAATATTATTTCCCCCAATAAATCCAACCCTTCCGTCTATTACAGCTATCTTTCTATGGTTTCGGTAATTTATCTGGGTGTTTATAAACCTTAGAAACGGTGCAAGAAAATATGAATATATTGCAACGTCAACCCCTGCATCCCTTAGCTCTTTTATGTACCTTCTACTGGTTCTTATTGCCCCCATCCTATCCATTATAAACCTTATCTTAACGCCTTCCTTTGCCTTTCTTATCAATATATCCTTTATTTCATTTCCTATACCATCACTTTTTACTATGTAATACTCAAGATGAATATGATGTTTAGCCTTTTCAAGTTCCTCCTTAAGTGCCTTAAACTTTTCAGTCCCGTCCTTAAATATTGTTATTTCGTTATCCACAAAAAGAGGGGAATTGCTTGTATTTGCAATGAGTTCTATAAGATGAACATAATCAGGATCGTTTATCCTTTTTATTACACGCTGAATAAGATCCTTAACATATGGAGAAAACTCCTCATTGAGCTTATTTCTTTTCCAGTTTCGGCCCAGAAAAATATAAAGTATCAATCCCAGTGGAGGCAAAAATATAAATATCAAAAGCCACGCTATTGTTTTTTCAGGCCTTTTTCTTTCAAGTATTATTGTTACGGTTGATATGATGATATTGATAATAAAAAACCATGATAATATGAAGGTAAAGCCATACTTCAACTGCATCACCTCACAATACAATGATATCAATTTATTAGACCTGTATAAAGGCAGCTTTTAAACTTTTTTAGGTATATTTATTTTATGTAATATACATTTTATTGCAAATTTTAAATTATTATTTATATTTAAATTCATTTTTCTGTCAATTTCATATCATACACTTTATTTTCTTTTTTTACTACATTCTAAATCTAATCTATATTATATTTATTAATAAATAAATGAATGTATCACATAAAAATAATTCATTTACCATATATTTGTATTTTTTTATTATAGACATTTTACTATATCTTTTATAAAATTAATTCGTTTCATAGTTTAAATCATATAAAATTTAGATATTTTTGTTTGCGCAAATATCTTTTAGGTAATATAATTTAACCTAAACGATATTTTGCTATTCACTGGGCTTGATGGCGCTTATATATAGTAAAGCAACTTTAATTTACTGGAGTAAAGGGCAGTGATTCACCCCACTTACAGAAATGAAAGTAAACAGCGCATAAAGCTCAGAGTAAAAATTCACCAAAATTATATTATATATCTTAATTAAATTTCTGTTAAGGGGGAATTAAAAATGGCAATAAACATAATAGGTATGCCCATTGGTTACGGAGCCCAAAAGCATGGAACAAGCTCGGGCCCTGATAAGTTCAGGGAAATGCACATCGAAGAGGAAATCAAAAATATGGGCTTTGATGTAAAGGATCTCGGCAACATAGAGGTTCCTGTTGTTGGCGAGGACCATAAATATAAATATGACGGAAAGCTGAAGTATTTGGACATAGTTGTGGACGCCAATACTAAGCTTGCCTTTAAGGTTTATGAATCTATTTCAAGCGGAAATTTCCCCCTTGTACTTGGAGGAGATCACAGCCTTGGAATGGGAAGTATTGCAGGGGTAAGTAAACATGTTAAAAATCTGGGAGTTATATGGATAGATGCTCACGGAGATATAAACACCCACGAAACAACTCCATCCGGAAATATACACGGCATGCCCCTTGCTGCATCAATGGGATTTGGACCTGACAAGCTTGTAAATCTTTTCGAACACAGGATAAAGGTAAAGGATGAAAATGTATTCATTATAGGTGCAAGGGACCTTGACGAAGGGGAAATTGAGCTTATTAAAAACTCAAACATTAAAGCCTTTACCATGGATAAGGTAAAAAAATGCGGCGTTGAAAACGTTATTAATGAGACTCTCTCTTATTTGAGGGATAAGGTAGATGGAATACACGTAAGCTTTGACATCGATTCGCTGGATTCATCCCTTGTACCAGGTACAGGAACGCCTGTTAAGGACGGCTTTACAGTAGATGAAGCAAAATATATACTTGGTACGCTGGCTTCATCGGGAATGGTTGTTTCTATGGACCTCGTTGAACTCAACCCTCACATAGACAGGGATGAGGTTACAGCAAAAACATATATGGAGCTTTTAAGGCATGTATTTGATAATTTAAGGGAAGTTGAAGACAGGCAGCTAATGCTTGGATAAACAGGTTAAAACAGGGCAGGCTCATCACCTGCTCTTTATATTTTTGTAAATAAAACATATTTTTATTCTAGCATCTTTTAAGTCCAAAACTAATACAATGAATAAAGTTACTTTGTTTATAAAATTAATAAATATCATCATTAGAATATGATAAATATCACATTCAAAAGAGAAATGATGTTTTATTATATAAACATGGACAGCATGAGATACATTAAAAAGTAAACAATTTGCCATTAGGATTTTCATTTATTTAGTCAAAATTAATTATAAAAAATAAAGAGATGGAGGTAAGAAGTATGGATAACAGGAGCAGCGTAAGCATGTTCTGCTATCAGTGCCAGGAAACTGCAAAGGGAACTGGATGTACAATAAGAGGTGTTTGTGGTAAGACAAGTGATCTTTCAAACATACAGGACCTGTTAATATATGTAGTAAAGGGAATTGCCATTGTTAATAACAGAGCAAGAGCCCTTGGTATTAACAAAAAAGAAACAGATAAATTTATAGTTGATGCACTGTTTATGACAATTACAAATGCTAATTGGGACCCAGCCAGATTCTATGACAAGATTAGAGCAGGACTAAAGCTAAGGGAAGAAATCAAGGAAGCTGTTGTTAAAGCTGGTGGATCCATAGAAAATACAAGCGATTTTGTAACATGGTATGGTGAAACAGACGAAGAGCTTAAAGCTAAGTCTGAAGCTCCTGAAGTTGGGGTTCTTGCAACAGCAAATGAAGATATAAGATCTTTAAGAGAACTATTGACTTATGGATTAAAGGGTATGGCTGCTTACCTTGAACATGCAAACAACCTTGGATATGACGATGATTCCATAAATGCATTTATGCAGAAAGCTCTTGAAGATATAACAAACGATGCTTTAACTGCTGATCAGTTAGTTGCATTAAACCTTGAAGCAGGTAAGTATGGCGTAGATGTAATGGCACTGCTTGATAAAGCTAATACATCAACATATGGAAATCCTGAAATAACTAAGGTTAATATAGGAGTTAGAAATAACCCTGCAATACTTGTAAGTGGTCACGATCTTAGGGATTTAGAGCAGTTGCTTGAACAAACAAAGGGAACTGGAGTAGACGTTTACACCCACGGAGAAATGCTCCCGGCTCACTACTATCCAGCATTCAAGAAATATGAACACTTTGTAGGAAACTATGGAAATGCATGGTGGCTGCAGGATAAGGAATTCGAAAGCTTCAATGGACCAATCCTAATGACTACAAACTGTATAGTACCTCCAAAGGCTTCCTACAAGAACAGAATGTTTACAACAGGTTCCACAGGTATTGATGGTGTAAAGCATATCGAGGCGAATGCCGATGGAACAAAGGACTTCTCAGAGATAATCGAGCTTGCAAAGACACTTCCTGCTCCAACAGAAATAGAAAGAGGAGAAATAGTTGGTGGATTTGCACATGCAACGGTTTTAGGAATTGCTGATAAAGTTATAGAAGCTGTTAAGAGCGGAGCAATTAAGAGATTCTTCGTAATGGCTGGATGCGATGGAAGAATGAAGAGCAGAGAATACTACACAGAATTCGCTAAGAAGCTTCCAAAGGATGCGGTAATCCTTACAGCAGGCTGCGCCAAGTATAAGTACAACAAGCTTGACCTTGGAGACATCAATGGAATTCCAAGGGTGCTTGACGCAGGACAGTGCAACGACTCATACTCACTAGCTGTAATAGCTTTAAAACTCAAGGAAGCATTTGGCCTTGACAGCGTTAACGAACTACCAATATCATACAACATAGCATGGTATGAACAAAAGGCTGTAATAGTATTACTTGCATTGCTTTACCTTGGAGTCAAGAACATTCACCTTGGACCAACGCTGCCTGGCTTCCTGTCACCAAATGTAGCCAAGGTACTTGTTGAAAACTTCGGAATCGGCGGAATTACAAACGTTGAAGACGATATAAAAATGTTTATGGCACAATAATTCCATTTGGCTTACTCCCTACCCTGGCTGGTAGGGAGTTTTATTGTACTGTCATACTTTAGATGAAAAGCTGCATATTCGATTCAAGGGCATCCTTTAAATACTCCTCGGCCGTTATTATCTCAACCTCGGGAATGAATTCCTCCCTTTTAAACCCCATCACGTCCACGGACAATTTACAGCCGTAGAATTTGACACCCTTTTTCCTCGCACCGTCTAAAAATGCAGTTAAAGGAGGTACCTTATCATCCTGCATCATCTTAAGCAGCATTCTCTCCCCAAGCCCCCCCATGTTCATTCTTGATAGAGGAAGCTCTTCAGGCCCCTTTGGTGTTACTATTCCAAACATTTTTTCAAATGTTGTTTTGTCCTCAAGGGTCATCTTTCCAGGATCCCTTAAAAGAAGCAGTCCCCAGAATGCAAAAAACATTGTAACCTCTACTTCCATCTCTCTGGCAGTATTTGCTAATATAAGTGCCGCCAGGGCCTTATCATATTCTCCGCTGAACATAAGGATATTTAATTTCTTGCTCAATAGGCTTACCTCCCCGGATTTAAAGTTTCCAACCATTAAATAATTTATTGATAAACTTATTTTTACTCTAAATCAAATCTTTATTCCATATTGTATGAAACCGTATAGAGAAAATCTTCATTTAGTCTTACATTAATCCTTTTATATTTTTCATCATATGCTTTTTTATTTCTTGTAATATAGTCAAGCGCCCTTATTAGCCTATCTATTTCCCCAAAAGTATTGTATAGCCCAAAACTAAGCCTTACCATACCTGGTTTTGGAATGCTTCTGTCCCTCATATACGCTCCTATTTCATCCTTATTAACCTTTAAAAGCTTCTGAATATAGGGCTGTGCACAGAAGCATCCATTTCTAACTGCTATGCCTGCCTCATATGAAAGTATCTTCGCAACAGTCTCATGATGAAGTCCTTCTACGTTAAAGGGTATGATAGCAACCTTTTCACTGAAATTTTCTTCACAATCTCCATATAATCTAATACCTCCAATACCTTTAAGCCCTGTCACCGCATACTTAAGCAGGTTCCGCTCATGGGCTTCTATTCTCTCCATTCCAACGTCCTTTATTGTTTTAATAGCCTCTATAAGTGCTACTATGCCAATAAGATTTGGGGTACCTGCCTCCTCCTTTTCTGGAGGAGCATCCCAATCTACAAAGTCATGTGTTACGATCTTTACGGTGCCGCCGCCTGAATAATCAGGCTCTCCATAAGCAAAGGTTTCCCTGGGACCTATAAGGACGCCTATTCCAAAGGGTGCATACATCTTATGGGCTGAAAAGACCAGATAATCTATATGCTGGGGTGATTCTACCGGCCTCATATCCATCTTGGCATGTGGTACAAGCTGCGCCCCATCTACAAGTATTTTTGTGTTATATTTATGGGCAAGCTCCGCTGCCCTATAGATAGGGTTAATATGGCCCGTAACGTTTGAGGCCCCTGCAATTGTTAAGAGCCTCACTTTTCCCATATACTTTTGAAGCTTCTCCTCCATATCCTCTAATGATAGCCTTCCATTAGAATCTATATTTACATAGTCAATTTTATACTTATTCCTCCAGGGAAGATCATTAGAATGATGTTCCATATCCGTAGATAATACTACGCATTCCTTTGTTTCACGGCACAACCTGTATGCCAGCTTATTTATAGCCTCAGTAGTATTCTTTACATAAATAACAGTATCGTGATTTGGATCTCCGTTTACGAAATCTAAAATTATCTTTCTAGAGACGTCAAATAGGTTAGATGAAATCTGGGATTTATATCCTGTGCCTCTGTGAACTGAAGAATACCATGGGCAAAATCTGTACACCTTATCAAGTACTGAAACAAAAGGGGGTGTAGTTGCTGCGTTGTCGAAATTGATGGCAGTTACAAAACTCCCATCAATCAGCGGTATTTTTGTATCCACACCAACAACAAGTTTTCTCAAATCCTGATCATAATTATAAAAATTCATATCATCACCTATTCTAACTATTCCTCTATATATAATATCTGCTAATCACAAAATTGTGCCATTTAACGTATGCTCAGTGGACATACCATTTTGATCGGTTCTACGATAAAAAATATATGAAATTCACATTTTTCAAATCTCAAGCCTTAGAACTTCTTTGTAAAGCATGCTTTTAAATGGAATATATTTTTTATCGCAGCGTCGACCTGTAGATATTTTCCGTTTTTATTCCAATGGGCTCTTCAGAGCAGCATAACGGATTAATATAAAATTTATGTTTTTCTTCTTCCAGGTATAGATTATAATTAACTATAAATACCTTAATGGGAGGTTGTAACATGAGATATATAGACTTAAGAAGCGACACTGTTACAATGCCAACTGATAAAATGAGAGAAGCTATGTTTAGGGCTGAGGTCGGTGATGACGTATACGGAGATGACCCAACCATGAAGGAGCTTGAAGATTACGCCGCAAAGCTTGTTGGGAAGGAAGCATCCCTGTTTGTTCCAAGCGGTACCTTTGGAAACCAGCTTGCACTTCTCACGCACTGCAAAAGAGGAGATGAAGTAATACTTGGCGACGACTGTCATATAGTTCAGCATGAGGTTGGTGCATCATCGGTTATTGCGGGAGTTCAGCTTAGGACATTGAGGAGCAATAAGGGAGCCCTTGACCCTCAGGAAGTTAAAGCAAAAATAAGGGAAGAGGATATACACTTTCCTGAAACGGGCCTTATATGCCTTGAAAATGCCCATTCAAACGGAAGGGTAATACCCCTTGAAAATATGCAGGAGATACATAATATTGCAAGGGAACATAATATTCCTGTTCACCTCGATGGAGCAAGGCTCTTTAACGCAGCAACATATCTTAATGTAGATGTAAAGGAAATAACAAAATACTGTGATTCCGTTATGTTCTGCCTCTCAAAGGGACTTTGTGCACCCGTAGGCTCAATGCTTGCCGGAAGCAGGGAGTTTATAGACAGGGCGAGAAAGGGCAGAAAGCTTATGGGTGGAGGATTAAGACAGGCAGGGTTCCTTGCTGCTGCAGGGCTTGTTGCACTTAAAGAAATGACTCAAAGGCTTAAAGATGATCATGAAAACGCCCTTCTTCTTGGAAGAGAGCTTTCAAAAATTCCTGGAATCAAGGTAAATCTTGACGATATACATATAAACATGGTTTTCTTTGATATGTCACAAACAGGATATGATACAAACAAACTTGTTAAAGAGTTTCTAAACAGGGGTATAAAGATAAATCCTGCCGAAAACGGCCTGATGCGCTTTGTAACAAATTACTGGGTAACTGCTGAAGACATTTGCTATGTTGTAAACACATTAAAGGAACTCATTAAAAATAGGGCTTAATAAGCCCTATTTTCTAATCGTTGACTACTTTTTTAATCTCCATCTTGCCTTCTCTACAGCGCGAACATGGAATTTTTGCCTCTTCTCCAACGATAACCTCATAAAGGGTTAATATGTCCTTACTGTGGCAGCTTGTGCATTCCTCTATTATATCAACCTTGGGGAAATTAACCCAAGCCTCAGCATATTCATCCGTTGGATCCTCTATGTACCTGCTTTCTCGTATTACTTCCCCACAGCTTTTACACACTTTATCTACCCAAAATCCCGATATTCCTCTTGTTTTAGCTTCTTCGCTCACAGGCTCTGGATACCCATAGATCTTTTCTTCTCCTCTGCTAGAAACATAAAATTCCTTTCCCCAGGCGATTTCCGATTCTCTACCGCAGGAAGTACACTTTAAGACTACATATTTTCCCATGATACCACCCCTACATGACATAAAATAAAACCCTATTCAATTTATATCACATAAAAGTAAAAAAAACAACTTGACTATTCCCAATACTGAGAATTTTAAGACAATTATCTTCATTAATATATTTCTTTCTCGTTATTGATGTATTCTGTTAATCGTATTTTCCCTAAATTAAAACCTCTGAAATCTTTGACATTTTCAGAGGTTTTAATTTACTATTCCCCAAGGAGCCTCTTTTCTCCAGTGATCTCCTGTATAGGCTTTATATCCTGCGTTACCTCAAGTGTTCCCATGTACTCTCCTCTTTCGTCCCTTACAGCAAAATATCTTATAAAAACGTATTTATCTCCCATCTTAATCCAAAAATCCTCATGATCTTTCTTCCCTGATTTAAAATCATCAAGCATCTTATTCACAATATGAACACTTGCAGGTGGATGGCAGTTTTGAACCGTTCTTCCTATTACCGCCTTCGTCCTTGCAAATATCCTGTCCTTAGCCTGGTTAAAATACTTTACAACGTCGTCCTTATCTATAAAGGTTATATCCACAGGAAGATGGTTAAGTAATGCAGATATTTCCTCCGGCTTAAGAATTCCAGTCTCGAATTTAATATATCCCTTAGAATTTTCGTCTCCAATCTTTTTTTCTTCCTTTGCCTCAACATCAACCCTTTCAGGCTTCCATTTTCCCTGTGGCTCAGTTAAGCAGTATCCTATCTCGTCGCTTTCATTCATTATATTTATCCATTCATCCTGAGTTAATGTATCTATTGCCATAGGCAGGAGAATGTTTTCCTCCTTAAATATCATTTCGCTTACTTTATCAACAGCTTCATTTACCCTGGATATTACCTCATCCCTATTTCCTGAATAACTGATGAGGATGCTCTTTGTCCCCTTTATCATATCCCTTATCTCATCATCCACACCCCACATAACCTTTGGAGGTGCTGTAATTCCGTACTTCTCAAGATATGGAAACAGAAGGTTTTCCTTTCGGCTGTAGTGCTTATCTATATCCCATAGTGCGTTAAAATCCTCAATAAGCTTATAAACACTTTCCTTACTGTCATCCTTTTTAAAATTCTCAAGGTGTTTTTTAATGTCCTCCAGCAGTTTTTCAATCTCTCTGTTTTCTATTTTAAAGGTATGGACGGGATGGCCAGGTATCTCGTCGGGATGGTGTATTTCCTGGATTGACCCCTTAAAAACTGCTGCATGAACATCGCAAAGCCTTTGAACCTCAGCAATAGGCATACCCTCCATTATAAGGGCCTGCTCCATCTGAGATATTTCAGATGCTGATACCCCCTCAATAAGCTTTGCAAACCTCTCCCTTACCTCCTCAACACTTTTCCCATCATGAAGCTCCCTTATAAGCTCCTTTAAAACCCTTTGCCTATATTCCCGATTGTTGATAATTTCACTCATAAACACCCCTCCTATTCTATAACCTCATAACCTTTCTCAATAAAAGTTTTCTTTATAGTATCAAGGCTTATCTTCTTCATAGCTGCCCCCTTAGGTATTGTCATAAACCTTCCTGCAGTATTTAACATACCTGGTTTTACTATATCAACAAAACCAAGGTCCTTCAATATTTCAGCTGCTTCAGGATTGTTTTTAACGTTTTCATATACTGTAAGCTTTAAATTCAAAACCTTCACTTAATATCACCGCTTTTCCTTTATTTACTTATATTATAGACATTTCCTTGAAAAAATATATGTAACAAATATCACAATACAAATATTTATGCTTTAATACCCTTCGTCAAATGGAAAACATAATTATTTCCAATTCCCATTCATATAATATGATTAAGGTAGTAAACAGAGGGGGATAATATGATTGAGGATTTTAAGAAGATAATATTTTTAGGGTTGGGTTCTGCCGCCTATACCTATGAGAAGATATCGGATATCATTGAAAACCTTGTTAAAAAAGGTCAGCTTACAGTAGATGAAGCCAAAGATCTTTCAGAGGAATTAAAAAGAAATATAAAGGAAAAGGATGAAAGTACAAAGCCACTTTCTAAAAAGGATGCTGATATTATGAATTTTGTAACCAGAGATGAACTTGAAGAGATCAAGGTCAAACTTTTAGAGCTTGAAAATAAAATAAATAACAAATAGGCCATACCCATGTATGGCTTATTATATGAGGATGATATATATGTCAAAGAACGCTGCACAGAGATTAAGGCACATAGCAAGAGTGCTTGCTTATTATGGATTTGGATACATTGTAGATAACAAAATGAAAAAAGGTAAAAACCCTGGTCAAAACCTCAGAAAAGCCTGTGAAGAGCTGGGACCAACCTTTATCAAAATAGGACAGATATTAAGCACACGCCCAGATCTGCTTCCATCAGAATATATCGAAGAGCTTCAAAAACTCCAGGATAGAGTTCCTTCCGTTAATTTTGATGACATCAAAAACGCCTTTTATGGCGAATTCAAAATTGATATTGAAGAAGCCTTTTCATTCTTTGAAAAGACTCCCCTTGCATCAGCATCCGTTGCACAGGTGCACAGGGCAACTTTAAAAAATGGAAGAGATGTTATTGTCAAGGTGATGAGACCTAAAATCAAAGAAAATATGGAGCTTGATATTGCAATACTTAAAAGGATACTCAGCCTCACAGCCATTAAATTCGAGGATTCACTCATAGATCCAAGGGAAGCACTGGATGAAATACTCATATCGACAAGGAGGGAGCTTAACTTTATAAACGAAGCAAAGTCCATCGAAAAATTTAAACAGCTTAATAGCGAAGTTAAATATATTGGAGTTCCGGAGGTTATATGGGATTTCACTTCTCATTCAATACTTACTATGGAATATATAGATGGAATAAAAATAACGGATGTTTCAAGGCTTGAAAAGGAGGGCTATGATCCAAAGGATATAGGTAAAAAACTTATACTTTCATACTTTAAACAGATATTTGAGGATGGATTTTTCCATGGCGATCCTCACCCGGGTAATCTTCTTGTAATGAATGGGAAAATATATTATATAGATTTTGGAATAATTGGCCTAATATCTGATTCCCTTAAAAATGTATTAAACGATGTTATTGTTGCCATTGCCTATAAGGATATTGATATGCTCATTTCAGCCCTTCTTGCCATTGGCATAAGAAAGGGACATATAAACAGAAATAAGCTTTATGAGGATATTGATTACCTCTTTACCAGTTATCTCTCAGTGTCCCTTGAAAATATAAAAATATCTCAGCTTCTTCAGGACATATTCGAAACATCAAAGAGAAACAATATAAGATTGCCAAAGGATTTAACCCTGCTTATAAGGAGCCTTGTAATAATTGAAGGAGTTGTTGCTAAAATTTCTCCGGATATAAAAATACTCGACATTGCCATACCATATGTGAAATCAAACATGGAGTTTAAGCTTATACCGGATTTTAACGACCTGCTAATCGGATTCCATACATATGTTAAGGATATGGTGTCCCTTCCTTCAAAGCTTATAAGGCTTTCAAACGCAATTTTAAGTGGAAGGATTAAAATTCAGTTTGAGCATAGAAACCTATCACAGCCCATACATGAACTGAGCAAAATGATAAATAGAATTGTATTCGCATTTATTGTATCCTCATTAATAATTAGTTCCTCGTTCATTTTGACCAGCAATATAGGGCCTAAGATATACGGCGTTTCCATAATAGGAATAACAGGATTTATAATTGCAGCCTTCATGGGATTATGGCTTTTAATATCCATATTAAAATCAGGAAGGCTCTAGGCTGCTGCCTGGAGCCTTCCGTTGCAGCTTCATAATCATGTTTCTGTACGTGGCTTTGCTGGATCACACTCGGGCCTTTTAACCTCAGACACCATAGATAGCTTAGTTAAGTAATAACATTCCTCCCTGTACATGTGATCAGGCACAAGTGGAAGTATCCCGCCAAGTACTTCCTTATCAAGTCTCATCTTTTCAATCTCATTAAGATATCCCATAAAGAGCTGCATTTCAAGTTCTACCTCTTCATTGAATCTGGTAAGGGCCGGGAATTTTTCTATGCTGGTTCTCACATAGCCTGCCATTTCAACAGCCCTTCTATAAAGATTATCAAAATCCTTTTTAAACTCCTCTGCCTTATAAATAAGCCTCTTTTCAACCTCATCGAGAACCTTTGCAATACCTTCCGCATGACCAGAAGCATCCAAAAGCCACAGCAGATGATGATGTATATCATTCATTGGTGCAAGTTTGCCGGATAGGAAGCAATTAAGAATTCTTATATATTCATCCAGTTCATTTACCATATGGTTTAAAAACGTTGGAGTAAGCCCAATTTTGATTTCTCCAACAAGATGCTGCCTGATAAGATTTAGCTTAAACCCCCTAATCTCCTGAGCGTGTTTAAGTGCCCTCTTTGTAAATTCTTCAAGTTCAGTTTCTGACAGGCCCCTTCGTGATTCCTCAAGCAGCTTGTCGAATGTATCTATAAAATACCTTGCCCCAAGAGCCTCCTCACTCTCTTCCGGGGACAGTTCATTTAGAATAAATCTTGCGTGATCACCTAAAATTTGAAGCCAAAATTGATGCTCAAAAGCTATTTGACCCTTATTTATCTTATCAGCCAATCGTCTACCTCCCACAAACACATGCTATTCATACTATATGTATGAGAATAATGTTAAAATATGCTTATTCACTCTTGATTATAGGGACAGTTCACAATACCTGATATGAAGTAAAAGCATACTAAATCACATTTTGTGACGAACCGTTTTCATCTATTGTTACTTACCTATCCCTGTTGTAAAATAAAAACATAAAGATATTCAAAATTATAAGTCGCAGTTTTTCAGCAGCATATCTATTATCTAAATGAAGGGGGAGTTCTAATATGAGGTCAAAAATGAGTGATATTTTAGACGTTGTAACAAGTAAAGGCTTAACATATCAACAAAAGCTTTATAATCTTGCAAATATTGCAGAGAGGCTTTTAGATCCCAGAGAAATACTGGAGTATACCGATGAGGAAATGATGTATATTGAAAACGATATGATATGCGACTTAAATGAAGGCTACGCGATTTATCGTCCAAGGTATATAGTTCCAGATTACTATGTTCTTTTATCTAAAGGCTGCAAGTTCCTTGATTTAAAACCTCCGACAGATCTGGATGAGCTTCTCGATAGCCTTCTAATTTTATATAACCACGTCCCCTCAATCACATCCTTTCCGGTATTTATAGGGGATCTCGATAAGCTTATGGAACCCTTTATAACCGACGAAGAAAAGGATTATATAAAAATCAAGAGATTTTTAAACCATGTTGATAAGGCCATACCTGACTCATTCTGCCATGCCGATATTGGTCCTGAAAAAACAAAGGCCGGCGAGCTTATATTAAGAGCTATAATTGAGCTTGAAAACCCAACTCCCAATATGACAATCAGATATGATAAGGATATAACTCCAAGGGATTTTGCACTTAAAGCTGCAGAGGCTTGTTTAAGAGTTTCAAAGCCTTCCTTCAGTAATAATAAAAAATACTATAGTGACTTGGGAGACCACAGAATAGTAAGCTGTTATAATGCACTGCCACATGGAGGAGGAGCATACACTCTTCCAAGGCTTAGACTTGGTACAATAGTTAAGGGAGTAAGGTCCCTTGACGAACTTTTAAGTGATAGATTGCCTAAGGTAACAAGGGCCATGGCTTCTATGATAGATAAAAGAATTCGCTTCCTTGTTGAAAAATCAAACTTCTTTGAAACCTCTTTCCTTGTAAAGGAAGGCTTTATAAAGAGGGAAAACTTCTCAGCCATGTTTGGAATAGTAGGTCTTGCAGATGCTGTAAACTATATATTAAAGCTTGAAGGGCTGAATGAGAAGTTTGGTACTTCAAAAAGAGGTGATGAAATAGGTCACAGCATTTTAAAGGTAATATCTGATATTGCAAACAGCCACGAAGGCGTGTACTGTGAAAGAACCAACAACAGATATCTACTGCATGCACAGGTAGGAGCAAGCCTCAGCCAGGAGGATTATGACAATACCCCGGCCCATAGAATAAGGGTAGGAGAGGAACCAATTCTTCCTGTCCATATCAGGCAGGCGTCTCCATTCCATGAATACTTCACTTCAGGCACAGGGGATTTGTTTGCACTGGATCAGACTTACCTCAACAAACTTGATGCGGTACTCGATATTATAGAGGGTGCCTTCGCCTCAGGTGCAAGATATATAACAACATACCTTCACAATACAGATCTTATAAGGGTTACCGGTTACCTGGTTAAGAAAAGCGATGCATTTAAAGCAGGCCAGGGCCATGCTACCCTGAGGGATACGGATATATTAGGATACGGCACAAACGACAGGGCCCACGTATTTGAAAGAAGAGTAAGAGTAGATGGAAAATAAAGCCGTAGTTAACAGGATAATACCCTTTTCAAATGTAGACGGCCCGGGCAACAGGCTGGCGATTTTCTTTCAGGGCTGTAATATTAGCTGCATATATTGCCATAATCCTGAAACAATAAACAGATGTATTAGCTGTATGGCCTGCGTTTCAGGATGTCCCTCGGGAGCCCTTAAAACCTGTGATGAAGGTGTAATATATGATGAAAAAGTATGCACTGAGTGTGACAGATGCATAAAAACCTGTAGGTATAATTCATCTCCAAGAGCAAAAATATATACTGTGGATGAATTATATAAAATAATTGACGATTACAAGCTTTTCATAAGGGGTATTACGGTTTCAGGGGGGGAGCCTACTCTTCAGGCGGAGTTTATAACGGAGCTTTTTAAAAGGGTCAAACCTCTGGGCCTTACCTGCTTTGTGGATACTAATGGGTTCTTTGATAGGGAAAGGATTTCCGGGCTGATTGAGGCTGCGGATAAGTTTATGGTTGATATAAAGGCCATTGACAATATAGATATATTATGCGGAACAACCATGAAAAATAATATTGAGAACCTTAAATATCTGCTAAGGCTGAATAAGGTATACGAAGTTAGATCAGTAATTATTCAAGATTACATGGATGTTGAAAATACCCTGTTTACGGTTGCCTCTATCCTTAAAGAGTATCCTGAAGTTATATACAAGCTTATAAGGGTTCATACCCAGGGTCTCAGAGATGAACAAAAGGAAAAGGTGAAGGATAAGGTACCATCCGCGGAGTATGTAAGGCAGCTCGGGGAGAAGATAAGGGATATTGGAGTAAGAAAAGTTGAATTAATTATTTAAAAAAGGAAGCATCGGTTTAAGATGCTTCCTTCTTATCAAGGACCTTCACAAGCTTTGCAGAAATATCCTCTTTCTATATCTTATACCATCCACATCATTTTCATCCTTTCAAATAGAAGACAACCCCCTCACGCCTTGATTTCATGTGGCAGAGAATATCTCCCTACAGTATGGATAACGCCTGACAAAGCCTTATTATTAAGGGTGCAGCAAAAACAGTAACTAATCCTGCAACCCCTATGGCAAGTCCACTCATGGCACCTTCAACTTCACCAATCTCCAACGCCTTTGCGGTTCCTATAGCATGTGAAGATGTTCCTATCGCTATACCTACGGCTATTTCATCAGTTATTTTAAACATTTTACAAATATATGGCGCTATAACAGAACCAATTATTCCCGTAGCGACTATTGAGGCCACGGTTACTGCTGGAATGCCCCCGATTTGTTTTGAAATTTCCATTCCGATAGGGGTGGTTACAGACTTTGGTACTAAAGAAGAGAGTAAAACCTTATCCAGATGAAACAATTTTGATAGTAAAATTATGCTTACTATTCCAGAGATTGATCCTGCTGCGATACCTCCAATTATAGGTATGGAGTAAGCTTTTAATAGTTTAATTTTCTTGTAAAGTGGAACAGCAAGAATTACGGTTGAGGGTATTAAGAAAAAGGAGATTATTTGTCCACCCATATTATAGTCATTAAAGCTTATTTTAAATTTTGAAAGAATTGCTATTATTAAAACCTGGCTAATAAGCAGAGGATTAAATAAGGAAACTTTGGTTTTATTATATAATATATTTCCTATTTCAAAGGCAATGGCTGATAACATTACTCCAAATATTGGAGAGCTCATTAAACTATCCATTTTTCATCATCCTTTTTAAAATTTGTACTGTGAAACCTGTTGTAATTATAACTACTACTGAAGAAATAACCAAAACGCCTAAAATGCCAATTAAATTACTGCTTATAATTCCTAAACATGTTATCAATCCAACCGCTGCAGGCACAAAAAAGAATGCAAGATGTTTTAATAAAAACTCACTTGTTGTTTCAATCTCTTTTACATCTAAAATACCCATACACAAAGCTCCGAAAAGCAGTAACATTCCAATTACGCTTCCGGGTATCGCAGAAATGAAAAATCTATGCAGCAACTCTCCTGCAAAAGATATAGCCAACACAATTGATAGTTCTCTAATTAATTTCATCCTTGGTCACTCCGAGTTAAAAATAACAAATTTATTATAGCACTTACTCTACATTTGACTCAACCTGCCTATGTTTTAAAAAAACTAAAAATCCTTTGTTCATTGAAATTCTCCCGCCCATTTTTCCCCTCACCTTTTCTCTTACATTAAAAAAAGCAGAATAAACCGAAGCCAAAAAACTCAGGAGGCTGGCTCCTGAGTTTTCTTATACACGCATAAATCTTTCTGCATCCTTTACAGGTGCTCTAAATTCCACCTCTGTTCCTAACTCTTTAAAGTGCTTTTCTGCACATTTTATCTTAAGCTGCTCCTCTGGTCTTAAAAGTTCAAATATATCAGTTCCTTTTGTTTCAACAACAAAATATAATTTTTCTTCTCCATCCTTATCTATTACAACGGCCCAGTCTGGGTTATATGAGCCAAGGGGTGTGTCTATTTTAAACCAGCCTGGAAGCTTTACATAAACCTTAACCCTTTCATCATTCTCAAATTTCTTTGCAAAGCTCTCCTCTATATCTGAATCGTATAAAACATGATCGAAGGGTGATTTTTTGCTTTTAACTGCATTTTCATTCAAATAAGCAAGGAGTTCTTCACTGTTGAATAATTCTACTGCATAATAGTCATTTATTTTATGATATTTTATTCCATCAGCAACAAAAAGCCTTAATTCCCTTTTTATAATCTCAGCTACTTGTTCTATAAATTTTTGAGGATTTCTTTTAAAATCTTCAAGTCTATTAGACTTTATTAAAATTTCAACAAGAGTTTTTCTTGTAAGACTTGTTTTGTTCTGAAGGTCAGTTAAAATATCAGGTAAGTTATTTTTAATATTTACTTCCTCAACATCTTCCCTGACAACTTGCTCAGATACCCCCATATCCCTTTCGATGTTTATTCTTGCCTTTTGGCTTACTAATTGAGATGCATGTATTTTGGGCATCCTCATTATATTTTCAACGCATTTTTCAATTAGCTTTTCACTATCAAAATCAAGTGAATATATGGTTTTTTGCTTTATCTTATCCCATAAAGCTTTAAAATCTTCGCTTTCCAAAACAGCCTTATTAAGCTGAACCTTTGTCTTTTTGTTTGCATCCTTTATCTTTAATCTGCTTGCTCTATGTTTGAGCTCCCTTATTATTGCAGGATACCAGTTATTGAATTCATAGGATAATTCGACCTGTTCATTTTCAAGGGCTTCCTTTAAAACAGCTGTCATCTTGCCATCTTTATCAATATATCCTCTTTTAGTTAGCAAATCATATAGTTTTTCAGATTTTTCATAGCCCAATGGAACAGCTTCACCATCTTCATTTGTAAAGGATAATCCTGCAAAAATGTGCTTTTCAACAACACCAAATCTAATTCCCGTATCCTCTTCAATTTCAGTTTGGAGCTTCTCAACAAATTCCTTATATGACTCGTTTGCCATAACAGTTAATGTATTTATATTAGGATCCTCAATTCTTTTTCCACTATTATCAACGGCAAGCCTTAAACCCCTTCCTATTTCCTGCCTTCTACTAACATACGTTCCAGAGGAATCTTTAAGAGTACAAATTTGAAACACATTAGGGTTATCCCATCCTTCCCTTAAAGCTGAATGGGAAAATATAAATCTTAAAGGTTCGTCAAGGCTTAAAAGTCTTTCCTTATCCCTCATAATAAGGTTATATACGTCATTATCAGCCTCTGTATTACCCTTTGTATCCTTAAGCCTTCCCTTCTTATCCTGTGCAAAGTAGCCGTTGTGAATTCTTTCGATTTCCGCATCAACATCAATATCCTTGAAAAGGGTGTTATATTTATGCTTTTTTATAAGCTTCCTGTACTCCTCTTCAAACATTTTGGCATATTTCCCCTTTACAGGGTTTCCTTCCCCATCATAGTCCCTATAATTTGCAACCCTATCTATGAAGAAAAGGCTTAAAACCTTTATTCCTTTATGCCTTAGTTTAAGTTCCTTGTCAAGATGCTCTTCAATTGTTTTTCTTATCATAAACCTTTTTATTTCATCATCGTCGATATCGCCAACGGATTGATTTAGATCGATTCTTATTCCGTTTATCTCGATATACTCTTCTCCTTCGCCCCAGCTTATATCTTCAACCTTATATCCCCTATAAATTTCCCTCTCACCGGAAATGTCAAACAAATCATCTCCAAGTTTAACCGTTTTAGAAGTTCTTCTAACTTTTCCTCTGCTTTCAACATCTAATTCAATCTTTGCCTTTCTCTCGCCTACTTCTAAAAGCTTTATATAGGGCAAATTAAAAGCTTCCTCCGATTTAACTGATAAAACTTCTATTCTTTTAACCAGCTTTTGCTCATAGGCATCTACAGCATCAAGCCTATAAACCATGTTGTATTTATCAACATGGGTTGCAGAATACCTTAATGTGCATATAGGGTTTAATGATGCTATTGCTTCCTTTGATTTATCCGTTGTATCAACGCTTTGCGGTTCGTCTATTATAACTATTGGATTCGTTTCTTTTATATAATCGATTGGTCTTAATCCATTAAGTCTATCATTTGGCCTGTGAATAATATTCGCCTTGTCCTCTTTTTCAGGATCAACAAAGCTTTTCCTAAATGCATCAATGTTTATTATCATAATTTGAATATTGGGTGATGTAGCAAAGTTTCTAACCTGATCAAGTTTTGAAGAATCATATATAAAATAATCTACTGGAGCATTATCATACAGCTCATCAAAATGCTCCTTTGTTATTTGAATTGTCTTATATACCCCTTCCCTTATTGCAACCGACGGAACAACCACTATAAACTTGGTAAAGCCGTAATTTTTATTAAGTTCATAAATCGTTCTAAGATATACATAGGTTTTACCCGTTCCCGTTTCCATCTCAACTGTAAAATTCATTCCCTCCAATTTTTCACTTCTTGGAAGGCCATTTCTCATCTGAACCTGCTGAAGGTTTTTTAGTATTTCATCCTGTGTAAGTTCAAGCCTGTTTCCTATTCCAAGGTCCCTTTGTTCTATTCCAAAAACTTCACCTGTTATAACAGTAAAGTTTGACTGCTTTACTGGTTGTCCACTAAATATATCAACAACTGACATTACAGCCTCAAGCTGATATTTTAAGTCAGATTTAAACTGCAGCTTCATTTTAAACACTCCTTACATCAAGGATACCATGTTGTTTTAAATTTTGAACGGCATTTAATTTATCAGCATCCTTTTTAAAGGCATTATCCTTAAACACAACTCTTGTTTCCATAAATTCAGATTTGTGCTTTGGTATTTCATTTAATATATCCTCTGTTATATCATCCTCAAGACAAACAATTAAAGCTCCTTTTCCAACATTATATATTACTTTATCATTAACTTTTATCTCATCGATTGGAACATTTAACTCTAATCCCAACTTCAATATTATTTCAAACAGAACATCTTCTTTTGTTCTGCCTTCTTTAATATTGTTTGCCATGTCCTCAAGTGTTGCTTTAAGATTGTCATAATCAGGATCCCATGTTTTGATATTGGATTCATCAAGCTTAAACACCTTAAATCCTATATCCAAGTCCTCTTTTCCAGTCTCGGCTTTAATCTTTTCCCCAGCTCGTCTTATTCTTTCCTTTCCTATCTCGCAAATATTTTTATACCCTGCCTTATAGGCCTCTGAATTCTCAGGAGTTGGCTCTGGAAGCTGAACCATTATGAATTTTCTATTTCCCCCATCCTCTGCATTAAGCTGCATAACTGCATGGGCTGTTGTTGCAGAGCCTGAGAAGAAGTCGAGGATGAGGGAATCACTATTAGAGTAAAGTACTAACAATCTTTTAATTAACTCTATTGATTTTGGATAATCGAAATATGCTTTTCCATCAAACAAATCTTTTAACTTTTGTTTTGCCTCTTGGGAGTGTCCAACATCCGTATATTTCCAAATAGTCATTGGTGTAATACCTTCTTTAACTTCTGACAAGAAACGTTTTATCCGAGGTACATTATTACCATCCTCTCCAAACCAAATTCGATTATCAGCTAAAAATTCTTCAAATCTTTCTTTCGTAAGTCGCCAACAGTATCCATTAGGAGGTAGAACCTTTCTACCGCTTGGGGTAGTTATTTCATAAACTTTTTCAGGTATTGCTGGTCCAACTGTTAGATTATCTGACATCCATGGACCTCTTGAATCATTGTCAGGATTTCTATATCTATTATCTGCTTCATCAGTTCTTTTCAATCCATTACATATAGTTAAATCTATATTTTTTGAATAACAAATAATATAATCATGATTTATTGAAAAATGTTTTTTAAGGTTTACAGGAGAAAATGACCTTTCCCATATAATATTAGCAATAAAATTTTCCTCGCCAAAAATCTCATCACAAATCTTCTTCAAATTGGCAACTTCATTGTCATCTATACTTATAAAAATAACTCCATCCTCAGTCAAAAGGTTTCTTGCAAGCTTAAGCCTTGGATACATCATGTTAAGCCAATCGGTATGGTATCTTCCGCTGGTTTCAGGGTTTGCTTTTGTCGTTTGCTTGGTTATTTCTTTATAGTTTTTAATATTGTCCCTAAAATCATCCTTATAGACAAAATCATTTCCTGTATTGTATGGAGGATCGATATAGATCATCTTTATCTTTCCAAAGTAGGACTTTTGAAGAAGCTTTAAAACCTCGAGGTTATCTCCTTCTATGTAAAGGTTATCTGTTGAATCCCAATTTTTGCTGCTTTCCCTATCTGGTCTTAGCGTTCCCATTGAAGGAGTTTGGGCAAGTTTCATTGCTGCAGTTTTACCATTCCATGTAAATTCATATCTTTCATTTGATTTTTCTATGTTTTCTCCAAGGATTACCTTTAATTTTTCAAAATCTATTTTCCCTTCAGTTACAACCTCAGGAAAGAGCTTTTTTAAAGCCTCTATATTTTCCTTTGTTAAATCCATTGATTTTCCATCCATTTTTTGCATTATACCACCTCATTTTGAATTTTGTAATACCTAGATTACTAACTAAATTACTGTTTAAAAATAGAGCAAGAATTATATTATATCTCATATTTCGCTAAAAGTTATTTACTAATGTGAAGCTTATAATTATACAGAATTTCTCCTAACAACTTTTAAGCATAAAATATAACACCAGTTAATATTTTTATTTATTCCATTATAAGTATTGATTTCGCATAAATCATAAAATAATTAAAAAATTATGTCCTTAGCAAAACGTGAGTTATATAACATAAAGTTCATATGTATTTATTATAACTTCGAATTAAGTTGTATAATATGGAAATAACTTATAAAATTATAATATTCAGCTATCGCATCATTTAAAATAAAATCTATATAATCACTGTTTAACTTTCATTACTACTCAATTCATATGAAGAGATTCAATATTAATAATTCTTATTACTATTTTCAAAATATATTTTTTTTGCTTTATCTGTAATTTTATATACCTTCCTTGAAATGCCATCAACATTTACCTGATTCTTCGTCAGTAGTCCTTTTTCTTCAAGAAGAGTAGCTCGTTTAGCTATTAATTGATAAGAACAATCTAATTCTTTTGCTATTAATGCAGCATGTAAGTCTAAATCTTCATTCTGATATAATAAATGTAAAATATCTAGCTCAATTTCTGATAATAAATTTTCTTTTTCTACGTTATTAAATAAATCTTTATTTTCAAAATAGTATTTTTCTTCAATAAAACCTTTTTCTTTACAACCTTTATAGCATAACATATCAATCTTGCTCAAAATATCGTATTCGTTAAAATCATAGATTGCTCCACATTTGTTACAAATAAACTTAGTTTGTCCTAATAAATATTTCTCTAAGAATTCATTATAATCAAAATGTCTCGAAATATAGTATTTTCTGTATTTAGAATCACCTTTAGGTCTTCCAAATAATATATTATTAGCCTTACATAATCCATAATTTATAGAATAAATGCTTATTGGCACTCCATCTCTGTCAGATTGTTCATAATATTTTGTAACAAAGTAATTTAATTCTAATGAATAGAAAAACTTTTCATATCCTTTTTTTATATAAAAATGGCTTGTTGGAATTTTATTCTTAGGTATATCTTTAAATAGTTGAGTATCTTCATTTGCAAGTTTAGTCTTTAACTCTTTTGCTTTTTCAACAATTTTATTCATAAGAATTTGTTGTGCATGCCTATCAAGGTTTTCATTGAACGCCTCTGCTAAATAATTAATTTTTTCGAAATAGTAGGCCACTTGATTTTCATAATATTTTTGTGCAGCTTCTTCTAGCAATGCTTTTGTAATCTTTTTACCATAAATTAATGCACTCTTATAACAATAATCAAGTATATATCCAAGAACACGTGGTATATTCATTGATATTTGAAATAATAATTCTTTATAACTCTCCCATGTATTGTCTTTATTATCTATTTGAAATATTATAGAAGGATGCTCATCAAGATAAAACTTAAATCTTTTTAATAGGAGCCTGTCCAAAAAATCAATAGCTTTTTCTTCAAGTTCTGGCAAATCCTTAACTTTATAAATATTATAATAATCTAAGTTAATTTCATTTATCTTACCCTTATCAATATCACCGTAAAAAATTCTTTTTGGATAGCACCCTATTTTAAACCTGAAAAACTTTTCTGACCAATTGTTTAATGGGGCTAAAATAGTATTAACAAAAACTTGTTGTGCTTCAAAATCTATCTCAGAAAAATCATCTAAAAATATGTGCGTCTTATTTATACCTAATGATTTTAATTCTTCAGATATACTTTCCATATAATCCTTGATACTGAAATGTCTTAATAATATAGATGAAAATTGCCTCATTTCTTCATCAGACGAACTATTTTTTATACCCATAACTCCATCATATGCTGTTTCAAGCGAAGAATCTGTCTTAGATATATTTCCTTTCATTCGAAAATTAACATCATTGGCTTTCTCTACACTCACTATCCCTTTTAATTGATTTGAACTTTGAACTATAAGACTAACATCTGTAAATTCAGGTTTTTTTATTCTTTCCTTAAGTTCTGTTAAGCGCAATTTTGTTTTTGTATAATTACTTTTCTTAAGCATCTTACCTATGGTAGATTTATTTTCTAAGTTTTTCTCAAGTTCACTTATTAATTCACTTAGAACTTGTAAGACAAAATTCTGTAATAATAGTAATTTATGTATATATTCATTATGTGATTCTAATTTAATATCTTGAGAAATTGATTTACCATATAGAGTCTTAACATCTATATAAGCTGATATTTCTTTATCTTGATGTCTAAAGTATTCCTGTGCTCTTGCAAATATAGTTGATTTTCCAGTTCCTTTTCTCCCTATTAAAAAAACAGTTGAATCTTCAATTACCTGTTTAAATATTGCCTCGTTAGGAAGAGGGTCCACATATAATTTATCAATAATATTTTTATTATTTTCTTCACTAATTAGTTCCGCTCTCTGTGCAAGCTTCAATGATATTATTAATTTATTTATATTATCTAAGAATTCATCATTAGACTGCATATTTATCTTCCTTTCCTAAAATTTATTTATGATAAACCTATAATAATAAATAGTATTTGAAATATATGTAAACTATAATTAATTCTTTTAAAAATGCATTTATTTTCCTTTTTTAATATAAATAAACTCAAATATGTTTTTGCCTATTATTTCCTATTTTTGATAATTTTTAAACGCATTAATTAGAAAAATAATATTTGTTGCAGTCAAATTAATCGCATACGATGCAAAATAACTTGGTATTTCTATTAGATTTTCTCCTTGACCGTGTCCACTTGTTTTGTTGCGTAAAGTTGGCAATCCTGATTCCAATGTAGTCCTCAATCCTGTAAAATGATTATTCAAATATGATGGTATTATCCCATTATTAATCAAGATACTTATTAATTTAGAAGCTGTATAATGTTCCTCATAAATAATATTACATCTTCTGCATATCGTTTTCATAGTACTTTCAAATGATTTCAAAGCTTCGACTATACTTTCTTTATAATTTCCTCTTCTATAATGCTCATAAGCTTTCAAAAATTCGTTATTTGCACCATCAAATTCCTCTTCATAAAGTAACTTTATAGCTGGTTTTACTATTTCATTATGAACTATTTTGGAATCTATTTTTATAATTTTTCCATTTACAAACTCATAACCTATGCCATTTTCTATAAATCTATAATTTAGTTCTTCAATAGCACTATCAGCATCCATTTTTAATTCTGATTTTTTAAAATATGGCAAATCCCTTATAACTTTATCTATAGTAAAAAAAGTTAGCTCTACAAAGTCTAATGCCTCTTCTGTATTAGCTTGAATAAAAAAACAAATAGATTTTTCTTTTGCACTATTACCATATTTAGATAATTGTGGAACACCTAATTCTCTTGCCATAATATTATGTATTTCTTCCCATAGCTCATAATTAATTGAATCATTCCATATATGAATGATTTGATGCCTTAACTTCTCCGGTATAATATCATATACAAAAATATCTTCTATTTGATTTAACCTTTTTTGTCGTTTTGAATATAATTCAAAAATCATTTTCTTATTACCCCCTAATTTAAGTTCATTTTTAACCCCTCTATATCATCCTTTATCTTACTTGCTTCAATATTAAGCTCAAGTTTCTTATTAAACTGCTTTTCCTTGTTTATCCTAATTTGTATCTTTGCAAGTTTTTCTTCAAGACTCTTAATATTTTCGATAATATCCTTTTTGTGGATTCTTTCTTCCTCGTTTTGTGATATTTTAAATTGTTTTACGATACAAGAATTATTTATCAAGAAAACAGCTTCATCAATTGCGGAATAGAACTCATAAAAATCTGTGTAAGGAAGGTTTGACATTTTAATTGCATTTATAAATTGCAATTGTAAGTCATCAATATTATCTAGGTTTATCCAATCAGTTAAATTAATTTTTTCAAAAACTGCCCTATTTTTATCTATTTTACTTAGTCTTTTCAGAGCAGTTGCAATTAATATACTTTCTTCAAATTCAAAAACCAAAGCTATAGGGTTGGGGATTGAACAGTTTAAAATCTCAGCAATCCTTTCAACCTTTTCCTTTTTTCTCATTTTAATTCCGATAAAGGCAATAGATTCATATTTCATATTCTCATCAGAATATGGCTGAATGTTTATGTTTTTTGAGTTTAAAACATAGGCAATTTCAATCTTTTCAATACATTCTGCTATGATTTTCCTTTCAGATGAGCTTAAGTCAATATTTTCATAAATAGTCTTCTTGTCAATTTTTATATTAACTGGCCTTACCTTTTTATCAAGTTCAATAAAATTAAAAAAATCCCACATCCCCATCACCTTATAATTAAAAACGTTATCAATTCGAAATCCTCTAAATCGATATTATTATCATCCAAAAGTTCATTAAGGCTTCCTAGCTGAAATATGCTTAGTGCAACATCCTGTTCTATTTTTCCCGTTATTTCATCTGCTGCACTTTTTAAAAGCTCCCTGTACTTGTCCATATTTTTGCAAAACTTAGTTTCTTTATTAACCTCTTCAACTAATTCCTTAAAAACTTCCTTTTTACCAAAACACAAGGAACGGTATATATCCAGAATCTTTTTAACATTTGTATAAGTGTATGAGATTTCACCATCGTCCTTAACATAAACCAAGTAATATGGATATAACGGATTTTTAAGATTATTGCTTTCATTATACTTTATTTGCTTTAAGCAGAAAATAACTCCCTTTTCAATCTCTTCATTTAATTTAGTATTTTCATTTCTAACTATCGCATATATTCCCTTTGGAGCTTCTAAAACCTCTTTTTTATGTTCTTCCAAATAATTCAAAAGATCCATCCTAAAATCATCAAGGGTAAAATCAGTTAGCGAGATATTTCCTTGTATATCCTCTAAATCAATTATTTCATTTTGAAGGCTTAATAGCTGCTTTCTTCTGTATTCTAAATCCTTCATTTCATTGCTCTTTTCATCTATTATATTTTCTTCCCCGGTTGCCGAAACATCAACCATCATCATTCTTTCTTTGACCCTATCAATCAAGTTGATATATTCATCAAGCTCCATAGATGGCCAGAAATTAACAAGCTGAATGTATTTATTTTTGCTTCCAATTCTGTCTATTCTGCCGAAACGCTGGATTATTCTAACCGGGTTCCAGTGGATATCATAATTTATTAGGTAGTCACAATCCTGCAGGTTTTGTCCTTCTGAAATACAATCAGTAGCAATCATAATATCGATTTCTTCTTTTATCTCTGGATAAATTTTTTCTCTTTCCTTTGAGACAGGTGAAAAGTGCAGAAGGACGTTGTTAAAGTCAACCCTATTTAGCTTCATTGTTGTTTTTGGATTTACTGAACCTGTAACAAGGGCTGAATGTATATTAAATTTTTCCTTTGCCCACTTTGATATATTTTCATAAATATATTCAGCAGTATCCGCAAAGGCAGTAAAAACTAAAACTTTTCTATTGCCTGGATTTATAGGGTTTTTAATTTTGTTTTCTATTTCTTCTTTTAACCTTTGAAGTTTCTTATCCCTATCAGGGGTAATGCTTTGGGATTTTCGTAGCAGCATCTCTAATATTTCCTTATCAAATAAAAGGTCCTGCTTCCATTTTATAAGGTCTATATCATTTATAAATATTTTTACATTATCCCCTATAAATAGTTCTTCTGCTTCCTCTGAAATTTCACTTATTTTTTCAGTATTGATTTCCAGTGTGCTTTGCCTTTGTTCAATTTTATTAAGCGTTATTTCTATGTTTTGTATTATGCTGCTAATTGTTTTTGAAAATGAATAAATAGAACTTTCAAGTCTTTTAAACAGACTTGCCTTCATTAAGTATATCAAGCTGTTTTCTCTGTCGGTCTGCCTAAATACTGATTTACCACCCTTAACAACTGTATCATATTTTTTGCTATAATACTCAGCTTTTTGAGGTAAAATATATTTCATTGGAGAATAAACAGCAAGTTTTAATCTTAATATATCGTTGTTTATTTTATCTATCGGTGGAAATTGGTCATAAATATCTATTGATTCCTTTATATTTTTAGGTTTATTTCTTATTGGGAAATCTCCCAAGTCCTTTATGTTGTAATACTTTTCTATGTGTCTTCTTGAACGTGCAATTGTAAGGGCATCAAGAAGTTTAAAATAATCCCAATTCAGCATTTCTAAAAGTTTTTCCGTTGTTCTTTCCTCTTCATCAAGGCTTGACCATTTATTAAATTGAGATTGGGCCTTTTGAAGTGTTTTGCTTATGCTTTGAATATTTGCAGTATCCTCAAGTGCATTATCTTTTCCTTCTGTTATGAATGCTATTTGGTTTTTCAAATCTTGGAGCCTATTGTTTACAGGCGTTGCCGAAAGCATTAAAACCTTAGTTTTTACTCCAGATTTAATGATATCACTCATTAATTTTTCATATCTTGTTTCTCTGTCATTTCTTGCTTCATTGTTTCTGAAATTGTGGGACTCGTCAATTACAACTAAATCATAATTACCCCAGTTGATATGTTCTAAGTCTATATCTCCACTTTTACCAAACTTTCTTGAAAGGTCTGTGTGATTTAAAAGATCATATGAAAATCTATCCTGCAGGAATATGTTTCTTCTATCATTTTGTCTAAAAATTAGCCAGTTTTCACGAAGCTTTTTAGGTGCTAAAACAAGAACCCTGTAGTTTTTAAGTTCGTAGTATTTTATTATTGCAAGAGCCTCAAATGTCTTTCCAAGACCAACGCTATCAGCTATTATACATCCACCATAGGTTTCAATTTTGTTTATTGCACCTAAAACTGCATCCCTTTGAAAGTTATATAGTTTTTTCCAAATCAATGTATCCTTAAATCCTGTCTTTGATTGTATTTTTTCTCTAGATTCATTATCTTCAAGAAAATCTTTAAATATGTTATATAGGGTAACAAAATAAATAAATTCAGGATTATTATCTTTATATAAAAGTTCAATCTTGTTTAATATTTGCGCCTTAACATCTTTAAGAAGATGCTTATTATTCCATATGTTATCAAACCATCTTATATATTGATTGTTTTTTTCCTCTCCTTCTAATATTGTTCCAATAAAATTATTTGTTGTATTGTTCATCCCTAATCCCGTTGTTGAAAAAGGAATTCCACCAATTATCAATGTGTTTTTATCTTTATTTTCAATATGATAAAGACTTCCTTCAATTTTAGTTCCACTTATTGATTTAAACTCTGCCTTTTCTTGAAGCCATTTTGCAAATTCCCTTGCAACGTAAGGGGTAGTTAATTTGTTTCTATATTTATTCTCTTCTTCAATTCCAAGTATTCTTTCTTCGTTCTGTTTAACTTGTTCCTTGAGATATTTATTTTCAACTTTAACAAATGCCGGTTCTGTAAAAATAAACCTTAGTTTATCTATCTTCTTCATTACATTTTTTAGTTCTTCAAAGGCATATAGGGTAAAATATGCAGCAGCTATTGAAATCTTTGCTCCTTCTTCTATGTTTTCCATTAGCACTTCTCCTGCTAATAAATACTGCTTATTATCAACAATTTTATTTATCATTCCCATCCCCACTTTTCTTGAGCTGAAAATTGTTACAAATATATAATAGCATAACAATTTTAAAAAATGGACAATTATTTAAAAAACTCAGGTGGCTGGCACCTGAGTTTTAATTTCACAGTCCCTTAACAATCTCATCAAATTTGTTTAGCAAGGTTTTAAATTCATCTGCATAAATATTCTTAATACTTAAATATATCTCTCTTGACTCATCTTCATCATATATATGTGAGGTTTTATTTCTATCTGTTAACATACTAATCCACTTATCTCCATTTTCAATAAGTCCAATTGAAAACGCCTCCCTTATAGTGCTCCTTGGGCTATTAACCTCAATTCCTTCATGTTTTAAATATTCCTTCATAAGTTTCCAACTAAGTTCAAAAGTAAATTCAAACCTTTGAATAATTCCATCAATAATTACATCGTTTATATCCTGCAAATTTAACGCTTCAATTAACCTACACAACGCATTTTTATAATCCTTATACTTCTCAAATATTCTTTCTTTCATATATTTTCACTCCATCTCTAAGAATGCTTTTTTTAAACTCCTCTTTCTTAATTTTCTCAAAGTTTACAACATCAAAATCAAGAGGAGTATTAAGTTCTAAAAATTTATCAGTTATCAAATTTAGTTCAATATGCGACAACTCTCCAAAAATGCAAATATCTATATCAGAATTTGCCCTAAAATCACCTCTTGCACGTGAACCAAATATGTATGCTAAGTTGACAAATTTATTTTTCTTTAGAATACATATTATACTATTCAACAATTCCTCTGAAATCCCAAATTGATTCATACTTCACCTCTAGTGATTTTAATTTATATTAATCAGTATAGCACGCTTGCTACCAGATTGTAATGCCAATTATCTTTATAAAGCAATTCCTCTAAGCTGATAACAAAGTATAATTCTTTACTAAATTTACATTTACTAAAAAACTCAAGGGGCTTGCACATCAGTCTTTATTCAAAGAAGTATAATCAGCTCTGAAGTAAGCTTTATAATCCCTTGCCTAAAACCGTATTTTTTTAGTATCTTTAAAATCAAGTTTCTTATAGCATTTCCACTCCATTCAGCATCATAAAAATCAACCAACCTTAATTAAAGAATATAATAAATATTATTCTCCATAAAATACCATACTCCTTTTTATCTTTTCACCGCAAGTTTCGATAAAAATCTTTTCTGCAAAACTCAGGTGGCTGGCACCTGAGTTTTCACCAGGGAAACGCCGGAAACGGCTACTTCGCCGGCATAGGAAAGCATCATAGTAGCAATTATGCCAACGGTGATAATAAGAATCTGATCCAGGAAGAGGGGAACAATCAATTTTCTAAGGGCCTTATTTGAAAACACAAAAAACACCTCGACTTTCGTTTTTTATCATTTGCCATTTTAATTTGCTATTTTCCCATCGTATTTTCTTTTTTGATACTTAAGCGAATAGCATTAATACAGCTAATACATAAACTATGATACAGTTTGGAGTTATCTTTAAATCAAGAGTAAATTTATAGGAGTATGAATAATTCCATACTCCTTGTTACTAATTTTTCTGCAATCAAATTCAATGTCCATAAGTCCTTGCTCACTTTCCAGGGTAACTTCATTGATAGTAAGAAAAGCTGAATGACAAGTCACCCTTTAAAACTATCGTCGTACCACAATTATTTAAAACCAATCACTGGATGCGGCACATAGGGCTCTTCAAGGTATGCAATTTCTTCAGGTGTTAACTTAATCGAAAGAGCAGCTACCGCATCTTCGATATGAGATATTTTCGTAGACCCAATAATAGGAGAAGTAACAGGTTCCTTGTGCAGCACCCAGGCAAGTGCTATTTGAGCCCTTGGTACACCTCGTTTTGCTGCTACTTCAGCTACTCGTTCAATAATTTTTCGGTCCGACTCGGAGGTTACGGGGAAAAACTTTTTCCCAGTTTCATCGTTTTCGGAACGCTGCGTGGTTTCGTTCCAATCACGCGTCAATCTTCCTTTTGCAAGGGGACTCCATGGAATCACACCAATTTTTTCTTCCCTGCAAAGGGGCAGCATCTCCCTCTCCTCCTCACGATATAAGAGGTTGTAAAGATTCTGCATCGATACAAACCGAGTCCATCCATGTTTTTCAGCTACATGTAACGCCTTCATAAACTGCCATGCGTACATGGAAGAAGCACCAATGTATCTTGCCTTTCCAGCCTTCACAACATCATGGAGTGCTTCCATGGTCTCTTCGATGGGAGTATTGTAATCCCACCTGTGAATCTGATAGAGATCTACATAATCAGTTCCCAATCTCTTAAGACTTTTATCAATTTCACTCATAATTGCCTTTCGGGAAAGCCCGCCACCATTTGGACCTTCATGCATGCGAAAATAAACCTTTGTCGCAATGACAACTTCATCCCTGTTTGCATAATCCTTTAGAGCCCGTCCAACAATTTCTTCACTGGTTCCATCTGAATAAACATTAGCAGTATCAAAAAAGTTGATGCCTAGCTCAAGAGCCCTTTTAATAATAGGACGACTCTGTTCTTCGTTAAGAGACCATGGTGCAATTCCCCTCTCTGGTACACCAAAGCTCATACAGCCAAGACAAAGCCGTGATACCTCCAAGCCGGTATTTCCAAGCTTTACATATTCCATTTGATTGATCCTCACTTTCCAATAGATTTAATATAGATAATTATTGTTTTATAATCTATATGTATTGTTAGTATAAATCTTGGAGTTTACTCCAGGTCAAAATATTTTTTGAATTTTATTTAAAATTATTACCCGTTATCTGCCCGCTCTCTTTGCGTAATCAGAACCTGCCGGATAGCGGTCTCCCGAAATCTTGATCTTCGAGAGGGCGTCGTTCAAATCACTTAGTTCCTCGGGAGTCAACTCAACGTCCACTGCGCCAAGATTTTCTTCCAGACGCTCCAATTTGCGCGTGCCGGGAATCGGAACAATCCATGGCTTCTGGGCAAGTACCCATGCGAGTGCGATTTGGGCCGGCGTTGCGTTTTTAGCTGCAGCAACCTTCTTTATCAGTTCGACCAAAACCTGATTTGCTTCGAGATTCTCCGGTTTGAAGCGAGGAACAATGCTTCTAAAATCGGAGCTGGCGAACGTTGCATTCTTATCAATTGTTCCGGTAAGGAACCCCTTGCCCAGCGGGCTGAAGGGAACGAAGCCTACTCCGAGTTCTTCGAGCGTAGGCAGCACTTCTTCTTCAGGACTTCTCCACATCATTGAGTATTCACTTTGAACTGCAGTGAGGGGCTGAACCGCGTGTGCGCGTCGAATCGTTCCCACTCCTGCTTCAGAGAGTCCCCAATACCTGATTTTGCCTTCCTTGATAAGGTCTTGTATTACTCCGGCCACTTCCTCAATCGGCACATTTGGGTCAACACGATGCTGATAGTACAGGTCAATGGTATCAACTTTAAGGCGTTTAAGGGAGCCTTCCACTGATTGCCTAATGGTCTCCGGCTTGCTGTCAAGCACCTGCTTTCCATCTACCATTTTGATACCAAACTTGGTAGCGATGACAACCTTTCCCTTGAACGGGGCAAGGGCTTCACCAAGAAGCTCCTCATTCACATAGGGTCCATAAACTTCGGCGGTGTCAAAGAAAGTAACACCGCGGTCAATCGCCGCATGAATAAGCTTAATCATCTCTTTCTTGTCTGCTGCCGGGCCATAACCATGACTCATTCCCATGCATCCCAGCCCAATAGCAGAAACCTCAAGATCACTGTTTCCTAATCTACGTTTTTTCATTTTTAAAACCTCCAATTGATCGTTTTTTACAGTGCATAATTATATTACCTAAAGTGCTTTTCACTTTCTTGTTATAGCTCTGTGTTCAGGTTTGTTCACACCCAAGCGGCAGCAAACTTCCAATTCTGGGGATGGAGTTTATTAATAAAATTATTCAAATGTTTTTGCGACGTCTTTTAAAAACTCAGTAATTTTAATGTGCTGGGGACATTGTCTTTCACATTGTTTGCACTCAATACAGTCTGATGCCTTACCATACTTTTGAATGTAGTTATTGTAATACACCTTTTGAAGCGAAAAATACCCTGGGGTAAATTGTTTTTCAGTATTATATAATGCAAAGTATTTTGGAATAGCAATATTTTTAGGACAATCTTTTACACAATATTCACAGGCTGTACAAGGTACTGTAATTGATTTATTAATAATATCAACTGCCTTTTCAACAATATCATATTCTTCCTTTACAAATGGTTTGAAATCCTGCATATAACCTGTATTATCCAATAATTGCTCCATATTGGACATTCCACTTAAAACCATCATTACTCCTTCAAGGCTGGCTACAAAACGGATTGCCCATGATGGCACAGACATATCAGGATGATATTCTTTAAATAATTTTTCTGCTTCTTCAGGTACTTTTGCAAGAGTACCACCTTTAATTGGTTCCATAACAATAATTGGTTTGTTATGCTTTCTTGCAACTTCATAACATTTTCTTGATTGAATACTTTCATTGTCCCAATCCAAATAATTAATTTGTAATTGAACGAAATCTACTTCCGGATGAGAAGTTAAAATCTCATCTAATAAATCAGCTCGATCATGGTAAGAAAAACCTATATTTTTTATTTTCCCTTCTTCTTTCTTTTTTTGAATAAATTCAAAACTATTTAATCTTTGGGCGATTTTGTAATGGACTTCACCTAAATTATGAAGTAAATAATTATCAAAATATTCTACTCCACACTTTTCTAATTGCTCGTTAAAAATACTTTCCTGTTGTTCCATAGTTTTTAAACGAGCAACAGGCAATTTAGTTGCAAGAAAAAATTTATCTCTTGGATAACGCTTTACTACCGCTTCTCTAATCGCTATTTCACTCATTTCCTTATGATAAGGATAGGCTGTATCAAAATACGTAAACCCTCTTTCTATAAAAATATCTACCATTTTCTTAACTGCATCCAAATCAATACTTCCAGCATCATCCTTGTCTATTACCGGTAAACGCATAAACCCAAATCCTAATTTTTTCATTATTAATCCTCCTAATCTATATTTTTTATTTATTCTATTCACCACTCAATTTAAACATTTCTTCCAATTTCATATGCATCTTCCATTGCTTTGCTGCCTTTAATATCTCCAATACTCCATGCACCTGTACCATAAATAATACCTTTTTCTTTTTGCCATTTGTTTTCCCCCTAATTTTCTTTTTTGATACCTAATCGAACAGCATTAATACAGCTAGTACATAGACTATGATATAACTTGGAGTGTGCTCCAAGTCAAGCACTTTTTTAAATTTTGCTCTGTTTAAAAATATTGTTGATATTTATACATTTTTTAAGGAAACCCATTTGGGGTTTCCTTTGATTCGTAAAAAATGATCTGGGACCAACTGGTGTTAGTATAGTTTTGTAGACACAATAACTCGAACAAATTAAAATAAGAAAGAGAGAGGATGTGTCTACAAAATGGCAAGAAATCAAAGAAAATATGCTGAGGAATTTAAAAATACAATTGTAGAGCTGTATAATTTCGGAAAGAGTCTAACAGAGCTAAGCAGCGAATATGGCATTTCAAAATCTACTATCAATGGCTGGATCAAGAGATCCAAGCCTGTAAATGTTGATGATGGTGAAGTTGTAACTATAAAAGAATTTAAAGCATGGTATACAGACTTTAAGTTTGCAGAATATATTTCAAGTATTAAAATCATTCACTCATTCAGTTCAAAGGGAAATCCCTATGACAATGCCTGCATTGAGTCTTTTCATGCTGCCCTAAAAAAGGAAGAGGTTAACTTAGTAACCTATTATGACTTCAATGCTGCTAAGCTAGCAATGTTTGAATATATAGAATCCTGGTACAACAGAAAAAGAATCCATAGTAGCATAGGGTATATCACCCCTCGGCAATGTGAGGATAGGGCTAGAAAATCATCATAAAAAATTCGAGTTTTTGTGTCTACTATATTGACATAAGTCCACTCTGATTCCCCCGCATTTCGATTCACTGGTGAAATCAATGTATTATATAAGAACTGCCTGATTGTTTCAGACAGTTCTTATTCTAGATGCATTAACAATTAATTCTATCTTACTAAGCTTGTTAAATATTCAACGGTTTGTGGATCATAATGTGAGAAGAATAAACTTTCTCCTTTATCTAAAGTAGCAATGAGATCCATATCCTCTTTTGTTAGCTCAAAATCAAATACATCAATATTCTGTATCATTCTTTCCTTACGAACAGTTTTAGGAATTACTGCTACACCTCTTTGAATAAGGTATCTTAAAGCAACTTGAGCATTGGATTTATTATATTTATCTCCAACTGATTTTAATGTTTCATTACTGAACATGTTATTTCTCCCTTCAGCAAAAGGTGCCCAAGCTTGAATTTGTACTCCATATTTCTTCATAACTTCCTGTGCCTTTACCTGCTGATTAAATGGATGTGTTTCAACCTGATTGACTGCAGGAACAACTTCATTGAACTTAATAAGGTCTATCAATCTATCCGGATAAAAGTTACTTACACCTATGGCTCTAATCTTTCCTTCTTTATATAGTTCTTCCATTGCACGATAGGTTCCATAATAATCATTAAAAGGCTGATGAATTAATAATAAATCCAAATAATTAAGCTGAAGTCTTTTTAATGATTCTTCGATAGATTTTTTTGCCTTTTCATATCCAGCATTGGAAATCCATACCTTTGTAGTAATAAATAATTCTTCTCTTGGAACACCACATTTTTTAATAGCTTTTCCTACCGCTTCTTCATTGCCATAAGCTTGAGCAGTATCGATTAAGCGATAACCTACCTCTATTGCATCCAGTACACATCTTTCGCATTCTTCCTGATCTGTAATTTGGAATACTCCATATCCCAAGATTGGCATTTTAACACCATTGTTTAACTCTACATACTCCATACTAATTTCTCCTTTCCCCTAATTTTTTCTGCTCTTTGTTATCTGATTGAGCTGAACTATCTTTACACAACTGAATTTGCTGTGATAAAATTATTGTATTCCATTCGAGTAACTCTAAGTCAAGTATTTCATAAAAAATATATTTCGTCTTTGACTATGGAAAGGAGGTAAAAATGTATACAGTAAAAGAGATTGCAAAACTCCTTGATATGTCAGAACATACGGTAAGGTACTATACAGATATGGGATTAGTGCCTTCTTTAAAACGTGATAAGAACGGAAACAGACTTTTTGATGAGCAATCCAAGAACTGGCTGATTGGCATAAAAAATCTTAGAGGATCTGGTATGTCCATACAAGCTGTCAAGGAATATGTAAACCTGTGCTTGCAGGGTGAATCAACTTTAAAAATAAGATATGAAATTATTTTAGAGCAAAAGAAAAAGCTAGAAGAACAGTTAAAGGAAATGAATGAAAGATACAAATATATTGAGCATAAAGTAAACTGGTATCTGGACATCATGAATCATCGTATACCGGATAACAGTAATCCAGGAACATGGAGTACTTCTGGTTCAGAATCACAAGTGGAGAGTTATGCATCTCTGGGTTCGGTTGGACATGAAGCTTTGTAGCATACCACTAAATGGTATAACTTCATCGCTATATAGAAAAGCTGAATGATAATTGCCTCTGCAAATCATTCAGCTTTTTCTCTGAAACAGACATTCTTTTATTTTAATTTGTTATATTCTTCATCCGTTACTGGTTCCAACCATTCCACGTCTCCCTTTTGGACTAATTTTTTCACCTTTCATGAAGATTATACTTTCACTTAAGTTGTTTGATTTATCCATACTTTACTCTCCTTTAAAGCTGTCGCAGCACCACAATTACCTATAAAAAACTATTGGATGCGGTACATAAGGTTCTTCCAGGAACGCAATTTCTTCAGGTGTTAACTTAATTGATAGAGCAGCTACCGCATCTTCGAGATGGGACATTTTCGTAGCGCCGATAATAGGAGCTGTTACTGGTTCTTTCTGCAACAACCAGGCAAGTGCGATTTGAGCGCGTGAAACGCCGCGTTTTTCTGCGATTGCCGCAACCCGCTCCACAACCAATCGATCGGTATTTGCAGTCGCATCATATTTAGCTTTTGCAACTTGATCGGTTTCGGAACGATGTGTTGTTTCCGACCAATCACGCGCCAATCTTCCTGATGCAAGCGGGCTATATGGAATCACACCGATTTTTTCTTCCTTACAAAGGGGAAGCATCTCCCTCTCCTCCTCGCGGTAAATAAGGTTGTAATGACTCTGCATCGTTACAAACCGGGTCCACCCATTTTTCTCAGCGACATATAACGCCTTCTGAAACTGCCATGCGGACATGGAAGAAGCACCTATGTATCTTGCCTTCCCAGCCTTCACAACATCATGCAAGGCTTCCATGGTCTCTTCAATGGGAGTATTGTAATCCCACCTGTGAATCTGATAGAGGTCTACATAATCAGTTCCCAGTCTTTTAAGACTTTTATCAATTTCACTCATAATAGCCTTACGCGAAAGTCCTCCACTATTTGGGCCTTTACGCATTGGAAAATAAACCTTTGTTGCAATGACAACTTCATCCCTGTTTGCATAATCCTTTAGAGCGCGTCCAACAATTTCTTCGCTGGCTCCGCCCGAATACGAATTCGCCGTATCAAAAAAATTGATACCAAGCTCAAGGGCTTTTTTAATAATAGGACGACTGCGCTCTTCATCAAGTACCCATGGATGAATCCACCTCTCTGCATCACCAAAACCCATACAGCCAAGACAAATTCTGGATACCTCCAAGCCGGTATTTCCAAGTTTTACATATTCCATCTGATTGATCCTCACTTTCTAGTAGATTTAATATAGCTAATCATTGTTTTATTAGGATTGTATGTCTCAAAACAAGCTACCACACCAATTAAACCAAGGAAGAAGAGATACCGAACACAAATAAACGGTATCTCTGCATTTGTCTTTGCTTTTACTTTCATGCAACATTTCGATCTTTTAAAATGTATTTTTCAATAGCGTAGGCAACTCCATTTTCATCATTGGTTAAAGTAACAATATCACTATGTTTTTTCACTTCTTCTTCGGCATTTCCCATTGCGATGGATAACCCAGCTACTTTAAACATCGGAATGTCATTTTTTTCATCCCCGATAGCAACCGTATCTTCTAATGGAATATTAAAATAGCGCGCCATTACTTTTAGACCGTTCCCTTTGTTTCCATTAATGTGAGTGACTTCAAGATTAAAAGGAGTAGAACCGGTAACATTGATTTCTTCAATGGATTCCAAATGCAGCTGCAAACGTTTTTTCTGCTCTGGGTCAAACCCCAAAATAAGAAATTTTTGTATCATGAATTCTTTATTATTGATTACTTCCTCAATTTGGTCAAAAAACGCATGTCCGTATTCTTCAGGAGGTGTAGTGAACATTTTGTAGTGTTCATTTTCGTAGTATTCATCTGGTACACGTCCTGATGACAGAACTCTTTCTAATCGTTCCCTCCAATTTCTAGGGGCAAAAACTCCTTTGTTGGTAGAGATATTATATGGCACAAATTCCTTTTCAAGCTCTAAGGCAATTTTTTGATTTTGAGATGGAGTCAAAGAGGTTAACTCTAACAATTTTCCATCAGCAAGCACAGCCGTTCCGTTATTGGCGCCAAGCGGGCACTCTAAGCCGTATTTAGCCAATAGGGCATTAATCGATTTCGGTGAACGTCCAGATAATACCATAACGATATGTCCTTGTTGTTGAGCTTTTTTAATTGCTCGGATGTTTTCTTCACTAATTTCTTTTTTTGAATTTAGTGTAGTACCGTCTAAATCAAGTGCAATTAGTTTCAAAAACATTTCCCTCCTTTGCAAAAAATAGATAATAACAATAGGTATATTTACGGAATATAAGCCTTTTCATACAATGTTTAATAATTTGTCACTTCGAACTATGGCATTTTAAAATAGTTACTCAACAATCAAAAAACTAATCCACCGATCTTCTTAGTGTTTTTTCTTTTTCAACTACTGCCTGTTCATATCTTGCAATTTTATAATCCAGGCGTTCCAGCGTTTTCTTCATATCTTCCATTCTTTTTATGAGCTGCTCACGCTGCTCGATTAAGAGTTCTTTTCTTGCCTCAATGGTTTCATCACCCTGTTGAAACAGCGCAACATACTCAATCAATACTTCAATCGGAAGACCTGCACTTCGCATACATTTGATAAATTCAATCCACCTGCAGTCTTCTTCCGTAAAATCCCTGATTCCGCTTTTATTGCGGTTCACACGAGGAATTAGTCCGATGCGTTCGTAATAGCGGATTGTATCCTGCGAAAGACCAAATTTTTCACTTACTTCTGCAATCGTCATACGTTTTCACCTCCTGATACCCGATATTATAGCGCTTGGAGTTAACTTCAAGTCAAGATTTTTTAAATAGTAGCACGAATTATGCTACTATTTAAAAATATTATGTGCATTCGTCTTTTCAGGGTTCTACAGCAAGCTGTTTGATGCGCTTAAAATACCTTCCTGGCAAACAAAGAATAAGTTATGAAGGAGCATTACAGAGCTCTTTCAAGAATCTTTTGGCTTATATCCAATGTTAGATCCCCAGTTTCTGAGAGTGAAGTCATACCATGAACCTTTAGCTGTTCAATAATTGCAGGTATTTTATCTGCTCCGACGCCATAAGGCTTTCAAAGAATTCTCTGGTTTTCTGGATTGCCAAGTCTATCTTTTCGTCTTCGCTACCGCCAACTACAAGTAAAAAATCAACATTCTCTTTCCGTACAATTTCTGCAGCTTTCATCAATGTTTCGTAACGGAGTTTGGCTCAATACCACAATGTCACTCCTCTTTCAATGTTGAGATTTAGATTAAACACTTCTGCAACATTTGAAATTATTACCCGTTATCTGCCCGCTCTTTTTGCGTAGTCAGAACCTGCCGGATAGCGATCTCCAGAAATCTTGATCTTCGAGAGGGCGTCGTTCAAATCACTTAGTTCCTCGTAAGTCAACTCAACGTCCACTGCGCCAAGATTTTCTTCCAGACGCTCCAATTTGCGCGTGCCGGGAATCGGAACAATCCATGGCTTCTGGGCAAGCACCCACGCCAGTGCAATTTGAGCTGGTGGTGCGTTTTTATTTGCTGCAACCTTCTTTATCAGTTCGACCAAAACCTGATTTGCTTCGAGATTCTCCAGTTTGAAGCGGGGTACCACTGTTTCCTAATTTACGTTTTTCCAATTTTATTTTCCCTTTCGTTTATGGTATCAAATAGAGTTTTTTTAGCCAGTTTGCAACATCTTTGTCTGCTCTTTCAGCACTGCCGCCTCGAATCGCTAAACCAGGCAGCACCTTTGAATTCGGACAAAGTTTCTTGATATCGCGTTCACTACTTCCCATTCCACTACCTTCATGTGTGCAAAATGGAATAATGATCTTTCCTGAAAAATCATAGGACTCTAAAAACGTAAATACCGCCATTGGCATTGTTCCCCACCAATTCGGATACCCGAGATAAATCACATCATAAGAATCCATATCGTCTACTGTCTCTGTAAGCTCAGGTCTGACATTTTTTCTCTTTTCTTCCTGTGCTACATTTGTTGTTTCCGTATAATCTTCTGGATAAGATTTTACTGTTTTGATTTGGAACATGTCGCTTCCTGTTAATTCCTGTATTTTCTTTGCTATTACTTCTGTGTTACCAATTGGCAGGTATACAATACTACCGCCCACATAATTATTTCCTTTGCGTGAAAAATAAGCGATAAGGCTCTTTGAATTTGCCATTTTCTATCCCTTCCCAATCAAACATATTTTTTATTCTACCTATTAAATATCAAAGACCAAGTTCTTCCGCGTACTCCAGAGTATGGATGCCGTTTTTTGATTCCATTCGCTCTATCAAATCATGTCCATCGTGATTTGTTTCCAAGACTATTTATTACAGCGCCGGCTGCTTCCGCCATAGACTCTAGAAACGCCTCCTGCTGGGTTTCGAAGCAGAGCTTAAAATCACTAATTTTACCGGTGACCCCTGCTGTATGAATCCACATTTTTCTACCAGACGACGCAATACCAATTGACATGTTTTATATTGCGCCGCCAAAACCAGCCATGGCATGTCCTTTTTGGTGTCCATAATTAAAGTATACATGCTGTAGTTAACTCCAAATCAATATCCATTTAAGGCTATAGAATATTTAAAAATTTACGAAGGTTTCACCTTCTAATCCTTATACGGAATTTCTGTTAATAAGTTCAAGAATAGCCCTTATATGTTCTTTTGCAGATTTCCCCCAGGAAAAATTTTTAACCCTTAAAAATCCCTTTTGAATAAGAGTATCTTTGAGATTTTCATCCTCAATAACCCTTTCAATCCCCTCTGCAATACATTCTAAATCATATAGATTTACATAAAAGCTTGCATCACTGCAGATCTCAAGCAAAGAGGATAAATTGGAGACCACTGTAGGACAGCCACATGCCATTACACAATAACAGTCTCTCTAACTATCTTCCAAAAGATATAATTGACAAATCTCTCAGGAAAATACCTCCTCTTTTGAATAACGCGAAGAACTATTAGCGAAGCCCTTTGTTTTTCAACAAATGTTTCACAAAAAAAACAAACACTAACAAGGAAAATATAACCGAAACAGCACTAATTATAAATAATATCTGGTAGCTTGCGTATTTTGCAATCCAACCAAATATAATTGAACCCAATCCGATGCCAAGATCAGTAGCAGTTGAAAAGGAGGCACTGGCTACTCCCCGACGATCTAGAGGAACGAGACGTAATATCGTCGCTTGGAGAACTGGTTGTGCAGAACCAAAACCAATACCGTACAGAATCGCTGAAACAAGCATACCGAACAATCCCGTTGATAGACTCAGAACAATCAGAGCTAAAATAGAAATCAAAAGAGCAGGTATAACCACAAACGTCTCACCATACTGATCTGAAAGTTTTCCTCCAATGGGACGGCTTAAGAAAAGTGTTGCAGAATAAACCAGAAAAAATAAACCGGAATTGACCTTAAGCAAGTCAGCGAACAGTGGAACAAAAGTGGTAATACTGGCATAGGAGATAAACAGAAGTAAGACCGATATCGCAACAAACAAGACAGATTTATCAAAAAATTCGATTCTCTTTACATCCGGTTGTGGTTGGAAAGGCATTTTCACACCAAACGGTAATAGTAATGCTGTGATAGAAAGAGCTACAGCAAATAGAAACAGAGCATGATATGAAAGGTTCTGTACAATCCAGACACCCAACATTGGACTAATAGCCATAGCCAAGGTCATGGCTGTACCATACCATCCCATACCCTCCCCATAGCGAGCTTTGGGAACTATGTCTGCAATTACTGTACCAATAGCAGTTGTAGAAATAGCCCAACTTACTCCATGAAATATTCTAAGCCATATCAAATCAGTAATTCCGTTCACCGAATTATACATATACATTGTTAAAGTGAAGAAAGATAGCCCCAGTATAATAAATGATCGCCTGCCAAACCTATCCAGAAGTCCCCCGATAACTGGTCGGAAAACAACTGCAGACAACATAAAGATACCCATAGAGAGACCCACATGGGTTTCATTACCACCTATTTGCTTTATAAACAGTGGTAAAGTTGGGTAAAGCATATAAAATGCGGTAAACAGAAAAAATGTTCCCAGGATCATGAGAATAAAAGACCTTGTCCATAGACGCTCCATATTTCGTATCTCCTCCAAATAAATTATATCTATTCTGGTATTACTTCATTTAAACATCTTAGTGCATTTAATGTTCCGGGGTATCCTACATACGGCAATAACTGTGTAATTGTACTAAGCAATATTTCTTTATCGTTGCCAACATTTAAATTGCCTTGTATATGTCCTTTTAACTGCGGCTCACATCCACCCAAAGATAAAATCATAGAAAAAGTTAAAAATTCTCTTGTCTTTATATCCAGTCCTTTTCTGGTGTAGTAATCACCAAAACAATTTGCAGATAAATATTTTTGAATATGAATTGATTTGCCGGTGATTCCTTATACATATTATCAATCCTTTGCCCGAATATTGATTTTTATATTTCCAATCCTTTTTGATATCGTGTTTCCGGTGAAGTTGTAGATTGACCTTCTTATGGCAGTTTTATTCCTCTGCTTTCCAATATCTCATTTGTGGCATGTATAAAATCAAGTGCTTTTGCAATTCCAAAGCAAAATTGTCAAAAACTTCTACAAGTTCCGGATCTGTTACTTCTAATGTTGATTTATGATTTGGAAACAATTTTTCAAGATTTTTATTTGCTGTTTCACTTATACGCATAAATTAACACTCCTTTTTAATTCTTTAAATAGATTAGCCAAAGGCCGCCGTGGTCTAATTTTTTTGTGTCTTTCAGCCGAAAGGAAGCCGGCGCCTTATCGCCGCTTTGATATTTGCCCGTTTGAAAGAGCGGAATCGCCTTTTCCGACGGCTCGGCTGTCGGCACTACCACAAGGCTGATTTCATCAATCAGACCGTCCTGTAAAAAGGATCCGTTGACAATGCCGCCGCCCTCCAGCAGCAGTGTTTGAATGCCGAATAGTTTTTTGAGTTTTTGGACGGCAAGGGGAAGGTTCAGCTCGGTTTTTCCGGCAAACAGGTAAGAAACGCCTTTATTCCGCAAATGCGCCAGAAAGGCGTCTGGGACACTTTCTGTCAGCACCTCTATGATATGCGCACCGTCGTAGCCTTCGTCCGTGTCAGAAATCGCACGATTGCTCCACCAGAGCTTTCCCTTCGGATCTATTGCAACCGCATAAAACGCCGCTTTCTCTGCGATATAATCCTCCCGCGCAATGGGCGGGCCGTCATAATCATTAGAAGGAACGGACGGCTGGGGAAAACTGCCCTCCATCGTCACCCTGCCGCAGAGAAAACCATCCGCACCGTACTCCCTATGTATTCTGTAGTAGTCCTCAATGAATTTACTGTATTCACTTTTTTTTAAAAAATCTCCAGTGACTTTTCCGTCCAACGATGTCACCATGTGGCATATTATGTACGGTCTGTCCATAGGCACACCTCCTGATTATCTTCTTTGGTCATTGTTTACAGCCATTCGACTGGATCTGCTTTCGGATTTGCTTCTATTATCAACTAAACAAGCTTAGACACTTTCAAAAGTTTTGGCAACTTCTTTGAGCAAATCGGAAATAGGCAGATGCTGCGGACACTGTCTTTCGCATTGTCTGCATTTAATGCATTCAGAAGCCTTCCCGCAGGTTTGCGCATAATCGTTGTAATATACGCCTTGTATTGAAAAGGCTGTATTGATGGCTTACTTTTCAGCACTATACAAAGCAAAATACTTTGGAATTGGAATATTCATAGGGCATCCATCAACGCAATAAGCACAGGCAGTACATGGCATGGCAATGGAGTCATTAATTATATCAACAGCCTTTTAACAATTCCAAATTCTTCTTCTGTCATGGGTCTAAAATCATACATATAGCTGATATTGTCAAGAAGCTGCTTTATATTGCTCATACCACTCAGCACAACCATGATGCCGTCATGACTTGCAGCAAAGCGTATTGCCCAAGAAGCAACTGACATAATTGGAGCGTAATCTTAAGTGTACCTCCTTTTACAGGTTCCATTACAATGATGTCTTTATTATGTTTTCTTGCTACCTCATAACATTTTCGAGATTGGATGCTTTTATTATCCCAATCCAAATAATTAATCTGAAGCTGTACCACATCAACCTCGGGATGTTCAGTTAATATTTTATCAAGCAAATCAGCATTGTCATGATAAGAAAAGCCGATTTTTCGGATTCTACCTTCTTTTTTCTTGTTTTGAATAAATTCAAAACTGTCAAGCTTCTGTGCTATCTCATAATGAGATACTCCAAGATTATGAATCAGATAATAATCAAAATACTCAACGCCGCATTTTTCAAGCTGTTCATTAAAAATACGCTCCATATCTTGTTTTGTTTTTAGAAACATTGTCGGCATTTTTGTTGTCAAAGTAAAACTGTCGCGAGAGTGCCTTTTTACAAGAGCCTCTCTGGCTGCTATTTCACTTTTGAAATTATGGTACATATATGCTGTATCAAAATAAGTAAATCCATTCTCAATAAAAGTATCCACCATATCTTTCATTTCTTCCATATTGATGCTTGCCTGATCGTTATTGTCTAATAGTGGCAGACGCATCAATCCAAAGCCTAATTTTTTCATAATGTGTTATTCTCTCCTTTTTTTTAAGGCTTTAAATATATCTTCAATTATTTTTAAAGTTTGACTGGTAGCCGTACATTGCTGAAGTGCCGAGAACTCTCACTTTTCCTGCCTTGACAAGACTGTCAAGTGCCTCCATCGTTTCTGATTAGGGCAAGTATTTTTAGGTTTTAAAAAAAACATTATCATACTAAGGATGAGCATTCACTCTGCTGACATAATTACAGACATTCCATCAGGATTTCATAAATTTCGTCACGACTCAGTTCACGAGGATTACATTTAATGATATTGCAGGTATCAGCTACTTGGCGCAGCACCTCCGATGTAATCTCCACTTTAGATTTCAGTTGCCCCATTTTGGTGGGCAGTCCACACTCCCTGATAAAGTCGGCCAAAGCGTCAATACCTGCCTTAGCATTATCAACATTAAACACGATCTTTGCAAACCGTGTAAACTTTTCCTCCGCATCTTTCACGATATGTCGATAGTAAGCAGGGTGAATAACAGCCAGCCCCTGACCATGGTTGCAATCGGTAAAAGCTCCAAGCTGATGCTCGATCTGATGTACCTGAAAGTCTGTAAAACGTCCAACCTTAAGGATGCCGTTTTCTGCCATAGCAGAATCCCACATCAGATTGCCACGGGCCTGCATATCATTGATGTCTGTAAGCAGGCGACGCATATTGACTACCGTATTCCGCATAATCGCCAATGCTACATCATCGGACACATTGTCCATGTCAGAGCGTCCAAAATAGGTTTCCATGGCATGGCTCAGCGTATCAAAAGCGCCAGAAAACACCTGCATAGGTGGCACGGACTTGGTATATTCCGGGTCGAGGATTGCAAAGCGGGGTGGAGCAGAAAACAGTCCGGTTTTGATTTTCTTTTCTTCGTTGGTAATTACTGCACCGCCATTCATTTCTGCACCGGTACCGGAGGCAGTAACAATCGCTCCCATAGGAATCGGCTGGACGGAGGGAAGCTGGTGTCGTTCCATCTCCATTTCCCATAAGTCCTCGTCCATCATTGCCTGCGCTGCAATAATCTTGCAGCAGTCAATGACCGAGCCACCTCCAACAGCCAGAATAAAATCAATCTTTTCTTTTTTTGCCAATGCAGCACCTTCCTGTACCTTTGTGTAAGTTGGATTTGGCATGATGCCGGAAAATTCTGTCACGTTTTTTCCAGCATCTTTTAAGATGTCTATCAGTTCTTCATAAATGCCGTTTTTCTTAATAGAACCGCCGCCATAGGCAAGCATGACATTTCCTCCATATGTGGAAAGTGCCTTTGCCAGATATTCTTTTGCAGCGTCTTTGCCAAAATAAACCTTTGTTGCGTATTCAAAAATAAAATTTTCCATTGATAATAACCTCCATCATTTAATCTTCCTATTAAATACCAAACTCACTTTTGTCCATTTAGATTATTATTATGTCATGACCACATTCATTTCTCTTTTACATTTTTCTATTTAATAAAATTGGTAGCAATTCGCTGCTCTTTTTGCGGTAAGCCGAATTTTTCTTTTCCTAACGAAATGCACTTGATTAAAAATGCCATATTTCTACCCAATGTGCGCATTGTTTGCATTCCCTCCTCATCCTTCATCACATCATCTGGCGTATATCCATGAACACTGTTCCAATATTGACTTGAAGTAATTGGCATGCCTGAAATTGTAAAATATTTATTGATTTCATCAAAGGTTGCTGAGCATCCGCCTCTCCTTGCCGATACAACCGCCGCTCCTACCTTCATGGTTTTATCAAACGGTACACTATAAAAAAGACGATCTAAAAAAGATATAAGTGTTCCATTTGCCGAGGCATAATATACAGGCGATCCAATTACAATGCCATCCGCTTGCTCGAACTTAGAAGCCACTTCATTTACTACATCATTAAACACGCATTTGCCTATAGTTTTGCATTTGCGACATCCGATGCATCCTCTGATGTCCTTATTTCCCACATGAACAATTTCTGTTTCAATTCCTTGTTCTGCCAAAGTTTTTGCTACTTCACTCAAAGCCGTATATGTACATCCTTTATTGTTTGGACTTCCATTAATTAATAATACTTTCACATTATTTCCTCCTAATCCTAATTAATCTTTTTCGCTATAGCCTTTGTGTTTCCCGTGCATGAAAAATAAGCGATCAATATCTTTTTTTCTTTATCAGTCTTTATTGATTTATAAAATAAGAAACTTTGTGATTTATTGTCAATATTTTTAGTTTCGTTTTATAATTACTCCATTTTATTTATCAAATACTACTGTAAGAAAGCGATCTATAGCGAGAACCCATCCCCCACGATACACAAAACCATGTGACCATCTTTCCAGCGCATGGGATTTTATTGTAACGCCCGCTTTCTTAAGGAGTAATCAGTCTTGTAAATGAGAGTGAGGCTAACATCCAAGTTTCGTTTTGTTTCACATACACTTCTGTGACAACAAAAGGATTGGTAACCTCATTACCGCCAACGACGGCTACTAAACGAATTTTACTCAAAAGGATCGCTGTTGTCTCTCCAATAAACGGTACTGATACTTCTTGAATGTCCACATCTTTGTAATGAATTCTGCCGCTTCGAATGACATCGAGTTCCTCTTCCTTGGACATGGTTGCGCCCATATGAACAAAAACAGCTTTTTCGTGGAAGAGAGAGCTCAAGGAATCTACTTTACATTCTGACATCCAGTGCCATTTTTCATTAGAAAGAGAAATTAATTCTTGTTCAAATTTTTCGTTGTTCATAACTATCTATCTCCTTTGCAAATTATTATATTGGTGAAATTTAACGCGTAAAAGTAACTCAAAATCAAGGGATTTGTATGTATATTCGATGATGTGCATGGATATAGATACCATGCCAATTTTTTCATAAGCGTATACTCCTTATTCTGTCATATGTTTTTCCCAAAATTTTATAGCATCATTTATCCAGCCTTCTGCGACTATTCCTTCCCCAAGCCCAAATCCATGTGAAAGTCCCTGAAAGACCTCTATTTCCGCATCGGTTCCATTTGCCTTAATCCTGTTGATTCTGTCTTCCATCGTTTTGTAAGATGCAATTCCGTCATTCGTTCCCACGCATGCAAATGTCGGGGGTTCCTTTCCCGTTACTTCCGACAAACCAGTATACTGCATAATGACAGCCGCAGGACGCGGATATCTCTTTTCTCCAAAGCTCTCAGTGCCGTAACTTCCAAGCCATGCTGCCATACGTGCTCCGGCAGATCCGCCCCATAGAGAATAGTCTTTCATGTCTATTCCGAGTTCGTCGGCGTTCTCATACAGGAAAGCAATTGCCCTTGCGAGGTCCTCACAGGCAGTCTGCGCACCTGGACGATAAATTAAGGCAAATGCGTTATACCCCTTTTTGCTGAGTTCAAGAGCATGTGGAAAACTGTCCTGCATCGCGCCGACAAATACAAATCCCCCGCCTGCATTGATAATTGCTGTTTTTGCGCCTTTATTGCCGCGGAAAAAGAACAGCCCTGTATCCTCTTTGGTAGGGTCTTGCGCTTTTTCTTCATCAGAATAAATGTCATAGAAAATTGTATCTCCTGATTCGGCACGTTTTTTCAAGTAATTAACGATTTCCACTGTTTTATTCGGGCTAATGTTGCTATACCATGTCAGGTAAAGTTTTCCAAGAGTATCCCCACTGTAGTATCTATTATCTATCGGAAAGAGAAGCCTTCCAAAATTTCCGAAAGCTGGATCCTTAATCACATCTTCAATTCTTGTATCTGCAGTGAAAGCTTTATAGGATTGATCATTTCCCAAGACTGACTGAACCCCTTTCTGCTTCTCCTGTGTCTCCTCCTCACCGCTCCAGAATGCTTTCATCCCGTTATAGGTGTATTCCATCGCAGCGGTTCCGTCATGTGAATATCCATTTTTGACACGAAACGCAAAATTACCATCAGCTCTATCATCGATATCGATGAAATAAGGGGACGTTCTCATAAGATCCGTTCTGGCTTTATCGTAGCTGTACGCAAAGTCATTAGTTCCTGTCATCACAAAGACGAAATAATCATTCGGATCATGTCCTTCAGCTGCGGCAAAGATCTCTTTGTCATCCAGAGTTGTTCCGCAGCTCATCGGCAGGAAATAGTGGAAGTAATCAAGTCCGTATTGGAATGTCCGCCAGGTTGCGACCGATCCCATGGAAAACCCGCCGAATCCACGGTGATCATGGGAAGCAATCAGATCTTCTGCAGATGTACTGGTAGCATAGGTGCTGTACGTTCCTTCCACTGCAGGAATCAAATCATTTAATAACTCGTTATGATAGTTCCTCGTCAGCTGCATTGCCAGAGAAAAGCTGGCGGAATCCAATCCATTCTCGTTTGTGTCGTTATAAGTCGGACATACTATGATCAGCGGTTTAATCTCGCCTGCAGCAATTGCATTGTCAATGACGTTTTTAAAGGAGGATGGTTTAGCCGGAGTTCCGAGCATCGTGGTTTCATCGCCCCAACCGCCATGCATCAGATAGAACACATCATATTTTTGATTCTTACTATAGCCATAGGGGAGATATACAACCGCATGTTTTTTAAGTGGTCTTGATTTTTTATCATAAGAAAAGGATTCATATGTATCGTAATATAAATTCGTTAATGTTCCTGGCTGCTCTGATGCTTTAAAATACCGATCAGGAATTTTTTCGATCGCTTTCGGAATCATGACATTCTGCTTTGTTTTCTGGGCATTTTTATCTTGTGTTTTTGTTATTACCGTATTTTCCGTTGCCACTTCACCCAAAGATTTTTTTGTAATGCTGCAGGCAGCAAGCAGTAACACCATGAGCATAACCAACCCTGTAATTACGATTTTTCTCATTTTCTCTCCTTCCTTCATTAATATACAGTTGAAAGGGCTCTTTTAAAGATCCTTTCAACTGTACCAGTTAATAGCTTATCTCTTTAATGAACAAATCCATTTTACGACTTCAGGGTCCCTGTGTGAAAAGAATGCACTTTCTTTCGAATGGTTTGCGATGTCATGCACCGTATTGCTGATTTTTAAATGAGGTATCGACAATAGCACCTTTGTCAGCACAACCTTTAAAAAAAGAAGTGAAAAACACAATAAGCCTATTAGGAAATTTAATTTCATTATAGAAACCTCAATAACATGTATCGCAAAACATGGCAGAATTCCCATCTTTGCTGAAGCTGGCAGTCAATATCAGCTTTTTGTATTATTTCCTTTTACTCATGTTCTCATTATTTCCATTGAGTCGGGTACCTCCGAATACCTCAGACATGGGAATGGTATCCAACGCGTCATCCAAAGCCCTAACCTCTGCGTCTGTCAGTTCTATATCAGCAGCGATTGCGTTTTCTTTCAGGCGCTCAGCCTTACGGGTACCAGGAATCGGAACAATCCACGGCTTTTTACACAACATCCACGCCAACGAAATCTGAACAGGCGTAGCATCTTTTTTTTCTGCCATCCGGTTTAATAGTTCTATCAGTTCCTGATTTTTCTCAATGGCTTCATCAGTAAACTGCGGCATTTTGCTGCGATAATCATATTTCTCATCAAATTCAATTCCTTTTCTATATTTACCGCTTAGGAACCCGTTTGCCAACGGAGAAAAAGCAACAAATCCAATACCCAGTTCCTCCAATACAGGGAACAAAGGCTCATAGTGCCGGGCCATCATTGAATACCGGTTTTGTACCGCCGTCACCGGACATACTGCGTGAGCGCGGCGAATATATTCCTCATTGGCCTCCGAAATTCCCCAATGCTTGATCTTGCCCTCGCGGATTAAGTCGGACATCACACCAGCCACTTCTTCGGCGGGAATTTTCGGGTCGATTCGGTGCTGGTAATACAGGTCAATGCAGTCGATCTTGAGCCGTTTCAAAGAACCCTCCACTGAAGCGCGGATGCACTCAGGGCGGGAATCCGGGATAATAGGATAAGGTACTTCACGACTGTTAGTATCAAACCGGATACCGAATTTTGTCGCGATGACCACCTGATCCCGGTAAGGTTTCAGTGCTTCCCCCACCAGCATTTCATTGTGGTGCGGGTTATCCAGTGTTCCGTAAATCTCGGCTGTATCAAAGAATGTATAACCTATCTCCACCGCCTGCTGGATCAGACGGATTGCTTCATTTTTCTCGATTGGCGCTCCATAAGCATGAGATAATCCCATGCATCCTAATCCGACAGTGGAAACTTCCAGTCAACTTTTACCTAAAAATCTTTTTCTCATACGTAGACCTCCAATACCATTAATTATCTCTTTAATGAACAAATCCATTTTACGATTTCTGGATCCCTATGTGAAAAGAAAGCACTTTCTTTTTTATCCAGTTCTGCAATTTTATCCATGTCTTCTGAAGAAAGTTCAAAATCAAATATGTTGAAATTTTCAATAATCCTTTCTCTGTGTACTGATTTTGGAATTGCAACAACTCCCCTCTGCACAAGCCAACGCAATATAATTTGAGCAACCGATCTACCGTGCTTTTGGGCCAGCGACATCAGCACTTCATTTTGAAACATGTTGTTTCTGCCCTCAGCAAAAGGTCCCCAGGATTCTATTTGAACCTTGTATTCTTCCATTATTTTTTGAGTGTCAATTTGTTGACAGAATGGATGCGTTTCTACCTGATTAACCGCAGGAGGTATTTCATTATTGAGGATTAAATCAACAAGCCTGTCTGGGTAAAAGTTGCTTACTCCAATTGCTCTGACTTTCCCCTCTCGATACAGCTCCTCCATAGCACGCCATGAACCATACACATCGCCAAACGGCTGATGAATCAAATAAAGATCGAGATAATCAAGCTGAAGATTCTTAAGCGATTTTTCAAAGGCTTTTTTGGTTTTTTCATAACCGGCATCCTGAACCCAAAGTTTCGTTGTAATAAAAAGTTCTTCTCTTGGAACACCGCTCCTTTTTATTGCTCTTCCTACGGCTTCTTCATTGCCGTATGATGCAGCGGTATCGATAAGACGATACCCTGTTTCAATTGCATCATAAACACAACGTTCACACTCATTAGCATCATTTATTTGATAAACACCGAATCCTAAGATAGGCATCTCCACACCATTATTTAAAACTACCTTTTGCATAAAAACACTCTCCTTTAATATATATTTATAGTTATATAGTTAAAGCGCACCAACTATTTTGTGGGGAACATACAGTTCCTCAAGGTAGGCAATATCATCATCCGTAAGTTTTACATTGAGAGCCCCTACAGCGTCGTCTAAATATTTTGCCTTTGTTACACCGATAATTGGCGCTGTAACTCCCTTAGCAAAATGCCATGCAAGAGAAATCTGCGTCATTGTAACACCATACTTCTTGGCAAGTTCATTTACACGAAGTACAATACCATAATCTGTCTCTTGTGTACTGTCATACTTTGAAACTGCAGTTTTATCTGTCTGGCTTCGTTTCGTATCAGCCTTCCATTCAAGACGTGAAAGCCTTCCTGCAGCAAGTGGGCTGTACGGAGTAAGTGCAACATTCATCTGCTTGCAGATTGGAATAAGTTCTCGTTCATCCTCACGGTAAAGCAGATTATAGTGATTCTGCATTGAGACAAACTTTGTCCAACCGTTCTTCTCGGCAGCAAGCTGCATATTGTAAAACTGGTAGCCATACATTGCCGAAGCGCCGAGAGCTCTCACTTTTCCTGCCTTGACAAGACTGTCAAGTGCCTCCATCGTTTCCTCTATCGGTGTGTCGTAATCGAAGCGATGAATAATGTAAAGATCAACGTAATCTGTACCAAGTCGTTTTAGTGAGCCGTCAATCTCACGCAGTATCGCTTTTTTTGAAAGTTTGCCTTCGTTAAAATAAACTTTAGTCGCTATAACTACTTTATCACGAGCTACATTGTTCTTTATCGCACGGCCGAGATATTCTTCACTTGTGCCGCCAGAATATACATTTGCAGTGTCAAAGAAATTTATGCCAAGATCAAGAGCATGCTTGATTATTGCTTCACTATCTTCAGCGTTTAGTGTCCATGCATGAAAATTACTTGACGTGTCACCAAAGCTCATGCAGCCCATGCAAATGCGAGAAACAAGAATATCAGAATTTCCCAGTTTTGAATATTCCATTTCACTTCCTCCTCTTAAAATTATTTATGAATTTTTGCAGCCATTTCTCAATCTCAGGCTGAGCTGAATACACATTGCTCCCCTTAACAGCAAGACCTTTTTCAAGCCTTGCAGACGGACAAGTCTTTCTTATGTCACTTTCGCTGTGTCCTAAACCACTTCCTTCATGTGTACAGACCGGAAGAATGGTCTTTTCTGTAAAGTCATATTTCTCAAGAAATGTAAATACAGGCATTGGCATAGTTCCCCACCAATTGGGATAGCATAATATGATAATTTCATAGTCGTCAATATTATCAAGATATTCTGAAAGCTTAGGCCTTGCATTATCACGCAATTCCTGCTGGGCAACTTTTGTAGCTTCTGTATAATCATCAGGATATTTTTTTACCGTGTTAATGCGGAACAATTCACAGCCGGTTATCATCTGAATCCTTTTTGCAGCTACTTCTGTATTCCCAACCGGCAAATTCACAATACAGCCACTTACATAATTGTCTCCTTCTCTTGAAAAATATGGTATTAATTTTTTTAAGCCATTAAATCTATTTATTTCCTCTCACTTCACTTCAAATCAACACTTTAAACATATAATTGTGCGCGTTAATATAATAATAGCCCTTTGAGTTAACTCTAAGTCAAGAGGTTTTCACTTTATCTAAAAATTTCGAAGTAGTTTGTTATATTCTTCATCGGTAACCGGTTCACACCATTCAGTGTTTGCTCCTTCCGTCGGAACTGTTAATGACAGATGTGCAAACCCTTCATCCTTGACAGCGCCGTGCCAATGCTTAATCTCCGGTGGTATATATACTACATCACCGCTTTTTAATGGCCGTGCATCTTTCCCAGCTTCTTGATACCAGCCATGCCCCCCAACACAGATCAGTATCTGACCACAGCCATGATGTATATGCCAATTGTTTCGGCATCCCGGTTCAAAGGTAACATTATGAATATTTACTTCTTTATCATTTAAGAGGCTTAAATAGCTCTTTCCAGTAAAATATTGTGCAAATGTCACATTTTCCTCACCTAATGGAAAATCAGATATCTTTTCTAATTCATTTCTATCCATAATAAAATTCACTCCATTCAAATTTTTTTGATTATTCAACATATATCTCTTTTGCCAATGAAAATGCTGCCCATGCATTTGGCCATCCTGCATAGAATGCCAGATGCGTGATTATTTCTGCCATTTCCTCAGCACTAACACCGTTATTTTTTGCATTGGCAATATGATGTTTTAGAGAATTGTCAAATATACCTTTTGATATGAGGGCAGTCACAGTGATAATACTTCGATCTCTTAATGACAATTTGTCTTCTCTAGACCAAACCTCTCCAAAAAGAATATCATCGTTTAATTCAGCAAATTTTGGTGCAAATGATCCCAGGGCATCTCTGCCTGCTGTTTGTTTTTTCATCGCTTATCATCCTTTCCGTAAATTCTAAATTGCTTTCCCCATTTTATATGCTTCGCTCAATAATTTCTTATTATATTGAATATCGCCGGTATCTGTTACCCCTACACCGGATGACACCCGATAGTTTTGCCTTATCAAAGCATGCAATCCATCCCTGCAATCCTTTTACGGCAGCATCTTAAATGAAACCAACAGGATTACTCCTGGTTGGTCTCAATTTTCTTGATAATTTTAGCAGGCACGCCGCCTACAATAACATTTGCAGGTACATCCCTTGTCACAACTGCACCGGCAGCAATAACAGCACCATCACCAATGGTCACACCTGGAACAACAGTGGCATTTGACCCAATCCAAACGTTTTTGCCAATTACGATAGGTGCAGGATGCATAGTGCTGCGTTTTTTCGGATTCAACTCGTGATTAAGGGTAGCCAACACTACATTGTGCCCAATAAGGGTACCATCGCCAATTGTAATGCCGCCCTGGTCCTGAAAACGACATCCCGAATTAATAAAGACATTCTTGCCAACAGAAATATTTTTCCCGCAATCCGTATAAAAAGGAGGGAACATGGAGAATGTTTCATCCACAGGCTTTCCGATTAATCTGGAAAACAATTCCCTAATTTCTTCCGGAGTATGATATTGCCCGTTAAGTTCAGCCGTTAACTTTAGCGCTTCCTGTGCGACAATATACATCATCTGATGTATTTCAGAACCTCCCTCAATTGTTTCACCTCGGTTCAAATAATCTAAGAATTCATGAATGTCCATCTGTATCCTCCTTATCGATAAGACTTTCTTAGTACCTCAACAACATCCTCATGTGTCATTTCACATGGATTTGCTACAAACAGACCGCCCATGGTTTCACGAGCATTGGTCGCAATTTTATCAAATTCATCCGGTGTGATACCATAATCGCTCATTTTAAGTTCTGCCACACCACAAGCTTTTTGCAAGTCCACAAGCGCTGTGATGAAATCCTCCGGCTTATCGGCATCTTTGATTCCCATTGCCTTTGCCATCGCTATAAATTTCTCATCACAAGCATGCTTTTCAATAAAAAATTCATAGAACGCTTTTGAAATCATAATAAGTCCTGCCCCGTGAGGTAAATCTTGATGATATGCACTCATCGCATGCTCAATGGAATGCTCAGCAGTAGTAACGCTGACAGTCATAACTATACCAGAAATGGTATTGGCAAATGCCATGTGTTCTCTTGCTTCCATATCGCTGCCATCTTTTACCGCACGTGGAAGATATTTAGCTGTATTTTCAATTGCAGTCAGCGCATACATATCGCTCATAAGGCTTGCAAATTTTGAAATATAGCTTTCTGTAGCATGGAAAAGTGTATCGAAGCCCTGATAAGCGGTAAATTTAGGTGGTACTGTCTTCATCAGTTCAGGGTCGATTATTGATATTACCGGGAATAAACGATCATCACCACCGAAACCGATTTTTTCATTTGTTTCATCATTTGTGATAACACCCCATTGGTCTGCTTCCGAACCGGTTCCTGCTGTTGTAGTAATGCAAACTACCGGAAGCGGATCATTTATAAGCGCTTTACCTTTGCCAGTGCCGCCGCTTATATAATCCCAAAGGTCACCATCGTTGGTCGCCATTGCCGCCATTGCTTTGGAAGCGTCCATTACGCTGCCGCCGCCGAGAGCAACAATAAAGTCGCAGCCATTTTCACGAGCAAATGCGCCTCCCTCCATAACAGTAGACTTAAGCGGATTTGCCTGTACTTTATCAAATACAACAAATTCCGCACCTGCCATCCTTAGTTGTTCCTTTGTACGGTCAAGCGAACCATTTTCTTTAACAGATTTTCCGTTTGAAATAACTATCATTGCCTTTTTGCCGGGAAGCTTCTGCTCGTGCAGTTCGTTAAGCCTTCCGCAGCCGAAAATAAATCTTGTTGGCACATACATATTAAATCCCATTTTTAATTCCTCCTATGGATTTTCATTTCAATTGTTGACACATATACTTATGTTTGGTAACATTATGATAAACCTTAGAGTTAACTCTAAGTCAAGAGGTCTTAAAAGTTGTTTTTCATTTTTAGATGAACTTTTTTGGACTTATGTCAATATAGTAGACAGAAAAACTCGAATTTTTTATGCTGATTTCCTGGCTCTATCCTCACATTGCCGAGGAGTAATATACCCTATGCTACTACGGATTCTTTTTCTATGGATATATGTAATATCAGTAACCCATTTTTCATTGATTGTAGTTGTGGAAAAGTCTCTTTTTTCCTCCTTAAGCATAGCCATTTCTCGCTTCAATGCTTTAAATCTTTCATAGTTACAGCTTCACCATCATCAACAATTACAGGCCTGGAGCTCTTAATCCAGCCATTGATAGTAGATTTTGAAACGCCATATTCGCTGCTTAACTCTGTTAGACTCTTTCCAAATCATCGTCATAGGGTTCAATTTTAATTCTTCAATCGCAATATTTTTGAAACTCATTTTTTCTGCCTCATAGAATGTTTTTATTACTTAATCTTCCAGATGTTTAATAAAGGGCTTTTTAAACAGGATTTTCCAACCTATAAAGCTAATCGTGCCTACTATTAAGTATGCTCCGCCAAGAAACTGAATTTTGAATCCTGATACAAGAGGCATAATAAACATACCAATACTTCCAAAAACCATCTGTGTCGAGCTAATCAGCGAGACGGCAGAGCCTGTGTCGCCTTCAATTTGTTCCAACATAAGGCTCATTCTTGGCGGTCCAATAACATTTGCGAACAAGGATGCCGGTATCAGCAACAAGCAAAAGATTATTGGACCTTGTGTCCCTATTGTCATGACAGAGAGACCGCTTAGCGAAATGACCAGATATCCCATCGATATAATGGTTCGATAGCTAAAAATACGATTTAATCTCAGGTAAACTAAAGGTCCAAGCAACAAAAATATGGCATTAGCCGCATAGAAATAGCTATAGACCTTCTCATTAACACCAAATCCTTCAATATAAATAAAGGATGAAGATATAATAAAGCCCAGAAATGGAATTTGTAAGATGGCAAATAACAATAGCAAGGAGGTAAAACTTTTATTTTTCGCCACAGTTCCCAGACGCGCAACTGTTTTGAAGACATTAATCTCCGATTTATGGTTCAAGGTTTCCTGTAACATTAAACCAAAAATAAGGCTAATGACACCAACTGCAGTAAAAACGACAAAAACGCCACGCCAAGACATAAAACTCAATACAAACGCACCAATGACCGGTGAAATAACCGGAGAGATTGTAGACATCGTTTGAACAATGGCTAAAGTTCTTACTCTTTCTTTACCATCAAAGGCATCTTTAATCATTGCAGTCGATACAGCGGTTGCTGCACCACAGCCAATGGATTGCAAGATACGGTATGCAATCAGCAGCTGAACATTTTGTGCAAATATGCACAAAATGCTGGCACCGGTATAAAAAATCATACCAATCATCAGTATGGGTTTTCTACCATATTTGTCGCTTAGCGGCCCCCAAAACAAGATTCCGACAGCATAAAAGATGAAAAACATAACCAAGCTTAGATTGACCCTACTTACTGTTGTATTAAAGTATTGAACCATCTGTGGCAGTGCTGGTAGATAGGCATCTGTTGAAAGCGGTACAAAGGCACCTAAAAATGCTATAAAAACAATAAACCCTTTTTTACCAAGATACTTCTGTTTTAAATGACTTCCGTCATGTTGCTGAATTGTTTGTTCCATCGTGTACACCTCCTTTAAATTCGTTCTATAACTGCAGAATTAGCTCATTGCAATTCATGGATTATTCAATTTACAATGCAATCATACAATACCGTTAGTGTTACGAAAAGTACACACATTTTTGTTAGCGGGATCTTTTTTCAATTCATTCCGATACCTCCACTACAATCTTTCCGTTCACTTTCCCGTTATCCAGATCCACACAAGCTTTTGCAATGTCGGCAAACGAATACACCTCTCCCATACAGGGGATTAAATTGTGCATATCTAAAAAGGAGAAAATGTCATTCATGGTTTCCTGCGTGGGCGAGTTGCTGTAAAATCCCGTGAGATATACGCTGTTTGGGATAAACTTGATGGGATCAAAGCCATTCAATGCATAGACGCCACCGAGAATCCCCGTATTACAGACAATTCCGCCCTTTTCCACACAGCGCAGGGTATCATGAAGGGTCTTAGGTCCTACCAATTCCAGCACCTTTGTCACGCCGGACAATGTGCCTTCCAATTTACCTGTGTCCAAAATGGCTTCATCTGCCTCTTTCAGCAGGGGCAGCTTGCTTTCCCGATGAGTTGTGGCAATCACCCGACAACCCAGCGCCTTTGCAAGCTGAATCGCCGCATAGCCTAAAGCACAGGTTCCTCCTCTAACAAGAAGCTTATCTTCTGGTTTAAGCTGCAAGCAATCGAATAACGATCCCCATGCGGTATAATAAGTTTCGGGTACTGCTCCAAGCTGAACCCATGGCAAGTTTGTTTCAACCGCAAACACGTGATGTGACGGTAATAAAGCATATTCAGCGTAACTTCCATTAAAGCTGCGGCCCATGCCTCCCATCAGAGCAACTACCTTTTGTCCCACAGCAAAGCCGCTGTCTGACGCATCTGCGATTTCTCCGACACATTCAATGCCAGGAATAATGGGTTTTTTGATATAATCCTCCTGAATTTCCGACAATCGCAAAATTTTTTCGGAATGGTTCAGACCAAATGCCTTTATCTTAACCAGCACCCAGCCAGGTTTTACTTTAGGTACAGGATATTCTGTCAATTCTATATTGGCCGCTTCAGTAATGCCGGACAATACAACGGCTTTCATTGTTTTTGGAATCATGCTCCTTTAACCTCCTTCCAACATTGGGGATCAGCCTCGTAAAAATCCCTGGTTGTACCATAAGCAACGGCGGGGCATCCCCGGCACCAAGCCAGCAATTCACATTTGGAACATTTTTTAAATTTAGTATAGTCACGGTAGGATTCCATACAATCGCTTACCCACACATCGGCAATTCGATCTTCAAACACATTACCCACCTTGCTTTCAAAGCGACGGCATGCATATAAATCACCGGTAGGCAAAATGGTCAAATGGCAGTTGCCACAGTTACATCCGCCGTAGATCATACCCTCCTGTGTATTCTCCGGGATTTTAAAAATGCCTTTTTCGTATTCATAGAGCGTCCATAGATGGTCTTTTCGATTGAAGTATGTCTGGCAACCTTCTTCTTTATATTTTTGAAACTTTTGATAACACACGTCCAGCAGTTTCCGATATTCCTGTGGTGTTATGCCTATGTCCTTTTCCTCGCTGGTCGGGCAGTACCGTGCAAAAGCAAACACATCCACCTTATGTGCCACAACGATGTCAATAATATCCGGGATTTCCTTAATGTTTTTTCCAGATACCGTAGTCATGATGACTGAGCGGATACCGGCCTTTTTAATGCAGTCAATTTTTTCAAGGGTGCAATCAAATGAGCCGGGTTTACGGAACCAGTCATTGGTTTCCCGCATCCCATCAAGGGAGAGCTGGTATTTCTGGCATCCATATTCTTTCAACCTTTTGCATACCTCGTCATTCAGATGGAATGGGTTACCGAGGATAGTAAAAGGGATACGCCTTCCTTTCAGAAGGTCAAGCAGCCGCCAGAAATCGGGATGCAGGATTGGATCGCCGCCGGTAATATAAAAATAGGGCAGCCGGTCGTACATTTCACACATATCACAGCAGTTGTCCACTACGTCCACCATCTGCTCCCAGTTCATAGAGTCCAGATATTTTCCATTATCTTCCGAAAAGATATAACAATGTTTGCATCGCTGATCGCACTCGTCAGTGATGTGCCACTGAAAAGCAAAATATTATTTCATCATTGATTACCTCTCTTTATATGAAAACTGGCAATTGCCGGAATGATTTTAAAAGTCCCCGGCAAGACCAGCTATGCCGGGGATGTGTTGGCGTGTTGACTGGATTATTTGTTGTCACCAGCGCCGCAGGCAGAACCGCAGGCGGCAGGTTTTTCTTCCGGCTTGTCAGCAGTGCCGCAAGCAGCAGGAGCATCATCGGCAGCACCACAGGCAGCGGGAGCTTCAGCAGGCTTATCGGATGCTCCACAGGCAGAACCACAAGCAGAAGACGCCTCTTTTTTGTTCCATCCAAATAGATTAGAAAGTGCCATAGTGTTTTACCTCCATTTTTGGATTTTACGAACTTTTTGTTCGTCCGCAATTATTATTTTAGCTTCTGCTCTATTTAAAGAAAAGTACGCACAAATCTATTACTTAGTTACCTTTTTATAACCAACTTGTCTTAATCGTTATCTTATATTATAATTTGAATGTAACATTCAAATCTGAACTTATGAAGGAGATGATGCGTGCGATGCTAACAAAAGAAGAATTGCCTGAATGTCCTGTAGCGACCACGGTTCAGTTGATAGGCAGCAAGTGGAAACTGTTGATCTTGCGAAATTTGCTTCAGCGCCCTTGGCGCTTTAACGAACTGCGAAAAAACATCCCAGGTATCAGTCAAAAGGTACTGACGGATAGCTTGAGGTCTATGGAAGCAGATGGAATTATTATCCGCACTGTGTATCCAGAAGTACCGCCCCGCGTAGAGTACGCCTTAAGTGAATTAGGCGAAAGTATGCGTCCAATTATCAAGGCAATGGAAATATGGGGAGTAGAGTATCAGAAAATTGTAAAAAGCCAAATTTAAAGCTGGGCTTTAATATAAAAAGTGGAATAAAAGTATGCAAGTTCCCATAGACATGTTCCCGCGAACACATCAAGCCATTTCAATTTCCGTATTTTCCGTCAACACAACCCTGCCCACCGAAAGGCCTACTCGAACGGCTGTGGATGTGTTTCCTCGAACAATCACACAGATAAAAAACAGGGCTTTCCTGTGCCTGTGCCGCCAAAAAACACATTTTCGGCGGGCGGCAAATTACCGGAAAACCCTGTATTTAAGCTATTTTTCAGGCTTTTATTTATTTTTTACATTTTGCATCAACACCACGCACTCCACGTGTGTTTTGATAGAAAAATGATACTAATACGCATTAATATTGATTTTGCGTAAAGGTGAACCCCCTAAAAGTAAGGTGGTTCAGAATTATATATATTTACATTCTTACGCAATAATTATTACACATTCCATATGCCTTGAGTGCACGAAAAAGATAAGCCTCCAAGTTAGCTTTTTGATACAGCTGTCTCAGCGGTTAAAAGAAAATACCTAATATGTTTCCATATCAGCTTTAATACTTAAAAATACCAAATATACTGATATAGATAGGAAACGCTTTTCGTAATTGCATCATTTCTTATTGTTATTATTTTTTAGAAAATGCAAATCGAATTTAATACATGCACCACCGTCCTTTGCATTAAAGGCAACAATACTTCCACCATGCATTTCTACCAGTCTTTTTGCAATATAGAGTCCTAGTCCGGCGTGACCATCTTTGGAAGAACGGGATTCATCTCCCCTGTAAAATTTATTAAAAAGATTAGATAGATCTTTACTACTAAACCCCTTTCCTGTATCACATACTTTAAAACAAATATTATAACAAGTAATATTAGCATTAATTGTTATTGTCCCATTTTCCGGCGTATAACAGATGCAGTTCGAAACGATATTGTCAAGAATACGCTCAAGTTTTACAATATCAACAGGGCATGTCATTTTAGCCTGGTTTTCATAAGTTACATCAACTTTAAAACCTATCTTTTTATTTTTTGCCATCATCTCATAACTTTCTTTTTTATACATTAAGAAAGAGTATATATCCACTGGAGTGATATTAAGCTCTGCGCCGGACGTTTCAAGCTCTGCGGCGTAAAGCATTTTTTTGATAAGTTCCGACCCCTTATTTGCATTGTCTTTTATTACCTGTAGATATTTTTTTACTTTTTGAGTATCAACATAATTGCCTTCCAGAAGTGATTCAGCATAGCCCTGTATTACAGAAAGAGGTGTTTTCAGGTCATGGGCAAGGGCTTGAACCATCTCATGTCTTTCCTGCTCTGCTTTCCACTGTGATATTAATGACTCCTTAAGTTCGTTTTTCATTTCATTAAATGCTTTACAAAGTCTTCCAAGTTCATTATCGGCAAAATAATCTATATTAAAATCAAGATCCTTCTCTTTAACCTTTCTTGATGCATCAATAAGCATATTAACTGGCTTGCCTATATTAGCGGCAAATTTCTTTGAAAAAAGCAACGTAAAGATTACTATATAAATAAACGGAGAAAAAACAACTACAACAAATAATGGTGCGAGCAATATTTTATCTGATGTACTTGGATAATGAGGTGTTAATGTATATGATAATGAAACTGCTCCGCTTATCTTTCCTTGAGAATCGAATACCGGGATGATTCTTACATATCTCCCATCTGTACCGATGGTAGTATTCAATTTATTATATAGATCCTCTTTGCTATTTAAAAGTTTTTTATAATCCGTCCCATATATCATATTGCCATTTTCATCCATCACCTGATACAATATACCTTCTGAAGGAATTACTTTCTCAATGAGTTGTTTTTCGCTCCCGTTTAAAAGAATTACACCTTCTTTTCTGATATAGCCTTCAATATCAGGAATTTTCTTTTCATAGTAGTTGGCCGGATATATTTTTTTATATTCAATTTTTGTATAAATAATATAACCCGCATAATACGTAGCTATTGTAGCTATTATGCTTGATATGATAATCAAAATAAACGTTATTACAAATTGGGACTTGAGAGGCTTTCTTTCCAACATATCAATACACCCGCCAAATTTCGCCTTACATTATTCTGTTAAATCGGTAGCCGATACCCCATACTGTCGATATATACTCTGTATCGGGATCAAATTCAGCTATCTTTGCCCTTATGTTTTTCACATGCTCAGTCACAGTTGAAGAATCTCCTTCTGCATCATATCCCCAAACCTTCTCATAAATCTGTTCTTTCGAAAACACCTGACCCGGATGCATTAAAAGCAGTTCTAAAATGTCAAATTCTCGTTTAGTAAGGGAAATGATATTATCATTAATATTAACCTGTCTTGATTTTAAATCAACCGACAGTCTGCCAAAGCTAATCAACACTCTCTTGTTTGAGTTATTAAGGAAGATAGCCCTTTTCTCTCTTCTTAAATGTGCATCTATTCTCGCAAGCAGTTCATTAAGGCTAAAAGGCTTTATTAAATAATCATCGCCTCCTAGGGCAAGGCCTTTTATCCTGTCAGCCTCTGACTGTCTTGCACTCAAAAATATGATCGGGCAAAAAACTGCATCCCTTATTTTTCTACAAACTTCATACCCGTCAATGCCGGGCATCATTATGTCGAGAATAATGATATCCGGCTGTTCTTGGGCTTTTTTAACACCGCTTTCACCATCATATGCTGCTAATACAATATGACCTCTGCTCTCAAGAGAATCTTTTAAAAGAGTGACTAAATCTTCCTCATCATCAATGATAAGAATCTTACTCATACCATCATGCCTCCTTTTAATTTTTCTTTAATCAGATATTTTTCTGCCTTCCCACCTTTCAAACCAAATCAAACCTCCAACCAACATAACTAAAAAAAATACTGCAGCTGGAATAAGACCCTTTATAGCCTGAACTGCGATAAAACCTGCAGATATGATTTCGGGTGGTAATTTCATACCAGGCAAATATAATAAATATGCTCCTGCTAACCCTGTTAAACGAACTGGCCATGCCCACGGTACAAATTGCCAGATCTTATTGCCCAGACTTGTTGCCATCAAAGCAGCTATTAGAATACCACCGCCGCCAATCCCAATTGATGCACCCATTCCCCATGCGAAACTTATCCATAAATGGAATGCCAATAGTGGAAGGGTTCCAATCATAGCCATTAGAGCTGCTATAATAAAAATCGGCCAGGATAGGGGTATATTCAATATAAAACTTAATCCTACTAAAAGCGCCAATGCCGCAAGTAAGGTACTTGCCGATGTCAATAAGATAAGCATTGTAAGTTTTCCAAGGTACAAATCCCTGCGCGGTAGTTTGCTTCCGAGAAAGCCGTTGAAACTGCCGGCAAGTTCCTCCTGATGTATCATAATTCCTGATATTAAACCTGTACCCAACGGAATAACCAGTGCCGTCCATACTTCAAAAAATGCCTGAAATATTGAAATTTGAGTATCTATCGTTATTGCCTTTAATGAAAAATACCATACAATAAGCGCTGCTAAAATCATAGGTGTTAAAAACGTAAGCCATCTTATAGGCGTGCGCTTTGTCTTAATCCATTCTGATATTAATATCTTCATCATCTTACCTCCCTTCTATTAAACCACACTGCTGTAATTATAGTAAAGATTATTAAGGCAGCAATTGCCAGGACTATTCCTACTGGTATTACTGAAGGATTCATGAGAGAATCTGATGCTTCCAGGGGGACCCCATTCGGGTGTACGCCTATTACAGGACACATAAGCCTTGTCGGCCAGCTCCATGGGACATATATCCAATAGGATTTGGGTGCCGCTATAACACCGGCAATAAGTCCAGCAAATCCCATAGCCATACTAAAAAAGGTGCCTTTCCATGTTGCTGCCCATAACTGGAGTGGTATTACAGCAAGGGATGTGAGCCATATCGTAAACCCACCCACAAAAATCTTTACCCATGGAATTTCTCCTCCTGCTGTAATAAGCCCCGATATTATTATGACGGCAATAAGAACAAGTGTCGCCAGCATCGTATGATATGCCATTAATACAATTTTACCTGTCCAGATAACGGACGGTGGAATATTGTGAACTCGCAAATTGCGGTAATTTCCCACCTTTTTTTCCTGCAACGCCACTAATGCAGCAAATAAAGCTATACCAAGTGGAATGAATATTACCGGCCACCAATTGTATACCTGGTCAAGAAGAAGCTGCCATGGCCTTAAATAATTAGCAGGCATGAATAATTTTTGTGGTAATGCTATTATTATAAAAAACAGTGGTGCAAGTAATATAAGGCGTCTGGTAAAAGTCCTCCTATATTTAAGGCTCTCAGACTTTATTATATTAATCATTATTTAGCCCCCTTTACAACTTTCATGAATAATTCCTCAAGGTCTTCACCATAACTTATTTTACCCTGGTATTTAAGTACACCATCGCTTATGATACCAATATGGTCAACAAGCTGTGACACTTCCGGCAATATATGGCTTGATAGAATTACCGTAATCCCTCTTTTGGGGAATGAACGGATTAATTCCCTCAGTTCCTGAATGCCTATAGGATCAAGGCCATTTGTAGGTTCATCAAGTATCAATAATTCTGGATATCCTAAAAGCGCAATTGCAATGCCAAGCCTTTGCTTCATACCCATTGAAAATTGCGCTGCCAACTTTTTGCCTGTATCTTTAAGGTCTACTGTCTCAAGCACTTCGTAAATTCTTTCTTTTGGAAGTCCCATCAATTTTGTGTGAACGAGAAGGTTTTCAACTGCGGTTAGATTGCCATATAAAGCAGGGGATTCAATTAATGCTCCAATTCGCTCAAGGTGTTTTCGCTGCCATGGCTCACCAAAAACAATAATTTCACCGCTTGACGGATACAATAGTCCCGTAAGCATTTTTAATATAGTGGATTTTCCTGCTCCATTTGGACCAAGTAATCCGTAGATTGAACCCCTTGGGATTTTGAGTGAAACATCATTTACGGCAAGCTGCTTTCCATAGTATTTTTTCAGCCCTCTTGTTTCAAGTATCAAGTTTGACATTTAACTCATCCTTTCATAACATTATTAATCTCTACTACGATTATTAATGTAACAGGCAATTATAAAGAATTTATAAAGTTGCTCTTTACTAATCATGACCACCCGTAACGTAAAACGGGTGGTTTGCTCTAGCCCTATAAGGGCATATTACTGGCTGTGTCTCAAGACCCACTGAATGGTCTGCCAACCGCATAATTTTTTCAGGCAACCCCTAAAGGGGCTTTATTTTTTGCCTTTATTTACTGGGTCACCCGTAAACGGGTCTATATAGTCCTTTAAACTTATTTGATCATATGCAATATCCTCTTGAAGTTGATTTTTTATATATTCTTCTATTACCTTTTTATTTCTTCCAACCGTATCTACATAATATCCTTTACACCAAAATTGTCTATTCCCGTATTTGTACTTTAAATTTGCATGTCTATCAAATATCATCAATGAACTTTTCCCTTTTAAATATCCCATAAATTGTGCAACACTTAATTTCGGTGGTATACTCACAAGCATATGTATATGATCTTTACATGCATTTGCTTCTATTATTTCTACTCCTTTATATTCGCATAATTTCCTCAATATTTTCCCTATATCTTCTTTTATTTTTCCATATATTATTTGCCTTCGATATTTTGGTGCAAATACAATATGATATTTGCAATTCCATTTAGTATGTGATAAACTTTCATTATCCATATGGATTTTCCTCCTTTGATTTGGTTGTGGTTGGCAAACACACTTCCATTCTATCAAAGGAGGTTTATTTTTTCTACTCATAGCTTTAAGCCTTTTGGAACCACGGGCATAGCCCGTGGTATTCAAAATACAAGAGAGGACAGTAAGCATAAGCTCACCGTCCCCGGACAATGTGTTTATATTTTCTTTTTCAAAATAAACTGCAACACCAATATTCTTAAATTCTCTTACAACTTGTAACATTATAACTGTATTCCTTGCAAATCTTGAGATAGATTTTGTTATGATTAAATCTGTCTTCCCATCTCTGCAGAGCTCCAGCATTTTTTGAAACTCTGGTCTATTATCTGTTGTTCCTGTAATCCCTCTATCTGCAAAAACTGCATAAAAACTAATAGGGGGGTGCACCCCCCTACTCATACTCCCTTACTTTTTCTCGTTCATGGAAACATAAAACACACATAAAAAATAGGGGCAAATTGCCCCAAAACCTTTCAAACAAAGTTATTTCTTCTCTATTAAAACCACCGTTTCCACATGATACGTGTGTGGAAACATATCCATACACTTTACCTTTTTAACCTCATATCCCCTTTCAACAAATACCTGCAGATCCCTTGCAAGGGATGTTGGCTTACAGGATACGTATACAATCCTCGGAGCATCAAAGCTTATTATCTTTCCTATGGCCTTTGGATGTATTCCATCCCTTGGAGGATCGAGTATTATGATATCCGGTTTATTCTTAAGCTCTTCAACCTTCTTTAAAACGTCTCCTGCAATAAATTCGCAGTTTGTAAGGCCGTTTAAAGCAGCATTTTCCCTCGCGGCTTCAACCGCCTCTTCAACGATTTCAATGCCTATAACCTTTTTAGCAACCGGGGCCATTATCTGTGCTATAGTGCCTGTTCCGCTGTAAAGGTCGAATATAACCTTATCCCTTGTCTCTCCAGCGAAATCCCTTACAATTGAGTATAGTCTTTCCGCCCCGAGGGAGTTAGTCTGGAAGAATGAGAAGGCGGATATTTTAAATTTAAGGCCCAGTATCTCTTCCAATATATAATCCCTTCCAAACAGAACCCTTGTTTCATCGCTTTTTACTACATCTGATATGGAATCGTTTATAGTATGTAAAAATCCTACAAGCTCTCCATCAAGCTCTATACCCCTTACCCTTTCCACAAGACTGCTTAAATCAAGCTCCATCTGTGATGACGTTACAAGGTTTACAAGGAGCTCCCCCGTCCTTTGAGCCTTTCTTACAACGAGGTGCCTTAAAACTCCCTCGTGGGTTTTCTTCTTATAAAAAGGGATCCCCTTATCCCTGAAATAATCAAGAACTACCTCTAAAACTTTCCCAAAGTCATCATCAACTATCTGGCATCCATTTACAGTAACAACCTCATAAAAACTACCCTTCCTATGAAGTCCAAGGGCAAGCTCTCCTCCCCTTTCAACATCTCCAAAGGAAAACTCCATTTTATTTCTGTATTGAAATTCCCTTGGGCTTCTCTCGATTCCTAAAAATTCGTATTCCCCTATTCCCGCATCGTCAAGGAGTCTCTTAACCTGGCTGGCCTTAAGCTCAATCTGATGCTCATAGGATAGCGTCTGATAGGAACATCCACCGCAGACCCCAAAATGGGGGCATATGGGCTCCGTTTCATAGGGGGCTCTCTCAAGAACTTCAATTATGGAAGCCTCCGCCCTATCCTTTTTATTTTTAACAACCCTGGCCTTTACCCTCTGACCTTTGATTGCGTTTTTTATAATAACTTCCTTTCCATCTACCCTTGCTATTCCTCTATTGGGGAAATGAACATCCTCTATAACCGTTTCTATAATATCATGTTTCTTCAAGGTCTCTTCCTCCTTAAACGCTGCCATCGCTGTTTTTCCTTTTGATATTTTAATCTAACACAACAACTATTATACCCCATGCCTTTCTAAAATCCAAAATATGATTATCTATTCCTCTGATGAACTCTCCCCGCCTTTATTTTTTACTAGCTATACATGAAATAAATTTCACCACAAGATTATGAAAACAGTTTCACTAATAATAATCTAAACATAAGTTAAGAAAGATTTTATATTAACATTAACGTTTTGCAGTACCTAGGGGTCGATAAAAAATATATGAAATTCACATAAAGCGGGCAATTAGAAGTTCTTGGCGAAGGGATGAAGAAAAATCCTGGAACTTTCGTGACTTAAGCAAGGCGAGTTTAACGAAAGTTCTTGATTTTTCAAATCAAAAGCCTTAGAACTTCTTTGCCAAGCGTGCTGGTGAATGAAATATATTTTTTATCGCAGCGCCAATCTGTTTATATTTTCTACCTTTATTCCAACGGACTTTTCAAGTAGCCTTATATTCTATTTGATTATGAAATTCATCATAGTTTTCACATATAAACATCTGAGAACTCTATATTGATCTTCTCTACATTATCGTTTTCAAGGCCACTTTCTAACATGCTGCATGTTTCATCGATCACCCTAACTGGCATTTCAATTATAAACTCGCTTCCCTTTCCATATTCGCTTTTTGCCTTTATATTGCCTCCGTGGAGCTCCACAAGGGACTTCACAATTGACAGCCCTATACCGCTTCCCTGTCTGTTTCTTGCAAGGGAACTCTCAACCTGGCTGAACATTTCAAATATGATATCAAGCTTATCCTCTGGAATTCCTATTCCCGAGTCCTTAACCGATATCAATATTTTTTCATTCCTGTCATATATATTAACCTCAATTTTCCCTCCAGGATTTGTAAATTTAACTGCGTTTGAAATAAGATTTAACATAATTCTTTCAATTTTTTCGGGATCGCATGCCATAATCTTCTCCTCAACATCAGTATCGAATACAAGCTCAATTCCCTTATCCTCCGCATACTCTGCGACGGATAAGGTAATGCTCTCTATAACGTTTACAATATTATAATTGTGAAGATTGAGTTTATAATAACCAGCATCTATTTTGGTAATGTCTATAATATTATTAACCAGCCTTATAAGCCTGTAGCAGTTTTGCTTCATAGTTTTTATATGCTTATCTATCTGCCCATTTTTATCCCATGACTGCCCATTTTTTAAATAAAGCTCTAAAAGCTGAAGGGATGCAAAAAACACGTTTATGGGGGTTTTAAGCTCATGGGATATACTTGCAAAAACCTTCGTTTTAATCCTGTCTTTCTCAATAAATTCATTTATTTTTTTTCTAATTGAAACCTCCCTCAAAACGTTCAAAACTGCAGGCTTTCCATTATAAATAAACGATGTAGCCATAGACTCTACAAGTATCTCTTCCCCGCTTCTGCTTATTATTTTAAACTCCATTGGAGGAAGAGTTATGTTCTTTTTAGAAACTTCCTCAATTTCCTTTCTTATTTTCTCATGATATACAGGATCAATAAAACCGTAAATATTTAATCCCTCTAACTCATCGGGGCTGTTCATACCCAGAAGCTTTGCACCTATTGAATTAGCAAATAAAAACTTACCTTCACTATGTGCAAATATGGAACAGTTAGAGAACTCTACAAGCATTTTATAATATTCCCCACTTTTTAAGAGCTGCTTTTCTATGCTTTTTTTTTCTGACTTTTGAATATTGAGCTGTTTGATTATATTTTCAAGCTCATTGCTCTTATTCTTCAGATCGTTCCTAGCTTCATCCAGCCTATTAAATAGAAGTTTATATGGTTCTTTAATTCCTTTTTTTATCATAACCTGATAGATATAATAAAAGGATATGAGCTTAAATATATGGCCAAGCATGTTGTAAAACGCATAAACATCCTTATAAAGTGTAAAAAATATTCCCGATAAAATTTTCATTCCTATAGCTGCCATCATACATTCAAATATGTTTCTATCAAGGCTTTCTTTGTTTTTATTCAATAAATAAGCCGAACCTATTAAAAACACTATAATTATATATTCACTAATAACTTTAAACTCAGTTAGGCCATACCCTTCTATGAAACAATCAGGAAATATTCCTAAAGGATAAATAGTAGCACAAAGTATTAAAAGAATAACAGAGTATGAAGCCAGAACTTTTAGGGGCTTTATGCTTTTTTTTACAAAAACCAAAGAAATGAAGAGGGATATGCTCTCCAAGTATCTTGCTATAATCCAAAACTGTACAGCAATATTAGCGTTATCCATTCTAAAAATACCAATTCCTTTATAGGAAATTGTATGCATAAAATCTGCTAACCCAACAAATCCAAATGCTATTCCTATAAATGTAAAATAACTGTTTTTGGATATTTCATAGGTGTTAAAAGCTATTATAAAAGTTGAAAAGGCGATCAAAATAGTAGCCATTTCTATTAAAGTGTGGAAAAGCAGATAACTTTTGATTATTTCCCCCTCCATCAAAGCCCCTCCTTAGCAAATGTTATATTAAAAAATTTTAATTGTATTATATATTCTGCTAAAAAATACAAAATCCTGCCTTATGTTAAATTTTTTTGATATTTCAGAATTATAAGTCTACTTTGATTATGCTGCCAAAGCCCTTTATAATACCTGACAGCTCCTTAACAATATTCATCTTTGTTCTCAAATCCTCGAATAAATCAGTATTAGATGGTCCGATAAACAAAGAGTAACCATAATCCCATCTTTATTCCTTAAACCATTATATTTACAGCCTATATCCATAATAACCCTAATAAATAGTGAAATGAACACTTTTTAACGCAATGAATATTATAATATTGTAGTTCAGTTAAAGGAGTGAATGAAGTGTACCCATATTACAGATCCACACCTGATAAGTCAAAGGTTATAAACCTCATGCTTGCCCGTGCCTACGTCCCGGACCAGCCCTATATAGGCATTCTCCCGCTGGATGAGGCTCTTAAAAAGGGCGTTCTCTTCCCAAACCTTGACATTCCCTATGCCATTAAAAGCAAAGAGTAATCAATTAATAGGAGGAAGCTAAATGGTAGACATGACTCGTGAAGAGTTGAAAAGAAAAATACAGAAACTTGAATTCGCTGCAGTAGAGTTAAACTTGTACCTAGACAATCATCCGAATGAACAAAAGGCTTTAGTTGACTATAACAACATCTCAAAGGATCTTTGTGCCCTTAAAAAGGAATATGAATCTAAATATGGGCCTCTTTGTAATTTTGGAAATGCACCAAGTGCTTATCCATGGCAGTGGGTAAATGAGCCATGGCCCTGGGAAACAGGGGAATAGGGGGTGTCTTGCTATGTGGATATATGAAAAAAAGCTTGAATTCCCAGTTAAAATAAAAAATAAGGATTTAAGAATGGCAAAATTCCTTATGGCTCAATATGGTGGTCCCGATAGTGAACTTAGCGCTTCAATAAGATATCTGAGCCAGCGCTATACAATGCCTACAAGCAAAACCAAGGGTCTTCTAACCGATATAGGAACAGAGGAACTTGCACATGTTGAAATTATCGCAACCATGATCTATCAGCTGACAAAGGATGCCACACCAGATGAGCTTAAAGCTGCAGGCCTTGGAGGATACTACGCTGAACACGATAAAGCAATCTACCCGGCAGATGCAAACGGTGTACCATGGACCGGTGCATATGTTCAATCTATGGGAGATCCTGTAACTGATTTAACCGAGGATATGGCTGCAGAACAGAAGGCAAGATCAACATACGAACATTTAATTGATTTAACGGATGACCCTGACGTAATCGCTCCACTGAGATTTTTATGGGCCAGGGAAGTTGTACATTTCCAGAGATTTGGAGAAGCCCTGGTTAACGTATATGAATTCCTCGACAGCAAAAAGTTTTTCTAAGCGTTAAAATGATGTTTATTTCCCTGTGTTGGCGAACCTCCTCCCTTGCAATTTGGTCGGGTTTACATGCCCGACCACCGATTTTCTGGGAAAATATAAGCAATATTTTAATACATAAACTGTTAATTAAATTTCTCTTTCTGGTAAAACTATATTTATATTAGATTAATTTAATGCGATAGTATTAAATACTAAGGAGGTAATAACATATGATAGGCCAAAGGCTTATTGACGAACTTAATAAACAGCTTACAAGGGAATTAGAATCAGCTCATACCTATATTGCAATATCGGCATACTTCCACTCGGAGGATCTTCCTGGATTTGCCAACTTCTTTATGGTTCAGTCTGATGAAGAGAGATTTCATGCAATGAAGATATTTAACTACATAAACCAAATAAATGAAAGAATAAAAATAGGCGGGATTGAAGCCCCCAAAAACGATTTTTCATCCATATTGGATGCCTTTAACCATGCCTTTGAGCATGAAAAGGCCCTAACTACTAAAATATATAATCTTATGGACATTGCTGCGGAAGAAAGGGAGTATGCTACAATAAGCTTTTTAAAATGGTTTGTAGATGAACAAATTGAGGAACAGGATCTTTTCAATGGAATTATAAAGAAGCTTGAGAGAATTCAAAATGATCCCGCTGCTATATATATGCTGGATTCCCAACTTGCACAGAGGGCCTTCACACCTCCAGCTGCAGATTCGGCTGAATAACATATAGGGATGCCATTAAGCATCCCTTTAAACTATTTTTTGAACTTTAAATATATCATTTAAAACTTTAAAAAATGGAGTATAAACCTTTTCAAAAAATATGAAACTCAATCCCTTAAGTGAGTACTCCCATATGAGCTTTAATTTTACCTCAAAGCTTCTAAGATCTTCAAACCACACCCTGTGGGAATTTTTATCGTCGCTATAATCAAAATATGGGGACTGATTTTTTTCATCATAAAGTATTTCCGAATGATATTTTGCCGCAATCATAAATGCCTGATAAGTTGTAATCCTCCTCGCGGGGGGCCCGCCGGGACAGTAGGGCATAATCCAGTCATATCCATACAGAGGCATTGATATCATGATTTTATTAGAATTTATAAGGGAAACGGCATATTCAATAACGTTTTTCAGCTTTTCCATTGGAAGCAGCGACATGGGAGGTCCTTCGTGCCATCCCCACTCTCCAGGCATAATTATAACCGCATCTGAATTTCTTCCTATCTCTTCATAGTCAAAGGCTCCAAACCACTGTCCTGAGTCCGTATCAAATTGCTTCGGTGGAAGGGATATAAAAAGATAGTATCCTTCACGTTTTAGTGAATAATAAAGTCTTTTAAAAAAGCTGCTCAGTGCTTCCCTATCCTCCTGAAAAACCCTTTCAAAGTGGATATTGATTCCGTAATAGCCATTGTTTTTTAAAATATTTAATATATTTTCTATAATCTTTGCCTGTCTATCAGGATTTATTAATATATCATGAACCATATTGCCGTCGAATTGATTTTCCTTTCCATTTGAAACATAAAGCATCGGGCTGATTTTAATTTCCTTTGACCTCAATGCAATATTCTTGTCATAGCTGTCCCCTTCATCTCCAGCTGAAAAGCAGGTTAAGGGACAAGCCCAGGTTAATACCTCCCTTCCATCTTCAAGGATATAAAAGTCACTATTTATTGATGAAGGTATTATATATCCATTTGTGTGTATATTTCTATATACATGCTGCTTGGAAAGCTCTCCTTCAGGTATAATAACCGATTGTCCCGGAACAGGATAAGAAATAAATCTAAGTTCGTTTTCCTCTATTATTTCCTCAGGGCTTACTCCAAACTGCCTTGCAATAAGCCCCAAAGGTTCACCTTTTCTAACTACATATATCATAGGCATTCCCCCATTTTCCACTACTAAACAGTATATTCTCCACAAAATAAGTAGGGTATGTCTAAAAGTGGTATTCAAGAATTGATATTGAAAAAAATTTATTTTATACTAAAAGGAACCAATATCGACAATATCAAAACAAACCAGGGGGAAAACTGCTATGCCGTCAATTATTAAAATCATAATCTCTATGGTTATATGGGGAAGCATAGGAATTTTCGTTAAAAATATAAATCTTCCTTCAGTGGAACTTGCCTTTTTAAGGGCAGTTATTGCAAGTACTGTTCTTGCCCTTGTTTATCCGATGTTCAAATCCCAAAGGGACTCAGAAAATTTAAAGGAAAATATACTGCTTTTGATACTGTCAGGCGGCGCAATAGGTGCAAATTGGATACTTCTCTTTAAAGCATATAACTACACAACGATTTCAAATGCAACACTAAGCTATTATTTTGCCCCTGTTTTCGTAATACTTCTGTCGCCAGTTGTTTTTAAGGAGAAGCTTACTAAATCCAGATTAATTGCAGCAGCAGGTGCAATGATAGGGCTTTTCCTTATTGTAAATAACCAATCACAAGCCTCCGTCAGCTCTCCAAACCATTTAAAGGGAATTGCCTTCGGGCTTATGGCAGCAGGGCTCTATGGAAGTGTTGTCCTTCTTAACAAATATATAAAGGGTATTTCAGGATATATGATGACGCTAATACAGATTTCTACCTCGGCCCTTGTTCTTCTGCCTTTTATAATATACAGGAGTGCTTTAACAATCACAAATCTTAAAAATCTTTTGCTCATTGCTGTTTTAGGAATAGTTCATACGGGACTTGCATACCTTCTCTACTTCTCCGGAATAAAGGAGCTTGAAGTTCAGAGGGCTGCAATACTCAGCTATATTGACCCTATTGCAGCGATTATTTTTGGAACGATATTTTTAGCTGAGCCTTTAAATCTCTATCAGATAATTGGAGGGTTTTTAATTTTAGGTTCTACCTTCATTGGAGAACGTTAACATATACTTTATATTTAGCTGTTAAATTTTATAAACACTGGAGATGAAATACCCTGCCTTCCGTTTATATGAGTAACCTTAACCACATACCATGTTCTGTCCCTTTGAGCTTTTAGGACCGGGTTCCATCGTACATTATTATCCCCCTTAAACCTGATTTCATCTATTACCCTGCCTCCATTTGATATGAGTTGAATCTTTTTTATGGGTACCCTTTCATCCTGGGCGTTAATATTAAAATTAATCTTGTCTCCCTCATTCAGACCTATTATACTTCCCATATAAAAGCCATTTGCTTTAAAATAAAGCTTCAAATTTCTCGTTTCCGTTGAATATGTCCTTCTATTTCTAAGGGCTTCAATAAAAGCATCTTTATTAAGCTCTTTTGCCAGTATAACAGTAAGGTTATCATTATCTCCCCAGTTAGCTCTATGATTATCCTGGCCATTTACTGCTCCGAGGTGCCAGCCCATATCAAGCATTCTATAATAATGTTCTTCGAGCCTCCTATACTTTCGGGGAGGCGCCCCGTTTGCAACTTCTATTAAGTTTATAATTCCGTCCATATCCTCCATATAGTTAATGTACTTGAAATGTTTATGGGGATGGTTTATAACCACAGCTATATTACGTTGCTTTTTGAGCCATGCAAAAAATTTGTTTATATCCATTGCCTGCCTATTTGCCTCTACGTATGTTTCACTGCCAATGACGTTTATATGGCCCCATCTGCTTGAGCTCATCTCAAATGCTCTAATGGCAAGAAATCCATCATATATTCTGTTAATCTTCTCTATCTCCTTTCTGGTTTTATACCATCTTGAACCCTTCCTTTCAACATACTCATCCCTTTCCTTATCATACTCGTAGTTGTTATTCATTACCCCATCCAAAAAATTTGAATGATCGGCTATGATTATATAATCAAGATTATTTTTTCTTACATGCGCACATGCATCATATGGCCTCCCCCTTCCATCGGAATAGGAGGTATGGCAGTGTGGCACTCCAAAATAGAAGTTATACTTAGCCTCCCTATCCTGAACTATAAAACCCCATTCTAACTTCTTTATATTTCCATATATATCCTCCATTTCAATTTGTACTTTATGTTCACCGAAATCCATAGGCTCAAGGGGCTTATACTCCATCCTAAAATTAGATATAAGTGGACAAACCTCCTTACCATCTAGAAACATCCTGGCACTTAAAATTTCGAAACCACTGATCTCTGCAGATATAAACGGCATTCTTTCAAAGGTAGAAGTCATATTTAAAGGTTTTAAATTGTAAACACTCATTTTTTCTTTATGAAAACCCTTTATATTTTCGGAGGATTTAAAATCCCTTTTTATTGAGCTTCTAATATACTCCTTTAAATATCCGGACATATCCTTCATATATTCCCCTCCGAAATGCTAAAATCACTATATATAATACTTTATTCAAACCTGATTTGTTACAAAACAAAAAACAGCTATTTTGACGAATTACACCAAAATAGCTGCGCATCAAATTTTAATAGTGCACCCTTACAAGGTAAAATTTAATTCCCCTATCGCTCCATCCAAGGTCCCAGGGAACTCTGTATCTATCAGTGTTGTGGCAGTTGACAAGGGCATAGCCCTTTGAATCTGCTCCCGTTACCACCGATATATGGGTTACCTTGCCATTTTTCTCGTATGCAACAAAGTCTCCAGGCAGCAGCTTATATGAGGCTTTATATACCTGATTATAGGTTCCATAGGCTATAAGTGATGCCCTTCCGCTGTTTATCATGTAATCCTTGAAACCCTGCGCATTTACCCATGCTCTGCTTGCATCCCTTTTAGTGTAGTTCCATGCAGCTGTTTTTTTAAACTTTCCACCCTCATAAAGGATCTGGGACGCAAAGTTTGCACAATCCCCTCCCTGTGGATTATAATCCCTGTACTGTTTATTGTATTTATAACCCGTCTCCTCATTTCCTGCAGCACCGCAGTACTGATCTGCATATTTTACAGCGTTTTTTCTCCTTTCACTTATTCCGGAAAAATCCCTGGGGGGCTGTGATGTAATATACTGTTCTATGTCCAAAGCCTTTATTTCATCGAGATTTAAAGAATCTGCAAAGGGGTCGGTATACCACTCCCTTTTTATTACCCAGTTTTCCTCGTTATCTCTAACATCCAGGGAATGATATGTGCCTATTCTGAACATGTTTATAGTTCCAGGGTCGTTTTCATATACATATTTATACTCCGTTGAAGCTATATAGTTTATATAATATCCATCTCCCTTTTGCTTCGCATTCCTTACGAGTACTTTGGTTTTTATATCTATAAATTTTATACCCTGTTTATCAGCCCATTTGTGAAGATATTTTGTCTTTTTAACTTCATGTTCATAGGCCCACTGCCCATTTCTTGTTCCCCTGTCATACAGCGGTTCAAGGGCTTTTAAATTGTTCTTAAGCATAGCCATATTTCTAATCTGAAAAAGCTCCTCAACCCTGGCAGTAAATTCTTCATTAACAACTACATCCTTTGCAAGTGGCTCGAAAATATATAGACATACTAGAAGTATGGTGATAACTGTAAAGGACAGAATATAAATAAGTGTTGATTTTTTTATAGCGCTAAATAAATACATACCATCTCTCCCTGTACCTTACTCATAAGATTATATGAAGAAATTCAAAACTGTAGAATTAAAAATATCATACTCATAGGATGTGCAAAATTTTCAGAGCTATATCTACAATTTTTGCTAAAGGGATATATTTAAACCTTTGAAGGATGGCATGCAAAAAGTAAAAGCAATAAGTCATGTGCACTGTGCATGACTTATTGCTTTATTACATAACTTTACTCAAAAAGGCTCTTATCCTCTGGTTATCCGGGTTTTCAAATATTTTTTCCGGTGGGGCGTCCTCTATTATCTCTCCCCTGTCCATGAATATTACCCTGTCTGAAACTTCCCTGGCAAAGGCCATTTCATGGGTTACTATAACCATTGTAAGATTTTCCTTTGCTAAATCCTTTATAACGTTTAAAACCTCTCCCACAAGCTCAGGGTCAAGGGCTGAGGTTGGCTCGTCGAGGAGCATTATATCCGGCTTCATGGCAAGGGCCCTTGCTATGGCCGCTCTTTGCTTCTGACCCCCTGAAATTTTTGAAGGATAAAAGTCCTTCTTATCAAAAAGATTAACCTTCTTAAGAAGCTCTTCTGCTATTTCAACAGCTTCATCCCTCTTCATTTTATTTACAATAATAGGTGCTTCTATGATGTTTTCAAGTACCGTTTTGTGCGGAAAGAGGTTGAAATTTTGGAATACCATTCCTACCTTTGAAGAATTTTTATTTGAATTTCCCTTTAACCTTCTTAATATACCTCCTTCACTGTGGTTATCTATCTTAACTCCTTCAATTTCAATAATTCCATCATCCATTTTTTCAAGCCTGCTGATACATCTTAAGAGGGTGCTCTTACCTGAGCCTGAAGGCCCAATAATGGAAACTACTTCCCCTTTTTTAACCTCTAAATTTATATTCTTTAAAACTTCATCCTTTCCAAATCTTTTATATCCATTAACTACTCTTATCATATCCATAAAATCACCTATTCGTGTACAGAATATCTTTTCTCAATCTTTCTAAATATAAGAACTATAAAGGATGTTATAATTAGATAAAGTACTGATGCAATAAAAAATGGAGTTATGGTAAAGTCCCTTACAAGGACCTCCTTTGCAGCTCTTAAAAGATCCGGCATTCCTATTGCGGCTATAAGGGCGGTATCCTTAATAAGACTTATTGCCTCATTTGACACAGGTGGAATAACTCTTTTTATTGTTTGAGGCAGTATTATCCTCCACATTGTTTGTGCATAATTCATACCTAAAACCTTTGCTGCCTCGTATTGTCCCTTGTCTATTGACTCTATACCGGCCCTGAAAATCTCTGTTAAATAAGCTGCATAGTTTATAGAATATGTTACTGCTGCCGCTGTAAAGGGTTCCAACTTTATATTGAAAACAGGAAGAGCATAATAAGTGAAGAATAGCTGAAACATTAAGGGTGTTCCCCTGAACACCCATGTGTATAGCCCAAGAAACCATCTTAATATCCTAAATCTCGATATTTTACCCAGAGCACATAAGGCACCAAGTGGAACGGAAAAAATCGCTGTTACCAAATATAATTTAAATGTTATAACGCTGCCCTTTAAAATAAAACTTGTAACATCAAGGATGTATTGCAACTTAAGCCCTCCTATTATTTCGTTAATATATCAGCCCCAAACCATTTCTTAGAAATTTCTGCGGCTGTACCATCCTTTTTCATCTCATCAAGAACTTTGTCCAATTCTTCTTTAAAGGCAGTATCCTCTTTTCTGACGCCTACTCCAACTATCTGCTTTCCAAAGTCCTCATTAAGAATTTTATAATCTCCTGGATTCTTTGCAACATAGTATCTTCCACTTATTTCATCAACAACCACAGCATCAATTCGTCCTGCCTTTAAATCCATTAAAGCCTCTGTATTATTACTATATTTTCTTAACTCCTTAATTGATTTTGCTGTTTCAGCATCGGAGTTTAGTGCTTGTTCAGAGGTACTTCCAAGCTGAAGTCCTATCACCTTTCCTGCCAAATCCTTTTTAGAAGCTATATTTGAATTTCCCTTTACAACAACAATCTGCCTATCCTCAAGATATGGCTTTGTAAAGTCTATTTGCTTTTTTCTTTCTTCCGTTATTGTAAGTCCATTCCATATAACGTCTATATCCTTATTCTTAAGGCTGAGTAAAACCCCATCCCATACAACTGGCTTAAATTCAACCTCTAGCCCCATTCTCTTTGCAGCTTCCTTTGCAAGGTCAATATCAAAGCCTACTATTTCTCCCTTTTCATCCCTGAATCCCATTGGAGGGAAGCTGTCATCAAGCCCTACTATAAACTTGCCCTTTTGTTTAATTTCATTTACAGGTGTGCTGGATGCCTTGCTTTTACCGCATCCTGCAAGCAAACTTGATAATACTAAAATTGAAATTATTATCGCCAAAAACTTTTTCATATTAACTCTCCCTTTCTATTTTCATTTCTAACAATATCTATTATACTTTATTAATTTACCATAGTAAAGTATTAAAATAAAAAATGCAAAAAAATTTTATGTAACAATATATGGAAAATATATTAAGCATACACTTCTACTGAAAATGGCTGCAAAACCCACGTTTTGCAGCCATTCAAATCCATATGAATTTTTAATATAAAGTGATATTAACTAATTTTCTATTCAAATACTGTTACAAGATTATTAAACAGGTCCTTATTTAATTTTATCTTATCCTCGTTTCCAAGGACGCATATATACCCCTGTTCCATTGCATCCTTAACAAGCTTTGCAAAGCCCTTTATATCCTCCTTCTTTGTGTTTAAAACCTCTTCCCTTTCCCTCTGTATGTCCTCCTGGGTAAGCTGCCTTATATAGTTTATCGTTGACCTCTGGCCCTTCATGGCAGGAGTTAAAGGATAATCTATTCCGCTGAAGGTTCCTATGATATACTTGGTCATCTCCCTCTCGCTTGCGTCAAAGTTTAAAAGGTATTTGTATACATTATCATAGGTTGACAGAGTTTCCTTAAGGTTAGGATCACGGTAGGAACCGAAGGATATATTGCCGCTCCTATCTACCCTTGCAAAACCGCCATATGCACCTCCCTGAACCCTTACTTTGTTCCAGAGGTAGTCAAGGCTTAAAATGGTCTTTAGAACCAGAAGGCTTCCAGTATATTTATAGCCAAGCTTTAAAAAGCTGTATGCCTTTGCAACATACTGAACCTTGGCAGATGTCATAAGGCCTTCATTTAACTTCTCAAGCTCAAGATCATATTCATTAAGCTCAAGCTCCTCGTTTCCAAGATGATCATAAAGGTTTTTAAAGCTTTTCTTAAAGGCTTTATAGTCTTCACCATCGGTTGTTACGCTTACAATAAGGTGTTTTTTATTGAATATGGCCTTTGAAACCTTTATAAGGTTATCCCTAATCTCCTCAAACCTTGCATCGAAGTTCTTTTCAAGGTCTGAAAGAAATTTATAGAAGCTGAGGCCGCTTAAAACTTCAACATACTTTCCAACAGGGGAGAAATAGGATGCAACACGGTTTTGTACAACAACATGCCCATGGTCAAATATGGTCATTTCAATCCTGGATCTCATCTCCTGAACTATTTCCTTTATCCTCCTTTTATCATCAAACCTTGTGTGCCCAACAATCTCTCCCACAAGATCCAAAAGCTTTGGAAGCTTATCTACAAGGGCCTTTGATTTCACTATAAACTTTGGATAATAAATCTCATCGGATTCGTTTTTAGAATAGGCCTCTGCGCTGAATCTTATTCCACCTGTATGGATATTTATTTCATTGGACAAGTCCTGAAGTTCATATCTTTCAGTGCTTACCTTTCCAAGAACGCCTGCTAAAAGGGTAATATATGGTATCATATCCTGCTGAACGGTTCTTGTATCAAAATATAAGTCGATGTAGGCTATGTTGTTTGTAAATATAGGATGGAAAAGGACCTTGATTCCTCCCTCTTCCCTTTCTTCAAAGGGCAGAACATCGGCCTTTGGATTTATATCCTTTAGTGAAAGCAGAGGAATTTTTTCAAGATCTTCAGGAGAATCTTCAGCCTCCTGCCTCTCCCTTAACTTTCTTGTATTTTCTATTATATTCTTTATCTCCTCCTCAGACAGGCTTCCTTTATAATCTGCGAGTTTCTTTCTAAGCTCCTCCGCCTTTTCTTCAGCAAGCCCCTTCCTTGGCTTAACTATAAGCAGAGAGCTGTGATTATTGTTTAAAATATATTTTTCAATGAGTTCTTCAAAATAGTTAGTTATAAGGGCCTTCTTTATCTTATTAAGCGTTGATTCATATGTTAAATGCAGTGTAGGATCCTCATCATGCAGCCAGCTGTCCATACATTTTATATTGTATAAAAGCCCCTTTGGATACCCCTGAAACTCTGCTTCCCTTAAAATGAACTCCTTTGCATTTATTGAAGCCTCAATAAGCTTTTTATCTATACCCTCCTTAACCAGTTTTTTAAGCGTATCGAACACTACTTCCTTAAACTTATCCTTCTTTTCTTCGCTGGAATTTTTTACAACCACTGTAAATACAGGTTGAAGAATGCTTGAATCGAAACTTCCAAATACGTCCTTTCCAATTTCAGCCTCATTCAGGGCCTTCTTAAGCGGTGCTGCAGGAGTTTCAAGGAGAAGGTGTTCAAGTATGTCAAAGGCTAAATAAATTTCAGGGTCCGTAGATCTTCCAACTGCAAAATTAAGGCTCAGGAAGGTCCTATCCTCCTCCCTCTCACTTGGAGCTATTGGATATTCAACAGCCATTTCCCTCATTTGAGAGAAGGGCTTCTGCACTTCAATCCTTGAGTCTACAAGAGTTTTATCAAAATTTTTCAGATACTCCCCGTCTATAAATTTAAGCAGCTCATCTATGTTTCCATTTCCGTAAAGGTATATGTAGCTGTTTGATGGATGGTAGTATTTTTTATGAAAATCAATGAACTCCTCATAAGTAAGCTCAGGAATTACATCCGGGTCTCCCCCTGATTCATACCTGTAGGTTGTGTCTGGAAACAGAGATTCCTGAACCTTTCTCATAAGAACGCCCTCGGGGGATGAGAAGGCACCCTTCATTTCATTATATACAACACCCTTATATGTAAGCTCATCATCCCTATTTTCAAGCTCATAATGCCAGCCTTCCTGCATTAGTATTTCAGGATATTTGTATATGTTTGGATAAAAAACAGCGTCCAGATAAACATCCATAAGGTTTAAAAAGTCCTTATCGTTCTTGCTGGCAACGGGGTACATGGTCTTATCGGAAAATGTCATGGCATTTAAATAGGTGTTGAGTGAACCTTTAGCAAGCTCAACAAACGGCTCTTTTACAGGAAATTTCCTTGAGCCGCAGAGCACTGAATGCTCCATAATATGTGGAACTCCCGTGCTGTTTTCCGGTGGAGTTCTAAAGCTTATTGAAAACACCTTATTGTCGTCATCGTTTTGGAGGCTAAAAAGCCTTGCGCCGCTCTTTTCGTGTACAAAGAGCCTTGCTGTGGAGTTTAGCTCCTTAACTTCCTTTTGTTCAATTAGTTTGAATCCATGGTATGTCTTACCAACTTCAAAATACATTTCTGCACTACTCCTTTCAAAATATAACTGGATCTATTCATGATATATAATTCTCCAAAACAACAATTCAAATTAATTATAAACCTAATTATTAATATTTTTATCAAATTGGAGAATTAATATTTATATTCTATACGTTCATAGAAAATCCTCCATATAATGGTATGCAAACATCGATTGCATATTTCTATTCATTTTAAAATAAAGCAGGTGATTTTAAGATTTGTTTGCTTGAAAACAAAATGATCAAATTGAAAAGATCGTAAAATACAGATATAGGCCAAAAAAATAACGGGAGGCCTTATCAGCCATCCCTTCATCTAGAACTTCCTTGCACAAACGTATTAGTGAAATGAAATATATTTTTTATCGCAGCGCCTTTAAAATCCAAAAACACCACAAGAGATTCTACCATTTGAAGCATATACCAAGTGCCTTTGGCCCAAGATGTGCCCCTATTACAGGCCCTATGACATCAATTGAAATTGGAACTCCTTTAAACCTTTCTTCAAGTCTATTTTTTATACCCTCTGCCTCATCAATGCTGAATATATGGCATATGCAAATATGCTTAACGTTTTCAGGTATGTTTGATATCATAGTTTCAACTGCCTTAGCTTTACCTCTTACCCTTCCTATGGATTCAAGCTTTCCATCTATAAGGGCTATTATAGGCTTCATATTTAACATGCTTCCTATAAATGCCTTTGCCCCCGAAAGCCTTCCTCCTTTTCTCAGGTAATCAAGTGTATCAACTGTTAAATTTATTCCCATGTTTTTCTTTTCAAGGTTTAATATTTCTACTATCTCTTTGCGGCTTTTTCCTTCATCAGCAAGTTCCATACCCCTTTCTACCAAAAGCTTGAGGTTTGAAACCGAAGTCTCGGAGTCTATAACCGATATCCTGTCAGGATCCACCATCTCAGCTGCTATACAAGCGGTGCTGTAGGTACCGCTAAGCTTTGATGACAGGAATATTCCTATAACCTCGTACCCATCTTCAACTGCCTCTTGAAATACTTTTACAAATTCCCCTATGGCAGGCTGGGATGTCTTTGGAAAATCCTTTGATTCCTTAAGCCTTTCAAAGAACTCTTCAAACTCTCCAGGAAACCCTTCACTTTCTATTTTACCAAGAAAGTCCACCTTTAAAGGCACTATCTCTATATGGTTTTTATCTGCAAACTCCTTCTCTATATATGCCGTACTGTCAGTAACAAATTTAATTTTACTCATATAAATCCCTCCATCATATATATAAATAATACCAGGTACTAATACCAGTTGTAAATATCAAATTATATGATGAAGAGAAATATATAATTCCACTCTCCATCAAGCTGCGCTAACTTTGTTTCAACCCCCATAAAAAGTGTTTTAAGTATGGATGGAAGCAGTTATAAGTTATATCACTTTACATTAACCACAAGGTTTATGTTTTCTGTGCTATCTGGAACATCCTTTAAGCTTATTGTACTCTTTAAAATTATTCTGTCTGTATTAAGATCAAGCCTATTAAAAACAATTTTTATATTCTGCTTTTTTAAACCTCCAGAGATAGAGGTTCCACCTGGGGATATAAGGCTTGCCTTCGAATACCTGCCATCATCTCCCATCAGGTATGTTTTATCCCTGGAAATTATTAATCCATTTAATAAACTGCTTTCAACTACACAGTAGGCAATTATCTGTTTCTCTGTAAACTCCATATATTCCAGTTTAAGTGTAACCTTGTTATCATACTTGCCGTTAAGCGCGGCTGGGTTCAATTTGTATAAAAGGCTTTCTGTTTCATGGTCTTCCAGGTATTTGTATTTCCCCCTTCCCTTTGATCTGTCATCATCCTTATCGGAGGTTTTTTTTACTACAGGGGAATCCCAGTAAAATAATCCTTCAACACTGGCATCCGATGCCACATGTTTAACTTCATTATTCTTGTTAACTGAAGGCGACTCTTTTTGCTGACTGCTTTCCTGAGGTTTGTTATCTGAGATAGAATTTTTGTTATCCATAGAAGCCGTTTTTTCCTTTTTATCCTGCCAAGGTATAACATGCAGCAGAGAATAGATTATAAAAACTAAAGCTGCAAAACCTGCAAGGGCCTTTACAAGTCCCTTTTTATCTCTTTTTTTCTTAAGTTCAAAAGGACTATTATCTTCCATAACCATTGTTTTAGTTTCAGTTTTTTTGTAATCATCGATAAAAAATGTTTTATTTTCATCCTTAAGAACATTCAGTTCATGCTTTAATTCCTCTACGGTGGAATATCTTTCGCTTATATTTGTTCTCATAGCCTTTTCTATTATTTTGCCCAAATTTTCATCTATGTTATTCTTATCACGTGAAATATCTATTACCATAGGGGGAACCTCTCCAGACGCCATAAAGTAAAGGGTTGCCCCAAGACCATATATATCCGTTTGCTTGTTTGACTGAACTCCGGTATACTGCTCAGGGGCAGCATATCCCCTCGAGCCCATAAGAATCGTATCGCTGCTTTGATTTTCCTTATATATCCTTGATATACCAAAATCTATAAGTTTAGCCTTTCCATCGGGTGATATGATTATGTTGGATGGTTTTAAATCCCTGTATATAATAGGAGGATTAAAGCTGTGAAGGTATGATAATATATCGCAAAGTTCACTGGCAATATCGTATATTCTTTCTCTGCTGAGCCTTCCTTCCCTTAAAACCAGCTTTTCAAGGGTCTCTCCTTCAATGTAGTCTTCAACTATATAAAGGTTATCCCCTTCATTAAATATGTCAACTATCCTCGGTATGCCTGGATGACTTAGCTTTTTAAGTATGTTAGGCTCCGCTAGAAAATCAATCCTTTCCTTGAGCTCATTTTTTATTTCCTTTATTGCCCACAGATTTCCAAGCCTTTTATTGACGCATAGATAAACTATACCCATACCACCCTGGCCAAGAACTCTAATGACCTCATACTTCCCGTCTAGAATATCCCCGGGCTTTAACATATGCTTCACCTCTTAATATTACTCTGTATTTTCCTTCTATCTCTGTTTACATAAATAGTTATATAAAACAATATAACATATAAATATAGCTAAGGATATTATCAAAAATTAACTATTGATATATAATATATGAATTATCGCTGAAGAATCGAATAAACATATAACAAAAACCACCATCAAATTTGACAGTGGTTTTTGTTTTTATAAATCAACTTGATTTGTGCCTATGGAACTACTAACCTTAAGAATTGCTTTATCTAACTTTTTCAAGGGTTATGCCATCATCCTTAACTGCGGCTTTAATATGATCACCTTCCTTAAACCTCTTAAGGAGATACTGTTCTGTTATTTCATCCTCAATATACCTCTGAATTGCCCTTCTAAGGGGTCTGGCTCCGTACTTTTCGTCATATCCTTTCTTGAGTATAAACTCCTTAGCTTCATCAGAAACCTCAAGGGACATGTTCTTTTCCCTTAACTCATCTGAAACCTCCCTGATCATAAGGTCGATTATCTTATAAAGCTCCTCCCTTTCAAGGGGCTTAAACACGATGACTTCGTCCACTCTATTTAAAAATTCAGGCCTGAAGAACTCCTTAAGTGCATCCTTTACATGACTTTCAAGTGCGTTATAGCTTTCCTTTGCAAAGCCCATTCCGCTTGATTTAAAGTTGGTTCCTGCGTTAGAAGTCATTATAATTACGGTGTTTTCAAAGTATACCGTTCTTCCCTGGCTGTCAGTAAGCCTTCCATCCTCTAGTATTTGAAGAAGCATATTAAACACATCAGGATGGGCCTTCTCTATTTCATCAAGGAGTATTACCGAATAGGGCCTTCTTCTAACCTTTTCAGTAAGCTGTCCACCTTCATCATATCCAACATATCCCGGAGGAGCCCCAATTAATTTTGATACCGTATGCTTTTCCATATACTCCGTCATGTCAATTCTAATAAGCGCCTCTTCGCTACCGAAGAGCTCCACTGCAATGGACTTTGCAAGCTCCGTTTTACCAACTCCCGTTGGACCTACAAATATAAAGGATGACGGCTTTCTCTTCCTTCTAAAACCAAGGCGATTTCTTCTTATTGCCCTTGACAGGGCAACAATTGCCTCATGCTGCCCTATAACCCTTCTATGAAGCCTGTTTTCAAGGTTTAAAAGCTTTTCTGACTCCTCCTCGGTGATGCTGTGAACGGGGATTTTAGTCCAGGATTCTATTACAAAGGCAATATCCTCAACGGTTAGCCTTATCTCTCCCCATTCCTTCTCGATATCCCTTATCTTTGCTTCAATTCTGAACTTTTCCGTCTTATACTCTGCTGCCTTTTCATAGTCCCCCCTATCTGCAGCCTCCTGCATATGAAATTCAACATTCTCAAGTTCCTCTCTAAGTGCCTTAAGTTCAACAAGCCCTTTGTTTTTTAAGTTTGCCCTTGAACTTGCCTCGTCTATAACGTCTATTGCCTTATCGGGAAGATATCTGTCTGTAATGTATCTTTCTGAAAGCTTTGCAGCGGCCTCAATCACTTCGTCGGATATTACAACCTTATGATATTCCTCATAATAATGTTTAATACCCTTAAGTATCTCGATGGTCTCTTCAACAGTAGGCTCATCAACAAGAACGGGCTGGAATCTTCTTTCAAGGGCTGAATCCTTTTCAATATATTTTCTATATTCTTCAAGGGTTGTGGCCCCTATCACCTGTATTTCACCGCGAGCCAGGGCAGGCTTTAGAATGTTTGCTGCGTTTAGCGCCCCTCCCTGAGCTTCACCTGCACCTATAATGTTGTGTACCTCGTCTATTACAAGTATTACATTGCCATCTTCCTTTGCCTCGTCTATTATGGCTTTCATCCTTCCCTCAAATTGGCCCCTAAACTGAGTTCCAGCAACAATTGAAGTAAGGTCTAAAAGATATACCTCTGCATCATAAAGCTTTGCAGGAACCTGTTTTTCTGCTATTCTGACCGCAAGGCCCTCTGCAATGGCTGTTTTTCCAACACCAGGTTCACCAATAAGAATAGGATTATTTTTAGTTCTTCTATTTAATATTTGTATTACCCTGTCTATCTCCCTATGTCTTCCTATAACTCTATCAACAAGGTTGTTTCTTGCCTTTTCAGTTAAATTTGTGCCATAGATATCGAGATACTTCCTTTTCTTTTTTTTACCTTCGTGCTTTCCCTTTTCCCTTACCTTAAAGTTCTGGTCTTTATTACCTTCCTTTGCTTCATTTTTATTTTCATTCTTTGAACTATAGACACCTCCGAAAAGCTTTGAAAAGAAATTGTTCTTATCATCATTATCTATACTCATTGTTCCCATATCTATATTTTCTACATTCATGTTTTCCAAATCAATATCCTGAAGCATGCTGTTCATCTGTTCGGTTAGATTTTCAAAGTCCTCCTGGGAAATACCTGCCTGCTGCATTATCTGGTCTATTACCGGAAAGCCCATCTTTTTAGCGCACTGAATACATACGCCAACAACCTCCGTCTTTCCATTTTCTATTTTTGTTGCAAATACTGTAGCTATATTTTTATTACAAATTGAACACAGTTTCATATCAACCATCTCCATATTGTTAAGATAATTAAATTGTTATCATTACAGTATACCATATCCTCACTATTTATTCTATTAGTTATTAATGTAAAATGAAATCCTTTATAAAAAATAGGATGAATTTTCTTCATCCTATTTAATCAAAGATATTGTCAATGATTTCTATATATCTCTGACTATCCAAACTTTCAACCGGTAAATCTCCATACCAGGGCTTATTTATGTCATACCTGTCGCTGAAATATCTTGCCTTAAGTATTATTTCCGGCCTGTATTCAAAGTGAAGCGTATCAAAATGGCCCCACTTGCCACCCCATACAAACCCGTACTTCTCAAATATTTTTGGAATTTCAGGAGGATAGGATTTTATTCTCTCCTCTCCCTGCTCCCTTGAAGCCCATTTCCAATAGTCACGCTTATCCCTTGCAAGATCTATTGCAATTCCAAAGGCATGGGGACTTAACTGGTTCGTTCCTGAAATTACCCTGTAATTGAAGGTCCCACTGCTTGGAAATACACATGACGCAACATCCTTACGCCTTTGAGCAAGGGGTATAAGCTCCTTCATAACAGAATTTAGAGCCTCAGCAGCGCCATTGTTTTTGTTAAACTGTACTCCTATATTTACATTTACAAGGTTTTTCTGAACCTGTTCCTTTGTTCCACCATATACCTCTTTAAGCAGAGGATATACCCTGAAACGCCCCGGGTCAAAGTTTTCATCCATCAGTTTATTAAGATTATCAAGGGGGTAAACTTGCTCCATCATATCCTGAAGATCAGGGTTTTGAAGCTTTTCGTTAAAGCTCTTTTGCTTTTTATCATCATAAAGAATTTTATTGCCTGATTTCATAACCAGGTAAACCTTCCCATCACTGCTTTTCTCAACATTAACTGCATGATCCGGATACGCCATCATAAGGCAGAGAAGGTCCTGCTTCATAGCAACATCGTATGGCCTTTCGTTTAATATATTAGCGTTTATATTATTCAGTTTATCGTTTTTACTGCATCCGACTGTTAAAGTAAATAACATAAGCAGGATAAGCATAGAAAGCTTTTTCATAAAATACCTCTCCTTCAAAATTCCTTCCCTGCTTATTATTCCACTTCCATTTCTTTGTTAGTCACCATTAGTTTTCATCTTTCATTTTCAAACATGATTTTATATGCTTCTAATTTTTTAATGGGCTCAAGTTCCTCATCCTTCTTTATATATTTAATAAATTCCGGGTTTAGTTTAACAGTTTTTATTACATCCCTCAGGGCCTTTTCATATTCCCCATCTTCTTTATACATTACAGCCAGATTTGGAAAACTGTATGGATATCCTGGATTTTTTATCCTTCATAGATATAGGCTTTGTTGTAAAATCTGAGGGCTCTTAAAGGCTTACCTTCTTTTAAATATTTATCTCCAATGATTTTATAGTTATGTATCATATATTTATAATCCTTCATTTTCTTCACCCTTTTTGGAATTAAAATCCTGCTTATATATAGTTTAACCCCGGGGTTTGTATCATATCAATAATTATCAATGTAACATAAGGAAAAAAGCTGCTGACATAATATATATGTCAACAGCCTTACATATATCAAGGATACGGGTTTTCTGTTATATTTACTTTGCATTCAATCCCGCAATGTTTAGGAGGTTCCATGGTTTGTTGTAGTGTGGCTGGAAGAAGAAATCAACAAATGCAAGTTCATCTATTGTCATTCTGTTCTGTATACATACTGACATAGTGTTTATCGACTGTGTTAAATCTGCCTTTGATATAATCTGTGCACCCAGTATCCTTCTTGAATCCTTTTCATATACAACCTTTAATGTAGCCTCATCATATGTTGGCATAAATTCAGGACGGTAGCTGTCCTTAACTGTTACTGCCAGGGCATCAATTCCCTGGGCTTTAGCAGCGCTTTCAGTAAGGCCTGTTGAGGCTATATTGTAATCATATATCTTAATTCCTGAAGTTCCCTGGGTTCCAATATACTTGGTGGTTGGCTTTACGAGGTTTCTAGCAACAAGGGTTCCCATACGAACGGCATTTGTTGCAAGGGGGATATATTCCCTTTTTCCAGTTGGGTTATATATTACAGTTGCACTATCACCTGCTGCAAACACGTCCTTCTTGCTTGTTTGCATATATTCATCAACTATAATTGCACCGTTTGGAAGCATATCAAGCTGTCCTTTAAATAGCTCCGTGTTTGGCCTGAACCCTATGCAGAGTATTACAAGATCTGCTTCATATTCACCCTTGTCTGTAATAACCTTTGATACCCTTCCATTTTTGCCTTCGAATTTAACAACCGTCTGTCCAAGGGCAAGCTTTATTCCATTATCAGAAAGGGCCTTTTCCGCCATATCTGTGAATTCCTTATCAAGATATTTGCTGAGTATTCTATCCATGCTGTCAATTAAAGTCACGTTCTTTCCATTTACCTGGAAGGCCTCAACAAGCTCTACGCCTATATAGCCGGCGCCAACTACCACAATATTTTTAGCTTCCTTTGACTTTTCAATTATAGTGTTTGAATGGGAATAATTCTTGGAAAGGACTATATTTTCTAAATCTATCCCCTCAATCCCTGGAACAATCGGCCATGAACCCGTCGTTATAATAAGCTTATCAAAGGTATCCTCAAATACTTCATTGGTTTGTAAGTTCTTAACCTTTAGCTTCTTCCCGTCGGTATCCACTTCAAGCACATCATGGAGCATCTTTGTCTTTACTCCCATTTCTGCAAGTATTTCTGGTGAGCAGTAGAAAAGCCCCTTAGGATCCTTAACTACTCCTCCTACGTAAAGCGCTATACCGCAGGATAAAAATGATATATTGTCATTCCTCTCATATACAGTTATTTCAGCTTCAGGATATAATTTTGCCGCATTAGTTATAGCTGCTGTTCCAGCATGTGTACATCCTATAACAGCTATCTTCATATGTATTACTCCCTTCATTTGATAAATTACTAACTTAACAATAATTATATTCTACTTGATAAAGAATTTCAATATCTAAAAATAATAAATTTCTATTAATTCTAAGATGAATTTTTTAATAAGATAAGAGCATATTTTTAGCTTATATTGTTTTTATTTTAATCATAATTCTATAAAAAAATTCATAATCGTATAGCAGCATGTTCCACGTCAAAAAATTGAAAAGCAAGGGGCTGTTGTAAAGCCCCTTGCTACATTTCCATAAAAACCTGTTTTTGTATATTTATTTTTACCCTCCAAGATAGGCCTTCCTTACTGTTTCATCCTTTAGAAGGTCCTCTGCCCTGCCTTCTATATCTATTTCTCCGTTCCTTATAATATATGCCCTGTCTGCCGTCTGGAGAGCCATGTTGGCGTTCTGTTCAACGAGAAGTATTGTTGTTCCCTCTTTATTTATATCCTTTATTATTTCAAATATTTCTTTAACAACTATTGGTGCAAGGCCCATGGAAGGTTCATCAAGCAGTAGAAGCTTTGGCTTTGACATTAGTCCACGCCCTATTGCAAGCATCTGCTGTTCACCTCCAGACAGGGTTCCCGCAAGCTGGTTCTTTCTCTCGAGAAGCCTTGGAAACAGCTCAAAAACTTTGTTGAAGTCCTTTTTTATTTCAGCCTTGTCCTTTCTTAAAAAGGCACCCATCTCCAAATTTTCCATAACTGTCATGTTTGAAAATATCCTTCTTCCTTCGGGTACATGTGAAATACCAAGGCCCACTATATCCGTGGCTGAAGATTTGCTTATATCCTTCCCATTAAACATTATGCTGCCGCTTTTTATCCTCTGGATTCCTGATATAGCCTTAAGTGTTGTTGTCTTTCCTGCTCCGTTGGCACCTATTATTGTAACTATTTCTCCTTCATCTATATGAAAACTTATACCCTTCAGTGCATGAATAATGCCATAATATACATTCACATTTATAAGTTCAATCATCATCATTCACCTCCAAGATAAGCCTTAATAACTGCAGGATTGTTTTGAATCTCCTGTGGAGTACCCTGAGCTATAAGTATTCCATAGTCAAATACGAATATTCTTTTACATACATTCATAACTAAAGACATGTCATGTTCTATAAGTATAATTGTTAAATTAAACCTATCCTTTATCCATTTTATAAGTTCCATAAGCTCCTGTGTCTCCCTTGGGTTCATGCCTGCAGCAGGTTCATCAAGAAGAAGAAGCTGAGGTTCCGCAGCAAGGGCCCTTGCGATTTCAAGTTTTCTCTGCTCTCCGTAGGGAAGGTTGCCTGCAAATTCATCTGCCTTATCTGAAAGACTAAATATACTTAATAGGTTCATGGCCTCAATATATGCTTCTTTTTCATTTTTATAAAAGAAAGGAAGCCTTAAAACTGATGCCCCTAAACCATATCTAAAATTGTTATGAAATCCTATGAGTACATTTTCTAAAACCGTCATGTTTTTAAATAGTCTTATATTCTGAAAGGTTCTTGAAATTCCATAGCCTATGATCTTGTGGGGCTTTATATTTTTTGATGTTCCCCTTTTCTTGAGGTTATATTCTATTTCTCCTTCCGTTGGAGAGTAAATGCCCGTTAAAAGGTTAAAAAAGGTTGTTTTACCCGCCCCATTTGGACCAATAAGCCCTATTATTTCTCCTCTTTCAACCTCGAGATTTATATTCGACAAAGCCTTTATTCCTCCGAAGGACATCGATAAATTACTCACCCTTAATACCGGCATTTACTTTCCCTCCTTTTCTAAAAAGCTTCAAATCCTTTAAATCAAATTTTCCAAGAAGTCCATTAGGCCTATATACCATTATTAAAAAGAGGATTACTGCATAAACCACCATGCGAAGTTCCGGTATGCTTTGAAGAAATGCTGATATAATTGATAAAACCACAGCTCCAGCTATAGATCCCAGTATACTTCCCATTCCTCCAAATACGACAATTACAAGTATGTCAATGGATTTCATAAATCCAAAGGAATCAGGCTTTATAAAATAAAAATAGTTTGCATAAAGTGCTCCTGCAATTCCTGCAAACAGTGCCCCAATTGTAAAGGCAAGTACTTTATAATAGGTAGTATTAACTCCCATTGCCTCTGCTGCAATTTCGTCTTCCTTTATTGCTATACATGCCCTTCCATGATAGGAGTTAATGAAATTCTTTATAATTAAAACAGTTGCAATGACCATAAAATATATCCATGTCCAGTTTGTATACTGGGGTATATCATTTAATCCCGTCGCTCCTCCTACGTAGTCAACGTTAAGTCCTATAATTCTTACTATTTCCCCAAAGCCAAGGGTTGCAATTGCAAGGTAGTCTCCCTTTAATCTCAGGGTTGGAATGCCTATTATAACACCAGCCACAGCAGCGGAAACAGCAGCCATCAGTATTCCAACTATAAATGGCTGTTCTAATTTTGTCGTTGCAATTGCTGAGGCATAGGCACCTATGGACATAAAGGCTGCATGTCCAAGAGAAAACTGTCCTGTAAATCCCGTTATAAGGTTTAGGCTTACTGCAAGTATTATGTTAATACCAATGATTATCAAATTAAGCATTATATATGAATCTATAATACCCAAATTGCTCATTAATTGAACTGCAATATATAGAAAAACTATGATAAACAAACTCAATATATTTCTTCTTCTAAACAAATTCGTATTCACATTATCACCCCTATACCTTTTCCTTTATATTGCGCCCTAAGAGTCCACTTGGTCTTAGTAAAAGAACAAGAATTAGTATGGCAAAGGCAACTGCGTCCTTGTATAATGAACCACCATATGCACTGACCATCGTTTCTATCATTCCAAGGAATAAACCTCCAAATACAGCCCCGGGTATTACTCCTATTCCACCGATAACTGCTGCTATAAATGCCTTAAGCCCGGGTACTATGCCCATAAGAGGATTGATAGTTGTATAATAAACTCCAACAAGAACCCCCGCTGCTCCTGCAAGGGCGGAACCTATTGCAAAGGTATAGGATATTGTCCTGTCAACGTTTACTCCCATTAACTGTGCTGCTTCCCTGTCCAAAGATACAGCCCTCATTGCTTTTCCTGCTTTTGTTCTACGAATTATATATTGAAGTGCCACCATTAAAATTATGGTTATTGCAACAATATAAATGTTTTTATAATCAATTACTACACTTCCATCTAAAAGCTTTAAGCTGTTTTTCCCCAGCACATTTGGAAAAGTCCTTGTTTCTGCCTTTACAAAATACATCATTCCATATTCAAGAAAAAGAGAAACGCTAATTGCAGTAATCAGCGCAGCTATTCTGCTAGATCCTCGTATTGGCTTATATGCAACCTTTTCAATAATAACTCCGAGTATGCTGCACACTACCATTGATATAACAAGGGATGGGAAAAATCCAAGGTGAAGAGATGTTGTTACGGCAAAACCAACGTATGCCCCTACCATATATATATCACCGTGTGCAAAATTGATTAAATTTATTATTCCATACACCATAGTGTATCCAAGGGCAATTAGGGCGTATATGCTTCCAAGGGATAATCCGTTTATAACCTGCTGAAGTAATTCTTTCATCCCATCACTCCTTTTTATTTTTAATTGATGTTATAGAAAATTATTGAATTCTCAGGTGAAAAACACCTGAGAATTCGTATTATTATTGTGGATCAAGCTTCTTTAAGAAGGTTGGTTTTCCATCTTTCATTTGAATTATCGTAATGGATTTTACAGGATTATGCTTATCATCTATTGTTATTTTTCCTGTTACTCCTTCAAAATCCTTTGTTGCGGCAAGTGCATCCTTAAGCTTTACAGGATCTGCAGCCCCCGCTCTCTTAAGAGCATCTGCAAGGAAATATGCCAGGTCGTAACCTAATGCATTGAAGGCATCGGGATCCTTTCCATACTTTTTGTTAAATTTCTCCTTGAACTCTACAACCTCCGGGGTGTTGTCCTGCGATGAATAATGATTTGAGTAGTATACGTTGTTCAATGCATCCCTTCCTGCTATCTCAGCAAGCTTTGGAGAATCGTATCCATCTCCTCCAAGTATAGGTACGTTAAGTCCAAGTTCTCTTGCCTGTTTAACTATAAGTCCAACCTCTTCATAATATCCCGGCACAAACAGTACATCTGGATTAGTTCCCTTAATCTTTGTTAAAACGGCCTTAAAGTCAGTTTCCTTAGCCTGATAGGCCTCTTCAGTTACTATAGTTCCCCCAAGTTTTTTATAGGTATCCTGAAAATTCTTTGAAAGCCCCTTGCTGTAATCGCTGGTTGTATCGATTAAAACTGCTGCCTTTTTAAGTCCTAAATCGTTATAAGCAAAGTTAGCCATCATAACCCCCTGGAAGGAATCACTAAATGTGGTTTTGAATACAAATTCTCTAACCTTTCCGTTGCTGTCCACTGTTACGTCGTCTGCAGTGGCTGAAGCGGATATCAATGGAACTTTATTTTGCATTGCTGCAGGAGTAGCAGCCTTTGTGTTTCCTGAGGTTGCAGCTCCTAAAATTGCAACTACCTTATCCCTTGTTGCAAGCCTTGTTGATACATTTGCAGCCTCAGCGTTGTCTGATTTGTTGTCAACTTTAATCATCTCTATCTGTTTTCCGAGAACTCCGCTATTTTTATTTATCTCTTCAAATGCAAGTTCAATGCCCTCCACAAGGCCCTGTCCGTATGTTGCAACGTTTCCTGAAAGCTCATAGTTAAGTCCTACTTTTATTTTATCCGAGTTTCCGCCTGTGGCCTTTGAAGAACACCCCGCAAATAAGCTTAACATGAGAATCAGTGACATGAATAAAGACACCTTTTTACTCATATTCTCAACCCTTTCCATCAAATATTTTTTTATTTAATAAAATGCCAGTAATAATACCATCTTCATCCTGTCCAGTGGAAATTCCCAACCAAATCCCCCCTTAGCTTTTTTAATATATAAAAAGGCCTCTACATGTATAAATATACATGTAGAGGCGTATAAAACGCTGTACCACTCTACTTCATAATTATCTCACGATAATTATCTCATCAGGTTCAATAAAACCCTGGCCTTTTAACGGGGCCCCCACGTTATAGCCTACTAAGCTTCGGCTATACGACTCTGAAGTGATCATTATCTATCAAATCAATACCGGCTCTCAGCATACCCGGCTCTCTGTGATTGATTTACCGATAGTTTTGTCTTCGTCATCGTCATTATCATATTAACTTATTATTCCCTTTAGCGAAATATTATTGTGTATAAATTACCACAATTAAAATTCCCTGTCAATACTTTTTTAAAGATTTTTGCAAGTTTTTATTTTTATGATTTCATTTTTAGAACTTTATGTAATATTTAATATTAATCCGTTGTGCTAGTTCAAGGGCTGAGCGCAGATAAAAAATATATGAAATTCACATTTTTCAAATCCCGAGCCTTAGAACTTCTTTGCTAAGCGTACTGGTGAATGAAATATATTTTTTATCGCAGCGCGGATCTGTAAATTTATCCAGCAAAACGAGTTAATATTAATTATATTTATGATATAACAGAATAAAAAATAACCTCTACTCTCTATGCAGAGGCTATTAATTTTATTTAATAAACTTTAAAATCATCCAAGCCCTAATTTCCTTCTCTTACTTATTATGTGAGCCTCTATGTTGTCTGCAGCCTCCACAGGGTCATCTCCAAGTACAATCTTGCCTCCTGTAAGACCTTCCACATCCTCTGTGAGAAGCTTAACAAGATCTCTGCCTCCTGTTAAAAATGGAGTTGGAGATAGATGTGTATATGCGCCATATGCAACGGCAAATACCCCATCTATTGTTGCCTTTTGCTCCATCCATTCAGGTGCAGTTACTGCTATTGGAAGGTCAGGAATATCAACATCAAGATGGTTTGCAATCTCTGTAACAAGCATGGAAATTCTTCCTGTATCTGTGCAGGTTCCAAAGCTTAACACAGGAGGAATCTTAAGCATATTGCATACTTCCTTGAGCCCCGGTCCTGCCATCTCTATTGCATCGAAATTGCAGAGCCCCGCAACTTCAAGTCCGTGGTTTCCACATCCTCCCGCCACAACTAAAATATCCTTCTTAATTAGCTGCTTCACAAGATTTATTGTATTCCAGTCATGTGGCCCGTTTCTAAGCGTTGAACAGTTTACAAGGGCTACGACTCCCTTTATTTTGCCTGCTGCTATAACATCAACAAGTGGATCAAGCTTATTTCCAAGGGCATTAAGCAATGCTTCAGTTGAAAAACCTGATATTGCCCTTTGAATATGTTTTGGAACCATAGGTTTTACCTTATCTTTTCTCTTTTTGAAATTTTCGATTGCAAGATCTATAAGCTTATCTGCCATTTCATCTACTTTATCAGGATGATATGGAATCATGTGGTTTAGTCCAGGTATTCCTATTATTGTGCTTACACCAACTAAAGTTACCTGATACTTTTCTGCATAATGGTCTATTGAAGGCGGTGAACAGTTTTCCTCCATTGCATATACGTCAACTGTACCTGTTGCAAGAAGAGGTTCTATTGCAAGCCAATTACCCATAAGCCCAACAAAAACATCATCAATCTCAAACCTTTGAAGAAGCTCCTGTCCTGTTTCTATTGAACCTACTATTCTTAAACCCTTTGCACCTGCAGCCTTTGCCCTGTCCTGAACCTCCTTTGTTCTTGCTTTTTGAAGTGTAGCAACTCCTGCCCAGGGCTGATGTCCGTTAAATACTATATTTACATAATCCGGATCCATAATTCCAAGGTCTACATTTACCTCGTGGGGAGTTGGAGTTCCAAATAGTATATCCTGCACCATTTCCAGCCCTATCTGCGCTGTATATATAGTTGAAAGTCCAAGCCTTAAGGCCTTTTTAGCAAGGGAAACATAATCTCCATCTACATTTGTAAGACAGCTTGCCACAGCATTTTGCTCCTCATGTTCAACACCAGCAGGATATATCCCAAGGTCCTTCCAGATCTGTTTTCTCTTCCTGGGTGCAAAAACATCAACCATTACGCTGGATTCATTTGAACCCCTTCTCATCTCTGTCATTAAAAAGTCTGCAAGCTCTACAGCCATCCTGTTTATATCCTGGTTAATGTTAATCCCTACCTTTTCACACATCCACTTTAGCTTATCAACATCTTTAATTTTAAAAGGAGTTTTTCCCTCTCCTGTCGCCTTTAAGGTCCTGAATGCCTCATATGCATGGTGTCCATATGTACCTGCCCCCATTATATTCCTAAGGAGCATGTTTCTCATTGCCATAGCGTCTGGTCCAATCCCGCACACTCCCTTTTGCTGTTCACCCTTAAGGTTTATCCTGCAGGGTCCTTGAGAACAAAGCTGACAGCTCATTCCCTCAAGGCAGAACTTACATCTTATTTTTTCCTGAGAGGCCCATCTATCAAAGACGTTAGACATTCCATCTTCCCTTATTCTTTTTACCATCTCCTCCACGGAATCATGATAGCTTATGCGTCCCTCAGTTCTTTCCAAAATGGTTTCACTCATTTTTATACCTCCCTTATAGTTTCACTAAATAAAGTTTTCTCCTAAAGGGACTATCATATACACAAATGCCTTAATAAAGTAAGAATTTATAATAATCAAGGGACAGTTCACATTTTCCTTCAAAATCTGCATATTTACCTAAGGCCCTGGCAATACTAAAAACGAAAAAGTCAAGGTAAATAAAAAGATGCAGATAAACCTGCATCTTTTTTAAACGAATTTTACTTTCTAGCCAGATACTTTCTAATATCAAATCCAACAGCCGCTACAATGATAAGACCCTTTATTATAAGCTGCCAGTATGGGTTTATATTGATATATGTTAAACCATAGTTTATTACTCCAAATATTAAAACGCCAGTTATTACTCCAGGTACTGTTCCTATACCTCCAAGGTTTGACACCCCGCCAACGACGCAGGCTGCAATGGCATCAAGCTCATACATGTTGCCATAGTTATTGGTTGCACCGCCTGTTCTTGCTGCCTCCAGGACTCCTCCCAGTGCAAAGAGTGCACCTGCAATTCCGTACAAAATCAAAAGGGTACGCCCGACGTTAATTCCTGAAACCTTCGCAGCCTCAGCATTTCCACCTATCGCAAACATGTTTTTGCCAAGCCGTGTCTTATTATGAATTACCCACACAATAAGTGTTACAATAATAGCTATCAATATTATAATAGGTATTGAAAGGATAGAACCCGAACCAAGATTGGTAAAGTCACTTCTAAGCCCACCTATAGGCTGTGAGTCGTTTGGAGGCAGGTCAAAGTATATGGAATTGGCTCCATATACAATTACCATTGTTCCAAGCGTTGCAATAAACGGTGGAACATTAAATTTTGAAATAATAAATCCATTCAGAAGGCCTGATGCAAGTCCCGCTGCCACAGCAATTACAATGGGCAGCCATAGTGGCAAATTCGGCATATCAGGAAAAAATCTTCTTGAATAATCCGCCTTTTGAAGCATTGAGGCAGAGAGAACCGCTGCAAGTCCAACGACACGCCCTGCTGAAAGGTCAACTCCTCCCGTTATAAGTATAAATGACATACCTAAAGCTATAATAGCCCTCGTTGAATTTTGAAGCAATATATCTTTAAAAGTTGCAAATGATATAAATCTGGGATTTACTACTGCAATGGCTACTATGAGAACTACAAGAACTACATATATTGCATTTTGTGATACTAACTCCTTTATCTTCTTGGGTTTTATGGCATTTTTTACTTCATCATTTTTTAATTTTAAATTGCTCATCTATAATCCTCCCCCCTTAGGCAATAAACCGCGTAGCAAGTCGCATTATTTCTTCCTCTGTTGCATTTTTTCCATCAACAAACCCTGAAAGACGTCCTTCGCACATAACCATTATCCTGTCAGACATTCCCATAAGCTCGGGCATTTCAGATGATATCATAATAATGCTTTTACCCTGCTTTGCAAGGTCTGCCATTATAGTATATATTTCATATTTTGCACCAACATCAATACCACGGGTAGGCTCATCAAGTATTAATATTTCAGGCTCGGTAAGAAGCCATCTTGCAATTAACACCTTCTGCTGATTTCCACCTGAAAGATCCTTTATAAGCGTATTTGAAGAAGGCGTCTTTACCTTAAGCCTTTCTATAATTTTTTCTCCATCTTCCCTCCTCTTCTTCTCATCTAGAAGAAAATAGGGCTTTACATAGTTCTTTAGATTGGCAATAAGTGTGTTCTCAAGGACTGATAAAACGGGTATTATCCCTGTTGCACGCCTTTCTTCAGTAAGAAGGGCAATCCTGTGGTTTTTAGCATCTATTGGAGATTTAATTTTAACTTCCTTTCCGTTTATATAAATTTGTCCAGACTGCACAGCTCTCAAACCAAATATTGCCTCTACAAGCTCCGTACGCTGGGCGCCAACAAGCCCCCCTATTCCAAGTATTTCACCCCTTCTAAGTTCAAAGGACACATCTTTAAAGGACCTGGGGTTGGGTGATGTAAGTTTTTCAACCTTAAGTAACACCTCACCAGGTGTATTTCTCCTCTCCGGAAACCTGTTTGTAAGTTCTCGTCCTACCATTTTAGATATTATCATATCGGTTGTAAGCTCTGAAGCGGGCCATGTGCCTATACGCCTGCCATCACGCATTATGGTTACTTCATCAGAAATTTTAAGTATTTCTTCCATTTTATGAGATATATAAATGATTGCAACTCCCTTGCTTTTCAATTTATGGATTATTGCAAATAAATGTTCTACTTCGTTTTCGGTTAATGATGAGGTTGGCTCATCCATTATTATAACCTTTGAATTATAGGATACAGCCTTTGCAATTTCCATCATCTGAATCTTTGAAACAGACATACTTCCTACTATTGTATCGGGCTTTATATCCATGTTAAGCTCTTTAAAGAGCTTCTCCGTATCTTTATACATTTTTTTATGATCAACAAATTTTAATGGTCCTAATCTACGTATAGGAAATCTTCCAAGCCATATGTTTTCCATTACACTTCTTAGGGGCACCGGGTGAAGCTCCTGGTGTATCATTGAAATTCCATTATCAAGGGCAATTTTTGAGTTATTTATTTCAACTTTTTCACCATCCAGGATTATGTCCCCTGAATCCTGTTTATATATCCCGAAAAGGCATTTCATAAGGGTTGATTTTCCTGCTCCGTTTTCTCCCATAAGGGCATGTACAGTTCCTGGGCGTACCTTTAAGGTTACGTTATCGAGTGCCTTTACCCCGGGAAATTCCTTAGAGATATTATTCATTTCAAGTACGAATTCGGTTTCCCTCAAGTTACCGCCTCCTGCCTTTGACATTTATGGCATTTTTATATATTTTAATATATTAGAAAACAAGGGTTGAGTACAGCGCTCATTATCCCCTTGCTTTCCATAGATAATTTATTTCTCATTATTTAGCATCGTTTATATTTTCCTTTGTTATCTTCTTATAAGGTATCCATACATATTTTCCATCTGTAATATCATATCCAACGTTATCCTTTGATGGCGTCAGTCCCTTTGCAAGTGCAACTGCAATGTTTAATGTTGCCTTACCCTGGTTCTTGGCGTCGTTTAATACGGTTCCAAGAAGCGTTCCTTCTTCAAGTGCCTGAAGTGCAGGTGCAGTTGCATCAACACCAACAACAGGAATGTACTTGCCATCCTTAAAATATCCAGCAGCCTTTAAAGCCTCAATAGCTCCAAGTGCCATATCGTCATTGTTTGCAAGAACAGCTTCAATCTTATCTCCATGTGCAGCAAGGAATGTCTGCATCTTGTCCTGTCCCTTTACTCTATCCCACATAGCTGTATCTTCAGCAAGCTTTTCAACCTTTATACCTGCATCTTCAATGGCCTTTATTGAATACTTTGTACGAAGTTCTGCATCCTGATGTCCCGGCTCTCCCTTTAACATAACATACTGTAAAACTCCGTCCTTATTCTTATCGGCTTCGGGGTGTGACTTCCAGTAGTCAACAATAAGCTGTCCTGATATGGTTCCGGATTCTTCTGCCTTCGCACCAACGTAGTAAACCTTATCCCATTTTTTCATATCCTCTGGAAGAGGTTCACGATTAAAGAATACAACAGGTATGTTAGCTTTCTGCGCTTTATCAATGATTGCACCTGCTGCTGTACGATCAACAGGGTTAATTGCAAGGGCCTTTACCTTTTTTGTAATAAAGAGGTCTACCTTATCGTTCTGAGTTGACTGTGAATTCTGGCTGTCAACGATTTCAACGTTTGCCACGTCCTTTGCAGCATCGGAAATAGCATTACGTACTCCTGTCATAAAGGTGTCGTCAAATTTGTAAATTGCAACACCTACAGGCGGTTTGTCGGATGAACCTCCTCCACTTGAGGTATTTGTGCTGCCGCAGCCTGAAAGCATTGTTGATATTAAAGCTCCGGCCAGCAAGGTTGAAATAACCTTTTTCATAAAGATCCCCCCTAAATTATTGAATTATATATATATTTAATATATATATATACTATTATTGAAGCAAAAATATCATAATATCATACTCAAATTCCATGTTACAATTCAATTATTATTCAATTCAGACAATAAATGAATACAAAATCCTATTATAATATATAAAAATCCTACTGTATTCTATGGATATTTTTGGAATAATAATCGAGGAGTATAAATTAAATCCATAAAAAGGCTTTACTTTATAAATGGAAATAGAAGTTTTTGGTTTTCTGGAAGATACATATTGTCTCTATAAATGACCCTGGAGTCTATATATATGCGTTTATCGATCTCCTTCTTTTCTATGGAATCAAGGGCATATTTAACGCTCAAATAACCCATATTAAATGGGTTTTGAACTATTGTTGCCTGAATTATGCCCTTATCCATGTAGTCAATTTCCTGAAAAGTACTGTTGAAGGCCATTACTTTAACACTTCCTTTAAGTTTCATTTCATCAACTGCCTGAGCTACCCCTTCAGAGGCTACCTCATTTAAAGCTACAATTGCGTCTATATCAGGGTTCTCTGAAAGCATCTTCTTTGCAAGGTTATAGGCCTGCTTCATATCCGAGAAGCAATACTCCTTTGCAGCAACCTTAACTTCAGGGTATTTTTTTATAGCGCTAATTAACCCCTCCTCCCTCAACTGTGCATTCCTGTCCTCCTTATCATAATTTATAATACCTACTTTTCCTTCCTTTCCTATAATATCAGCAAGTACATCACCGGCTTTTTTTCCAGCCTCATAATTATTTGTTAAAATACAGCTGTTTACTTTTTCCGTATCTACTTCAGAGTCTACTACGATTACGGGGATGCCCTGTTTATAGGCCCTTTCTATAGACTCGGAAAGAGCCTCGTAATCGCTAACCCCCAGTATCAATGCATCCACCTTTTTTTCTATTGCCTGATTGACAAGATTTATTTGTTCATTTACATCGTCTTCATCATAGGGGGAAGTATAATCAATATCTACATTGAATTCCCTTGCAGCCGCATAGGCGCCCATTTTTATAGTCCCCCAGTGATATCCATAGCTTGTTCTTAAAATAAGTGAAATGTTTTTCCTTGATGTGTTGTTTATATCATTATTTTTTGTACAGGAAATTAAAAAAACTGTAAATATAGTTAGAAAGACAAGTCTAAACAGCTTTATCATTTTTCTCATGAAGCAACCCCTCCGGATTCTCATCCCTTACTATTGGAAGCCATATCTTTACATTTGTCCCTTCTTCCAGCTCACTCTCTATTTGAAGCCCATATTCTCTGCCGAAGTAAAGCTGTATTCTTTCATGCACATTCTTTACTCCAACACCTGATCCCTTCTTACTCTTTGGTTCATTAATCAATAAATTGTTAAGTACTTCCGGTTCCATACCAAGACCATTATCCATTACCTGATATAGAAGCTTTCCATCAGCTATGGATACTGAAACTTTAATAAACCCTTTATCCACCATATATTCGATTCCATGATAAATGGCATTTTCAATTATAGGCTGGAGAATTAGCTTCGGCGTCTTTAAGTCAAGTACTTCCCCCTGAGCTTCTATCTCAAACTCAAACTTGTTTTTATACCTTTTCTTTTGAATAACCAGATAGTTTTTCGCGTGCTCAAGCTCCTCTCTAACGGTTATTATATTTTTCCCTCTACTTATGCTTATTCTGAAGAGCTTTGCAAGGGCCGTTACCATAGTTATTACGTCTTCACTCTTTTCATGCTCTGCCATCCAGACTATTGAATCCAGGGTATTATATAAGAAATGGGGATTTATTTGAGCCTGAAGTGCATTAATTTCACTTATCCTCTTTGCCTCCTGCTCATGAACAATCTGCTTCATAAGCTGCCTTATCCTTGTTACCATAAGATTAAAGGTTTTTGACAGTTGTGCAACCTCTGCTTCACCTTTAACATCAATGTTTATATCAAATTGGCCTTCTTCAACCAGCTTCATAGACTTTTCAAGCTGTTTTATTGGCTTTGAAATTTTTGCAGATATAAATGCGGATATGGAAATTACAATGAGCATTCCTAAAGCAGAAATCCACAGAACATAGTTTCCTATATCTTTTTTAATACCTACAATTTCATCCATGTAGGCAATGCCAACTATCCTCCATCTGCTGTAATTAACGGTTTGAATAGTAACAAGCCTCTCTTCCCCTCCAAAATTGTCAATATATCTGCCAAATACATGTTCAAGTACCTCTTCTATATTTTCTCGTTTAAGTCCTATGTTTATAAGCTGCTGCTGAGGATGATAAACTATGTTGCCCTTTGAATCTATTATATATATATATCCTCTTTTACCAAGGCTTACCTTCTGACAGAGCTGGTCTATAACATTGAAGTTCATATCAACCAGCAGAACCCCCTTGACCTTTTTTCCATCTTTATTAAACGTTACCTGCCTGCTGAGGGATACAACCCAATTGTGCTGACCCTCAAATAGATTTTGTACGTGGGGTGATGAAAAAAAAAGGTTCGCTGGCTCCTGCAGAGGCACCTTAAACCAGTCCTGCTCGGTAATATCAACAGTATTTTTAACCTTAAAGGGAGGTACTCCGGCAACAAGTTCACCTTCACTTGAAAATACGGCCAGCGTAACTATATCCTTTCTCGAATTTAATACCACATTCATCTGTTCTGTAAGCTTTTCGTTAGGTATGCTCTCATTGTAATATATGATGTTGTCCAGATAATTGGACGTCTCAAGCATACTTCTTAAATAATAATCAAGGTTTAAATTAACCTGGTCAATTATTTGACGTGTATTGATGAAGGCATTCTGCTCTGCAAGATTTGAAATCCTATTATAGATCGTAGTACCAACAAAAACCATCGCAAGAGTAGTAATAAACATAAAGGATACAGTAATAATGAACTGTATGCTTTTAATTCTGAAAGAATTAATTATACCCATAAAGGAATTCTTTAAGTATTTAAATAATCTTTGACTCAAGCATAACCTCTCCCTTATGTTTATTTAAAAGCCTTTCTATACTGGGATGGGGACATGTTAAAGTTCTTTTTAAAGCTGTAGCTGAAATAATTTGGCTCAGAATAGCCAACCTTCCTTGCTATCTCAAAGGATTTTAAATCCGTGGTTCTTAATAGTTCCTTTGCAGCCTCCATCCTCACCTGGGTAAGATAATTAACAAATGTAAGCTTTGTTTCTTTTTTGAATAATGTGCTAAAATAAGTCGGGCTGATATGCAGATATTTACAAACCTTATCTATTGTTATATCGCTTTCCCCATAGTGCTGCTCAACATATTCCCTGGCCCTTTTTACAATTAGCTTGCATGTATCCTGACGATCCCTTGAAATATAACTTCTTATACGAATACATATATTTCTTATCCAGTCCTTAACCTCCTTTAAACTCCTAAACTTATACAGCTCCACAAACAGGTTATAATTAGTGCCGAAAATCCTATCCATATCTGCATTCAAGTCCCTTGCAACCTTTAAAATCGTCGTCAGCATCTCAAGCAAATATATCTGATAATCCTTAAAAGATGCCTTTCTATCTATAATCTCTTCAAAAAGCCTGTCTATTGTTTTAACGATTTCCTCATCGGTACCAACCTTTATACAGCTTATAAGGGAACGTTCCTTAAGCTCATCAAACACAACGCTGCTTGTACATTTTGGTTCCACATCGTCTACATAAATAATGCTGCTGTTTAAAATCATCCTGTAATCAAGTGCTGCAACTGCCCCCTTATAGGAATATGGGATTTCTGTAATGCTGCTACAAAGACTTCCTACGCCTATTGTTACAGCAGCGCCGTAATATTTTTCAATATTCTGTCGTATTTCCTCAAGGACTGTAAATATCCAGTTCACAAGAGCATCGCTGTTGTCGTTTTCAAAGGTGAATATTATAACTATATAGTCTCTATATAGAAAGGCAGTTCCCGATCCATGTTTTTTAATTATTTCTTCTGATATATTTAAAGCAGCAACCCTGATGAGTTCATTGTTGTCAGCTTCAGAAAAATCAATATTTTCTTCAAAGCCTTCACTACCTCTTCCAACGCTTATAACAGATACAGCAAATGTTTTTCCATCTATATCTATTCCGTATGTCCGGGATTTTTCCAGGATTTCATCTCTGTTCATCCTGCTATCAATGAGGGATCCAAGGAATTTTTCTCTGAGTAAAGGAAGGCTTTTTTTATAATGTTCCCTTAAGGCTTCTATATCCTTTCTCTGGACAATTTCATTATCAAGTGCTGCCTTAACCTTTTCAAGTATGTCTATAAGTTCCCTCGATGAGATTGGCTTTAAAACATACTCTACTACATTTAGCTTTATCGCCCTTTGGGCATACTCAAACTCATCAAAACCGGTTAAAATTATTATCTTTGTTGTCGGAAATCTTTCCTTAAGCTTCTCACAGAGAGTTATACCATCCATGAATGGCATTTTAATATCAGTTATTACAACATCAGGAATGGTCTTTTCAGCGATTTCAAGAGCATCTATACCATTACCTGCTTCCCCTATAACTTCATAACCTATTCTTTCCCATTCTATTTTTTCAAGGATACCCCTTCTTACTTCTTCCTCATCATCAACCAAAATAAGCTTGTACATAATATCCCCCTGCTCCTTATATTATTTGTAAGGAAGTATTTACTTAAAAAACCGAATATACAAAATATTTATACTTCAATTATACTAATTACAAAATTTTGTGTCAAAATAGCCTGGAGTATATGGGAGTAAAATAAAAAAACTGCTGAAAAATTTCATTTTCCAGCAGTTTTTTTATTTTACACAGCTTCGCCGCTATCCTTCCCACCTGTAAACTGGCTATTGTAAAGGTCTGCATAGAAACCTCCCTTTTCAAGAAGTTCCCTATGATTTCCCTGTTCAATAATTTTTCCGTTATTCATAACAAGTATCAGATCTGCATCACGGATTGTTGAGAGCCTGTGGGCAATAACAAAGCTTGTTCTTCCCTTCATAAGGTTTGCCATTGCCCTTTGTATCTGAACCTCCGTTCTCGTATCTACGCTCGATGTAGCTTCATCAAGTATTAGTATTACAGGGTCTGCAAGTATCGCACGGGCAATAGTTAAAAGCTGCTTTTGTCCCTGCGAAATATTTGAAGCCTCTTCATTTAATATTGTATCATAGCCCTCCGGAAGGGTTCTAATAAAGTGGTCTGCATGGGCTGCCTTTGCTGCCCTTACAACTTCTTCAAAGGTTGCACCCTTTCGTCCGTAGGCTATATTGTCCTTTATGGAACCTGTAAACAGCCACGTATCCTGAAGCACCATTCCAAACATCCTTCGCAAATCCCCGCGCCTTAGGTCCCTTATGTCAACTCCATCTATGGTAATCCTTCCTCCCTGAATTTCATAGAATCGCATAAGAAGATTTACAAGCGTTGTCTTTCCTGCTCCAGTAGGCCCTACAATTGCAATCATCTGACCGGGTTTTACATCTATATTTATATTTTCCATAAGTTTAACAGTTTCCTTATAGCCAAACGTAACGTTTTCAAACCTAACCCCACCCTTGGGAAACTCTATAACTTTAGCATCCTCCTTATCGGGTATTTCCTCAACCTCGTCCAATATTTCAAAAACGCGCTCAGCTGCTGCAACCGTTGACTGAAGGATATTTGCTATGTTTGCAGTTTGAACTATTGGCTGACCAAACTGCCTTGAATACTGAATAAAGGCCTGAATATCGCCTATATTAATTCTGCCCTTAGTAACAAATATTCCTCCAACCACCGATACAAGAACATATCCTATGTTGTTGATAAAGTTCATCATGGGCATTATAATGCCTGAAATAAACTGAGCCTTCCATCCTACACTGTACAGCCTCTCGTTTATTTCATTGAACTTATTTATTGCCCTTTCCTCATGTCCAAAGGCCTTTACAATTCTATGTCCTGTATACATCTCCTCTACATGTCCATTTAACTCCCCAAGGATTTTTTGCTGCTTAGCAAAGAGCTTCTGTGATTTTTTAGCTATAGCCATTGTTACTAAAACAGAAAGCGGAAGGGTTACTATAGTTACAAGGGTTAAAATCGGACTTATGGTCAGCATCATTATTATTATGCCCACTATTGTTACAACCGATGTAATAAGCTGAGTCAGGCTCTGCTGAAGCGTAGCTGCAACAGTATCAAGATCGTTTGTAACACGGCTTAATATTTCTCCATGGGTGCGAGAATCAAAGTACTTGAGGGGCAAGCGGTTAAGCTTTTCATTTACATCCCTGCGCATATCGAATACGGTCTTCTGTGCAACTCCCGCCATAATATACTGCTGAATGTAATTAAAGGCCGCACTTACTATATAAAGACCTATCAATATTAAAACGATGTTTCCTATATATTTAAAATCTATTTTGGGACCGTGCTTGCTTATAAATCGCCATACCTCAGGATCTATATTCGTAATATCCATCTTTGGGAGTGCTCCCTTAGCTGCCTTTGGATTTGCAATCATATCGTTTATCATCTTTCTGATTGATTCAGGCAAATCCGGCATTTTTAAAATCTCTGGTATGTTTTGAGGCTTAAACAAATCCATGGCATACCTGGCTTTATTCATAAGCCCTTCAAAGAGCTTTGTTGTAGCCTTTCCCATGATTTTCGGGCCTATAATATTAAACACGGTACTTATTATTGCAGTTATAAACACTGCTATAAGGTTAAATTTTCGCGGCATTAAATACTTAATAAGCCTTTTCGATGTTCCCTTAAAATCCTTAGCCTTTTCTACCGGCCTTCCCATTGGAGGGCCTCCATGGCCCATGGGGCCTCGCCCTGGTCTGTTTCTTCTATTTTCGCTCATATTAATTCCTCCTCACTGAGCTGTGAAGCTAAAATTTCGCGATATATCTCACATGTCTTTAAAAGGGAACTATGGGTTCCAATCCCTGCAATTCTACCCTCATCTAAAACTATTATTCTATCAGCATCCATTACTGTGCTTACTCTCTGGGCAACAATGATTACAGTTGCATCCTTTGTTTCCTCATTAAGTGCCTTCCTGAGCTTTGCATCTGTTTTAAAATCCAAGGCTGAGAAGCTGTCATCAAATATATAAATCTCAGGCTTTCTTACAAGGGCGCGTGCAATGGATAAACGCTGCTTTTGTCCTCCTGAAAGGTTGTTGCCGCCCTGTGCGATAACTGCATCATATCCTTCCTTCATATTGGCAATAAAGTCAGCCGCCTGAGCTACTTCTGCTGCATGCACTACCTCTTCATCCGTTGCATCCTCCTTGCCATATCTGATATTTTCAGCAATTGTACCTGTAAACAATACTGCCTTCTGGGGTACAAAGCCAATTTTAGCCCTCAAATCCTCCTGAGCCATCTCTCTAACGTCTACTCCATCAACTAAAACGCTTCCGCTTTGAACGTCATAAAAGCGTGGAATAAGACTTATAAGAGTAGACTTTCCTGAACCTGTACCTCCAATTATAGCAGTTGTTTCTCCAGGCCTTGCGATAAAGCTTATATTCTTGATAGCGGGCTGCTCTGCACCGGGATATCTGAATGTGACATCCCTAAACTCAACATATCCTCTTTGCATATCAGCCTTCCTTGGATGCTTTATATCAGTAATTTCAGGCTCCATTTCAAGGACTTCGTTTATTCTGTCTGCCGATGCTTCAGCACGAGGAATTAAAACAAACATCATGGCAAGCATGAGGAAAGAGAACATGATCTGCATTGCATACTGGATAAAGGCCATCATATCCCCTACCTGCATATCCCCGTTATCTATACGTATACCTCCAAACCATATAATTGCAATGCTGGTTAAGTTCATTATAATCATCATAACAGGCATCACAAAGGCCATCAACTTGTTTACCTTAATGGCTGTGACTGTAAAATCATAGCTCGCCTCTTCAAAACGTTTTTTTTCATCATCAATGCGGTTAAATGCACGTATCACCCTGATGCCTGTAAGGTTTTCACGCACAACAAGGTTTATCTTATCTATCTTTGCCTGCATTGCCTTAAACAGCGGTATTGCTTTTCTTGCTACAAGAAAAATAACAAGACCAAGAAGAGGTACGGCAACGGCAAGTACTAATGTGAGTTTTTTATCCTTTGACATTGCCATGATAAGGCCTCCAACTGCCATTATGGGGGCGGTAATCATGAAACGCATCATCATAACCGTTACCTGCTGAATCTGGTTAATATCGTTTGTAGTTCGCGTAACCATGGATGAGGTTGATATTTTATCAAACTCGTGCAGTGAAAAGCTCTCTGCCCTTGTAAAAACTTCCCTGCGAAGATCCCTTCCAAAGGCCATTGCAGTTTTCGACGACAGAAAACTGGCCGAAATTATGCAGATGGCGCTTCCAAGGGCCACAAGAAGCATGAACCCTCCAACCCTTAATATATAATTGGTATCACCATTTACTATACCATTATCAACTATATCAGACATGAGGGTTGGTAAGTACAGCTCTGCCATAGCTTGAAAGAATAAAAGCACTATGACAACCCCTATGATGGCTGCATAGGGCTTAAGATATCTAAAAAGTTTTATCATGAACATCATCCTCCTTTTTAGGTTTAAAGCATTACTTAAAACAATATAAATTGCATTATTAATTTAACTCCAGCAGACTCTTTAACGTTTCAAGTCCCTTTAATATATCATCTATTTGTCCAGGATCAGCCCCTGCCAGTTTTTTCTCAAGATTTTGTTCTATTATTCTGTGGAAATCACCATGCATCATCCTTCGGCATTTTTCAGAAAAAGATACATGCACAACACGCCTATCCTTTCTGCTCCTTACCCTTTCTACATAGCCCTGATTTTCAAGCCTGTCTACAATACCTGATATAGTGCTGTTAGAGAGGCTTAATTTTTCACTTAACTCACTAATCCTCATGCTCCCATACTTGCTTAAGGTTGCCAGAACCATTATCTGTGGGGTGGTAAGACCCGTCTCGTCAAACATCTGCTTAATGCTCTGTTTCATAAGCCCATTGATTTCCTTAATTAAAAGTGATATCCGGGTTCCTTTGTTATTTTCCATTATATTAACTCCTCTTTATCAATCTGTCTAAATATTTCGTATATAAATATTTCGCATACGAAATATTTATATTATACTACCCTTTTTTTTTAAAATCAACATATATCATATAAATACCTATTGATGATCCAAAAGTAAAAATTGTATAAGCATCTGTAATACATTTCATTTCAGCGCAAACAGTAAAATACCTTATAAAACAATACCTGATGATAAATAATAAAAGCAGAGTTCTTTTTTTCTGAATAAAAGGACACTTTTGATATTTGATTTCTACCCGGATTAAAACTATAATTATACAAAATTCATTTATTCTATCGGTATAGGCTATTAAGTATATTTTATGGAGGAATATGTTATGAATACAAATAAGCTTACTGCATATGTTGGTACATATACCAACGGTGAAAGTAAAGGAATTTATAGATTTACAATGGATGCATCATCAGGAAAAATTGAGGATGTCAGCCTTGCAGGTGAGATGGAGAATCCTACATACCTTGCAATAGACAAGAATAATAAGCTCCTCTATTCCGTAGCAAAGGTTGGGGACGGTGGAGGAGTAGCTGCATTTAAAATAAAGAATTCAGGCGACCTTGAATTAATAAATTACCAGGTTTCACAGGGAAAGCCGCCATGCTATGTAGGCCTTAACAGTAAAAATGAATATGTATTTTCAGCAAACTATCACAGGGCAACTATTGAAGTATTTCCGGTAAGGGAAGATGGAGGAATTGATATCCCTTCATCGGTTATAACCCATGAAGGCTCCGGCCCAAACAAGGAAAGGCAGGAAAAGGCTCATGCTCACTATGCAGCCTTGACCCCCGATGAAAAATATCTCTGCGCTGTAGATTTAGGTATAGATAAGCTTGCTGTTTATAGTTTAAACAGGGGAAGTTTGTCAGAGGCTAATGGTCTTTCCCTCTCGCTAAGGCCTGGATGCGGACCAAGACATCTGGCTTTCCACCCAAATGGTAAATTTGCATATATAATAACAGAGCTCAGCTCTGAGATTGTAGCATTAGAATACTCCCCTTCAGATGGCTTTAAAGAAATACAATACATTTCAGCCCTTCCTGAGGGTTTTAATGGTGAAAACCTGGGCAGCGCTATTTATGTATCACCTGACGGGCGTTATTTATATGCATCAAATCGCGGCCACAACAGCATAGCTATCTTTAGAATAGATATAACCTCGGGAAGGCTTGAGGTTGTCGGCCATGAATCAACGGGTGGTGAACATCCAAGGGATTTTGCAATAGACCCAACAGGGAAATTCCTCATAGCAGCAAACCAGGATACAAACAATATAGTTCCATTTTCGATAGATAATTCAACTGGAAAGCTTACAAGAATAGGGGACTCCATTTCAATACCTAATCCAGTGTGCATAAAGTTTATAAATATTTAGCCAAAAATAATATAATGATAGTAAAAGCCTTCCTTAAAGCTTATTTTGATCAGGAAGGCTTTTTGCAGTTGTGTTATTATATAGTTAACAGTACATTTTGGGAGGGATGCCTATGAAATTAAAAACAGGGTTTATTGGGTTTGGCAAAAGTACAAACAGATACCATCTTCCCTATGTCCTAAAAAGGGAAAATATTGAGGTAAAGAAGATATATAACAGAACAAGGAAGGAAGAGCTTGAAAACAAATATAAAGACTATGATATAGAGTTTACTAACGACTTAAACAGCTTGCTTGAAGACAAGGAAATAAAGCTTGTTACAATATGCACTCCCCACAGCACTCACTTTGAATTTGCAAAGCTGTGTTTAGAGCACAATAAAAACGTTTTAATCGAAAAGCCGTTTGCAACTACATTAGAGGAAGCAAAGGAGCTTTTAAACCTCGCTAAAGATAAGGGGCTTATCATAATGCCCTATCAGAACAGAAGGTTTGACGGCGATTTCCTGGCCCTAAAGGAAGTTATTAACAAAAAATATGTAGGCGACATCGTAGAAATCGAATCACACTTTGATTACTACAGGCCGGAATCCCCCACTTATAACGGAAAATATTATGATGGATCCTTCTTCGGACTTGGTGTACACACAGTGGATCAAATTGTATCAATCTTTGGAAGACCTAAAAAGGTATACTATGACATAAGGGCCATAAGAAATAAAAACAATCCCGATGATTATTATCATGTTGAACTTTTCTATGACAGCTTTAAGGTAATACTTAAAACAAGCCATCTGGTTAAATCCCCTTATCCTAAGTTCATTCTTCATGGAACTAAAGGAAGCTTCATAAAGTACGGTATAGACAAACAAGAAGAATGTTTAAAGGCTGGGATCATGCCCTGGGATGAAGGCTTTGGGTTGGATCCGGAGGAACTATATGGAAAGGTTACATATGTCGATGAAAACGGACAGGATAAGGAAATTACAATAAAAACTCCACTTGGAGATTACGGAAGGGTTTATGACAACCTGTATGACGCTATAATTAACGGAAAAGATAAACTTGTAAAGGACGAAGAAATACTTACGGTTATAGAAATACTTGAAAGTGGTTTTAAGGGTGAAAATCCAAAGATTTATAAGTTTGAATAATTAGGGATGGAATCATCCATCCCTTTTGTCTAATAATCTCAATCTATATAAGCATCTACAACCTTAGCCACATAATCATCCATTCCCGATTTTGTTAGAATCACAACAGATTGTCCTCCACTACCAGTAATTTTAGCGCAATATGCTTCTGCTCCATCCCTGTCAAGACTCTTATCCCTCATTACGGTTATTTTATCCCTATTTACAACTCCATAATCCTCAAGCATTCTTTCAACCCTATTTTCCACATCCCCTGTGGGGCATTCAAGGGCTTTTATTCTTTCAACTGCATCTTCAATCCTTCCCATATTCTTGTCCTCCTGATAAGCTTACTTTTATTCTTATTATCTCCTTTCCCCTGTCTTTAATTCTTAATAATATACAGCTTTTACTCTATAATCAGCTCTATAGGACAATGATCTGAACCAAAAACGTCTGAATGAATATCAGCGCTTACGAGCCTATCCTTAAATCTTTCGGATACACAGAAATAATCTATACGCCATCCAGCATTATTAGCCCTTGCATTGAATCTATATGACCACCAGGTATAGGCTCCTTCCTTATCTGGATAAAAATAGCGGTAAGTATCTATAAAACCTTCATTTAAAAGCTCAGTAAATTTATTTCTTTCCTCATCTGTAAATCCGGCATTTTTCCTGTTGCTATTTGGATTTTTAAGGTCTATTTCCCTATGGGCAACGTTTAAATCTCCGCATAAAACTACAGGTTTAATCATATCAAGTTTTTTTATATAGCCTCTAAAATCATCTTCCCATTTCATTCTATAATCAAGCCTTGCCAACTTTTCCTGGGAGTTGGGAGTATATACCGTTACAAGATAAAAATCTTCAAATTCCAGCGTAATAACTCTTCCTTCCTTATCATGCTCCTCTATATCTATTCCGTAGCTGACATTTAAAGGTTTAATCCTGCTGAATACAGCTGTTCCTGAATATCCCTTCCTCTCTGCATAATTCCAGTATTGATTATACCCCTCAAGTTCCAAATCTATTTGACCCTTCTGCAATTTGGTTTCTTGAATACAAAAAATATCTGCATTTATCCTATTAAAATACTCCAAAAAACCCTTTTGAACACAGGCCCTAAGACCGTTAACATTCCATGAAATTAATTTCATTATATCGTCCCCTTGCGTTTTAATAATTCTTTTCTATTAAACTAATTTGCTATTTCATCCTAAACCCCTGTTTTTCAAGAAAGCCTTTCATATGGGGTCTAATTACTTTACTCATCATCTTTGCCATCATTCCGGTCCAAGTATCTTCTCTTTTTCCATCGGTTCTCTCCAAATAGTATTCTTTGACGATTTCATCGTAGGCCCTAAGCCTTTCTTCATCTCCCTCAATGGTGTATTCATCCACCTTTAAAACTAAATCCATTGGAAGCCTTGGCTTGGTCCCTGGATTTTCATCTGGATACCCCAGGCACATTCCAAATAGAGGATAAGCATTAACAGGTATGTTTAAAAGCCTGCTCACTTCATCAGGATTATTTCTAATACCACCTATGTAAACACCTCCAAGGCCCATTGATTCTGCAGCAACCATTGCATTTTGGGCAGCCAGGGCAGCATCTACCGTTGCAGTGATGAAGGATTCAGTATAACCCTCCACCATTTCCACCTTGTTCATTTTGCAGGCTAACTTGTGCCTGTTAAGGTCTGCACAAAAGACAAGGAATAGCGGGCACTCTTCAACATAGGACTGCTCTCCGGCAAGCTTTGCGATTTTCTTCCTCTTTTCCCTATCCTCAACCCTGATAATCGTATAGGCCTGTATGAAGCTTGAGGTTGATGCGCTTTGGGCAGCTTCAATTATAGCCTTAACCTTATCCTCCTCAACGGGCTTTTGCATATATTTTCTGATAGACCTGTGGGATTTTAAAAGATTTATTACATCGTTCATACCATCGCCTCCTATGATTTTAAAAATATGATATATAAGTTTATAGCTTATTCTATTTTTTTATATTATACCACTTAACTATTTTTACCGCTAAATCATATACAGAATAGGTATCAAGGGTTTCAACGTTAAAATTTAAGCCAGAAAGAAATCGTATAACAGTACATGGAAACAGTGAGAATAGAATTTCTCCAAATGCGATAACAACTCCTTATGACTTTGCATCCGGTCAATTTTACTCAACATTTAATCATATTCATTTGCACAATTTACTCAGAGTATATAAAATAAAAACAGAATAACTAAAAATTAAAATCCCAGAAAGTAAAAATATATGGAAAATAAGTTAACATATAGAGGTTCGGAAAAGGAATAAAATATACTAATAATTATGAAGGTTGGTGAGATCAAATAGTATGTTAACAGATGGGACAATAAAAAAAGAATTAGAAGCATTGAAAAGTGATTTAATTCACTCGATCAAGGAATTAGTAAGTATACCCAGCATAATCGATCAAAATTCAACAAAATATCCCTTTGGCGAAAATATTGATAAGGCATTGAGAAAGACCCTGGAAATATGTAAAGGATTAGGATTTAGAACCTATTATGATCCGGAAGGCTATTATGGATATGCTGAAGTTGGTCAAGGAGACGAACTGATAGGTATATTAGGACATCTTGATGTTGTCCCTCCTGGCAGTCTTGATGTTTGGAAGCACGATCCCTTTGATCCCGTGATTGAAGATGGAAGGTTATATGGAAGAGGAACTCAGGATGACAAGGGCCCCATTCTTGCATGTGTGTATGCTGCTAAAGCCCTCATGAACCTGGGCGTAACATTCAATAAAAGGCTTAGATTTATCTTTGGAACTGACGAGGAAAGCCTGTGGCGTGATATGAAAAAATATATGGAGAAGGAGGAAAAACCAACAGCAGGATTCACGCCTGATTCCACATTCCCCCTTATTTATGCAGAAAAAGGCCTGCTTCAGATCGTTTTGGAGGGAGAAAACGAAACTAACCTCCTTCTAGAAGGAGGTAATGCCTTTAATTCCGTACCGGACAACATCGTTTATACCGGAGATAAACAAGAAGAATTGAAAGCCAAACTCATAGAGCTGGGATATGAATATGAATATGAATTGAAAGAAAAAGGTGTAAAAGTATTAGGAAAATCTGCCCATGCACAGGTCGCAGAAAAGGGCATTAATGCAATAAACAGACTTGCAATAGCTTTGAAGAGCATAGGGATTACTTCTAAAGCTATTGAATTCATTGTTGGTGAAATTCAGGAAGATCCTTTCGCTACAAAGATTTTTGGCACCTGTGAAGATGAGGATTCCGGAAAGCTTAAATTCAATATTGGAAAGATAAGCTTAAAGGAAAAGGAAACCCTGTCCATCGACATTCGTATTCCAGTGACGATAGAAAAAGATGAAATAGTAAACAAGATAAGCAGAGCAGCCAATAAATATGGCCTGGCTTATAGAGAATATGACTGGTTGAAACCAATCTATATCCCGAAGGATCATTTCTTAGTTCGCACCCTTCTTGGTGTATACCGGGAGGTAACAAAGGATATGGTTTCCGAGCCTATATCCTCAGGAGGAGCCACCTATGCAAGAGCAATTGATAATTGCGTAGCCTTTGGGGCAGTTCTACCGGGTAGAACAAAGACAGAGCACCAGCCCAATGAGCATATTGTATTGGAGGATATGTTTATTGCTTTAGAAATATATGCTAAGGCGATATATAAGTTAACTTGTTGTGATAGTTCAGGGGCTAAGGGGCGATAAAAAATATATGAAATTCACATTTTTCAAATCCTGAGCCTTAGAACTTCTTTTGCTAAGCGTACTGGTGAATGAAATATGTTTTTTATTGCAGCGCCTTTCTGTAAATTTATCTAGAAAAACGAGTTAAGTTAGTAGACTCGAAATTAATAATATATAGAGCTGTGACAAAGTCATGAAATTGCCTTTGTCACAGCCTAATTTTTATGACTAAACTCTTTAACGCTCCATTTCCTTACTCATTTTCTGCCGAGCTACTAAATAAGACTATTTTACGCTTGCAATGGTATTTTATTTTGCAATTTTTTCTAGAAGCAAGGCCATATTTTCTCCAATAGATTTCATATTTTGCATACCTTCTTCATCCTTCTCAACTTCACCAATTTCTTTTCCATAGACCATATTCCAGTAAGTTCCGCCCACCATATACATCTGCATGTAGTGTAAGAAATAATTCATTGTATTAAAAGCATGGATTGCTCCTCCTCGGCGAACCGCCACAACAGCAGCTCCTACCTTGTGCTTAAAAAGCCCATTATTAGCACTTGCTACCATGCCTACTCTTTCTAAAAATGCTTTCATGTTGGCTGAGACATCGCCAAAATATACTGGCGAACCTAATATAATGCCATCTGCTTCGATCATTTTGGCAATACAGTTATTTATAATATCATTTTGAAATACGCATTGATTATTTTGATTTCTAAAACATCCTCCACAGCCGATACAGCCCTGAATATTATTACCAGCAAGCTGTATCATTTCTGTTTCTATACCTTTCTTTTTTAATTCATCGAAAACACGCCCAATGATAATAGAAGTATTGCCATCCCTACGTGCACTTCCATTAATACCTATTACTTTCAATGTACAAACCCTCCTAATTTCAATAAACTTGTTAATTTAACTCGTTGTGCTAGTTTTATTTTCAAAAGACGCTGTGATAAAAAATATATTACTCTCACAACTACGCTTGTGCACAGAGGTTCTAAGGCTCGGGACAGCTGACAAGCCAAGTAAGCTTTTAAAACTCGCTTAGCTCAAACAAACGAAAGTTTTTGATTTTTCAAATCCCGAGCCTTAGAACTTCTTTGTTAAGCGTACTAGTGAATGAAATATATTTTTTATCGCAGCGTCGATCTGTATATGCTTTCCACTTATAATCCAATGAACTTTTCAGAGTAGCACAACAAGTTAAGTTACATCCCAATAAACAACTCGTTTTTCATGGGAAATCTAAGTAGTTAGACAACTTAACTTTATTTTAACTTTATTTTTATTAACTTGAATAATATAGATTAAACATATAAGATATAACTATAGGTTATATCTGAAGATGGAGGTGCCCTATGCTAAGCATAGAACAAATTAAGTATTTTTTAGCAATCGTAGAATATGGAAGTTTAAATAAAGCCTCACAATATCTATTTATCTCGCAGCCCGCCCTTACTAAACAATTGAGTCTATTGGAAAAATCCTTGGGCTGTTCCCTATTATTAAGAACTCCAACTGGAATAAAACTTACGCCTGCCGGTAGATATTTCTATGAACGTTGCAATTTAATAATGGAAACAATAAACGAAACAATAAAGCAGATAAAATCATTTGATAAAGAAAATGTTATAAGAATTGGCGGTCTGCCAAATTTAATAACATATTTTTTACCTAAATATATCGAGAAGCTTAAAATGATGAATTATGAAGTTTATATAGAAGCTATGCATACTAATTCTCAGTTGATCAACAGTGTAAGGAATGGCTTTTTAAATATTGCTTTTGTATCCGATGCTGTACAAGAATCGGATATTGCCATTGTTCCATTAGTGGTAGAGCCATTTTTCGTGGTTATGTCAGCTTCTCACCCTATGGTTAAAACTGAAGAAATTGATTTTTTATCTGTAGTAAAGGAAAAGTTAATATTATATAAAGCCCCCTGCCCCATAAGGGCTGCTATCCGCAATCACTGCAGCTTAATGGGTGTTACACCAAATATAACACTTGAATTGGAACTAACCGAGTCGTTAATTAATTATGTAGAAAAGGGATTTGGCATAACCATAGTACCTAAAATGGTAGCAGATAGCATGAGCAGCCAAGGAGTTATAGCACGAGAAATCAAAAAATTCCCTCTGCACAGAGTTGTATCGGCTGTATTGAAAAAGGATTGCGTGTCTTCCTATAAATCGCTCCTGTTTGATATCTAAACGTAAGCGTAAATTAATCCCCACCTATTATATAGATGGGGATTAATTTATCATTATTCTACATGCAGCTAGCCCTTAAACCCGGACAAGAACCTTCGTAGATGCTTACTTGCCCTTGTTGTTTGATAATCGTAGAGCACAATAGGCTACCTCCCATTCCCGGTACGGAATATCCACATATATGAAATAGTTCCTTCTAAGGGACCCTCCTCATGAACCATCCAATTGGTAAGAGTCTTACAGGACAGATCTATTCCAAGGAGTATAAACTTCTGCCTATACAGGGGCATGCCGTTTCGTATTTTTCACTCATAACATATACCATTACTAGCGAAGCTAAACCATCAATGGATTTACGCAGGTCAGTTGAGCCGCATGCAAGATAAACTCTATCAATTAAAGTATTATTTATCATCGCGAAGACAATACCCGTATAACATCTGCAAACATGGCTTTGTCAAGGCCTTGGCACACCAGGCTGATGCACTAATGCCAACTGATGAAACACCGTATGAGCTGAAAGCCTCATATAGAGTGTAAGGATGGAAAAAAGAGAAGGATTATACTAAACCTTTAATGAATATTTTTGTACACAAAAACCTATAATAAAGATGGTATTATCCTATTTGATAAGATGAAATTTCCTCAAAGCAATTGTAAAAAAACACTTATAGAAGGCTTGTTAATAAAAAGAGATAAGTCTCCTTGATTATTTTTTCAGCATGCTGAGGGGAATTTCAATATTAGGTATAGACGCTGCATCGTTCCTGTTATGAATATAATTTGCAACTGCACCTAATATATAAAGCCAAAAGGCATTAGCCAGTTCTTCCGGGTCACCTTCACGAAATTCGCCATTTACCTGTCCTTGACGTATTATAGGAGCCAGCCATTTTTTTGCAAAATTAGTGCGGAGAAAATTCTCATTCATGTCTGTGGGAAGCTCTCCTTTTATAAAAGTTGCGATATATATCCTCATGGGTGGAATATAGTCTTTGGTTGTAGAAGTAATTTTAAGCCCAAAATTTCTTAAGGAATCCGTAGGGGTTGGCCCGTTTAAAACCTCTGCAAGGCAGGTTTCTATATATTCTGTAATAGCTTTAAAAATATCTATTTTCGAAGGAAAGTATTTGAATATAAGAGCTTTGCTTACACCTATAGCCTGAGCTATATCACTTACACGAGTATTAGAATATCCTTTTTCGTCAAATAACACCAATGCTGCATCCAATATCTGTTTACGACGCTCGGCACGTATTCTTTTACTTTTTTTTGCTGATGTAGGCATAATATTCTCACCTGTTTTCTATAATATATAATATTTAATTATATCAGTTGATAACATTTTATCAAGAAAAAACTTTAAAGCTTGACCAGCGGGTTACTGGTTGGTATAATAAACTTAAGTTGACCGATCGGTTACTTTTTATTTTTTAAAATACATTGTTAAATAATATACAAAGGAGAGGTTTTTTATGTCAGTCAAAACTCTAAATTCAAGTCCTGTGTTTGCTCCAATCTCAATAGGCAGCATAAAGCTTAAAAACAGATTAGTTGTTTCTCCTATGGTTACAGTGTTCTGTGACCCCGACGGCTTTGCAACAGAGCAATATATCGCTTATCATGAGGCTAAAGCAAAGGGCGGTTGGGGACTCATTATAACAGAAGACTATGCCGTTGACCCTCTGGGCAGAGGTTTCTGGACAGCAGGTTTATGGAAAGATGAGCAAATGGAAGGACATGCAAGACTTACACAGCGTGTTCACCAACATGGCGCTAAAATCGTAGCACAGATTTACCATGCAGGACGCCAAGCTTCATATGATGTTATCGGACAGCAGCCTGTTTCCGCTTCACCTATACCATGCCCTGTTATGGGATATATACCCCGTGAGCTTACCATCCCCGAAATAAAGAAAATAGTATCCGAATTCGGTGACGCAGCCCTCAGAGCAAAAAAATGCGGTTTTGACGGCGTCGAAGTTCACGGAGCTCACGGCTATCTTATAGCTCAATTTATGTCAACTTATTCAAATAAACGTTGCGACGAGTATGGCGGGCCTATTGAAAATCGTATGCGCTTCCCTCTTGAAATTATTGCAGATATTCGTAAAAAATGCGGAAAAGACTTTACAGTTATATTCCGTATATCAGGTGACGAATATGTACCAGGAGGACGTACAATTGAGGAAACAAAGCTTATTGCAGCAATGCTTGAAAAAGCAGGTGTTGATGCTATACATGTTTCCGCAGGTGTATATGGCAGCACATGGGCTGTAATTCCGCCTCTTAATGTGACTAACGGCTGGATTGTAAACCTCGCAGAAGAAGTTAAAAGGGTTGTAAATATACCAGTTATAACAGTAGGACGTATAAATGACCCTCGCATGGCGGAAACTATATTGGCATCAGGCAAAGCTGACCTTGTAGCAATGGGTAGAGCTTCTCTTGCTGACCCTGAGCTTCCAAACAAATTTGCTGAAGGCCGCTACGATGATATAAGACATTGTATAGGCTGCCAGCAGGGATGTCTTGCAAGACTGTTCAATAATGAGCCTATTCGCTGTGTAGTAAATCCAACTTTAGGATTTGAATATCTCAATGAAACAAAGAAGGCAAAAACCCCAAAGAAAGTAACAGTTGTAGGTGGGGGTCTTGCAGGTATGGAAGCAGCAAGAGCTGCAGCTTTAGCAGGTCATAACGTGACTCTTTATGAAAAATCTGACAAACTGGGTGGGCAGTTCGGTCTGGCTCCTATCCCTCCATTTAAAGGCAACATGGCCTATCTTCCATCATGGCTGGCAAGGCAAATTAAAAAACTTGGTATAAATATCAAACTTAATACGGAGTATACTCCTGCTGTTTGCGATGAAGAAAAGCCTGATGTAGTAATAATAGCCACAGGTTCTACTCCTTCAAAGCCTCCTATTCCAGGTATAGATGGTTCTAACGTAGTGTTTGCACAGGATGCACTGGCAGGAAAAGTTACTGTTAAAGGAAAAGTTCTTGTAGCAGGTGGCGGCATGATCGGTTGTGAAACGGCTACTCATTTTGCTATGCAGGGTAAACAGGTTGCTATTGTAGAACTTCTTCCTGAAATAGCTACTGATGAAGAAAGCACACGCCGCGAATTTCTTCTTAACTTTATAGAGCAGAAAAAAATTCAGGTAATGAAAGGCACCAAAGTAGTGGAAATAAACGAAAAAGGTGCAAGGCTTGAAAAAGACGGAGAAATTTTTGATTTTGATGCTGATACAATAATCCTTGCGTTAGGTGTAAAGCCAAATTCTTCCCTTGCAAAAGAACTCGAAGGCAAAACCGAAGTCAAAGTAATCGGTGACGCCTTAAAAATACGAAACGCTCTTGATGCGGTACGTGAAGGGTTCCTTGCAGGTATGAATGCTTAATTCTTAAAAGACCACTAAAAGACAGGAAATCCATAGACGCAAGCAAGCTGCACTTTGATGAAAAATAATAAAATACTTACTAGATGATGATACCCCCTCCAGATAATCCTGGAGGGGGTGTCAGGTTCATGACAAGTGTATTCTTTATTTTCCCTCTCTGATAAATGTGATATATTCCCCTTCATAGATAACTCTATTTTTCCTTGGCATTTTATTTTTACCTTGAATATTCTTTATCTAAATATTTAACATTAATAAAAATAAAAAATATTCATAGAAAAAGTATTTCTATGAATATAAATATCAATTTGTCACTTGTCACGAGCCTAATATCTATCTCCCGCTATTTATGATACGGCTCCCCCTTCAAAATTTTAAACCCCCTGTATACCTGCTCAAGAAGTATAAGCCTCATAAGCTGATGAGGAAAGGTCATTTTTGAAAAACTGAGTTTATAGTTCGCCCTGTTTAAAACCTCCTTTGATAATCCAAGGGAGCCACCTATTACAAAGGCTATGCTGCTGTTTCCCGATAGTGCAAGCTCACCCAAAAGTCCTGATAGTTCCTCAGATGACAGCATCTTGCCCTTAATATCAAGGGCAATTACATACGCACTTTCCCTAATATGCTTTAATATGCCCTGTCCTTCCTTTTCCTTTATCTGCTCCTCTTCTCTTTCGGACAGGTTTTCAGGAGCCTTTTCATCGGGAACCTCAATGATATCTATGGAGCAGTATCTGGTAAGCCTCTTTTTATATTCCTCTATTCCTTCCCTTAAATATTTTTCCTTAAGTTTTCCTACTGAAATAATGGTTATGTTCATTTCATCCTCCACTTACAATTAAATTCTTTTTAAACTTAAGCCATATCCTGTTATCTCTACACGCCCTATAAAACAAGCGGTAACTCCATATGGAAATTACCGCATATTGCTAATATTATTTTAATGTTACATCAACCACTGTTTCTCCACCAAGGGGCCTTTTTATTCTTACTTTGACTGTACTCCCTACCCCAGCCTTATAAAGGGCCTCCTTAAGACCTATCATTGTGTTTACAGGCTCATCGTTTACAGATAGTATTATATCTCCTTCCCTGATTCCTGCCACATCTGCAGGGCCTCCTTTGGTAGTGCTGGTTACAAATATACCTTTATCAATGATTTTATTATCATAATATCCAGCCATCTCCCTATCATAACCGGTTATTCCAATGGTTGGTGCAGTAAAGCTCCCCTTTTCCTTTATGCTTTTCACAACGGGCTTTACTATATTAACTGGCACTGCAAAACCTATTCCCTCTGCTGATGTAGCCTTTACAGTATTTATGGCAATAACCTCTCCCCTTATATTTATAAGGGGCCCACCGCTGTTTCCAGGGTTTATGGAGGCATCCGTCTGAATTAAATCCTCCATAAGGTTTCCGTCTACTTCAATCGTTCTGTTTAGTGCGCTAATAATACCTGCCGTTACAGTTCTCTGAAAGGCAAATCCAAGTGGATTTCCTATGGCAATAGCCTGTTCTCCAATCTTTACATTTTTTGAGTCTCCAAGGGCTGCAGGCGTTAAATCACTTCTATCTATCTTAACAATTGCAAGGTCAAGAACAGGATCAGCCCATACTGTCCTTCCCGACACTTCACTTCCGTCATAGAGGGAAACAGTAATATTTTTCTTTTCCATACCCGCAACATGATTGTTTGTGAGTATATATCCTCCGCTATCTACAATTACTCCTGATCCAACTCCCTGAATTTTGCCGTTTCCAAAAAAGCTTCTATTAACTTCAACAGTTTTAATTCCAACTACAGAAGGAATAACCTTATTTGCAGCAATACTTATATCCGACACACCAACATTTTGAACAAGCTGTTGCTGCTGGGGCTGCGTCTGCTGCTGTGATGGGGCCGGCTGGTTAAATTTAGTAAAAAGTGCAGATGGGCCAAATATTAAAATAAGAAACGCCCCTATAATAGCCCCGAACAATCCGGATACAAAATAGCCGAAAAAGGATGGTTTTCTCATCTTGAAATCATTACTATTCATGGATTTCCTCCTATTTTATGATTTGAATCCTCCCCACCCTGTCTCTATATGCAAGATCGATTTCAACATCCTCTCCATCCCTTACACCATTCATCTGCAAAATGGACAACACCGTTCTATATGCAAGCTCCGGATAGTTGTTTGTCTTGCTTAAGTGTCCCAGAATAACCTTTTTTATTTTACTATTTAATATTTCAACTATGGTTTTACCTGCATCCTCATTTGAGAGATGACCTGAATCTCCTAAAACCCTTCGCTTTAGAGGATATGGGTATGGTCCAACCTTCAGCATTTCAACGTCATGGTTTGACTCAAGAAGTATTAGATCCGAATCTTTTATGTTGTTCTTCACTCCTTCACTGGCATGACCGATATCAGTAGCTATGGAAATTTTGTTTTTGCCATGGACGAAACTGTAGCCCGTTGGATCCGCAGCATCATGGGGAATTGAAAACGGTATAACGGTTAAATCCTTTATCTCGTACGGAACGTTTGACTCAAATACCTTTATGTTTTCTTCTCTTATATCCCCAATGAAGTCTATCATAGCTTCCCATGTTTTAGTATTTGCATATATCGGGATATTAAACCTCCTGGATAAAATCCCTGCAGATTTTATATGGTCGTCATGTTCATGGGTAATTAAAATTGCATCTACTTCACATGGATTTACACCTATTTCCTTAAGTCCATCCTGTATCTTCTTGCCGGACAGCCCTGCATCAACTAAAATTTTTGTTCTTTCCGTTGCAACATAAAGGCTGTTTCCGCTGCTTCCACTATAAAGCGAACAAAACTCCATTCACATTCTCCTTTCAATATTCCATTATTTCACAGGATGACAAACACAAATAAGAATGCATCTTAAATCGCAAAAGGGCTTAAGGAAATTAAGGTACAAGCCTCTATCCCTATATTTTTATATCCTTTTAATATTTGCACCGAGGCTTCTTAGTTTTTCCTCTATCTTCTCATATCCTCTGTCTATATGGCTTATATTGGTAACCGTTGTATATCCATCGGCCACAAGACCTGCAATAACCATGGCAGCTCCAGCTCTGAGGTCAGTTGCCATAACCTCGGCACCGGAAAGCTTCTCAATCCCTTCAATAACCGCTATTCTTCCTTCAACCTTTATGTTTGCTCCCATTCTCTTAAGCTCATCCACATGTTTGTATCTTGCTTCATATATGCTTTCATTCATTATACTTCTTCCCTTTGAAATGGATAAAAGCGTTGTCATCGGCTGCTGAAGGTCCGTTGGAAATCCTGGATATGGAAGTGTCTTAACATTTACACCCCTTGGCCTTTCAGTGCAGATTACCCTTACGCTGTCCTCTCCCTCTTCTACATTGACGCCCATCTCAATGAGCTTTGCAGTTATTGATTCAAGGTGTTTTGGTATTACATTACACACAGTTACATCTCCACCTGTAGCAGCCGCTGCAATCATATATGTTCCTGCTTCAATCTGATCCGGTATAACCGAATATGAGCATCCTTTAAGATGCTTTACACCTGTTATTTTTATAACATCAGTACCCGTTCCCTTTATGTTTGCCCCCATTGAATTTAGAAAGTTTGCAACGTCTACTACATGGGGTTCCTTTGCAGCATTTTCAATTATTGTAACTCCATCGGCCTTAGTTGCCGCAAGCATTATATTTATGGTAGCACCAACGCTTACAACATCAAGATATATATTTGCACCTTTAAGTCCATTTTCCGTATAAACCTTTATAATTCCATGTTCTATGGTAACCTTTGCTCCCATAGCTTCAAAGCCCTTTATATGCTGGTCTATGGGTCTTACACCTATATGGCATCCACCAGGAAATACAACCTCTGCTTTTCCGAACTTTGCAAGAAGAGCTCCAAGAAGATAGTAGGATGCCCTCATCTTTCTAACTTCTTCACTACCTGCTATGTGGGACTTTACACCACTTGGATCTATTTTAATATGTCCTTTTCTATCCTTTGAAATTTTAGCTCCCAGGCTTGTTAATATACTCTCATAACACCTAATATCCTCAATTTCAGGCAAGTTATCTATTTCACATATTCCCTCATCTGCAAGTATTGCAGCCGGCAGTATCCCAAGGGCTGCATTCTTAGCTCCACTTATATAAACCTTTCCAGCAAGTCTTCTTCCACCTTCAATTAAAAGCTTATCCATAAACGCACCCATCCTTTTCTAAACACATCTATATTCAATAATGAAAGTATCCATTTTAATATCACAGTCTTTATTATAACATTTATATCCCCTATATGTAAAACATACCTCTATTTTTTTCGATAGCATTTTTTTACATTTTAAACATGATAAAATTATAACTAAATAGAAAAGCAAATGTAAAATATTGAAAATATTTATTGGATATTATAAGATAAAATGATGGAGGTGCAAGAATGGATTTTAAGCAAATAGAAGCTTTTATAAACGTAGCTAAATACAGAAGCTTTTCAAAGGCTGCTGAAGCAATATATCTTTCACAGCCCACGGTAAGCGCCCACATATCATCACTTGAAAATGAATTAAATGTTAATCTTTTTGATAGATCAGGTAAGGAAGTTAAGCTCACATATGCAGGCTCAGTTTTTTTGGAGTATGCAATAAACCTTATAAACATCAGAAACTCTGCCATTACTACTCTAGCAGATCTGGATAATAAAATATCCGGAAAGCTTGTTATAGCATCCAGCACAACGCCCTGCAGATTTTTGCTGCCGTCAATACTCAGCAGTTTCCATAACGATTATTCTAATGTAACCTTTGACATAAAAGAAGAAAGTACAAGAAACGTTATTGATCTTATTTTATCTGGAAATGCGGATATAGGGATAGTAGGGGAAATAATACATGATAACAAACTGTCATATGTAAAGATAGGGGACGATAAACTGGTGCTTATAAGCAACAATAAGGAACTTCCTGAGAATATTGCCTTTGACAGGCTTTTAAAGGAGAAGTTTATACTCAGAGACAAAGGATCTGCCACCCGAAACGTTTTTGAAAAATCCCTTGAGCTTCATGGAATATCTCTAAACAAGCTAAATATATTTGCCGAAGTAAGCAGCCTTGAAGCGGTACTTCAGCTTGTAAAATACAACGTTGGCGTTTCCATAGTATCAGAGCTTGCTTGCCAGGATTATATAAAAGCAGGGCTTATAAGGAAGCATAATGTAATAAATTTCAATATTACAAGGGGAATATACCTTGTTGCTCATAATAAAAGAACTCTGTCTCCATCAACAAAGGCCTTTTATCAGCATGTAGTATCCAAGCTTATTAACAATAATTCATAAAATATTTATAAAGTTTTGATTGTTTTTTTGCCAATAAGATAATAAAATAGTATTTGCATAATTTTTTAGCAGGGAGGTATTAACATACATGGGTGAAATTAAAAATAAAATACATAAACTCTCCTGCAGGCTGAATGAAATGCTAAGATACGGTATAAAATCAGATGAATACGACGAAGTTTTAAGATTAAGCTAGGAACTTGACAGACTCATAGTTACCTATACAAGACTTTCGCTGCAGATCAAATAAAAAAAAGCCAATCGATTGGCTTTTTTTTATTTAATGACATCCGCTGCACCCTGAGCAGCTTCCAGAGCAGCTTGAACCCTTGCCGTAGTATTTTCCTTTATATATTCTCTCAACCTTTGTACTTCCACATTTTGAACATGCAACGCTAATATTTTCTCCATTTATTATTTCAAAGAATTCATTTCCACACTCCTTGCATTTGAAATCGATGAGCGCCATGTTATTCCCTCCTTTTAATAATTATATCACGAAATTTTTAATTTTGTCACACAATAGAAATGAGTGCATATAATATAATGCATAAAGGTTTTGAGGTGATAATATGCGGCTTTTTGGATTTGGCGGCAAAATTGATAAAAACATAAAGCCATATTTGAATATAAATTCAAGACGAGCAATTCCAGTTATTTTATGTTATAAAAGTAATTTTAAACTAATTAAAAATAAAATACTTTCAGCTGGAGGAAAAATAAAATATGAATATCAAAATGTAAATGCTGTATCATGCGAGCTCTCCCCCTTTTCAATTGACAAAATATCAGAAATTCCCGAAGTATCCTTCATATGCTTTGATTATAAGGCCTCCCTATGTCTGAGAAAATCTAAGGATATGTTAGGAATTAAGCATGCAACTACATTCAATTTAACAGGAAAAGGCATAGGGATAGGCCTTGTGGATACAGGGATTTATCCCCATCCTGATTTAACAGTTAGAAGAAATGCGATAGCTTTTTTTAAAGATCTTATAAATGGCTATAACAGCCCTTATGACGATAACGGCCACGGTACGTTCATGGCAGGCCTTATTGCTTCCTCAGGTCATATGTCTTCTCAAATGTATACCGGAGTTGCTCCTGGTGCAAATATACTTTGTATTAAGGCCTTCGATTCAGCCGGAAAAGGCTTTGTTTCAGACATAATTAAAGCTATAGATATACTAGTATCTGTCAAAGATACGTACAATATGAAGGTTCTGTGTCTTCCCTTTGAACTTCCCGGTTTAGAGAAGCTTAAGACAAATCCCATGGAGGATATAATAAAAAAAGCTATATCCCTTGGTATAACAGTTATTGCTCCTGCAGGAAATCTCGGCCCGCAACCCTACAGTATATATTTCCCGGGAAATATAAATGAAGTTATAACCGTTGGAGGAGCATCTACTTTAGATGGAAATATAAAAAATATAAGTATATGCAGCTTTTCAGGAAGAGGCCCCACCCTTTCGGGCCTTGCAAAACCCGACATTTCTGCTCCAGCACATAACGTTATATCCCTCTTATCAGATACTTTATATACACCTTCAGAAAGAAAGAATGTAAGCCTCAAAACCTACTACACAACTATGTCGGGAACTTCCATTTCATGCGCACTTATATCGGGAATTTGCACCCTTATACTTGAAAAAACGCCGGGCCTTACTCCTCAGGATTTAAAATCTATTTTATGTCTCTCCACCATAAGCATAGGAGAGAATAAATTTTCCCAGGGTAAAGGTCTTTTTATTTTTGATAAAATAATAAAATAAGGAGGAAAAATTCCTCCTTATTTTAAATAGCTTAATGGATTTTGAGGTACTCCATTTTTTCTTACTTCAAAATGCACGTGGGGTCCTGTTGATCTTCCCGTATTTCCACTTAAAGAGATCTTCTGTCCCTTTGAAACCATCTGTCCCGGGCTTACAAGAAGCTTACTGTTATGGGCATATAAAGTTTCGTATCCATTACCATGGCTTATTTTAACCAGATAACCATATGACCCATTCCATCCTGCGAAGGTAACCGTTCCACTGTCTGCCGCTGCTACGGGGGTTCCAACAGGTGTTCTTATATCAACTCCTGTGTGTAAACGCCCCCATCTTCGTCCAAATCCTGATGATATCTGACCTCTTGAAGGCCACCCGAAACGCCCTGAAGCTGCCGAAGCCACTAAAGTTCCTGAGTAGTTTCTTGTTGGTGCCTTCGAACCCGTAACTACAACCTTATCAACCGCCGCAGTTATGATATTATTTTTTAAAACCTCTTCCTTTACCAAACTGTTATTTAACAAGGTTATCTTCTTTTCAACATGGGCTAATCCGTATTTTCCTTCCTGTTTAACCTTTGTTGTTCCCCTAGCAAGGTTTTTATCAGTTATTGTCTTCGTTTCAAAAGGTATTTGTTCATCCGAAGAAACTGCTGCTTCTATTTCAATGTTTATATATGGAACAATGGCATTTAGTTTTATTTCCTGATTTATCTTTATCTTATCGAGATCAATATCAGGATTTGCTTCCTGAATGTCTTCAATTTCAACATCGTTTTTAAGTGCAATATCCCATATTGTATCTCCCTGTTGTACTACATACTTCTTTTGTTCATTTTTACCAGCCATAATCTTTTGTACTGCACCATTAATATCAAGTACCTCACTTGGATTAGCAAGAGTATCCTTAGTTTCAATATTTTCCTTTATCTTACTTGATAATATTGATACAGTAGCGTCCTTATACTGCGGAATGTAATTCTGTTTAACTTTCTCTAAAACCTTATCCACATCTTCCTTCGAAGGGAGCTTAACCACTTCTTCTCCGTTTGCATACATTGCAACCGCCGGCATCTTAAGTTTTAAGCTTTGCCTTGCAATCCTTTCAATCTCATAGCTCGATAAAAGCTTCGATGAAACATCCCTGGTTTTTTCAGCGGTAACGCTTTGAGTTATGTCAATGCCATCGGTAGATTTGATTTTTTCAATAACCTCATTAAAGGTTTCGAGATTTTGTACATAGCCAATTGAATTGTTATTAATCTTAACTATGTATACTGTGTGACTTTTTATATATATATAAAGTACCATTACTGTAACTGCTAGTCCAAATAATGTTCCTAATAAAACACTATAACCAATTTTCTGACGTATTTTTCTGATTATACTGGAAATTTTAGCGTAAAAAATTTCAGTCGGCTTATTCAATAGTTCGCCTCCTTTCTCTAAATTTGTATATAATATAATATACAATAAAGTCAGAAAAAATGCAAGTTTGCCTAACTTCTGATTATCGTATTGAATAATTAAATCTATTTTATTAAATATTTAAAGTATTTTTTATTACATATTTTATAAACAATATATCATAAATAACATCTTTTACTATATTATACAATTTTGCTGTTATTGAGGGGCATACTATATTTTGTTATAATAGTTAAATGAATTCATTAAAACCGATATGTTTTATAATTCTATTTGAATTTTTATCTTTTTTGAATGATATATTTTTAAAAATTGATTTACTTTTCTTTTATGAAAAAACTCAAGGAAGTGATGCTTATGTCCTCTGTTAAAATAAAGATACCGCCAATGGGCTTTACACCTATTGATAACGCCTTTATAGACAAATATCTTTCAAAAGCAAGGGGAGACTTTATAAAGGTCTACATATACTGCCTCAGAGTCGGAATGGAAAACAGGGACATAACAATAGAGGAGATAGCCTCCGCCCTGTGCCTCCTTGAGACCGACGTTATAAAAGCCCTTGAATATTGGGAAGAAGAAAAAATTATACACTTAAGCCCTGAAGGGTTAATAGAGATATTCTCAGTTAATTCCTTCGAATCACAAAACTTCAACCTTCTTTTTAATAAGCAGATTAAGGAGATGTTTGATGATATAGAAAAATTAATTGGAAGGCCTTTATCCTCCAAGGAAGTTTCTGTTTATATGAATATAATTGAGGATTTTAAATTTTCTCCTGAAATGGTAACGCTTCTGGTAGAATACTGCAGCTCCAAGAATAAAACTGATATAAGATATATTGAAAAGGTTGCCCTTGCATGGCATGACTCAGGGGTTAAAAGCTATGAAGATGCCCAAAACCATATAACAAAGCATGAGGAAAAATGGGTAAAATATAGAACAATCCTTAACTATCTTGGCATTAAAGACACAGATATATCAAAACCCCAGGAGGAAATACTTGAAAAATGGCTCTTTAAATATAACTTCTCACTTGATATCATATTTGAAGCTGCAAGGATATGTATTATGAGAATAAACGAAGCTAACTTCAGCTATATAGATGCCATACTAACCGATTGGTACAAAAGCGGATTCAAAAGTATTGATGATATTAAAAAACACAACAAAAAAAACAAAAATACAAAACGAAACAACTCAAATCCATTTGCAAACTATGGCGGTCAAAGGCAGTACGATATAAATGAGCTTAAAAAACAACTATTAGGAAGGGGTGATAGGGATGAGTGATAAATATACCCTTGAGGTGCTTAAAGAGTATGAACGCCTCCAGGATGAAGCCAAGAACAAGCAGAGACAGAGGCAGATAGAAATTTACAACAAATTTCCAAGGATAAGGGATATTGATAATGAAATAGCAAGGACAGGTTTTGAAATAGCCTCCTCAATTTTTAAGGGAATAGACATAGAAAACTACATAAAGGAGCAAAAAAAGCGAATAACAGATCTTAAAATAGAGAAGGCAGAAATACTATCTTCCCACAACTATCCTGTAGATTACCTTGAAATTCAATATAAATGCAATAAGTGCAAGGATACAGGTTATATAGGAAATGAAAAATGCAGCTGTTTTAAGCAAAAGCTCATAGACAGACATTACAAGCAATCAAATCTGAGAGACATACTTAATGAAGAAAACTTTGATACCTTTGATTTCAGCCTGTATTCCGATCAGAAATATAAGGATGAGCCTCTTTCTCCAAGAAAAAACATAGAGGAAATATTTACAAGATGCGTTAATTTTACTAAAAACTTTGATAATACAAATGAAAACCTCTTCTTCTTCGGAGGTTCAGGCCTTGGAAAGACCTTTCTTTCAAACTGTATTGCCAAGGAGCTTCTTGATAAGGGAAAGGTTGTAATTTATCAAACTTCATCAAATCTCATTCAGATTTTAAGAAGTTTAAGGTTTGAAGATAATGCACCTAAGGATCAGATTGAAGATTTCATCGAATGTGACCTTCTTATAATAGACGATCTCGGAACCGAGCCCAACACACCCTATGCGCAGTCGGAGCTTTTTAATATTATAAACACAAGAATAATCAAGGGAAAAAAGATACTTATATCGACAAACTTCCCACTTGAGGATCTGCTCTCAATCTATCCTGAAAGGATCACCTCAAGAATACTAGGTCATTTTACGATATGCGAATTTTATGGTGATGACATAAGAATAAAAAAGAGCATAAACAAAAGAAAAGCCCGTGCATAACGGGCTTTTTTCTACAAGTAACACGAAGGTCATTAATCCTTCTCAGCCGTCCGCCAAATGTGAATTTCACGCGTTGTGCTACTCTGAAAGATATTTTCATTCATATTGGTGAACAATTATTCATCTGCAGCTAGTTTTATTTTCAAAAGACGTTGTGAAAAAAATATATGAAGCGAACTATTCTAGCGAGCAACTAGAGGTTCTTGGCGAGTGGGTAGCTGAGAAGTCAAAGTAGAGTTCGTGGTGTTTGAGCTAAGCGAGTTTTAAAAGCTTACTTGGCTTGTCAGCAGCCCGAGCCTTAGAACTTCTTTGCTAAGCATACTTGTGAATGAAATGTATTTTTTATCGCAGCGTCGATCTGTAAATATTTTCTATTTTTATTCCAACGTACTTTTCAGAGTAGCACAACAGATTAATTTCATATATTTATATCTTCACTACTTCTCAGCAAAAGAAGAGTACAATAGGCTAATGCTTCTGCAAGTTTGTAACGAATCGGAAATGGAGGTAATGAGTGAAAAATAAAAAAGATAAGGAAAAACTCCTTATCTTTGTTGTGGAGCCGGCTATAGGACTTGAACCTACAACCTACTGATTACAAGTCAGTTGCTCTGCCAATTGAGCTAAGCCGGCATTATTGGCGACCTAGAAGGGGCTCGAACCCTCGACCTCCGGCGTGACAGGCCGGCACTCTAACCAACTGAGCTACTAGGCCGTATGAGATTGGATTTGGTGGGCACAACAGGGCTCGAACCTGTGACCCTCTGCTTGTAAGGCAGATGCTCTCCCAGCTGAGCTATGCGCCCATAATGGTGACCCCTAGGGGACTCGAACCCCTGTTACCACCGTGAAAGGGTGGTGTCTTAACCACTTGACCAAGGGGCCATGCTCTTCTATCAGGCTTTCATCGCCCCGACACTTGTATATAATACAGGATTTTTGCCAAACTGTCAACACATTAAAATATATTTTTTTGAGGCTTAAATTGCAATATTAAATGCAACACTTAGTGAAAAATCATGTTGAATAGGGTAAGATAGCCCATACTTAACCTTAAGCCCATCTTAATTACTA
>NZ_SOAZ01000001.1 GCF_004364155.1 Fonticella tunisiensis | reverse complement strand
GCAGCAATCCGCTTTTCCCATTCATCTCGTATTTCTGTTTTATTCATGATACGATTCCTCCTTTTCTCAGGAATATTTTCTCATGAATAAAGCAACATTTCTATGTGGGAAACATTTGACGCTTACTAGAGAATGAAAAGTTACTTCCTTTTTAATACCGGCTTTCTCACAGGCATTTTCAAACACTCATGGTATGCTCCACTCCTTCTTCTGTGAATTCCAGCTGTAGCCTTTGAATCCCTTTATCTTTTCGATTCTCTTTAGTGAGTAGTCGAATTTGATGATTAGATTTTTATCTCTTTTATCGATAAGTATTGCCATGGTTATATCCTCCAATTATTTAATATAGAACATATGTTCTATATATGGTATAACCAATTATTTCTACATTTGCAGCATATTCTTAATTATTTTTAATATTATACCATATTTTTGTATTTATAGTAATTATAAGGTTGTAAAAAATACAAAATAAAAAGCTTGTAAGTGGTAAAATAAAACCATGAGATTTCGGAAAATAAAAACCAAGAAGAATTTCCAGTATACTACACATCAGCTGCTCTCTTCGATACAATAGAAATTGTTGAAAGGTGGCAGTAGAATGAGAAGATTAAAGGTATGAAAATTGTTTAGGGAAATTAAGGATATGAAAAAGCTTGGGTTTAATAAATCTCAAACAACAAGAAATCTTGGTATAAATTATGAAACTGTATCAAAATACTGGAATATGTCACCTGATGATTATGCAAAGCTTTAAAGTTAAGAAAACATAGGAAAAGAAAACTTTTAAAGTATGAAGATGAGATTTTAGAGTGGCTTAGGGATTATCCTGATATGAGTGCTGCACAAGTTCATGATTGACTTGTAGAACGATACGGCAGTATTGATTGCAGTAAAAGAACTGAAAGTAAGAATTCCCTGTACATTTCTCTTTCCATATGATTTTTGACGTGTCATTCCTGGCATAAAAAATCCCTCCCTTTCTGTGTTATTACAGTGATATTTACCACAGAAAAGGAGGTGGTATCCATCACATTATAGGATTTTATGAATGGATGAAATAACTATTAACCGTCCTCGATCCAAAAAAGAAACAGCTTATATATGCTTTAGTAAATCTATATAGGTTTCTTTGCTATAACTATATATTATTTCGTTTTTTAAGCCCTTCGTTTAATTCTTTAGCTTTCTTTTCCCAATACTTTTTAAATGAAAACCATATGATTAAATATACTAATATATAATTTAATATAAATATTACTCTTCCAATCAAATTTCCTGGTATCCAACCTGCATAAATTGATATTGGAAAAAAAGGAAGCATAGCAATTGAATGGGTTATGGTTTGACGTAATAAGCTCCATTCCTCGATTTCAAATATAACACTTATTCCTGTACAATAAAATCCAGTTAAGCTCGCAAGAAAAAATTGAGAAATGATTATATCCGAAGAAATTTGAACTATACTACCTTGCAAAGCCATAATTAGGTATACAAGTTGATTAATGAAAACCCCAAAAGTTATTCCAAATAAACCTCTTAAAACAAATTTTTTAATATATTCCATACTATTTACCTCCTATTCCTATATATTCTTTTACTTTAGCAACGTATCTACGCGATATGATTTCCTGTCTTCCATTAATAAAATTAACTATTAAACTTCCATTAAAAAACATTTCTATATTCTTGATCTTATTTATATTGACTATAGCAAATTTAGAAATTCTAACAAAGGATATCCCTCTTAACTCATCCTCTAACTCATAGAGTTTTTGTTTAATTTCATAGGTACCATCAATAGTGTCTGCCATTACCTTTTGTCCTTTACTATAAAACACCAGTATATCCTGTGGATTCAATATATACATCTTTTGATTATCCTTGCCTATAATGCTCTTGCTTTTAGTGTTTTTAAGTTTTTGCAATATTTCCGCAATTTCAGAATTCATCTCTGGTGCTTTAATTGTTATAGTTGTTTCTTTGTAATTTTCATCGATGTCTATATCAATTTTCATCCTATCTCCCCTTTCAAATTATTCACTCTGCTTTAAGTATATTGTATTATGCCATATATTTCTCTATTTTTAAAGTAAGTGGTTATTTATTTCCCGTCAGAGGCATGTTTAATGCTTTAAGCGATATGAAGCATTTATTTTTCCTCACCTCGTCTTTGGAAACATATGTATTTTCGCACAATAAAAGTACCCTGATAAAATCAGGGTATAAAATCAGGGTTCTAACTGTGTTTTCTTTCTAACCTTGCTACACACTCCACGTGTGTGGTGATAGAAAGATGATACAAATACGCATTGAAATAGAATTTAGACAAAAGTGTCACCCTCTAAAACTAAGGGGGTTCATGTTGTTTTTGAATTTAAGTATTATGCCGATTCATTGCAACTATTTGCTTAAATTTTGATTCAACAATGAATTTTGTGGTAGGTAGTACACCTCCCCCGTACAGACAAAAGCCTATGGCAATATCCTCTACTCATATCCATAGATACCACCTGAATACCTTCTCTTACGCCCATAGGGATGGTATGAAGGTTATGTATTAGAGAAAATATATATTTCTCATATGGGGTCGTAATCCTTTTCTATTTCCTTATAAAATTAAAGGATTCATCAAAAGGATGCTCAGGTTAACAACTGCAGATATAACGCTTTTTAGTAAGAATAATAACTGTTTCTTTGCCCCATACAGGTAAATGTTTATATGGCTGACGCCTTGAGTCATGGACAGTTTGAGTAATTTTCCTGCATCTTGGGCATATAGCAAAACTATATTTAGACTCAGCATTAATATAAACAATTCCACCAATTACATTAACAGATGTTACCTATATATCTTGCAAACTGATCAAACTTTCGATAAAATTTAAATCTAAAGTCATTTTGATACCTCCTTTTTGGTTGTGTTTGCAAGATAATCATAATAGAGGTATCGGGTGACTTTAAACTTTTTTACCATGGAAATTCCAATGTAAATTATGGAACAGTTTTCAAATCACAAAATTCGTTGTTGAACCTTTTAATTTGTTCGAGTTTCTGTGTCCACAAAACTATACTAACACCATAACTTCACTTACCCTTAGCTATATCCCTTCAATTTAATAATATTCTCAATTTCCTTTAATAAGCCTGAATTCACTAAATTGTCTTCAAACTCTACAGTTACTCTATCATCCCTAAATATATTCTTAAGCTTTACAAGGTTCTCCTCTTAAGTATTTTTTCATTTCTTTCCCTTTTTTTTTGTTATATAATTAACTTAATGGTAATTTATAGCTAAATTATAACATTTTGGGGGTTAATTTTAAATGTTAATTAAGAAAGTTTTTCTCATTTTTTTCTTCTGTTTATTAGTATTATCCGGTTGTTTTTTTTCAAAATCATCTTTAACTACTTTAGGTGATTATTATGGTGTATCTAAAGATAAAAAGTGGGAAACTAATTTTAAAGTATTTCAACATAATGAAGATATTATATTAAAAGGTGAAGTTATATGTATAGATGATAAACTTATAAAAAAATTTAGTAATGATGAACTTAAAAAAAACCAAATTACACTTGTTAAAGAAAATGGCATTGGATTTGGTGGGAATTTTTTATATGATGATAACAAGTTTACTAACAAGTTTACTATTATAAATTTTGTAAAAAATGATGGTTCTACTTATGAAAAAATGACTATTGCTATTGGAGATTATAAAGTAGAGTTGAAAATAAATAAAGTTAAATAAGTAATAAATTTATAAATGCTATTCTTAATCCCATTGAAGAAGGAAAAAAGGAAGGAATAACTGATTTAAGTGCTTTGTAAATCAAGTCCTCTTTGCTTGCCATAATATTTACCAAGTTCCTTAGTGTTCTTGTTGTAAAATGTTCCTTCCCTACATGGATGTGAATGCCGCAACTTTCGTTCTTAAAGGCTGCCGCTTTTCTTAAAGCTCTCACTATCTCCTGAATGGTTTCAATGTCATCATATTTTTTATCTGGATTTTTGAACAGCAACTTTAATAAGAAAAGTCAAAACTATGAACAATGCTCCGATTCCAAACAGCCAGCATTTTTCTTCAAGACTACCCTCTATCATTGAGAATAGATATGGAAGTTAATTATCAATTTTTTATCTATTTTTTCTTTTTATTCGAGCATCAGCGGGTTTCTCGGCATCTTTAGGAATTGCCAACACGCAGATATATAATCCATCACGTTCACCCATCTTCGCTGAATATTAGAGCATGTCATATTATATACGGTTAAACGAACAAAAACAGAGTTTTCTGCATCCTACCCACCCGTCGGCATAAAAACCCAAGGCAGCAAAGTGCCTGAAAACCCTGTACTTAAGCCATTTTTCAGCCCTTATTTTTTTACATTTGACATCAAGACCACGCACTCTATATGGAACGAGCCGTTCAGATTGATGTCTTTGTTTGGTTTTTTAACCTTGCTTTTGCGGAAACATATCAATGGGTTTTTGGCTGTTTTTGGGAATAATGAGGTTCAAGGGAACATATCTACCATTTCCCTGAGAATTTAAGTATGGATTTCTTATGTATATTAGTACCCACGTCTTTTCATATCATCTTCATAGGCTGTTAGGATTCGCTGATATTCTTTTGGATCATCGTTCTCACAGTCCAATTTAATTATTCGATCAACAAAAGTCTCAAAAGAATCCGGATTGTACCAAGGTTCCTTTAAAGTCAGAAAGATAATCTTTTTTGTTTTTTGACGTTCGGCCATTTCTTTCAGCATCTGAATTTCTTTTTCATTTTTAGTTACACTTTGAATCGGCCATATAATCATAAAATCAAAAGCATAATCGTCGTATTTTTCACTATTATTTTTAATAGTCAGATTATCAAAATAAATTGTAAGATTTGATAATTTCATTCCTTGTCCATATTTCTTTGGCACTTTAACTTTATAGAGTTCTGCCCATCGGAAGAAGTCCTCCATGCCATCCTTTGATGTATGGATTAAATAAACTAGTCCTTTCAAATTTCCCTGAGCATTCAGTGCTTTAAGAAGAAACTGGTGCTTTTCCTTGTCAGCAATACCACGCAGCAGTAGTGTTCTTTCCGTTGTGTTACTCATGAAATCTAAAATTTGATCATATGCATTTTTTACATCAGACATTTTATTTATCCTTTCTTTTTTTGCTAAATTCAACTTTACCCTTTAATACTTCTGGTAGGTGTTTGGATGTAATCTCATAATCAATAAACGTAGGGGTATCTTTAAACATCAAAACAGATGGAAATGCCATAGTCGTATTATGTTTTAAATATCCAATATGAAATATTAAAATATCATTTTCTTCACTTTCAAATATCTTATAATTAAAAACGCGTTCTAAAGACTTTTTATATTTTTCTTTATGCCTCTTATATTCTTCTGAAACACTAATTTTGTTAAACGGATATGCTGGTATTATATCTTCATAGGATGGTGGCAGTACAGGATAATATCCATATCCTTCAACAATATCGTTCTCTTGTATTGAAAATAAATAGTCTATAAATTCCATTTCTAACAATTCTTCTATAATATTAATACCTGGGTATGGCAAATCTAAATACTTTAATACGTAACCTTTTGGAATTATTAACTTTACATCAATATCTTCATCGTAAGAATTGCCGACATTTGAAATTGCGAGCTTTGCAAAATTAAGTTTGTCTATATAACTAAAATAGTCAATGTATTCATTATAACTGACTATATCCCAATATAGATTTCTTAACAAATCATATCGTTCTTTTTCTTCATCAGTTCCTTCTAAAACAGAACCACTATTTCCAAATGGAAGCACCACTGATGGAATGCGTATTTTCAGATCTCCTACATTCCAGAAATCATCATTAATTTTAATCTGGTTTTCTTCTGCAAATTTGCTGATTGTTTCTTTCCAACTATTTGGAATATCTGCATCTTTTAAAGAGATTGATGGTATATTAACATTTTCGAGTAATTTTTTAATCTCAATATTCTTCAAAAATTCAGGTGTCTCTTTTATAATTTTTTCATCTTCTAAGACGACTTGAGTACGCTTGGGTAAAGTATTGTTTTGTATACTATGTATATTTTTAATAATATCCTCTTTCTTTTCCTTAATAAACTTACTATTCCCGAGAGAACTATTGTATAAATAATACTGCTCTTCAGAAATTGCATTTACATCTCTTATTTGTAATATAGACAGTAATTTTTTAGAAGTTGTGACATTATTATCTGAGATTATTGGTAAAAAATACATTGCCAAATGATTTGTAAACTGTCTTCGCAATTCTTCTTTGTCTTTTATGATAGCATAAATCCCTTTGTCCTTATATTTTTCTCTGAAGTCAATAATTTTTTTATATTGTTCCATATCTACTTGAGACGGGTTTACTGGAACATCCAAAAAATACATGAATACTTGTTTGCCTGCAGATAACATTTCTTCTATTTCTTCTTCCGTTCCTGAAGCGTATTTATCAGTTGGTGTGCCAAATCTTGTCCAAAAAAGGGCAACTGCAGCATCACAATCTCTAACTAATTGCTTGTTTAATAGTTCTTGAGGCTTATCACCAGATTGAGGATAACTATCCGTAGACCAATGTTTAGTAACAACTTCAATATTATTTATCCTGCCAAATACCCTGTTAAAACTTTCAACGCTTTCTTTTATAACATCTAAATATTCTATTACATCTCCAGGACATGAAATTAATAAATCATAAGCTGTAATCCCTATTCTTGGCATAAAGCACCTCCATTAAAATATGACTTTTTTACAATCAGTACGAATAATACATTCGTTACAATTAGGATTATTCGGTCTGCACCAGGTACGCCCAATCTCCCAGCATGAAAAATCTATTATCCCTGGAAACTCCGGATTTAACTCTCTTGCCTTATAGATGATCGAATCTAAATCAGCATTACTATCAACCAGCCCTGTCCGTCGCATTACCCTTAAAATATGTACGTCTGGTGATATGTCAATTGAGTAATAATCCGAAAACGGGATCTTAAATTGCCTGGCAAGAATATTAGCCGCCATTGTAGCTATTTTTTTGCCGCTTCCTTTAAACTGCAAGAATTCATAAACCACTTTTGCGCTGCTAGGGTTGTTGCTCCATATTCGCGAAGCATCCCCATTATACTTTACTTTTATATCCTGAATTGCGGAATAAAAAACCTCCGCCATTGTATCGTTAAATCTATGCAAGACATTTTTATTAAAAATATTCTTGTACCCTTCAAGTGAAACGCTGGCTAAATCATCCACATTAAAGCTTCCTATAATCTCCTTTATTCGAAAAGGAATCGACCATGCCCGTTCCGCCTTAATCTGCCTATCCATCAAGCAGGCTAAAACAAAAGCATGAGGTGTGTTTTCAATATCGTTAAGAAATTTATCTTGTTCAATGTCATTAACAAAAGGAATAAGATGTCTTTTTGAATCACTAAATCGTGCTTTTCCTATTGTTACAAGTAAATGTTCCGGCATATTTATCACCTTTAACTTTTTATCATCTTGTTGACTCTATTTGATAAGGAATTAGATTCCGGATTCTGGTTGCATGATGAATGACTCATCAGTTAATCAATCTCTTTCCTCAATTCTATTCATTATCTCCTTCATGCTGTCGATTATATAGTCCGTTTCAGAATCTGATGCTTCGTTGTTTTCTAGTAAGCTGGTTATATAGGATTTAATAATATCTTTGGATTTTACAAAGCTGATGTTTCCAGGCAAATTGCTGAGTATTAATTGAGCGTCTATAAACGCGCCCATACTATTAATAACTTGATTCATTAATTTTTCTGCTTTTTCGATGTTTCCATTTTTCATTGCTTCTTTTGCAGAAATACTAAGACTACGGATGTCTTCTCCCCATATTGCATATCTTGATGGAGTTGCCTTGCAGTCTTCATCACATGAGTCAAAAATCGCTCTTTCTAGTCTGTCCATGAACATTTTTTCACTGTTGTGTTCTTTTACTCTCGTGATTACTACGGGAGCATTTCTGTTGTTAAAATTATAAAAGTTTATTACCGCCCGCATCAATGATTGTATTTGAACCAATATTTATCATCCCTTTCATCTTAACATTCGATTATAATCAGTTTTCACTGATAAATATGTTTCAGAAAAAGCCTGTTGGTAAGTATAAATAAACTGGTAATCACTTCAAGAACCACATTATGGCTGTTTTTCATGTATACTACATTTAAATTCATTGCAATATCCTAAACCATCATCAAATTCCTCAATCTTTCCCTTTGTACAACACTTAGGTACACCATTTTCGTCGTGTTCACAAAACCAGCAAAAATCGCAAACTGGATCACAAACAGGGTCATTACAGATATACATTCTAAACCTCCTTCAATTTAATATAGTTGCCAGGCAATGCTTCAAACATTTCAGGGTAATGCCCGCATCTTGCCCTTATCTGTGTATATTCCGCCTTACTGCCATCCTTTTTTAAATACAGCCTACGCCTATATATCTCATCGGCAAGTTCAGCTGCATGCATTGTCTTGTTTTCTGCCTCTGATAAGACAATTCTCATGGCTTCATGAAGCGTATAATTAGGCATTTCTTGCATGCCAATTCCTGTATCAGTTAAATTGTTTTCATCATATTTTAAGACTATATAAGCTGGCTTATTATCTTTAAGCAGAACGACTTTTCCGTTTTTATCAACTACAGAGAACATATGGTCTATATTGGTTTTCAATGAATCAAAGGGAATTAAGCTGTCTATTCTAATATCCATAATTCACCACCTCATTACAATTATATATGAAAATTATTTATTTGTCTATATATTTGTTTTATATATTTGTATAAAACAAATATGCCGCCAATTAAGAAGGTTTTCTTCTCAACTGGCAGCCATCTTAATACGAGCTTATAGGTTTGCTTCTATTTCTAACCCCGACTTAAACTCTACCACCAACCTGTCATCATATACAGTTGCTTTTTCAACTAGTTTTCTAACCAGTTTATCATCAAACTCTGTAATATCATCGGTTAGCGTGTTAAGAAAGTCCGTCATCTCAGCAATCCGATCTCGCTTATCTTGGCGGAGGGCGTTTCTTGAAAGTGTTTCTTGCCTTAAGTCCCTTAGTCGGTAAATCTCATTGACGATATTATCATAGCTTTCCTTTGAATTTGCCTTTTGGATCAACTCGGTTTGAAGCTCCTCCAGCCTTTTATCAATATCTGCTGTACTTTCATCCAAATCCTCGCTTAATACGGTTTCAATATTCTTTTTCAGTATAGCCAGAAAAGAGTTTTTTCCGCTGACAGCTATATTGATGGCTTCTACAATTTTCTCTTTTAGCGTATCTTCAAGTATAGTGGAAGCGGTACAAAACAAACCGGTATTTTCTAATCGGCTAACACATCTCCATACGATTGATTTCTTTCCTCGGTTATTCCAATGAACCCTGCGGAATACTTCATGACACTTGCCGCAGAACACCATTTGAGATAATGGATGATTATTGCTGTAGTTTCTCTTCTTTCCGTTCTTACTTATATGCACACATCTTCTGCGGACAAGCTCTTCCTGAACCCGCATATAAATTTCGCGCGGGATTATGGGCTCATGGCTGTTTTCTACATAGTATTGAGGAACTATGCCGTTATTGGGTACCCTTTTCTTCGATAAAAAATCTACTGTATAGGTTTTCTGCAACAGTGCATCACCGATATATTTTTCATTCCTCAAAATCTTATTGATTGTGCTGGTATGCCATCTGGGATTGCCTGCACCCGTCAGTATTCCGTCAGCTTCTAAACCTCTTGCTATCTGCAGCATACTGGAACCTTCGAGGTATTCTCTATAAATGCGTTTAACAATTTCAGCTTCTTCTGGCACGATAACTAAATTGCCATCCTTATCCTTTGTATAGCCAAGAAAACGGTTGTGATTGATATGGATTTTCCCTTGCTGATATCGGTACTGAATACCCAGTTTTACATTCTGGCTTAACGATTGGCTTTCTTGCTGTGCCAAAGATGCCATAATGGTCAATAGGATTTCTCCTTTGGAATCCAGCGTGTTTATATTTTCCTTTTCAAAGTAAACCGGAATATTTTTTTCTTTAAGCTGCCTTATGTACTTTAGGCAGTCCAGCGTATTTCTTGCAAAACGGCTAATAGATTTGGTAATTATCATATCGATTTTGCCCTGCATGCATTCTTCTATCATCCGGTTAAACTCTTCACGCTTTTTCGTGTTGGTTCCGGTAATACCTTCATCTGCAAATATACCGGCTAATTCCCATTCGGGATTGCTTTTGATGTAATTTGTGTAGTGCTCAATCTGTGCTTCATAACTGGTTGCCTGCTCCTCGCTGTCCGTAGATACGCGGCAATAGGCTGCTACCCGAAGCTTAGGCAATTCTTCAGCCTTTGCACTATTTCCAATCCGTTTACGAGCAGGAATTACCGTAACATTCCTGGTTGTCATCTAAAATCACCTCGCTCTTAATAAGACTATAAGCATACTCTGCCTGCTTAAATGGATCGTCGTATTGTTTATCCGGTATTGAAGCATGAAACCTAAAAATCAGGCATTTCTTTTCATTTCCCTTATGTTCATAAATCCTGCCAAGCATCTCTGCTCGTCTGCGTCTTTCAAGTTGTGCTTTTTCGAATGTGTCTCTTCTTATAATGGGCGGGTAGAATTTATCCTCAACATACCGTTTATCTGTCAGCATTCTTGCAACAGATGCGTGATAACGCTTAATACCCGCTTTTTGTGCCGCTTCGCTTAAAGAAAGCCCGGAAAGATAAACCTCAAATAGCTTCTTAATTTTAACTGCTTCCTCTTGGTTAACTACAGCCTTTCCGTTTTGAATGGTATATCCAAAAGGTATATGGCTCATCATTTCATCAACCTTTCCCTCAGGTTCAACCCGCATTTCATTTTGAAACCTATTTCTTCCTGTGAAAACACAATGATTTCTTCAATAAAGTTCTCAAATATTTCCCTGTCAAATGTATCAATCTGCTTTTCAGCTTTCGTTGCAAATTTAAGAAGCTTCTCAACCTCAACAAGGATAGTCTGACTCCCATCGATTGCGCGTTTTATGGCTTCTTTTTGTTCTTTTAATATGGCTGCTTCTTTGAGCAGCTCATTTTTCTGTGTATTAAAAAGAGCGGGTTCCAGGTATCCCTTGGCCATAAGTCCCATAATAACCTGAACCCGCTCTGTATTTTCTTTTATTTTAGTTTCCAGCTCCTGAATCTTTGTTATGTTATCTGAGTAATTTGTTTTCTTTAAGCTTTGCAGCAATGGTCTTAGAATGAACTTATGACCGTAAATAAGCTTATTAATCATAACAACAAAGGCCTGATGGATCGCATCCTCTCTGACAAATTTCATTGAACAGCTTGATGTGTCCTTTATATGCTTTGTGCAGCACCATGCAATATATTTACAGTCACCGCTGCCATGAATTCGACGCTTAAAACTGCTGCCACATTCTGCGCATTTGATTTTCCCGGAGAAAGGGTAGCGGTTTTGATACTTACTGCTTCCCTTGATCACACCTTTTTCTTTTCCTCTTTGCCTTAATATTTCTTGGGCAGCTTCAAATTCTTCATGGGATATGATGGCTTCATGATGAGCTTTTATCATGTATTGATCCTTTTCCCCATGATTATAATGCCGCTTAAAATTCTCATCTGTATATGTCTTTTGCAGAAGGACATCCCCGGTATATTTTTCATTGCTAAGGATACCGCGGATAGTGGTCGCTGTCCAATGTGAACCTCTCTTTGTTGGGATTTTATCCAAATTTAACCCATCTGCAATTTTCTGTGTGCCTTTACCGGCCAAGACTTCGGAAAAAATCCGCTTTACGATTTCAGCCTGTTCTTTATTGATAAATAGCTTTCCATCCATATAATCATAACCATAGGGAGGATATGCAATCTTGTATGTTCCGTTTTGAAACCTGCGCCTGATAGACCACTTACTATTTTCTGCAATGGATAATGATTCGTTTTGTGCAAGGCTGCTCAAAATTGTCAGCACCAATTCGCCTTCCATGCGCTGCGTGTTTATATTCTCTTTCTCGAAATAGATGAAAACACCGAGATCGGTAAGTTTTCGCACCATCTCAATGCAGTCGGTTGTATTTCTGGCAAATCTGCTGACTGACTTGGTTATAATAAAGTCAATTTTCTTGTTTTCACAATCTGCAAGCAGCCTTAAAAGTCCAGTTCGGTTCTCCTTTTTTGTGCCTGATATGCCTTCATCATAGTAAATCCCTGCAAATTCCCAATCAGGATTTGCTTTTATATAGGATTCATAATGGTCCTTTTGTGCTTCCAGACTTGCCATTTGTTCATCACTGTCAGTTGAAACCCTGCAATAAGCCGCTACCCTCACCTTTGGCTTGAAAGCTTGGAGAGCATTGTTTCCATCAATCCTTGTTACCTTTCTCACTGTTTTCACCTCCTTTGGGCATGTGACATGTTACCTCTGTGTGCCGCTAATAGCAAGCTAATTAGGCCATAAGCTGTGCGTACATCGGCGAGAAAGTTTTAAGATTTAACTTGTCGATTTTGTCGAATTCTTCCTCTGAGATCAGTCCCGCCTTAAGCATCTTCCGCAGGATTTTATATGCCCGCCAGTAATCAACCTCTCTTTGAAGTTCCTCCTGTGTTATCTTTGTATAGTTAGTTTCCTGCGGGTTATATGGTAAATGATTAGCCGCCTCTATCATTCAAGCACCTCCTATAAAAATTTAGGACAGCCTCGATTGGCTGTCCTTATATCATTATTCCGGCAATTTCAAAACTTGTCCGGGGTAAATAGTATCTGAAGTCAGGCCATTGAGTTTCTTAATCTCCGGATATCTTGTTCCTCTACCGAGTTCTTTTTCCGCTATTCTCCATAAGGTGTCGCCTTTTTGCACTGTATAGGTTCTATTGCCCTTGTTATCAGGAATGCTGTTTACAATTACAAGGTTTTCTTTTGCTACCCAAGTGTTTATGCCTGCAATCTCTTGACCGCTGGATTTCTTTACCTTTTTGCCAAGCAAAACACATTCTTTGCCGCCTTTTATGACCGGCTTGCCTTTGTATAAAGTCTGTGTGACTCTGTGGTAATAGTCATTTTTGACCCACGTTGGAACTTCCACACTGCCGGGGTAGTAATTCTTTACACTGTCCTTAAACTCCACCATATCTCCAATTCCAATATCAGTATTGGTATCTGTACTGTTCTCCAGCGCTTTTTTTACTGCTTTGCGGAAGGTGTCCATACTCTCCCCATGCTTGGGGAACCAGTGCATCACATCAGCATGGTTGCTGGCAATACCAAGCTTATACCCTTCGGAGTGGCAGATGATGTCATTCTCATTAAGGCCGTACTTCTTGCAGAGCATAACGCAGAGTTCAACCGCATTCTGCCATGCTTTACGGAAATAATCTTCCTGCTTTGCTGCATCATAACCCACCATCACCGACCCGGATTTATACGAAAACCCGGCGGGTTCACAGATTTCAAAGCCAATATGGGTATTGTTGGCGGATCCTCCTGCATGCCAGCCGCGATGATCCCAAGGCAGGTATTGCCAAACCTCTTTATCGTCTACAAAGGCGTGAACACAGACCTGCCTGTTTATTTCACCAGCTTTGTAAGATTTGTTCCAACGAGAAAACCAGTCAGTCGCCATTACGCCCGGCACAGCCGTCGAATGTACCATGATTCCTTTAGGCGTGATTTTGCGGCCCGCTGTATAGCAATCGTTTCGCGTCATGTATTTAGTAAAAAGCTTCATTTCTTTTCATCCTCCTCATTTGAGCGGCCATGCAGTTGTTCCAACGCGTTCTTCAGCTTTTCAGGAATGGGCAGTCCTATATGTGCTGCATTCTCAAGAATTGAAATTCCCTCGTTACTCAGGTAAAAGAAAATCACCGCTGTCCGGATTGCCCCGCCGTTGCCGAGCACCTGGCTGTCGATGATATGTCCCACACCCACCAGCACAAAAATAAGCACTTTCTTGAAGATGCCCTTGGCTCCGACTTCACTTGAAAGCTTCCTGTCTACAACGGCACACATCACGCCGGTTAGATAGTCAATGGCCACAAAAGCGATCAGCGCATACAGAAAACCGTCCGGCCCGCCGAGAAACCAGCCTAAAAATGCACCGATCGCAGCGAAAACGATCTGCATCCAGTTCCAAACTTCTTTCATATTAAATCCCTCATTTCTTTATAATTTTCCATATAAAAAAGAACCTCTGTATCAACAAAGGCGCTTTCAATAATTAGACTTGTTCCATTCTATGGCTGAAACGGATCTACTCTTTGGATATTAAAGTCATATTGTATTTTCATTGTATTAGTAGGAGTTTTGGTTACCGGACTCGGAAGTAAAGTCATTGCTGCTATTGGTTCCCAAATGCTCCAGTAATATTGCCATTGATAAATTTGGCTGCCGCTTGGTACATAATACTTTTTGATTGCACATCCAGGAGTATCTTCTAAGAAGTACCGGTAGTCAAAGGTATGATCTCTATATCCAATATCAATAATGTTAAAGCTATTGTCTGTAATAAAAGTATAACTTCCGTTACAGACAAACCATGTATCCGCATCCCTTGATTGTAGCTTTAAATCATAGCCATCCAATGACATTGCACTGGTTAAAAACGGTCCAGCAGGTGAACCCACCGTACTTAAGTCGTACAGAGCTGTTTTAGTAAGATTCTCATCCGGATTACAAACTAAAATAAAAGTTTTACTTGTACTTCCGTTATAATACCTCAAAGGTATATATAATCTACCGTTTTTACAAGCCATCATACCATTTTGTAAATAGGAATCAATACTACTGTACCAATTTGAAGGTATTTCTGGGATTTGTTTACCTATAAGGTTATAGTAGCTATCCGACAGAATAATTTCAGTTTTGGTATTGTCATCAAGGTTTAATATGTGCAACCTATTACTGTAGGACGGATACATCATGTAGACATAATTATTTTCCTGAGCCATCAAGTATGCTGATGGCCTGTAACTCGATGATGTCAATCCCATTGTTGTGTATAAATCAACTTCGGTATATTCTTCTGTATCAAGATCAATAACCGCCATGCATATTCTTCCTGTACTAATATTCACCCCAATCACATAGAGTTTATTATTATACTTAAATACTCTAAACTTATATGTGTTATAATTACCGGGAGTAAAGTTTGTAGGTGCTTGTATATTTACTGATTTACCCGTATAGCCATCAAGCTTATATCTTCTTGATATTGGTCTTAGTCCATACAATATTTCTTGTGTAGTTGAATCATATTTCATCTCACACCACCACAGCTTCTGAAACGTACCATTTGCAACACTTGTTGGAAAGTCAAATACAAAATGCAGATTGCTTTCCGTAAAGAAAGATTCGCTGAGATTAATTGTCCCTTTTACCGTACTTGATCCTGCATACGGCCGGGATTTGTCTGCCCAGCCTATAATATTTCCTTTTATAGCTCTTGCGAAACCCTCTTCTGGAGAAGCGTCATCTGTAAGGAAAAAATGTCGAAAAGGTGCTGTAAAGTATGAATATGATCCATTCTGCTCCGTATAATTACTATCTTTAACAGAAATTGAACTGCCTACCTCATCGTCATTGTACTCGTATTGCACACCCCATGGATTTCCTCTTATCCTGCAACAGAAATAATCCATGAAAGCCATTCTCGCAATTGAGTCGGTAATGCGATTCTCAGTCTTTATTTCACGTTCCAGCTTACCTTTCTCGTCAAACAACTGGATTGTAACTACACCCTTTATCTCGACATCCGGCTTCATCTTTATATGCTCTTTTATTGTTCCATCATTAAAGCTTTTGTCATAACCTTTAGCTTCATGCATTTCCTAATCACACCTCCTGCGTTAAAATAATATCTACAACTTCAGTTGTCCGGTCTTCGCTGACATCAGTATATATAAGCATTTCAGTACATGCTGCAGGAATAGGAACTTTTGACTGTACTATATAATTGAAAGTCACTCTATTTGAACTTACGTCGGAGTACTTCAATTCTTCTCTTACTTCTGCATGGGGTATTTCCGAGCTTAAACCCCCTGTCAGATTTCTTCCGTCAATAGCAAGCTGCAGACCATTTGGCATAATTGTAATAGAACCCGTATCTAGACTGAGCTTTACGCTAAAATAGTGACCTCCTTCCGGAATGGCCACTAATGCCATAGGAATTGCTATTAAGTTATCTCCAATTTGCAGCTTCTGTTTTAAATTGATTGAAATGATACTGTTATCGAGACTATATTTTATAGTCAAAGTACAAACGGAAGAAGCATTTACGCTCAAAATCAAGTAATACATGATATTCGTATTTCTCACAGTACCAATGGGCATATAAATGACTTCCTTTTCAGCAGTCCCTATAATCAGAGTACTGGGATTTGTAAAGTACAGCATGGAACTTAATGCCTGAGAGATTGTACTTGCTAAAATTTCGCTGTTTCTTGAGATTTCGGCAAAATACTGTTCAAGGGTACTTAGTGGTTGTCCAAGTTCAACCCTTGTGTTTTTTGCACTTAAAATATCTTTCTCAATGCTTATGACTTTCACCTTAATATCAATACCAAGAATACTGTGCTTTACTGTTACAATATCACCAACTTCAACATGCTCAAGTGCTTTATAATTCCTGTATTCCTCGGTTTGTCCCAACAAAATGAAATCAACCTTATAATTGACATCGGGAATTGCATGGGAATCAAGATACTTTTGTGCCTCTATTCTAAGTAATCCTTCACTGTTTGCCTCTTTAAACTCAACCATCTTGACGAGAGCAAAGTCAGGGTAATCCGAACCTTCCCATAGCGGATTTAATAAATATTTCTCCGGCAGTGTAATCCCATCCATGCCAACCGGGTAAATCCAAGTCGCTACATTGTCACAATTCAATTTTTCACTTATCCCGATAATATTCTTACCATACCTAATGTGCACCCCTCTGTCAGTCCCTTTACTTTTCATAATTCCAATTGTGTAATTATCACGCACCAACTCACCCTGCCATTCATTTACAAGCAGGAAAACAGCCTCTACTCCATTTTTCTTAACAAAATATTGCGTAGCAACTTCAGTGAGATCCGATTCAGCTGTATATACCTCTGAAAGTCCTATTTCCTCCAATATTATATCGAGTGCTTCCTTACAAGTTTTGTTTTCAGCCCTTCTATCTTCAATGATGTAATTTAATAGATCATAAAAAATATGCCTTGCATAAACTGTGACTAATCCGGTATTACTGTCCTTATCAGTGTTATAAATCCTGAATAACTGACCGTCAGCTTTGATAACATTAAATGGTTGAAGATATTGCGCTTTTTTCGAGTGCAAAGGATATGACAATATCAATTCATATTCATTATTCAGTTTTTCTATTATCTTACATTCCACTGCCTCGTTTAAAACTGCAAGCCCATTTTTATCAAAGCTTTTCTCTTTTTTATCATAAACATGAATCATCACAACCACCGCCAATTAGGAGTGATTTCTAATTTACTCACCCCACCGTTAAAAGTGACAATGTTATTACCAACATCAAGAACTGGAAACTCGCCTGACATATAATTATTTGCGTTAGATAGGATTCCGCTTTCAACAAAATAGGCTTCCTCAAGCTCACTATCAATAACAACATAAGGCTTTTCAATACCTATCAATTTAACTTCTTTGTTATTAATAACAAAAGCGCCGTTCCCAGAACAATAAACCTTGACTAAAGGCCTGCTTTTAACAGTTCCACGGTTTAAAACAGATGTCCCCGTTCCTGAAGTAATATTAATAACCTCATTCATCACTGAATATTTAAAAGGCCTGCAGTTAAAAATGATTACGAACCTTGAAGTAATCTTCAGGATAACTTCAAAATCGATGCTGTTTACAACCTGTGCAATGTATTTCTTATCACTCTGAAAACTGAAAATAAGATCACTTTCGCCTGAACCAATGAGCCATGCCTTAATATCGTCAATTTTGCTTTGTATATTGCCAATTACAGCACACTCTACGGATAAAGTTATATCTTCATAGGTTTCCTCGTCATATCTCAGACTCGAATTTCTTCCCGGAATGCTAATGTATGAAACTCTGCGCTTTGGAGAAGGTACATTGGGCCGCTTTTCTATAAATATCCCATAATCTTTAAAACTGTCTTTCCCATTAAAAACAAAACTAAGCATTATGCACCACCCCTTGCGAAGGATAAACGCTGTCTATAAAACTCAAATTCATAAGCAAGCTGCTCAATATCCTTTTCTGTATTATTATAGAAATTTTCGATATGGAGTATAAATCCATTACCATTTACATCACTCTTTCCAGTGATGCCTGAAGCACCCGTCTTAAGACCTGCATCTATCTCAAATTCAGTAGGAATAGCCTTTTGCATATCCTGTACGACTGTGTTCATTGCTTTATCAAACCCTATTCCTATGCCTTCACCCATGTTTTTCCCGATACCAGCAAAAACTGTTGATGGTGAATGTATGCCAAGAAGATTTTTTGCTCCGTCCACAATTCCAGAAAAGAAATCTGATACTTTGTCTTTGATCCAGTTCCCCAGGCTTTTTATACCTTCCCACAAGCCTTTCACTATGTTCTTACCAATATCCACAACTGAGGTGACAGCCTTTCCGAGCCCCTGGACAATGGCTGAAATAATCTGAGGTAAACTTGCCACAAGTTGGGGTATTGCTTTGATAAGGCCTGCTGCTAATTGGACAGTAAGCTGTATGCCCATCTCCACAATCTTCGGTAAGTTATTAGTAACAAAGTTTATAATGGCCGTAATGATTCGGGGCAGTGCCTCTATAAGCTTTGGCAGAGCGTTCAAAAGTCCCTGCGCTAACCCTTCAATAATGGCAAACGCTGCTTCAAGTATCTGATCCATGTTGTTTATCAGCGTCTCGCAGATAAGGATGACGGCTTCGACAATAGCCGGGATCAGCTCCGGAAGCGCCTCCCCGATACCAGTCGCCAGCGTAACAATCATTTGAACTGCAGCTTCCACCAAAGCAGGAAGATTGTCAATGATTCCTTGCACCAGCGCCATTACAAGCTGCAGGGCGCCGTCTGTTATCTGCGGCAGTGCGTCAATCAAAGCCTGCAAAAGTGTCATGACAATTTGTACCGCCGCATCGATAATGACGGGAAGGTTCTCCACAATAGCCCCGCCGATGGAGGTGACGATATCCAATCCCACCTGAATGAGGTTCGGCAGGTTTTCCATCAGCATACTCACAAGGCTTCCCACCATATTGCCAATAACCTCGCTTATCTTCGTCCAATCGCCGTTAGCCTCAGATAATCCACGAGTAAATTCCCCAAGAAGCGCAACTCCATCATCGCCCAGTATCTGAAGCTGCGGAAGCAACACTGTGCCCAGCATATTTTTGGCCGCTTCACCGCCTGCTTTGAGCCGCTGGATGCTGTCGTCAAATTCTCCGAGTGCGTTAAGCGAATCCTCGCTCATAACCGCACCCATGCGTCTGGCTTCCTCGGTAAGTTCCGCAATACCTGCCGAACCTTGCGCAATCAGGGGATTGAGTTCCTGTGCGGATTTTCCGAAAATCTGCATGGCTAGCGCGTCCCGTTCGGTTTCGTTGGACACCTTGCCAAGGGCGTCTATGGTTTCCCAATAGACAGTTTCGCTGTCGCGCAGGTTGCCGTTTGCGTCGGTAACCGAAATGCCGAGCTGCCGGTAAGCATCCGCAATCTCGCCAGTGCCTTTTCTTGCGGAAGACATGGACTTGACGTTCTTTGCCATGCTGCCGGTCAGAGTTTCCAATGAGACATCCACAAGTTCTGCGGCGTATTTATACGCCTGCAAGCTGTCGGTGGACATGCCGATTACGGTTGAAGCGGTTAGAATTTCATCAGCGTAGGCTGCCGAATTTACCGACATATCCACCAGCGCCTTGCCTGCGCCGACAGCCGCTGTGCCAATGGCGGCCAAAGTAGCGCCCATAGCCACGCCGATCCCTTTCAAAACGCCGCCTAATTTTTCAAAACGCCCTCCCGCGTCGTCCGCCTGATCCGCGGCTTTTTTAATCTCGTCGCCGAATTCGTCCGCCTGTTTTTCAGCTTCATTAAACTCTTTTCCCGCAATCTCCAGCGCTTTGTTGTTGGCCTTCAGCTCGTGCTCCATTTTGTTCAGTTCTGCTTTGGCGTTGTTAAGCTGTATTTGCCAGGATTGAGTACGCCGGTCGGTTTCCCCGAAAGATGAGGCGGCATTGGCAAGAGCTTTCTCCAAGGTGGCAATCTTCTCTTTCTGCGCGTCGATCTCTTTGTTCAATATCTTGTTGCGCGCAGTAACAGCTTCAACGGACTTATCCTGCTTGTCAAACTGGGATGCGATAAGGTTCATTTCACTGCCCAACACCTTGAAACTCTGGTTGATTTCCCGAATGGCGTTTTTAAATTCCTTTTCGCCTTCAATGCCGATCTTCAGGCCAAAATCGTCTGCCACAAAACCGCCTCCTTCCTGTAAAATCTTTAAATTCCGTAAGGGATTACATCATCTATGGTTATCTCCCGCTTCGGCTTGGAAATACCTAAGAACTGCTTGTGGCATTCCCACAAGTCCAGCAGGTACCCTACGGGCATAAGCAATACTTCTTCCTCCGAGCGGTGAAGCTGGACAGTGCCGTAATACAAAAGCCGAGTGAACAATTCCTCATCGCTCACCCGGCCTGTGTGTTTTTTAAGTCATCCTCACTTTGAATGTTTCTTTTGGTGCCTTTGAACATTGCTTCCATGATAGCGTCTTTGTATGCCGCCAGCTCCAGTGGAGATGTGAGAAGCTCCACTGTCTCTTCGCTCAGGAGCTCCCGCTTATCCTGATTTTTCAGGTTGTGTATAAGAATACTCTGGTTGGCCAGTAGCGTAATCAGCCATACCACTTCGTCCAGCGCCATCTCGAAGTTCTCTGTTTTCATCAGTTTCGTGCCGAGATTTTCAAGTCCGCCATATCTTTTTGCAATCTCTTTTGTCGCTCTGGTGGTTAGAATAAGCTGATAGTCTTCACTGCCGATTCTGATGATTGCGCTTCTATCATTATCCTGCATTATTCGCCGCCTCCTGCCACAGCAAAGACCGGCTCATAAACTTCCGTATACCAGCCGGTAATAGTTTCAGGCAATACACCGGGATCGTCCTCGCTGACCTCAGCCTTCCATGGATGCCTTCCTTGGCCGTCCGGTTTGTTACGCCGCATGACCGTTCCTTCGATGGTAGGTGTCGAAAATGTAATGCTATCGCCTTTTGTTTGCAGATTTGTCGCCGGGATGCCGAATTTTACCCTGTACAGCCAGAAGTACCTGTACTTGCCGTTAGCCTTCTTGGCTCTAAAGCCAATAGCCACAGGAGCGCCCCCATCCTCGCTGGCGGAAATCAGCACCTTGTTGTCGTCAAGGGTGGCTCCCGTCAAAACCTCTGCAGCGGCAACACCGATGTCCGCAACGCCGAGAGATAAGGTACCGCTTTGAAATTCTTTGACCACTTCTGCCGCTCCGTCATCGGCGTAAAGTGTCGCCTCGGCAAGTTCCACCGAAAGCTCCGCCGTAATCGCCTTAGCCAGCGGAACAGGCGTGTCATAGGTCTCTTCTCCGTTTTCATTCTCGGTTATTTTTGCATAATATAACCTGTCCAGTCCGATTGTGGCCATGTCTCTCATTCCTCCTTTACTTCATATTCTTTTGCCACATCAATGGCATAGTGGTGATAGCCGGTATCGTCCTCATGGCCTATATACCGCCTGTCGGTAATGGTAAAGCCCGCTTGGAGCAATGTGTTCACTATCTCGTTTTTACGGGCAGTGTAGTTACCCTTTATAAATAAAGACAGCCGAACCTCCTGGGTTTCAGCCTGAGGCCGGTTGTCTGCAAAAACCTCAAATGTATCTGTCATCGGGTTTATGACAAGGTACTCATCCGGCGGTATACCGCTGAATACGCCAGTTTCAATGGGAATGCCCAAAACATCCAATAACGAATTTAACTCTGACAATATGCTCATATCCGCCCCAGCTCTTGTTCCAGTCTTGTTTTCATTGCTTCGATGCAGGATTTTCTCGAAGCCGATTTCGCCGGTTTCAAAAAGGGTCTTGGAGGCTGTCCGGACTTGCCTTATTCGATAATATTAGCGATCTTCGCGTTGCTTTCCCCATCTTTCCTTGGCTCAGTAAAGCCGACTTTTATGTTGTGGTTTCCGTCCCTATCCTGCTTGGCAGGAGAGAGGCCTAAAGCATCTACCAATTCACCGGTTGACCTGGACGGGTATTTAGTACCGCTTCCGATAACCGACTGGAGGTTGGACTTCACTTTGGAAAGCATCACTTCTCCGCCTGCTTCCAGTACCTTAGGTATTATTTCGTCTGTCCTTTCTCCAAGCCTAGAAAGCCGGAGCAAGAACTCCTCCGGCATTTTAACGTCCACCTTAGCCACGTTGCAGCCACCTCCTCTTATGCTTTGCTTGATTTCATCTTCTCTGCAAGAACCTCAATATACATTCCGCGCCCTTTCACATCCTCTACGCTGATAATGTTGTACCTGCCATCGCTGCAGACAAAAACAAGATCTGTGGTGATTTCAAGGTTAGGGATCCTGCGGAAGCGGAACAGGGCGGACGCCTGTGAAAACGCCGCCCTGTTTGCCCATTTTTCGCTGCCATGCCTGTCTTCCTTGTATGCCCTTACCGAAGCAAGGATGATATCCCCTTTTTCAGCAAAACCCTCACTGTCCTTAACCGGCTTGGCTGAGATGATATCCACGAAAGTGCTCATTTTCCCGAAACTCATATTTACACCTTCCTCGTCGTCGCAAACTACGCTTTGCTCGTTTTGCCGCTAGTGGCAAAATCTCGCCCGCTCCGTTGCTCCTCCTCTCCCCACGAAGTCTTATGACTTCGTGGGGGCCCAAGGCGTTAAACACGCCATTCTCTGTCAAGCCGCAACAATAGGTTTACTGTATTCCATACCTGCTGCCCTGCCTGCACGCTATCCCCGAAAAAACCTGCCGTCGAGCCATCCCTACTTTCGTAGAAATGGCTCGACAGCATGATCACAGCCTGTTCAGTAGTAGGTGGCATTGGGTTTTCGGCATAATATCCTTCCGGCTTTTTCTGATAGCTTTCCGCATAGGCAACTGCGGCCTTGATGTATTCCTGTAAAAGTGCGTCGTCTTGGCTGTGCTGCAGTATGAGGTTTGCTTTAACCTTCTCTAAAAGTTCCACGCCGCAGCCCTCCGTTTCTCATTAAGCTGATTTCTGCTGCAGTATTTTGACGGCCTCAGCCAGAACCAGCTTGCCATCCACGCGTTGGGTCGCCATGAAGCCTACCTGCCCGGTTGCAGCATACAGCTCGTTGAGCCGCTTAAAAACCCTGCCCTGGCGATCTGCCACCCAATAGTATGAAAAATCGCCGAACACAATGGTCTTTGCTCCGGCAGCAATAGTAGGCATGAATGCAGACGTCTTAACCGGACGGTTGAGGATGGTGTCCGGTGTTCCGGCGGTAACGGAAGGCTGCCAGAGATACTGGCCGTTGTTGTCTTTAAGCTTCCTTATAGCCTTTATTGTAGAATCGTTCATAATGAATACAGCGTTCCTGCGATAGGGAGACTTTAGGCTGTAGAACAAGTCCATGATCTCGTCAAGAGTAATGGCTGTCGCGCTTGCCGCGGTTACTCCCACCTCGCCGCCGCCATTATCCGCCAAGATGCCGGTTGGCTTGCCAGAGCCATCGCCGATAAAGAAAGCTTCCTCCTCTTTTGCTCCGATGCGGCGGGCAAACTCTTTGGCGATATACTGCTCAAGGTTGAATACGCTGTCGTTTAACAGTTCCTCGGACACCTTGATCATAGTGGCCAGCTTATATGCTCCGATGGAAACCTGTGCAAAGGAGTCGTCGCTTTCCGGAATCTGGCCTTCCTCATCCACCCAGGATGCAGTACCCTTGCTTGCCACCACAGGGATTTTCTTGTCGCCGCTGGACGTGGTAATGACATTGGCAATCTGCCTGAAGATATTCTCCTCCTCCAGCGCTTCCACAAGAGTACGCTCAAATTCGTCGGGGACAAGATATCCGCCTTCGGTGTCCTCCCCGACCTGCAGCGCGTTATGCACATCATATTTGCGTCTGCCGCGCATCATGTTCCAGAAAGACTGCCTGTACTCATCACTGGCACGTCCGGTTTTTTCATTGTTGCCTGATATGGAAGTGGGCTTGTCTGTAATGGGGACATTTAGCGGTTTTGACAGTTCCAGATCTATGGCAGCCTGACGCTCAAGACGTTCGATTTCTTTACCCAGCGCAATAACATCGGCTTCCATTTTCTCATAAGTTGCGGTATCCTCCGGTGAAAGCAGCCCGTCGCTCCCTCGTTTGCTGTCAAGGAAAGCCTTGGCTGCTTCCCATGCTTTGGCGCGTTTTTCACGCAGTTCCAATATTTTGCTCATTGTCAAATCCTCCTTATGGTTTTAATAAAAAAAGCCGCTTTTCAAGCGACTCAATCGGGGTTCCTTTTGGTTTTTCTTTTGGTTTAAGTTTTTGCAGGATGGAATTTGTCACTGCCTGCCTGCTGAAGATCATTCCTCCTGATACTTCAAGTTCGGATGAGGAGGATTCATTCTCCATAAACAGGATGCCATCGGCAAAGCCAAGTTCCACCGCTTTTCTTGCGTTAAACCAGCTTTCCGCATCCATAAGGTGCGATATTTTTGTCCGGGAAAGCCCGGTTTTCAGCTCATAGGCATTTATTATGGATTCCTTTATTTCCTCCAGCATGGCGATAGCTTTCTCCATCTCCTCTGTATCACCGATGGCTATGGTCATTGGATTGTGGATCATCATCATGCTTACAGGCGACATGAAGACGTCGCCTCCGGCCATGGCAATGACCGAAGCGGCGCTGGCCGCAATACCGTCAATCTTTACGGTTACTTTGCCTTTGTAATCCATCAGCATGTTGTAAATCTGATTGGCTGCAAATATATCGCCGCCCGGGCTGTTGATCCAGATCGTTATATCACCCTCTCCGGATAACAGCTCTGATTTGAACTGTTTGGGAGTCACTTCGTCTCCAAGCCAGCTTTCTTCGGCTATTGGTCCGTCAAGATATAATGTCCGGCTGCCATCATCGTTTTGTATCCAGTTCCAGAAACGGCGAACCGGCCTTGGTTTTTGTGATTTGCTCATCTTTTTGATCCCTCCGTTTCAGCATTGGTTTTGCCTGCAAATGCTCCAGCATCGGCAAGCTTGGTCATATTACCGTTGATGAGATACAGGTCACCGCCCAACTCCTCTGGGATCCGGTTCATGTTCTCAAGCTCTCTGATATCGTTAGCAGACATCCAGCCGTTCTGGCGTGCCACGGCATAGCCGTTCATGCGGCTTGCATAATCCCCGCGCAGAAGACCGTCCACATTGAACTTGACAAAGTATGTCCGCTTCTCCGACGGTAAAAGCAGAGCCTTTTGAAGGGCCTGTTCCCAGCGCACCACCCACGGATCAAGCGTGTATTTGACAAATTCCAGCGACTGCTGCTCGATGTTTGAAAAGCTTGATTTTTCAAGGTCTCCTACCATATGGGGAGGCACGCGGAATATCCGGGCGATCTCGTTTATCTGGAATTTCCTTGTCTCCAGAAACTGTGCCTGTTCGGGCGGGATGCCGATTGGCTGGAACTTCATGCCCTCTTCCAGAACGGCAATGCGGTGAGCGTTAGCGCTGCCTTGATAGACAGCGTTCCAGCTTTCACGCACCTTTGCCGGATCCTTTAATACGCCGGGATGTTCCAGCACGCCGCCCGGATTTGCACCGTTGGCAAAAAAGGACGCACCGTACTCTTCACAGGCAATAGCCATGCCTATGGCGTTCTTGGCCATAGCGATAGGGGAGTAACCGATCAGCCCGTCAAAGCCGAGTCCCGGGATATGCAGCACCTCGTCACTTCGAAGGTACACCAGTCCAGCCTTCGGATTTGTCCTGCTCTCATCACTGTCTCGCCGGTAGGTGTAAAACAACTCTCCGTTTGGAGCCCTGTCTACCATCATCTTGTTTGGCAAAAGTGGATAAAGCGCCAGCACTCGTCCTGAACCGTCCCTGATAATTTGGGCATAAGCATTTCCCCATAAAAGAAGATGACTCATCAGTGTTTCTCGGAACACGAATGAAGTCATCTCAGGGTTTGGCTCGTCATGGAGCAGGTAATACAGCGGGTGGGTCAGCGCTTTTTCTTTGCCTCCGTCTTCCTTGTACCGATACACATGAAGCGGAAGCCCGGCGATGGCCTCTGCAAGTATCCTTACACAGGCATAAACTGCCGTTGTCTGCATGGCCGTCCGCTCATTGACAGCCTTTCCGCTGGATGTGCCGCCGAAGAAAAAGCTGTATGCGTTGCCGAACAGGCTGTTTTTCGGCTTGTCCCTTGCTTTGAATAGGCGAGAAAATATTCTCATAGGCATCACTCTCCTGAAAAAAGGCATAAAAAAAGAGCAACTGATTGATTGCCCTTATCTATAGCCCATAAAGATGTCTTAACTACAACAAATATTTATCTATTTTGTTAACTTTGTACTCATATTCTCCGAAACTCTTTCTAGTAAGCTTTTATTAAATTTTAGAATAGCGGATGCTTCTTCATAGCTTTTAATGTGTTTATTAATATATCCCCTTAGAATTAATGCAGCAAAGCATTGAGCCTCAATTGTCTTTTTTCTTTCCAAATCAAAATGAATGTTTCCATAACTATGCGCTGAGGGATTTCTTAATCCATCAAATAAATGATAATAAAAATCCAAGTACGACATCCCTGATTTTTTATAAATATCGTCTGCATCTATTCCCAACAAATCTTTCCATTTCTTTTTATGTTCTATCAGTCTGCTTTGCTTATTACGATTTGGGGGTTCTCCTAGTATGCTTTCAACACACTTACAAGCTTGAACTATCGATGTTTCCATCTTAGGTATAAAATACCCATGTTCCCATATACTTGGCTCATGCGATTCATGCTTCAACACGGGTGAAAGACCTAATTCGCATATTAATCAACAATAATGGCTTTGAAAAGAAGATACCATCTGACTTAATGCAGTAAAACTAACATCATCTCTTAATAATAATTCAATTGTTTGTGACATTTCTTCAATCTCGGTTGCCTTCTTAATGACCCCACTCATTAAGAATTTTTGATCCATAGAATTAATATTATATAAAACCATATCATCAAAAGACAGGTTAGGATCAAAATAGTATATCCAATTATAATCTATAATTCTATCTTCATCTGTTCCTTCAAACGCATCAAGATATGACATTACTAAGTATAATATTGTCCCAATATTCTTCCAAAATTTCTTTTTCTTGACTTCCATTTTCACTTCAGTAATAAGCGCTGAATAAGCATCTTTTGAATATGTCCAAATAAATACTTTTTCATATTCAGTGGTAAAAAAAAGGTATATAGTCTTGAACTTTTGGACCAAAACTATTTTCAATTAAAATTCCAGACATCAAAGCATGATAGCATACATCATTTGGAGGATTCGGTGGATATTTCTCCGCTATCATTTGCTGTTCTTTTTTTACTTGTTCAAAATATCGTTCAAATTCAATTCTTAATTTATCTTTATTATCCACTAAAAGTCCCCCATAAATATCATAAATATATCCAAATTATAACATCTGCAAATATAATTTTAAAGAATTAATAAACCTCTCTCGTCATAAATTGATCCATTACAATCATCTCCTCCATGCCTTAATGCGCGGTCAAGGGCCATAATGAGCGCGACCGCGCCATCTATTCTCTCTGTGGACTTTTCTTTATCAGGTTTTATGTTTCCGGCTGGATCCGTTTTGACAAAGATATTGTCCATCATCCAGCGCAGTACTGGATGGCCTCCATGGGCAATGCGTTCTTCCAATGTCAGCTTCATCAACTCTTTTGTAGGCGGCGACATATCCTTGAAACCCTGGCCAAACGGAACAACCGTAAAGCCCAAGGCTTCAAGGTTCTGGGTCATCTGCACCGCACCCCAGCGGTCAAAGGCAATTTCCTTAATGTTATATTTCATACCGAGCTCCTCAATAAAAGTCTCGATGAAACCGTAATGCACTACATTACCCTCGGTGGTGTATAAAAAGCCCTGCCGCTCCCAGACATCATATGGCACATGATCCCGCCGCACACGCTGATCGATATTCTCCTCTGGTATCCAGAAAAAAGGCAGGATCTGATATTTGTCCGATTCATCTAGCGGCGGAAACACCAGTACAAAGGCGGTAATATCAGTAGTAGATGACAGATCAAGCCCGCCATAACAGGTTCTGCCGCGTAAATCTTCCGCATCGACAGGAAATGCACACCTGTCCCATTTATCCATAGGCATCCAGCGCACCGATTGTTTCACCCACTGATTTAAGCGAAGCTGACGGAATAAGTTTTCCTCTGCAGGGTTTTGCTTGGCGTTTTCAAAAGCCACCCGCAGTTTTTCAATATCCACTGTAATGCCCAGCGAAGGATTAACCTTTTTCCACACTTTTTCGCTTGTCCAGTCGTCGGTATCGGCCGCGCTGTAGATAACAGGGTAGAAAGTCGGGTCTATCTTGCGTCCCTGCAGGATATCCTCTGCCTTTTGATGCACCTCCCAGCAGATGGAATTGCGGTCGGTGCCTGCAGTCGTAATCAGGAAAAACAACGGCTGCTTCCTTGCATCGCCAGATCCGTGAAGCATTACATCATACAGATCGCGGTTAGGCTGGGCATGAAGTTCATCAAATACCACGCCATGGACGTTTAGCCCATGCTTTGTATATGCCTCCGCCGAAAGCACCTGATAGAAGCTCCCGAGCGGCCTGTATACCAGCCGCTTCTGCGACAGCATCGGTTTAATCCGGGACTTTAATGCCGGGCACTGCTCCACCATGTCAACCGCTACGTCAAAAACAATGGATGCCTGCTGACGGTCGGATGCACACCCGTAAACCTCGCCGCCATGCTCGAAATCGCCGCAGGTCAGGTATAGGGCAATGGCCGCCGCAAGCTCGGAATTGTGCGTCGGCACCATAGAAGGCCCTGCCAAATACTGACGGGACGGCGAGCTCACCTGAATGCACCGCATTGGTATACGCTCCTTTACAGGTTCTATGGAATGGATATAGTGATAATTGGAGCGGGTCGGGGATGAGCCTGTTTCCTTGCGGCGGCACAATTTTCTTGCAAGCCCGCTTGTGGGCAGATCGGCAAATGATGTGAACCTGATTGTATACAGCGTTTTGCCGGTAGGCTTGCCGCAGCGCTGCGACGGGCTTTCTGTCATTGAGTTTTTTATGCCAAGGCTCCATAACAGTTCACGTACATCCAAGGCAAGCTGTCTTTCTGTGCTGACATAGGTGCTTTGCGCTTTTAATTTGCTTATACAGCCGTCGGAATCCATAAGCCCCTGCAAGAGTTCCCAGCGCTGATTTTCGGAAGCTCTCAAATACTCCAAAGGTATGTGTTTGCTGTGAAAGGACTTGAGCAGCACGCTTTTTAAAACGGGTATGCGTACAACCACACTGTCGGCGACGTTTTTCCATAGGGAAGAAACTTCATATGGTATCCTTTTCAGCACACCCGCGACATCGCTTGTTCGAATCGTTATCTCCGGCTTGGTGGCGCACCCGTTCCCCAGCCAGTAGCCATAAAGATACGGATCTACCGGCAGTTTTACATCCGGCAGCTTCAAAGCGCCTGCAACAGGTATTCTGTATATGGAACGAAAGGGGGCGTCCTTGTGGCGTTCACGATAAGCGGAAAAGGCCTCATACATCTGCTGCGTTTGAAGAAGCCTTTCCTTTCGTCCATTGTTAATGACCTGCACCTTCCACAAGTGCCTTGCCCCGGCAATGATTGAACTGCCGTCACCAAACGTAAGCCTGTATGCCTGTTCAGTATCATCAATCTCACTAAGAGCAAGAACATAACATGGGTTCCCGTTTTCATCAAATACCAGGTCCCCCTGTTTCAGTTCGCCCATCTGCTTCCAGCCGTTTGGCGTGGGAACAGGTGTGTCCAGAGCAAGCTGTTTCCCCTGCTTTTTTGGGATTTCTATATAGGCAGCGTTGAACTGCCGGTATCCGTTGGGTTTCAAGATGCCAAACAAATCACGGACAATCTGCTCCTGCCAGTCAATAAGTTCAAAAGGCTTTCCGTACCATTCGCCCTTGGTATGTTTCAGGCAGTTTATAAAGGCAACGGCGGCGTCCGCCGCTTCCTTGTCATATTTGGATCCTTCCGCCATAAATCTTGTAGGTTTATATCGCTTTAACTTCCGCAGCTTTGCCGCCTCCTTTCCTGTAAATGAGCAAGAAAAAAGGAACCTCTCAACGAAGCTCCTTTCATCAAGTGGATTTCTATGAAATTATCTATGCTGACAGCGTTTTTCCCTATATCTCCGGTTTCTCCGCCTGCACCGCCGAATCCCGCACTGCTTTATTGAGAACGGAAATATCAAAACCCGCATCTATATAGCCCTGCCGAATCACCTCGTAATAGTAACGGCTCGGCGCCCCTAAAGGCCTTCCGTCATTCATGATATATACCATTGCGGACACCCACTGCCCTTTGAAACGCACCTTAACCGTTTCTTTCCGATACAGATGCGGATAGCCCTCATACCGGTCCAGTGCTTTCTCATCATAAGGTGTGATTCTCCAAAGCAATACCGGTACGCTTTCACCTTTTTGCTTTTCTATCGTTGCCACTGCGCCACCATTGCCGCCCCGAAACAGCAGCCGGTAGCCTGTGAGCTTTGCCTGCCCCAGCACTCTTGCCGTTGGACAGCGGTACGCCATCTGCTTCAAGTTCAGATTGCTTCCGTATGCTAAATAAACTGTTCCTTTTTCCTTGTTCATCGCATCTTCCTCCTTGTGTTTGCCGCAGGCAAGGGGCGGCTGTCCGCCCCAAGCGCCCAGTCATCTATGCCGCCCGAAACCGCCATGCCGCGTTGCCGCTCAGTGCCTTGCAAAGGTGCTCCCGGCAGTTCTTAAATTCGTCGCCGATAAGCCCGATGCGGTTGAGGTATGTCCGCATGGCGAATTTTTCGTTTTCAACCTGCGGTTTCTTGCTGGAAGCGCATTTTTGTGTCAGCGCCTGATGGTTGAGGGCCAGGGCAAGAACTATGTAGCTTCTGATTTTCCCGGCATGGAGTTCGCTGTTGAAGCCTCTCAGTTCAATCGTCCCGTTGCCGTTGAAAAAACTATGCAGGTTCAAAAAGTGATATCTGCTATTGTGGTAATGGGTGCTCCGGCTTTCGCTGTAACCCTCGTACCAGATGTTCTCAATCGCCGCAATGGTTTTGGGCCTGCGCCGGTTCATCTTTTCCACCAGCGTCGCGTCCATTTTCTTGCAGAACCGCATCCTGTCCGGCTCAATCTGCAATGCTTTATAGAAAAGGTCATTCTTGCTGGCGATAATGTTGATAAAATTACGGATGCTTCGCGGTGTGTGGCTTGCTCCGTCTATATGGACGTGGATGCCGCAGCTGGCGTTTGCAAAACCTCCTGCCCTGCGAAGCCTTCTTATCAATTCCTGCAGGGTTTCAATGTCTTCGCGGTAGGTGAGTATGGGACTTACCAGCTCCACACTGTATTCCCGGCCTGCCTCGACAATCCGGCCGCGTTCCTTTTTCTGCGTCCGGATGCTTCCGTCGCTCATGAATTTCCATACCCGTCCGTCCGGTGCAATAACCTTTTGGGTATCGTAATAATCTCCGCTGGATTCAACCCTCCCTCCAAGAAAAGCTGCTGCAGTTTTTGCCGCCTGTTTCCTTGTAATCCCTGTTAATTCTACCTCGATTCCAAACCTCGTTGTAAGCATTGTGCTTTTTCTCCTCGCTTTCTCTGTGTTTTCTGCCCTTTGGCAGTGTACATTAGGCCATTGAAAACACAGGATAGCAAGGCAATTCTGCGTGAGTTTCCGCCGGATTTTCAACAATTTTTTGCGGCGGGATTTGTGTACATTTAAAGCTTCCTAATCACGTCCACACCGTAAGCCGCGCCAAGGGAAGAACCGTTGTCCCAATTTATATGTATGGTTCCGATATCATCCACAAAAGAAACTGTGCCTTGGTCTCCCGGTTTCAGCTTAGAATACGGATCATCCATGCAGATAAGCTCGACGCGTGTTCCCGGCGGGTACTGCTTTTTAAGGCGAAGGACAGTTTCTTTTGAAGGAAAGTCTCTTGCACTCATTTCTCGTCCTCCTCTCCAGGATAATATGCGGCGTATTTGGGATAATCCATACCGTCTGGCATTACCAGCACCCCATCAGACTGTCCCCGCCGCTGCACCAGCAAGCAAAGCCATACTCCGTCCTCGTCAATGCGGCAAAGCCCTTTGTTTTCCTCAATAAACCGGCGGTCGACGCATAGGTCGGCAATGAAGTTCTCATAGTCTATCTTTGAAAGCTTGATGGTTTTCACAACTGCGAATCGTTTCCTCTGCTCATACCGATGCGGAGCCATTAGATCCTCAACCCAGAACGGATGCTTGACAAAGAAGGCGGTGTTATGAAAATCACTCATTTTCATCCACCGCCCTTAGACTTTGCCGCCTTGCTTCTCCGCTACGGAAGGCCCCGTTACCAGATAGTCTTGAAAGCAGCACCTTACGTTCGGTTTTATATTCATCTCCTATAAATCCCAGCCGAAGTAGGAAACAGCGGAAAGCGTATTTTTCATTATCCGTCGGTTTTTCAGTGCGCAGCACGCGCTTTTGCGCTTTTGCCTGTTCCGCCATCTGCTTTACCAGCGTGATATATGTCTGCACCTCGTCGGCATTTAGGGTCGCGTTCCAGAACGGGAAGGCAATCTCGTCATTATCAGCCAATACTTCAAGCTCCCGGTCAAGCGACAGCGCTTTCTTTATCAACGTATCCTTGCTGGCCAGCAGGTTTTTAAGGTTTTCAAGGCTTGTCTCGCCAAAGCCCTCCAAAGAAAGAGCAATTGTCATGGTTCCCTCTGCAGATAAACCTGCGATATTCAGCGCGTCAATCACCGGCCGGATGCTTTTGATTTCATCAAGGCTGATTCCCGGCGAATGCACCACACTGTCTCTGTCAATTGTCCAGCCGTTTGCCTCATACGCAAAACCCGGCGCTCCGGCATAGCGCACCTGGCTTCCAAGTACTTCAGCAATGACTGCAGCAATGACTTTTCTCTCCTGACCGGCAACCTTCTGTGAAAAGCGGAAGCTGTTATTCCTCATTCCATTCACCTCCCCTCAAATAAGCTAAACCATTTCTGATTCCCATAAAAAATCCCACCTTTCCTTTTTGGTGGGATACATTAACGCTCTGTTTTAAGGGGAAAGCAAGGACATTTTTAAGCAATCTGTGTTTCCGCGTAAGGAGTTTTTTCATCATCGCACAGCAGGAAAACCGAATCTGATCCAAATTGTGAAACATAGCGCTTTACAATCACATCACAGTATTTCGGGTCAAGCTCCATCATAAAACAAACCCGCCCGGTCTGCTGCGCTGCAATCATTGTCGTGCCGGAACCTCCGAATAAATCAAGCGTCAAATCTCCGGTATGGGAACTGTTTAGCATGGCCTTTGCCACAAGCGAAACAGGCTTCATGGTCGGGTGCTCCTCCGACACTTTGGGGCGGGGTATCTCCCAAACATCCGACTGTTTTCGGTCTTTAAGCGGGCAAAGGCGCGTTCCCTCAAGCCAGCCATACCAAATTGGCTCGTACTGGGTGTGATAGTCCTTTCTGGATAGTACCAGGCTGTCCTTTTTCCATATAATCGTGCTTGACCAGTGATATCCTGCCTCCCGCATGACGTTCATCAAACTGCCCCATTCCTGCGCGGACATCACCACATAGGTCATGCAGCCAACCTCAGAGACTTCCCGCATACAGTTAAAAGCGCGCAATAAAAAAGCGCCGAATTCCTCGGTGCTCATCCTGTCATTTAGAATTTGCCTTGGCTTCCAGCTCGGATGCCTGGTATCCGAACCGTAATCAACGTTCCAGGGTGGGTCGGTGAAAACAAATCTCGCCTTTTGGCCATCCATCAGCTTTTGCACATCTGAAAGCAGGGTGCTATCACCGCACATCAGCCGGTGGTCGCCAAGCGTCCATATATCGCCCTTTTTGGTAACCGGAGTTTTAATCTCTGCTGCTGCCTTTCCCGCATCGAAATTATCCTCTTTGACATTTGTGGTTGTTTTATCGCGGAATAACTCGTCAATTTCCGCAGCGTCAAATCCGGTAAGAGAAATGTCAAAGCCATCTTCATTCAAGTCCATAAGCAGATCGGTCAAAAGCGGAATATCAAACTCGCCGCTGATTTTATTCAGCGCAACATTGAGTGCTTTTTCCCGTTGTTCATCCAAATCAACAACAACACAGTCGATCTCCTTATACCCCAAAGCTGTTAGTACTTTATACCGCTGATGTCCGCCGACAATGTTCCCGGTTCGTTTGTTCCATATGACTGGCTCTACATATCCGAACTCTTCAATAGACCGACGTAATTTTTCATATTCAGGGTCGCCTGGCTTTAAGTCCTTCCGCGGATTATATTTCGAAGGTTTTAGTTTTTCTGCTGGTATTTTCAGTATATCCATAAATCTTAACCCTCCAGTTTGATGGCTTTTTCACCGGTGAATTCCTCCCAGCGCTTAACAGCTAAATCACAGTAAATAGGAGATAACTCCATCGCATAGCATTTACGCTCGGTCTGTTCAGCCGCAATTATAGTGGTTCCGCTACCGGAGAACGGTTCAAGCACAATGCCACCCTTGTCGCTGTGCATTTTGATGCACCGCCATGGAAGCTCCACAGGGAACATTGCCGGATGCTCCTTGTTTGCCCGGACAGTCGTCATCTCCCATATGCCCGCATAGCCCCATTTCTTGCGTTCTTCCTTTGTAAGCCTTTTCACAAATTTATAACTGTGTCCTGCAAAGGCCGAAAGCCAAACATATTCCTGATCGTTATATTCCTCAACTTCTCCTTTATTGCTGAAAGCCGAAATATACTCATACTGCTGAACCGGCTTGTTTGAAACAAGGTGATAGGGGCCTACACCGAAGTTTTGCCCTTGTTTCTTCCAAATGCGGATCCAGATAGGTCGGTAACCGTTGTCCAAAAACATATTCACACTATAAACGCTGGTGGGTTCAATAAACTGGGAGCCGGTTACATATAAATCACCTAAGTTCCAGCAGACAATATCTGCATACCTGCACAAGTTTCTAATCACTGGGCGTACTGTCTCAAACCATGGCTCAATCCCGGCTTTTTCATATTCTTTGCCTACCCCGTAAGGCGGGGAAGTTACTGCCATCTGTGCGTGACACCCGTCCATTAACTTCTCAAAATCTTCATCCTTCGTAGAGTCGCCGCACATCAAGCGATGATTCCCGAGAAGCCAGATATCACCACGCTTTGTTACCGGCTCGCGCTGCATGATTTCCTCATGCGCTTTATCAATGTCAAAGCTGTCCTGTACCGCCTCTTTGGAGTACCATCGGTTAAGCAGTTCGTCAATTTCAGAAGCATCAAACCCTGTAAGCGAAACATCAAAAGCGCCTGCGTCCAGCTCAGCCATCAGCTCTGCCAGTTTATTCTCGTCCCACTCTCCCTGAATCTTATTGAGGGCAAGATTAAGCGCTTTTTCTCTCTGCGGATCAAGATCCACAACGACGCAGTCTATCTCAGTCTGTCCCAAGTCCAGCAAAACCTTTAAACGTTGATGTCCGCCTACCACGTTACCTGTCTTTTGGTTCCAGATAACAGGCTCCACATAGCCAAATTCCTCAATTGACCGTTTCAGCTTTTCATATTCCTTATCTCCGGGTTTTAAATCTTTGCGCGGGTTATATTCTGCAGGATTAAGCTTATCAACCGATATTTTTTGTATGTTCATGCTGCATTCTCCTTTTCAATATTTTCTCAAGACCCTTTTTAGCACCCTCACAATCTCCGTTTAATACTTGTCCCCGCAGGGTCTTAAACTGCTGCTTCGTTAAATGGTCTTTATATTTTCTAAGTTCTCTAAGAAAAATTGACTTTGTTTTATTCATCAGCCACCCCTCCTGGCTGTCAGGAGTTTTTCCATCACATCGTCATGGGGAGTTGCCCCTTTGTATTCGGTAGCACAGTTTTCCCGCACAACTTGGTAAATCTGATACCACAGGTTATTGGCCTGCTTCATGAAGCTTTGACTCATGGCCACATAAGGCGACGGGATGGCATTGCCAGTCGTCGGATGCTTGGCAAGAAAGCCAAATTCAGTGATACATTCCTCGCACTGGATCCACCGCGCCACGCTCTGGGCATACTGCTCTATAAGCTGCGCAGGAATAAGATGAACACACCTGCGTTCCTTAAGCCACTGCCATGTTTTTCCATATATTTCCACCGCCAGTGTTGTTTTTCCGTTCTTCTGCTTTGCAGCAAGATAATCCCTCGGTGGCGGCATGCTCTCTCCTTCCAGTTCCGCAGGATCCGTAAACTCCATTACCATGATCTTTCGTCTGCCAGGGTTTTCTTCCAAAATCTTATCTGCAAGCGGCTTTTTCTTCTGTCCTGCGCCGATACGCGCCCCGCCGCGGTTGGTACCGTCTTTTGCCATACACATCACCTCGATTCCTGTAAAAATAAACGGGGGATATACCCCGTTTGAAACTGCGATTTTTCGCGCGTGACCCCCCGCCCGTTGCACGAAAAATATCCACCAGAGATTTTGACCCCCCTACCGTCTTGCCCACCGCTCTCCTTCGCGGGCAGTGATCGATGAGTGGCATTGCTTACAAAGGCTCATAAGGTTGCTGTCTGCATTGGTTCCGCCTTTGGATAAAGGGATGATATGATGCACCTCTTCGGCTGGCGTAAGCCTTCCGTACTTTTTGCACTCCTGGCAAAGCGGATGCTCTGAGATATATCTGTCCCGGATGCGTCTCCATCTCCGGTCATAACGTTTTCTTGTTTGGGGATCTCGTTCGTATTTGTTGTAATAAGCATCAACTTGTTTTTGATGCGTGTCGCAGTACCTTCCGTCCGTCAGCACAGGGCAGCCGGGAAAGGAGCAAGGCCTTTTTGGCTTTCTTGGCATCTGGCCACCTCCTTTTCGGGTATAAAAAAAGCCCTCACAGGTTCACCCATGAAGGCTTATCCATAACTTTTCACAATACCATTATATTTGGCTTTTTACTGAATTTCATCTCATAAAAATCTCATCTGGAATGCTAAACAGCACATTTACTTTTTGCCCATGGCATCCTGCCGTTATAATACTTATCTGAAATATACCGCTGCATATCGGATGGCAAAGCTGCCAGCAAAAGATAAGCCTTTTTCCTGTCTTCCTCTAAATCTTGGGTGCTTTTATAGAAGGAACATTTATCTTGCTGACACTTGCGTACAGTCAGGATATTGCAGCCATTCTTTCCGTTACTTCCAAAACATTTATCGCACATCTTTCCTCCCTCCCGTTTTATGGCATAAAAAAAGCCCCGAAGGGCTTATGCATTTTTATGTCATTTTTCCACGATATCATTATATATGGTATACCTGTGTTTTACATCTCATAAAAATCTCACCTTAAAGGAATACAAAAATATCAGTTTATTTGTTCAAAGATAGCTTTCGAGTATACTTCTATATCTCCAGGAGTGAGCATGCGGAATTTTTCTTTCACAGCAACAAAATATTCCCCGATTAATTCTTTGGGTATTACACGATTAGAATGCGCATCCACCGGCAAACCGTCTCTGGTATGCCGCCATGGTTTTTCCAAATGCGTAAACTTTTCTAATGTTTTTCCGCTATAACAGCAGAAGTTTTTAATAACACTATCCAGTATCGCTTTTTCAGATGTTGTAAAAATTGATTCATCGAAAACTTCAACGCTTTCAATGGGGTCAAACCGATAAGATGAATACCTGTTATACACATCTCTGTAAACCGGTCCATGAACCCATGCCTCACAGTCTTCTTCAAAAAGAAACCGTCCTTCAAAAGCGTAATAAAAGCCCTGGACATAATATAATGCCTTTTGTAAAGCTAAAGGAGTTATGTCCTCGCATTTATAAAGCAGATATTGGATAATCGAGTCCAGCTTTGAACCTGCTTTTTTTTCTTCTCCAAGCAGTTCCTGTACCTTCCGCTTACTTTTTTCATATGCCTGCGGAGATTTTAAATTGTCCTTATTTTTCTCCAGCAATTCTTTATAATATGCTGGGTCATCATAAATCTTTTGAAGAATATCTGAATACTGTTTTGTAGGCATATCACCTTCACAATATCTCGAAAAAGTCATTTCTCCCCAGCCTAAAAGCAATGACAGCGGACGTTTCCCAATATTGTATTTCTGAGGTATTTCTAATATCTTCTCCAGCGAAATAATGCCGTTTTTTTGACGGTACATGTCATACAAAGCCTTCAGATTTTCGTCTTCTATATCCGCTACATAGACTTCGCTTCCACATTCCGTACAAACAGCCTTCTTTCCGGTATACTCATATTCTTCTCCTTTAAGCTTACCCTTAATTGTTGCAGTTTCTACCATGTATTCGACATCTCTTCTGCATTCCTCGCAAAATGTCTTATTTCTGTTCATAAGGTGACCTCCTTTCAAACTTTCTGATTGATCATCGGAAAAGATAATCAATCGGCTTGTTTCGCTTATGAAATGATATGACAACCACTCGTTTTCCGCTCTCACTATCAATTAGATTAAATTTCGTATATATATCAACTAGCTCCTCGATGCCATCAAAGTTAAATAACGTAACCTGGGGACAAAATACATATAAAACCTCATGTTCAAATCCTATTTTTGTATTTTGCAATGAATGGCAGAAATCTTCTGTTTTTATTTTTAGTAAAATCTCTTTTTGCCTTCTGCTGTTTAGGTTATGTTCATTTATAAAATCTATGTTTTCTTGTCTATTCTCATTTTTTGATATAATGAATCTGCCCTCTCTAATACAGTCTTGTATCATTGCCAAAATCTCATCAATCTGTTCCCAGGTATAATTCTGATTATAGTGCTGATTCATTGCATCACCTCTTTTGTGATACAATGATACTATATTATATGCCTTTTGTCAAGATATATGCATCAATTGATGCGTTTTTTATTTTGTTGATTTTTACATTAAAATATGTATACTAAAGATAACAGCTCCTACAAGCTTATATTAAGCGCAATACGGTAGGCCATAAAAATACCCACTTAGGTAGATTGCTCTATCTAAGTGGGTTTCCTATTTATATGCAAAATGATGTTATCTTGAACTACTTCCCATATAAAAGCAGTGCCAGATGATTAAGTGCCTTGTCCTTCCTGCGGTACACCTGTGCTCTTTCAAGAAACAGCTTCTCATCGATGTTTGCTACGGCTTCTGTCTTGCTCACATCGTTGACAAAGAATTCTGTCAGTATAAACTGTTCTTCCTCCGACAAGGCTTCCCATGCAGGCTTAAACCACTCCATATATTCCAATGCCCGCCTATAACGTTCTTTCAACACATCAATCTCGTCAAGGCAAGCAACAAGACGTTCTTCCCCACTTTTGGGATTGTGTTTGCCCGGAACTCCAGTAATCTTTGCGCTATGCGGGCTTGTCATACGGGTTTCAACTTCATATATATCCTCATCACTGTGCTCGATAATGTACTGCATGCTGCTGTAATCTTTCAAGGCTTCAACAGCAGCTGCTTTTTTATCTAAATACTGCCATGCAATCAGCATATTGCACCTCCAAAAAATCAAGATAAAAAACCTTGATCTTTTAAGCAGTGTGCTTTTTATGCATTGCTTCGCAGTGCTCGTTTCCTTGTTCGTTATTACTTCGTTCCTTGCAGAAGGTCATGCTTTTCCAGAATAACCTTCACCTCATCTACCGAATAGACAATCGCTGCCACGCCTCCGGCATTGAGGATTTTCCTAATAGTAGCTTCCTGAAGTTTTGTTGCCTTTCCTGATGGAGTTTTTACTTCAAAAGCTACAAATCGCCCATTTACACAGGCAATAATGTCCGGTATTCCTGCTGTCCCGTACATACCGCCATGTTCCTTCCAGCAAAAACACCCCGGTACAGTTTTTAAGTACCGCAGGACTTTAGTCACAATACTTTTTTCGGACATACCTGTTCATCCTCCAAAAAATGTTACCTTTTTTCCTCTTGTAACCTCGTAATATCCAAAAAAGTCATTTCTCAAATCCACCTATCAAGCGCTTTTCCGGATTTTGTTACCTTGTTACCTCTTTTTTGGGCAGGTGTATACACGAATATTTTTATTTTTATATTTTTTATTCTCAAAAAAGCAATGTTTTCTCGCGCGTATATATAAAGTTGAGGTGACAAAGGTAACATAGGTAACAAGTGGCTATTCATCAGCGTTTCGGGTGTTACCTTTTTGTTACCTTGTTACCTTTTTCGAGGTTAAAGAGGCTCAATATCTGTGATCTCAAAGCCGCTCACATCGCATCGCTCTTTCAATATCGAAAAATCAAGAGCCCAGGCTTTCTTAGTTTCATTCCCGAAACGCATCGTTTTATTGCTCTCCAGAAAAAAGTCACTTTGCCTCAATTGCTTCAAAAACTGGTTATATGGAAGACATTCACCAGTGATTGCATAATCGCGTCTGTACTTGGTATAGCGGTCATATACATCACAGAAACGAATCCCGATAACCTTGCCACCTTTATCAAAAGTGTAATCTTGGTTTGGAGCCAGTTTCATTCGGGCCATGATTTCCAGCGTCTGTTCTACAATGGTCTTGTTATTACTGCCGCCATCCAGCAAGTACTCCTGCACACCGTTCTGGAGATAACGTATACATGTCCCTTTGTTAATCGGAAACACTTCAGTCCATGTAACATTAAGAAATTCACACAGCTTGTTAACTAGGCTCAATCCGGCATAGCAGCAGGCAAGGTTATTGACGATACGGGATGGAAACTCATCAGATATCTCTGACTTTGCTTCCTCATACCATTTCCCTGCCTCAGCGGGCGATACTCTGAGTGCTATATCCAGCAGGCTCCGGCCGAAGCTGCCAAGCAAATCTGCTTTTGCACACAACTTATAAAATGCTTGCCTGTGGCTGGCCGGTTTTAAATCCTTCTTGCTGAATAGCAATTCTATGCTCCGTTCTCTGATGGCCGCTTCATCCGGCGATTCCTCACCAGCTACAATAATAGGTGCCAACAGTTCATAAGTAACAGCACTTTGATCCGCCCTACCGCGGACACCTTCATGGCCGTCATATGCATCTCGAAGGTGGTTGTATAAGGCATTTAGCCTTAACTTATCTATCTTTGAAGGCTTGAACTCATCCATCAACTGTGGTATCAGATTCGATGATGCAGATTCCTTCATCAGTGTAAATGCAGTAACCTGTGTAGCCGCGCGGATTTTACTGCACGAAAATACCGGCAGAATAACCCGCTCCAATGTATTACTTTTTCCGCTGCCTTGTTCTCCGACAAGCAATAAATGAGGAAACTTAATGCCTGATTTTTTTAGATGCGGTTTGATAAAGCACCCGGCCACCCAGGCCATTACTGATACCGTTTTTATGGGTTCGTTATAGCTGAGGAGCCATTCACCAAGCATAATAAGCTGTTCCTTTGTCAATGGCTCAAAGGTTAGTATATCGGTTGTTATGCTTTTATACTTATCAAGCTGCACGATATCTTCAACCATGTTGCCTCCTGCTTCAATGGCACCATCCGTTGAAACATATACCATCCGCCCGCCATGCTCATAAATCCCAAGAGCCTTGACCCCTGTTTTCCTTACCCACTCCATTTCAGATATATAACCTTTCAGCAGTTCCAAATCTCCTTCTGAGCCAAAATAGCCTAAGGATATTGTCCGGCGGTTCAAGATATTTTTAAATTTTTGGATGTTATTGAAGTCGGTAGTCATAAATGTCTGGCGGTATATTTCATCACGAATTGTAATAAGGTCAGCAGTCATCTGCGTTTCATCTTCCGATACAATCATCTCCACCGGTTGAATGATAAAATTTGTTATAGGATACACACTTTCGCCTCTGGTGCGGTAATACCTGCCCTCATGTTCAAAGATAACTGACTCGCTTTCGCGGCTGTATACGTTCTCTGTAACTTCAATGGCCTTATCCAGTGTCTCCTGCCCATATGTTGCTCCACTTGCATGATGTACCGTATCCCACTTTTCCCGGAATAACCCGGAATTTCTAAACAGCCTGTCCATCTGCTCTTTGTTTTTGCCTGACCAAAAAGCCAGCATACAGCAAAGAGCAAGGTCGGCTTCGGACTGGCTCGGATACCCTGCTTCCTGCCATTTTCCTTCCCATAGCAGATTAAATTCCTTATGGTTTTCGGCTGTACGGGCTTTCTCCAGAATTTCTTCATCTGTAAGCGGCTCTAGCTTAAAATTTTTACGGTCTTTCTTGCTTTTTCCTCTCCATTTTTTACTTTTGATATAATTCTCATGTATCCAGGCCAGTGCCCCGTTATCTTCAGTAATGTAATCAGGGGTCCCTGGCAGTCGCTCGCCAGTCATTGTGAAGTATCTGCTGTGGGCATACATTTCAACGCCGGTTTTAGTGTTTTTATTGCCCTTAGCAGGCATCTCCCCTTTATAGAAAATATGAAGCCCAGTTCCTGAAGGGCTGATTTCCGTATAGGACGGAAACCGCTCAAGGATATCCTTGGCGGTATCGCTTAATTCCCCAGTGTTTTTGTCGCGGCAGTGATCTATGTCTATCCCTACTAAACCTCCGCTTTTTGCGAATACAAAACCTAATCCGGTATAGAGGTATTGTTCTTTTGCCGCAATCGCATCGTCAAGCGTCGACCAGTCGTTTGGGTTAGTGCTTGAGGCTTTTCTACCAGTTAAGGGATTATAAGGGATTTTACTGTCTCTTCCGTCCTTTGTGTTTGGTTCCAGACGCCAGCATATCCATTGCTTCCGGTTTGCCAATTCTTTAGGGAATGAGATGCTCACTTACACTGCACCTCCTCGCATCGTTCATTAAAATACCGAATCGGAATGCTGCGCTGCTTTGCCTTTTCAATCTCAATGGACATCCCTTTAGTAATTTTTCTGCCAAATACCCACACTTCTGAGCACTTTGACATCAATACCATGCCAAAGAACAATCCCAGATTTCGCATTTGTTCATCATCGTCATCCATAAACTGCGGAAACAAGAGGTGCGGAGCAATAGGTATGCAATTCCTGCTCACTGCAAATCGGCAGTACCCCTGAGTCTTACGGATATTACGTTCTATATCACCAGCATATGGGCTGCAGATAAATACCATCGGTCTGTAAGGCGCTTTCCTGGCCTCTCGCTCAATCCTAAGCAATGCTTCATAAGGTGTGGGGTCGTAATATCCTTCCGCGTTAAACTTGCTGATACTCATGGTATTACCCCCTGCCTATGCGCTTTTTTGTTCACGTTCGATTACAGGCAATATACCTTTCTTGTTTTTAAGAAGGTCATAGATAAATAGCCTTCCTTTTTGTGTCCAATATGTGTGCATTACGCTTCTTTCTGCATCAATAGCATGAGTCTTGGACTGCGTGTATCCTTGATCGGCGTACTCCTGATATAAAAGCCAGCAGTTTCCCATTTTGTACTGTACTCCAAGCTCATGAAGCAGCTTATTGAAAGCGCGGCCAGACATTCCGTAATCCTTGGCAATCTTGCTGATCGGCACAAGGCTTTTATTTTGCAATATGAGATCATAATAGCTCGCCTTGGGCTTTAGCTCGCTGATAATCTGTTTATTCTTTGCATTTTCTATTTCTAAAGATTTCCGTCTGTCGCGTTCTGCCTTCAGTTCAGAGAAAATCCTGATACCATACTCCGGATTAGAAATCATCTCTTCGATAACTTTATCTGTAGCATAAACTCCATATTTTCTGATCGTGGGCAGCACTTCATCAAAGACCCATCTTTCAAAGCGTTCAGCAGCAGGAAGTTTTGATTTAACAATTAATCGGAAAAGATCTCCTTCCGGAATAAATTTTATATCCTGCTCACCGCCACTTGTAAGGACTCGGTGTTTCACCGACCCCTTTGTATGTCTCTTAATTGCATCGTAGGGATCTAAGTATCCAAGCATCCTCGCGCAATCTGCCGCAGGGAAGTATTCCTTTCCATCAATAACGAGTACTTTAAGTTCTCCAAATTCTGTATTCTTAAAAACCTGTAAGTTATTCATAACATCAATCCTCCATTTCTTTCATTTCTCCAAAATTTCTCCCTACCGAAGCCTCTGCCACAATAGGTACATCAAATTCAGGGAAGGGTTGTGTTTCCATACACTCTTTTATAAAAGCAACTGCTTCGTCCACCTTGTCTTCCGGTAATTCAAAAACCAGCTCGTCATGTATCTGCAGTATAGGTTTCAGCCAAAGCCTTTCGGGAAGTCCACTGATGATGCGCCCACAGGCAAGCTTTAGAATATCTGCCGCTGTACCTTGAATAGGTGTATTTAATGCGCACCGCTCGGCAAAGGACTTCTTGCCCCAATCTGATGACCGAATTCCCAGCAGGTATCTTCGCCTGCCCAGCCATGTTTCTGAATAGCAGCTTACAGCAGCCCGCTTTTTTACCTCATCCTGCCATTTGGCAAGACCGGGGTATCCGGATTTCAAGTTTTGAATGATGGTCTCACATTCGGACAAAGTTGGGTTCAGCCCTGCTTTAAATTTAAGTGTCCTCTGTAAGCCAGTAGGAAACAGGCCATAGAACACACCGAAATTGCAGTTCTTTGCAATGGTCCTGCGCTCTTTATAATGTGGAGCATTTTTGTCTGCTGCCTCTTCAAAAGGAATGCGGTAAATAACAGAAGTGGTCTGAGCATGGATATCACCGCCAGTACGATAGGTTTCCAGCATACGTTTGTCCCTGCAATAAAACGCTCCGACGCGCAGTTCTATCTGCGAGAAGTCAAGGGATAAAATAGCCTTTCCTTCCGGTGCAATGATAAATTTCCGTACGCCTATTGGGTCATTGTCTTTCTGCGGACAATTCTGCATATTCGGGTTTCTTGACGCAAATCTGCCTGTCTCTGTCCCCAGTGGCATAAGGTCCGGATGAATCCTGCCGGTATCCTCATCAATAAATCGAAGATACCCGTCTATATAGGTGGATTTGAGTTTTCCCCACTTGCGGTATTCCTGCACCAGTTCAAATAAGCGAGCAAGTTCAGGCCTGTTGGATTCACACCATTCTTTTAATAGGATCATGGTTTCATCATCGGCAGCTTCCTGATGTTTTGCGGTCGTTTTCATTACCGGAAGACCGAGATCCACAAAAAGATATTTTTTAAATGCTGAAGTTGAAGCATTTGCCCCAATCTCTACATTGCCGATAATTCCGGCAATCTCTTTTCTGATACTGACAATCTTTTCTGTGGCTTCCGCTTGTTTCTTCAGCATGGCTGACTTATCCACCAATATGCCGTTATACTTCATTATCCCGACATATACTGATGTAGGCGATTCTACCTCTTCCACAATAGTTCTGTGTTTGGGTAAAAATCTATCAAACCACTGATTGAAAACATGGTATAGGCGAAGAGTATAATCACTGTCAGCACAAGCGTAGCGGACAGTCTTCTCATCCTGAGGGTTCAATTCATCGAAAAACCGACCTTCAGTAACCGTTGAGAATTCTGTCATTTCTGCTTTGCAGAGTGCAGGCGCAAGCGTTTTAAGTCCGCTGTCAGCAAGACTTCTGAACTCCCACTTGCTTTTTAATGTAAGCTGTGATGCTGCAATCGTGTCATAGCAAGGCTTTTGAAGGACGATACCTCTTGCGTAAAGGAACATAGACTCAAAAGCCAGATTATGAGCAACTTTTATTACATCTTTTGATTCGAATAGTAATTTCAGATAATCCCATATTACCGCCTGGTTCTCTGCATTTCGCCCGCTACGATGTTTAAGTGGAACATATATAGCAGTCCCTTCTGATACTGAAAAACTGATCCCTGTAATATCTGCTTTATGAGCATCCAGAGCTGCACTTTTATCGTTCCTCCATTTATCGCAAGGCGAGGTTTCAAAATCGAAAGCAAATAAACCAGTGTTTTTCAGATACTCTTTTATTTCAGGCAGCATATAAACACATTTGTATCCCATGCGGTTCTCCTTTCCGCCCTATCGGAGATGGAAGTTACTCTCCGATAGGGCCTTTGATCACTTAAGCGGCTCAGTAATTTCACCTGATTCAGGGTCTACATTTATTACCTCTTCACCGGCAGGTTCAGTGTCATGGCCGACTCGGGTACTGAATGCTTTGACCTGCTCGGAGAGCTTGGATATCAACGCATATTCGTCAGCGGTCAGATCCCGATCTACAGCAAACTGAGCCTGTGAATAGGTGATACCGCTTGAATTGGTCGCCTTTTTCAATGAAAAGCGGGTAACTACGCTGTTCGATTTTTTACCTTTAGAAAGCAGCCTTTTGATGTAGCGGGAAAACTCTTTCAACGATCCTGTTGGCAATGAGAGTATCAACGGGAAAATCTCCCCTTCACGCAGTACATATATCCTGCGGCGGTTCTTGCAAGCTTTGCTGCCGTTTTCCCCCGAACCGAACTGATTATATGGGCATTTGGCACAGCTTCCTCCGGGGTCTCCTTCGCCGGTTATACCATCAAAGCTTCCGCAATCCGGTGGGTTACTGCCTCCGGTATACTTGTCCTTGTAGTATGCATAAAGTGGATGATGATAAAGAATTACCGCTGAGAATTCCTTGACAGTATCAGGTTCTCCGGGATTTTCCCCGGGTACTTCGAATACTGTGCTGCCTGCGGACGGGATTTTTATGCGTTCAAAAGTCATGTCAAGACCGTCAAGTTCTGATGCCATTGCCTCGTCAAGATTGAAATCAGCGAGCTGAAGAAAACCTGTATTTTCGTTAATAGTTACGAGTTCATTGTTTTTCATGCTTTTATACCTCCGTAAATATGAATTTGAAATGTAATCTATATCATTGTTCTTTGAAGCATTGTTCTTCGAACAGTTATTCCTTGAACATTGATATTGGAGCATTGCTTTCTGAAGCTATTTACCTTGCTGCTTTCCGCACAGTTACTGTTGTCTTTTCGAAGACATTCACAAGGCCTTTCAGCCAGTCCGGAAGCTCGTCCCCATTCTCCGCAATCTGTTCTTTAACAAATGCTGACAGGGAATTTGCATTGACTGTTTCATAGATGAGTTCTCCAAAGCCTTTACTGCGTAGTGCGTCAAACAGTTCCTCCTTCATGCCTGCGGCAGCACTGGCTCTTGTTGTCGTTGAAAGGCAGAACATTGTTCCTGCTCTTGTGAAGTTTTGCGTCTCACTGCTGATCATCAGCTCAGACAGGCGGTATTCAACATCGTCAATCTCTGCATTAATGCTTTTTAGTTCCTCTTCCGCGGCCTTTTTTGCATCGCGAAGCTCCTTAAGACGGTCAGCAAGTTCAAACATCGCATTATTGCTCACAGCTTTCACCTCCCTCTGGGGCAAAAGGATTTGCTCCTTTGCGGTAGTCGTCTATCAGCATTTTTGCAAGATCTGCCTTATTGCGCAGAGCAGTCAGGATTTTTGAGTCTACAGTACCCTTGGCGATAAGGTAGATATATGTGCAACCGTTCTTTTGTCCAACTCTATGGATGCGGGCTTTTGTCTGTTCGAAATTCGACATGGAATAATCAAGTGAGTAAAATACCATTGTGCTTGCAGCGGTTAGTGTAATACCGAGTCCAGCAGTTGCAATCTGGCCTACGAACACCATGCAGTCGGGATCACATTGAAACCGGTTTACTTGCCCTTGGCGATCCTTTGTTGCCCCATAAATACACGCATAACCGATGTTCTTCTTCTCCAGCAACCTGCATATGGCATGAATTTCAGGGATAAACCTTGCTATAACAACCAGCTTATGTCCTTCTTGAATACTGCTTTCAAGGATATCTTCAAGAGCTTTCAACTTGGCATCACTGACTTGCTCGATTTTCCCACCGTCATCGCTTCCGATGAAGCCGCCGGTTAATTGCGAAAGACGAAGCAAGCGTGTCAGTATGTTTGTAGCTGTTACTTCTCCTGCTGACAGCTCAGTATAGCTTTGTTTGACAAGCTCTTTATATTTCTTTAAAGTGACAGGCTCAAGCTCAATATGGCGAATAATATCGGTGGTTTCCGGCAAATCCAGGCACTCCGCTTTGGTCGCCCGGAATGCAATGCTGTGGATCCTTTTCATCAAATCCTGTTCCATTGATTTTTTCAGCACTGGTGTATGGTTGCCATAGCCGACCATGTTGAAATACCGGTTTCGGAATGCATAAAAGCTGTTGCCAAAGATGCGTGGATCGAGAAATTTATACTGGCTGAATACATCTATGGCTTTGTTGGTTATAACCGTTCCTGTCAGTAGGAGCCGATACCGGGCAAGCAAGCCCAACCTGTGCATTGCCTTTGAAACCGCTGTATTATGAGTTTTAATTTTATGTCCTTCATCGGCGATGATAATGTCAGGATGCCAATTTGCCAGTTCCTTTTCCATTCTCCATGCAGATTCGTAGTTGACTACCACTACATGGACACCTTCGCCAGTTAAAAATCTTAGTTGTTGGATTTTCTTCTGAATCGTGCCATTAAGGACTATAAGCTGATATGGGAAATCTGCGAACCGTTTAAATTCGTCCTCCCACACTCCAAGAATGGAAAGCGGTGCAACAATCAGCACACGTTTTATTCTTCCTGCGGCAAGCAATGCTCCTATAATTGCAATTGAGACAAGAGTTTTCCCGGTGCTGGTCAGCCCATTTCCATCAGGAGCGCTGCACCCCATCCGGAAATGGCAGAAACACCACCACCCTTCAAAAGCCCAAATAGACTGCAGATGAAATTGAAAGCACGAATCTGATGCTTATATGGTCTGCCCTTTATGGGCATTGGAATAATTTCTTCGCGTTTAGAATGCATCAAGATCATCTACCTCCGAAACTTCGCGGATATCGACAGACTTTACACTGTTACCAGGAACAATAATCGTTACTCTCTGTTTTCTCCCCAGCAGATATTGCAAAAACCTTTCTCGTAGAGTGACATTGCGACATTTCACAATACCTAAATCTCTGTCATTATCCGAGATATTGATTTTGAGTTTGTGTTTCATATGCTCTTTTCACCTCATCTTTCTTAGGACTGATGTTTTGGCCCTCACTGTTAGGCCACGAAAACAGTAAAAGTAAACCCCCTAACTCAAAATTTTTTTTAGTTTTTCATGGATCTTTTTCATGCGGTTTGTAATAGCCATCTTACTGACCCCTTCTTCTCGTGCTATTGAAGCAAGGGATTCATTATTGAAGTACACCCTTCGTACCAGTTCTTTTTGCTGTGGGAGAAGACTATCGATGGCTTTTAGCAATGTCTCATTTTCTTGAGTTCTTATGTACTCTGCGGCAATGTCGGTATTGCTTGCGAAAATCTCTCCCTCATATTTCATTGCATCAAGTGATGTATGTCGGCGAGTCTCTTTATGGTTAATGTTGTATTCCTGACGGTCAAGTTCGACCAGAATTTCTCCCCACTCTTCAGATACTTCAATTTCAATGGTTTCAGTGTTGAAGTGATATTTGATTTTCATTTTTCTCAGCTCCTTGAATTTCAGATTTTTGAAATCCGCAGGAGCCGAAAATCCGTAGAACAAAAAATGACGGCCGGGATAATTCTCTGGTATGAGAATTAATCCTGGCCGTCATGCAGCTCCGCGGATTTTCTATTTAGTTGATTAACGTCTTATGCTGCGCAGACATAGCTTTCTACATGAAAAGCAGCATCATTTATTCGTTTGATTATTGTGACAACCCCATCACGTTCAATCTTCAATGTTCCTCCGATAGGTATCTGTGTACTGGTTTTACATCGTTTATATGCAACTTCTACAAGACCTGTGGCTGCGTCAGCTTTACAGACTAAGCGACCATTGAAATCGCGAATATCTTCCATGAGTTACCCTCCTTTTTCTTAAATTACAGCTTTGTTCCGCCGTCTATCTAAATTTTATTAATTCGAGCACCTGAAGTCCTCGGCTATGACTCCGCTGTTACTCCGCTGAAACTCCGCAAGTCTCCATTTATTTTTGGAACAAAACTAACATAAGCGTTTGCAAAGCCGAAGTTTGTATATATAAATAACTAATTGTAATTTGTATAGTTAATTGCTATAATAATAAATAACCTGTTGGGAATACCATCCAATAGTGCTTGGAGGCGATTAAAATGGCATTTAGTTATAATAAACTTTGGAAACTATTAATTGATAAAAAGATGATGAAAAAAGATCTGATGGCGATGACGAATTTAACATCGACAACAATAGCGAAGTTGAGTAAAGATTTGCCGGTAAGCATGGATGTGTTAGGAAGAATCTGTAAAGCTCTTGATGTCAACATAGGCGATATTGTCGACTATGTTGACGACGATATTCCAACCAATAAAACAAAATAACAGGAGGGCGCAATACATGAAGAAGCTATGTTTTGGCACTTTTGCAACAATTTTAAAGATTTGCATGGCAAAAAGAGTAACACAAAAGCAATTGTGCGGTACCATGCTGCTTTCTATTGCGCCTACTTATGATATTCGCAGCGATGATGGCACCGTTTCAGATTTGATATTAGGTAAAAAAAATCTTTCACCTGTTGTAACCGATGCTGCTCCGGATGTAGATGCTCGTGATATTTCGGTTTTCTTTAAGGAGAAAGTCCTCCCCATGTTGGATAGTAATAAAAATAGCCTAATAGTTCTTGCATTGAAGGACATCATTGCTTCTGATGACACAATCGAACCTGAAACAATTGTTGAGAAAGTAAATAACATGACAAAGGAGGATATTGTTAGCTGTAATTCATTTGTTCTGGAAGACTTTCTTGCCGGAATATTTCTTTATACAGTACTTAATGTCGAAAACAGGAATTGTGAAAATAGTGTAAGAGAGATAACCGATGAGTACATACAATCATTTGAAACTCAAAAGAAAAGCATTAAATTTATTACAACTTACAATAATTTTTCTATGGAAGCCGCTAATGAAGTTGCGATCGATGCTCGAGCTTTGGTGCTACTAGCTGAAACGGGCGGCAGATGCCAAAAGTGCGGTAGAATTCTTGGTATAAAAAAAGAAGGCAACGATATTAACTACGCTAAGATCGTTCGCCTTTCAGAAACTGACGATATTATTCTATGTGTTGACTGTGAACGCGAAATTCGAAATTTATCTGAAGAAGATAAATTGGCTTTATTATCCGACAAGCATGACTTAGAAATACTTGTTAAGGCAAGAGATGCTACATCAAGACATGAAATAGAAAAGCAAATTGAACAAGTACTTCGAGAAGTTGATCTAATGGATGTTACAGCCGATACACAACTCAAAATGGAACCTATTAAGGTTGAAAATAAAATTACTGAAAAACGCCTGAAAGAAAGAGTGCTTTTTGATGTTAGACGGTTTTATGAAGGAGTAAATGATACATTAGATCGGTTAGCCGGAGAAAATAAATTAAATGTGGATAGATTTGCTAAAAGTATTAAACGGATGTATGAAGATGCTAGTGAATCACAGATTTCACAAAGTGCTATTTACAACCTCCTTGTTGAGACATTATTTGAAAAGACCGGTCGTAAATACAGAGAGGCTTGTGAGATAATAATCTCCTACTTCGTGCAAAGGTGTGAGGTGTTCGATGAGATTACCAAATAAAGTAACATCATATTCAAACAGTATTATTGCGCTTTTTCCAGGTATTTTAGAAGCATTGTCACAGCAAGATATGTCCCCAAAAGAATTATTTGAACGAACCATGCCACGCCAAAAAAACATGGCTGATTTTCTAAGTGCTTTAGACTGCTTGTTTGCATTAGGCAGAATTAAACTAATTGAGGAAAAGAGGGTACTGCGCTATGTTGAAAGAGATACGATGCGATAAATTTGCTCCAAATCATCAAGTGATAAAACTTAATGAAGGATTAAACACGGTTTTGGGCAGTTCCAGCGGTACTAATGCAATAGGAAAATCAACATTTCTGTGGGTTATAGATTATGCATTCGGCGGTGACAGATACTACTCCATGTCGGATGATATAAAAAAGGAAATAGGCCCACATACCATCCATTTCACTTACGAGTTTGAAGGACAACCGTACTATTTTTATAGAAGTACTGAAGATACTAAAAATGTATATCGAAGTGATAAGGACGGACATTTTATTACAAAATTGACACTTGATGAATTTCGTAGCTTTCTATTTCAAGAATATAAAGTTGGTATCCCCTCTCTTACTTTTTCAGATATAACTGAGCGTTTTTTCCGCATTTATGGGCGCGAAAATACGCTAGAAAAGTATCCATTACTTGTAAAACCTCGTGAACAAGATGAAAAGGCAGTCGATTTTTTATTAAAACTTTTTGGGCATTATGAAATTCTATCTGCGATTAAGAGCATGGAAGAAGAACTTGGGATTAAATTTTCGCAGCTCAAATATCGCCAACATCAGAGAGTGGATATAGAAAAAATCGAAACCAATCAAAAAATGATCGAGTCTTTAAAGAAAAGGCTTCAAAAATTAATGAAAAACAACGAAGAAGCGCAATTAGCAGTTTTTGGGTTTAATACACATACATTCGAACAAATAACTGCAATTCAAAAAGAATTGAATAGTTTTATTCGCAAACGTAATCGCTTGCAATCGCAGCTTAATGCTATTACGAGCAATATAGCTGATAGCAAGGCCGAAATCGCAAGTGAATTTGATTCATTGTTACACTTTTTCCCAAATGCTAATATAGCAGCATTTGAAAAGATTGAATATTTTCATGAGAAAATTAGAGAAATTTTAGGCGAAGAGATGAATCAGGAAATTGAGCGTTTGCAGCAAATAATTGATCAATATGATAAAGAAATAAATCGCCTTAATAGAAAAATTAAAGAAACTGGCTTAGCTAAGGAAATGTCAGAGAGAATACTATCACAGTGTGTTAATGTGTCTAAAACAATTGATAGACTTGAAGAAGAAACGGCGGATTTAATTCGTCAGAAAGAGCTTCAAGAAGCTCGCATTGAAGCGGAGAGGAAATTAAAAGATCTGCTGCTGCAACAAACCGAAATAATACATGAAATACAAGATAACATTAACCTACGAATGAAAATAATTAACGACGTAGTAACTGAACAGCAGGAAATCGCCCCACTTTTGCAGATAACTCCTCAAAAGGAAATTATATTTGAAACACCCGGAAACACAAGTGAGGGAACCGCTTTCAAGAGCCTAGTTATATACGATTTAACTATACTTGAACTACGTCCAATCCCTGCACTTATCCACGACTCCAATATCCTTAAACGTATTGAGGATATACACTTAGAACATATATTGGAACGTTATCAATCCAGTAATCGCCAGGTTTTCATTGCGTTTGATAAAGCTGATTCTACAACTGAGAAAGCGCACAAGATTTTAGAAGAAACAGCAATCTTGCGATTATCAGATGGTAATGAACTATTTGGTCGTTCGTGGAGTAAATACGAATCTAATGATTATTAAACATAGGAGGAAAAAAACTATGGCTGCAATAAATGATTTACTGCGTCAAATTCCTGACACTTCTTTGCGTGATCGATTAGAACAGGAATTTGCCCGCTTATCAAAAAATAAAAAATTTGGTCTTGTATTTGAAGAGCACATTCCTGAATGTACTCCTCTTTATGATGTTCCTGTAAAACGTGGCTCGACGGTTGCACTCAAAACAGGTCATATTAACGATTTGTATACGGTGTTAAAAATAGAAGAGGATATTGCCCTTTGCCGCAACAAAACAACAGGTGATACTAGAAATATCCCAGTTTCGGAGTTGGTTTCAGTTGCTCAATTTGGAGAACCTATTTTCCCCATGCTTCAGCCAATTGCTGCTGTAGAGAATGCACGTGACAGTAATTTATGGCACACTATTATTGAAGCAGATAATTACCACGCTCTCCAGTTATTAGAATATTTATATCCAAAGAAAGTAGACTGCATTTATATAGATCCACCATACAATACCGGTGCTCGGGATTGGAAATATAATAATGATTATGTTGATTCCACTGATAATTGGCGTCATAGTAAATGGCTATCCATGATGCAGAAACGTTTAAAGATAGCAAAAAGAATACTTGCTGATGATGGTGTTTTGATTACTACAATAGATGACAATGAATATGCTCATCTATGGATTCTCCTTCACGAAATTTTTCCAAACCTAACTCATACCTGCATAACCATTCAGCATAATCCCGGCGGAACTCAGGGCAAAAAATTTTCTGTGACTCATGAATATGCAATATTTTCATATTCATCAGAAAGTACTATTTTTCGCAAGCAACATACTGGTGGAGATGTATATAATTTAAGACGTTGGGGAAGCACTTCAGGTCGCTACGAAGGTGCAACATGTTTTTATCCAGTAATTCTAGACTCTAACTATAACATCATCGGTTTTGGTGATTTACTCGATGAAGAGTTACACCCTACAGCTCAAGTAGAATATAATGCAGATGGTACAATTTATGTTTGGCCAATTGATAAGAATGGCATTGAAAAGAAATGGCGATATGGACGTGATACCGTAGAATCAGTAAAAGATAGAATGTTTATTGAAAAAAGAGGAAATCGAATAGAAATTATTTTACGTAGAGAAAGCGAACCTCCAAAAACGGTTTGGACTGATCCTTTATATAATGCAGAAGCCCATGGTACAGATATGCTTAAAACCATAATTGGTGGCGGTTTTTCTTACCCAAAATCACTCTATGCTGTCCATGATGCATTGTTATTCGCTGTATCAGGAAAGAAAAATGCTTTAATTGTCGACTTTTTTGCTGGTAGTGGAACAACGCTCCATGCGGTAAATTTACTAAACGTAGAGGATAATGGTAACCGTCGTTGTATTTTAGTAACAAATAACGAAGTATCAGACGCAGAATCAAAAGCTTTACGCGAACAAGGATATCAACCTGGCGACCCAGAATGGGAAAAACATGGTATATGTCGCTCGGTTACTTGGCCTAGGATAAAATATAGTATCCTTGGAAAACGTGATGATGGCACTATCCTATCAGGAGAGTATTACACAAACCAAACAGTATCAAAAGAGGTAGAGCGTTCATTCTATCAGCTGGGCTTTATTGATAATCCTACGGAACTAACAACTAATGCAAAAAAGCAGCTTGTTTCTTTGCTACGCGGTAAGGATGGAAAGTCGCAATTACCACAATCATTAGTCAAAGCAGATAGTAAATTCATTGTTTCGGATAAACATTCGGCGACGATCTTGTTTGATGTAAATGCTGTTAATGAATGGCTGGAAGCTTTAGAAGATCAAGACCACATCACAGACTTTTATATAGTGGTAAAATCTGCTGCCACTTTCAAGGAAATTAAAGCACAGGTATCAAACTTGCTCGGTCCAATGAATGTAACATTGCAAGTTAAACGTCCCATGAGCGATGGTTTTCCTGCAAATGTTGAGTATTTTAAACTAGGTTTTTTAGATAAAAACAGCGTATCACTAGGTCAACAATTCCGCGAAATATTACCATTGCTTTGGCTAAAATCCGGTGCTATCGGCCGGAGGCCAGAAATAAACAGCGATGAAGAACCAGATATGTTAATTCTTCCTCAAAACGGCTTTGCAGTTCTGGTTGATGAAACAAAATATGCCGAGTTTGCAAAAAAGATTTCAGAAGTAAATAATATTAAAGTGGTATATTTTGTAACAAACTCGGAGGAAGCTTTCCGCGAAATGACTGATGGCATAAAAATAAAAAATACATACCAACTATACCGCGATTACATTGATAACTTTGTGTTGGGAAGTAGGAGGGATTCATAAATGAGAGTTACTTTATTTCCATTTCAGGAAACGGCTCTTGCAGAATTGCATGAGAAAATTAATAAAGCTCATTTAATGTGGAGCGAAAAAGACCCTCAGGTAATATCGTTTTCCGCACCTACGGGTTCTGGAAAAACTATAATTATGACTGCACTTTTTGAAGAAATCCTATATGGAGGTTCAGATAATATCGGCGATCCGAATTCAGTGTTTGTTTGGCTTTCCGATTCGCCGGAACTTAACGAGCAAACGCGATTAAAAATTGAAAGCAAATCAGACAAAATTCGTGTACGGGACTTAGTAACTGTAGATTCAAACTTTGATGCCGAGTATTTGGAGGGTGGACGTATTTATTTTATTAACACACAAAAACTCGGTTCTGACAAGTTATTAACAACTAAGTCCGATACAAGGCAATATACAATTTGGGAAACACTCACAAATACAGCTAAACGCATTCCCAAACAGTTCTATGTGGTCATTGATGAAGCACATAGAGGGACTTATACATCTGCTCAAGCAGAAAATAAAGCACAATCCATCATGCAAAAATTCATCAAAGGTAGCGAAGAAGACGGACTTTGTATTATGCCTTTAGTTATCGGCGTGACCGCAACACCCCAGAGATTTGATAACTTAATTGCTGGGACTACTTCGACAGTACAAAAAGTTATTGTTCCACCTGAACAAGTACGTGAATCGGGGCTTTTAAAGGACAGAATCATTATTCATTACCCAGATATCCAACTTGGTGCTGATATGACAATGTTCAAAGGTGCAGTCGAAAATTGGCTTAATAAATGTGCTCACTGGAAAGCTTACTGTGAACGTGAAAATGAGAAAATGGTAAACCCTATCCTTGTCGTCCAAGTCGAAGATGGTAATGAACGAGAAATAACCCGTACCGATTTAGGGATTTGTATCGATTTGCTGGAAGAGGCAATGGTACGCAAGTTATTGCCCGGTGAAGTGGTACATACCTTTAATGATTATGGTACGATCAAAGTGCGTGACGTTGAAATTCATCAAATTGAAGCTTCTAGAATCGAAGACGAAGAAAATGTGAAGGTTGTGTTCTTCAAAATGAACCTTTCCACAGGTTGGGACTGTCCTCGTGCTGAAACAATGATGTCATTTCGTAGCGCGCAGGACTATACCTACATAGCACAGCTTTTGGGGCGTATGATTCGCACTCCTTTGGCAAGAAGAATTGCCTCCGATGCTGAACTTAATAATGTAAGTCTGTTTCTTCCATACTTTGATAAAGATACAGTAAAAAATGTTGTTAATGCTCTACATGATAGTGAATCGGTTATGCCCACTGAAACTGGTACAAATAAAGAGCTTATAACACTCGGGCGCAACCTCGCTTATTCTGATGTGTTTGATTCAATGGATAAGCTCATTACATACCGCCTGGATTCATCCCGCAAGCAAGCACCGCTTAAGTTATTAATACAGCTTTCTAGAGCATTAACAATGGATGGTATTGATTTGGAAGCACAAAAAGCCGTTAAAAATGCAGTTTTATCAAAAATGGACGAAGAAATTGCTCGCATAAAAGAAAGTGGTGACTTTGATGGTCGAGTTGCTTCAATCACTGGATTTGCTCTTAATACGCTAACATTTGACTATGGAGAAAATGCTTATTCATTTGATGAAGCTACACAAACCATGACTGTTACCGAATTTGACATTTCTCGACATTTTGAACAAGCTGGAAGGATATTGGGAGAAGGCTTACATAAGGAGTATTGGATTCGCCACAGTACCCGAGACCATATTGAAGTAAAGATTGAAGTCATTGTGCTTACAAGTGATACTGCTGCTATGGAGCGAATAAACGCCTTTGCAGAAGAGAAATTTATTAGTCTATATGAGAATAATAAACGCTCTATTGCAAGATTAAATGAGGCTCGAAAAAACATCTATGAAAGATTAATAAATGCTTCCGCTCAACCAATAGCTATTCCTTGGGTATTGCCAGATTCAATCGATTTTTCAGTTTCAGATAACAGTATAAAAATTGATCGACACCTCTATTGTTCTGAGGATGGAACATTCCAAGCATCACTAAACCCATGGGAAAAGGGAGTTATTGAAGAAGAACTAAAAAACGGTGCCGTTTGCTGGTTACGTAATCTTGATCGTAAAAAGTGGTCACTTGAAATCCCATATGAGGTCGGCGGTGTTATCACTTCTATGTTTCCTGATTTAGTGGTAGTGAGAGCTGATGCACAAGGTTACATTTTTGATATTCTAGAACCACACGACCCCAGCCGTAAGGACAATTATCCCAAGGCAGTTGGCCTAGCAAAATTCGCAGAGAAACATTGGGATAAATTTGGAAGAATTCAACTTATCCGGCAAAAGAAAGGATTAGACGGTCGTGAACATTTCTATAGACTTGATATGGCAAAAGTAGCTGTTAGAAATAAAGTTCGTGGCATTACATCAAACGAGGAACTTGATAGAATTTTTGATACGGATGCTGAGCGAGAAGATTAAATTATACATCCATCCTGCATCCTCAACCCCCTGTAAAAAAGGGGGTTATCTAATCTGGTAACTCAACTATTAATTTTCGGGACGGTTGATATGTTCCCGCAAACAATAAAAATAAGGGTTTCCTGACATTGCCACATCCGGCAGATCGGCCTCGAGAAAAACTAAATGTCTGGAAACCCTTTATTTACAAGCTTTTCAGTTTTTTATTTCTCAACCTTTGACATCAATGTGACGCACTCCACATGCGCCGTCTGAGGAAACATATCTACAGGCTGTATTTCAATTGTTTTATATCCTAATTCGTCCAATATGCCTAAATCTCTTGCCAGAGTTCCAGGATCACATGAAACGTATACTACTCTTTTGGGAGCCATTTTTGCAATTGCTTCTAAAAGCTCTCTCTCGCAGCCTTTTCTTGGAGGATCAACAACAACTACATCTGCTCTTATTCCTTTTTCAATTAGTTCTGGTATAACCCTTTCAGACTCTCCTACTATAAACTCTGCATTTTCTATTCCATTTTGCTTTACATTTTGAACTGCGTTTTCTATTGCCTGGGGTACAATTTCAATCCCATAAACCTTCCTTGCTTTTTGGGCTAAGAAAAGGGATATTGTTCCCGTTCCGCAGTATGCGTCGAACACTATCTCATTTCCTGTGAGGTTTGCATACTCCAGGGCCTTGTTATAAAGTACCTCCGTTTGAACAGGGTTGACCTGGAAGAAGGATTGTGGGGATATGTTGAATTTAAATTTACCTATATAATCAGTTATTGTGTCCTCTCCCCAGAGGGTTCTTGAGCTTTCTCCCAATACTACATTGGTTTTCTTAAGATTAATGTTTTGAATTATGCTCTTAATACCCTTTATGTTTTTAGAAACAAGCTCTATAAATTCTTCTACAAACGGAACTTCTCTGGTATTGGTAATAAGAACTACCATTACCTCCCCTGTTTTAAAACCTTTTCTTACCATTATATGCCTTACAACGCCCGTTCCTCTTTCCTCGTTATATGCTTTAACTCCATAGCTTTTCATCCATCTCCTTGTTAGCTTTACAACTTCATCTGCAGTATCATCCTGAATATGGCATACATTCATGTTGATGATATCATGACTTTTTGGAGCATAAAATCCAATTTGTATCTCACCATTTTTCTCCCCAACAGGAAGCTGAACTTTATTTCTATATCTATATGGATTTGCCATACCTATGGTATCGTGGACAATTACATCCTCAAGCTTTCCTATTCTTTCAATGGCATCAATCACCCTCTGCTTTTTAAACCTTAACTGGGCCCCATAGGACGCATGCTGAAGCTGACAACCACCGCACCTTTCATATATCCCGCAAACGGGATTAGCCCTATCGGAGGATGGATCTACAACCTTCAACAGCTTACCAACGGCATAGTTTTTGCTTACTTTAACGATCTTTACGTAGACAATTTCGCCCCGTAATGCACCCTGTACAAAAACTGTAAAGCCGTCTATTTTCCCTACTCCCTCTCCTTCGTGGCCCATTCCTGTAATCTCAATTATATATTCCTTATTCATTTCAACTGGAACTCCAGTCCTCAATTATATCACCCTTTTCAAAATTAATCCTTTGTACCAATAGTTTTATCATAATTACAGACCTTTGCCCATATCAATCTCTAGGCAATATAATAAATACCACTTTATTTTACCAAAAAAATAATAGCATTTGAACAATGAAACAAAAAAGTATCCTCTCCCGGGGGAAAGAATACTTTTTATAGCTGATTAACGACTTTCTACATCTACGTCGGTTTCACCAAATTTGCTCACCGTATAGATAAGATATAAACCACTTATTCCTACAAGTGTATATATTATTCTACTCCATAAGCTCATGGTTCCAAATATAGCAGCCACTAAATCGAAGTTAAACAGTCCTATAAGTCCCCAGTTTAATGCTCCGACTATTGTTAATACTATTGCAATCCAGTCTAAACCGTCTAACCTCCTCATCTCTTTTCCTCCTTTAAAAGCTTAATAAATTGTTTTTCATACTTATATTGCTCATATTATTTCTGATTTATACGTTTCAAAATCGTTTATAAAAGTGAATAAAAAAAGACACACCATAAGGTGTGCAGGTATAGAATCAGCTTGCCCTTCATTTACATGGACATAGCTATTATGATTATTTACTATATACAAAAAGATTATTCATTAAATTCCAAAAGTATTTCTAACTTCTTTAAGCATACTTCTAATAGGCAGATTATAAGGGCACCGTCCTTCACAAATTCCACATTCCTTACAATTTGATGCATGGGCTTTTAAACCCTTGTATCTTTCCATGGACCAGCCCTTAAGATCGTAGTTATCATAATATGCCTTTAAGATAAAGCTAAAAGGTATGTCTATGCCCTGAGGACAGGGTGCACAGTATCCGCACCTTCTACAGAAGGTTTCACCCATTTCACTGGCAATTTTTTGACATAGCCTCTCCTCTTCTTGTGTTAATTCAGTAAGGTTTTCAGCAGGAGATGCATTTTCTTCAACCTCTTTTATTGTCGCCATTCCTGGAATAACAACTGATATGTTTTCATTTTGAAGTATGAACTTTACTGCAAGATACCCATTATTTAAAGCTCCTCCCGCCATGGGCTTCATTGCAATAGTTCCCATATTAAGCTCCTTTGCACGCTTAAAAAGCCCCTCCGCCTGTCTTTCAATTATATTATATGGATACATTACTGTTTCAAACAAACCACTTTCTATTGCAACCTTCAAAGTATCAAGGCTGTGGGCAGTAATTCCTATATGCCTTATCTTTCCCAGCTTTTTTGCTTCGACAAGAGCTTTTAAAGCCCCTCCCTTTGAAACCACCTGATTATATGTTTCCATTTCCTTTACATTATGTATTTGATACAGATCTATGTAATCAGTTTGAAGGTTTTTAAGGCTTATATCGATGTCCTTTAGCATCCCTTCCCTTGTTCTTTCCATTGACTTTGTAGCTATAATCCATTTATCCCTTCGTCCCTTTAATGCATGGCCAATATATTCTTCGCTTACAGAATACCCTCTCGCAGTATCAATAAAATTGATTCCAAGTTCCTCAGCCCTATGAATGACCTTAACCGCTTCTTCAGCTGCAACCCTTTGAATGGGAATCCCTCCAAAGCCTACTGCTGAAACTTTAAGCCCTGTTTTCCCAAGCTCCCTGTAAATCATATCAATTCCCCCTGATTTCATAAAAATTAAAATCTTGCGCCATAAAGACAAATCAAAATGGAATATATTTTTTATAGCAGCATCTTCAAAAAAAAACGGCACAACACGTTATAATCACTGCCTGTCAGTACATTCAAGCAGCTTATTATAAACTTCAGGATTATGTTTATCAAGGGCAATTGGCTTCAGTTTATCGTTTGTGATTCCCTGAAGGCTAAAGCCTTCAGCAAGCAGTTCATCGCCCCTATATATCTTATACCCAAATTTAACTTTGACTCTTCCAAGTTCCTCAATATAGGTATGTATAGTAATCTCATCATCATATCTTGCAGGGCTTTTATATTTACACCCTACCTGAATTATAGGAAGCCATATTCCCTGTTCTTCAAGCTCCCTGTATGTATATCCAAGGGATCTTAAAAACTCAGTCCTTCCAATATCAAACCATATTATGTAGTTTGAGTGGTATACAATGCCCATCCTGTCGGTTTCAGGGTATCTTACCCTGAATTTATGCCTATAAACGTACATTTCTAAAACCTCCCCTGAGGATAGATTTTTTATACATATCTATCCTCCTTAACATAGAACTTATATATATTATATCAAATAAACATATCACCATAAAAAAATTAGCCCTAAAAAGGGCTTATTAAAAATCAAAATATAAAATTATTTATAGAACGCTGGCTTTTCCGCTGTAGACCATTCCATTTCTTGGGTCCATTGTTATAAGTGTTCCTGTCCTTATGATATTGGTTGCACCCTCTGCTCCAACTATAATCGGAATTCCTTTGCTTATACATTCCACTGAAATGTGGGATGAAAGTCCACCTTCTTCTGTTATAACACCACTTACCCTGTCTAAAACAATGTGAAGATACTCCTTTTCAATATTCCTGGTTACCAGTATATCCCCTTCATTCAGTGATTCTTCCAAAATTGAGCTGTCAGTTACAACACATGCATTGCCGTAGGTTGAATTTCCCATACCCTTACCCCTTACAAGGACATCTCCAACTATATGAACCTTCATAAGGTTGGTAGTTCCTGTAAAGCCTATTGGCACGCCTGCCGCAAGTACAACAAGGTCGCCTTTCTTTACATATCCCTGGTTAAGTGCTTCTTCAACAGACTTATCAAGAACCTCATCGGCTGATTCCATCTTTTCAGTTATAATCGGATAAACTCCCCAAACTATTGAAAGCCTTCTTGCAACCTTTTCGTATGGTGTTACAGCAATAATCTGTGACTGCGGTCTATACTTGGATACCATCCTTGCCGTATGGCCTGATTGTGTCGCCGTGATTATAGCTGAGGCATTGAGCTCCATTGCAGCTGTAACAGTTGCAAAGCTTATGGCGTCTGGAACCGTTGGAGCATGCTGTACTCTTCTCTTTGCCAGCATTGCCTCATAATTTAATGCAGTTTCTGCCTTTTCAGCTATTCTTGCCATGGTTGTAACAGCCTCTACAGGATATTTGCCATTTGCTGTTTCACCGCTTAGCATTATAGCGTCGGTTCCATCAAATATTGCATTTGCAACGTCACTAGCTTCAGCCCTTGTTGGTCTTGGGTTTCTTATCATGGAATCAAGCATTTGAGTTGCTGTAATTACAGGCTTTCCTGCCCTGTTGCATTTTTCTATTATCATCTTCTGTACAAGGGGAACTTCTTCAGTCGGTATTTCAACTCCAAGATCGCCTCTTGCAACCATTATACCGTCTGACAGCTTTATAATTTCATCTAAATTTTCTACGCCTTCCTGATTCTCTATCTTTGAGATTATTAATATTCCTTCGCCTCCATTTTGTTCAAGTACCTTTCTTATAGCCATAACGTCTGATGGCTTTCTAACGAAGGAAGCCGCTATCATATCTATGCCCTGCTCTATACCAAACTTTATATCTGCTATATCCTTTTCGGTAAGGGCAGGAAGGTTGATTTTAACGTTTGGAACGTTAACCCCCTTATGATTGCTTACAGGGCCGCTATTTAATACGGTACAATGTATATCCTGTCCCTCTATGCTTTCAACTCTAAGCCCTATAAGTCCATCGTCTATCAGAATTGTATCTCCAGGCTTCACATCCTCATGAAGCTTATCATAGGTCACTGAACAAATAGTATTATCCCCAACTACTTCCCTTGTAGTTATTGTAAACTTCTGCCCTTCAACGAGTTCAACCTTATCTACGAACTTTCCTGTCCTTATTTCAGGCCCCTTTGTATCGAGCATTATGGCTATGGGCTTTTTCATCTCTTTCCTTAACTTCTTTACCAGTCTAATTCTTGCTCCATGCTCTTCATGATCGCCATGGGAGAAGTTTAACCTCGCTGCATTCAATCCTCTTTCTATAAGCTTTCTGAGAACATCTTCCTTTTCGCTTGCAGGTCCAATTGTACAAACAATCTTAGTTTTTCTCATGATTTCACTCCTTAGTATGAAAGTGTTTTGGCCAGATCATAGAGGTCATGCTTGTTTTCTCTTTGCATTGCCAGTGCTTCATTTATGTCGACATCTATAATCTTATTGTTTCTAATTCCTACTACCCTCTGGCTCTTACCTTCAAGAAGAACCTCGACAGCCTTTGCCCCAAGCCTTGAAGCTAGTATTCTATCAAAGGCAGTTGGACTTCCTCCCCTCTGAATATGTCCAAGTATAGTAGCCCTTGTTTCTATTCCTGTAACTTCCTCAATGTGCTTTGCAAGCTCCTCTGCACCTCCAACTCCTTCTGCAAGAATTATGAGGTTGTGTATTTTTCCTCTGACCTTTCCTTCAATAATAGTTTTACACAATTCATCAAAACTATAATCCACTTCCGGTATAATTATGCTTTCTGCCCCACCTGCAAGGCCTGCATATAAAGCTATATCGCCGCAGTGTCTTCCCATAACTTCAACAATGCTTACCCTTTCATGGGAAGTTGATGTATCCCTGAGCTTATTTATAGCATCAAGAACTGTATTTAAAGCTGTATCGAAACCAATTGTATAATCGGTATATGCAAGGTCATTGTCTATTGTTCCTGGAATTCCAACGGTTTTTATATCAAACTCCTGTGAAAGCTTTTGAGCTCCCGTAAAGGAACCATCTCCTCCTATAACGACAAGCCCTTCTATACCAAATACTTTAAGCACATTATATGCCTTTTTTCTTCCCTCCGGGGTCCTAAACTCTTCACTTCTTGCTGTTCTAAGGATTGTTCCTCCCCTCTGTATTATATCTGAAACAGAAGAGCGGCTCATTTCATATATTTCGCCATTAATTAAGCCATTGTATCCTCTTTGTATCCCCATTACTCTCATTCCACTGGATATACCTGACCTGACAACGGCCCTTATGGCTGCGTTCATTCCCGGTGCATCCCCACCACTTGTTAAAATACCAATTGTTCTCATAGTATACCTCCTTGTCCATAGGGACTATATTGGTCCCACTTTTAAAATATTTACCCTATTGAACTAATAATAAAGATAGCAATGAACTTACCTTAATATGTTATGGAAGTTAGAATTAAATATGCGTCCTCCACTTCAGTTTTAGGAACCAGCACTTCGAATATCCCCTGGCCATTTTTACCCTTTCCTATCTGCCTTACCCTAACTAAAACTCCATCGGCAGCCAGAACCTTTTCTATCTTTTTAGCTTCTTCAATATTTTGTGCAACATAAACCACTGTCCACATATGTATTGAGCCCCCTGTACTTTTACATAATGATTTTAAATAAATTGGGCTTATCTCACTTAAGACAGCACTAAAAACTTGCTAAATTCACATTTAAAATTTTATCATATAAATTTAAAACTTTGTAGTGGTATTACTATTATTTTTCACATTATTAATGATTATTAAACTATAATTTAATAATAAAGGTGAAGGCTACTTCACCTTTAAATTCTCTGACCCAATAAGGTCTCCAATTTCTTCAATTAATTTATCGCATATGTCAACCCAGTATTCTCTGGATGCCATAAAACTCTTCCTTGATTTATTTAAAACAACCTGAACAGGACAATTACCCCTATACTTTAAAAATACGGGCTTTAAAATTTCTATTTGTTTTTGCCACTTGTCTTCATCAAGCCTAATAAATAATTTATTTATTTTAACAGATATTTTATTTAGCTGTTCAATATCCTCTGCAATTATTTTGGGCTGCTCATCCTCTTTAATGCTTATTCTCCCTTTTATTAAAACAATGCTGTCTTCGGATATCAACCTGCTGCACTTTTGATAAACTTTTGGAAAAACAAGCACTTCAATGCTCCCAACCATATCTTCAACCTTTAAAAATGCCATTATATCGTTGTTTCTGGTAGACTTAATGCTTATATCTGAAATTATTCCACCTATTATAACCCTCTGCCCATCCTGTACCTTTAATTCAATTTCTGCCCCATCCTCATGGCCTATGGTTATTATGTCTGATATGCCTGTGTTCGTAAAGTTTGCAAGCTCCCTGCTGTATTCGTCAAGAGGGTGTCCGCTTATATATAATCCGAGCATCTCCTTTTCCATTGCCAGGAGATGTTTTTTATCAAATTCCTTTATATCTGGAAAATCATCCTTTTTCTTTACCTCTGAAGATGTATCGAACCCAAATAGAGATATCTGGCCATCAATGTTTCTTTTCCTGTTATTAACCACAGAGTCCATGACCTTTTCATATACATTAAGAAGCTGAGCCCTTTTAAGTCCAAGGGAGTCAAATGCTCCCGCCTTTATCATACTCTCTACTGCCCTTTTATTTATATCCGACAACTCAACCTTTTCACAGAAGTCAGTAAATCCTTCAAAATTTCCCTTTTTCTCCCTTGCCTCTATAATAGCCTGAATAGCTCCCTTTCCTACGTTTTTTATAGCTGCAAGACCAAACCTTATTTTGTCCCCTGCAACGGAGAAATTAACGTAACTTTCATTTATATCAGGTGGCAAAACCTCTATGCCCATCTTCCTACATGCATGAATGTAGAAGGCTACCTTTTCATTGCTTCCCATAACGCTGGTAAGCATCGCTGACATAAACTCAACGGGGTAATGTTTTTTCAGGTAAGCTGTCTGGTACGCAACAACGGCATAGGCTGCTGCATGGCTCTTATTAAAAGCGTAACTAGCGAATTCTTCCATTTGATCAAATAGTTTCTTTGCAACCTCTTCACTAACCCCGTTGCGTATTGCTCCCGGGACTATTATATTTCCATTCTCGTCTTCAAGGCCATATATAAAGTTCTTCCTCTCCTGCTCCATTACGGAATGTTTTTTCTTACCCATGGCCCTTCTAACAAGATCCGCCCTTCCCATGGAATATCCTGCGATGTCCCTAACAATCTGCATTACCTGCTCCTGATATACCATAACTCCATAGGTAACATCAAGTATTGGCCTTAGCTTTTCATCCAGATATTCAATATGTTCAGGATTGTTCTTGTTCTTTATATATGTCGGTATTTGATCCATTGGACCAGGCCTGTAAAGTGAGATGCCGGCTATTATGTCTTCAAGGCTTGAAGGTTTTAGTTCCTTCATAAAGTTGGTCATTCCTGTTGATTCAAGCTGGAATATGCCTTCCGTTTCACCCCTGCTTATCATATCATATACTTCTTTGTCATCATAATTCAGTTTATCAAGATCTATCTTTATCCCTTTGTTTTTTTCCACAAGCTCTACTGCGTCCCTTATAACTGTCAGGGTTCTAAGGCCTAAAAAGTCCATCTTTAAAAGCCCAAGTTCTTCAAGGGTTGTCATAGGAAACTGAGTAACAACAACATCCTCATTCTTAGCAAGCGGAACATATTCAGTAAGCGGCGCCGATGAAATAACAACTCCCGCTGCATGGGTTGAGGAATGCCTTGGAAGGCCTTCGAGGCTTCTTGCAATATCAATGAGATGCTTAACTCTTTCGTTTTCCTCATATTCCTTTCTAAGCTCAGGGTTAATCTCAAGTGCTCTGTCTATTGTCATATTAAGCTCCATAGGCACAGATTTTGCTATAGCATCAACTTCGGCATATGGATAGTTAAGGGCCCTTCCAACGTCTCTGATTACAGCCCTCGCCGCCATAGTACCAAAGGTCACTATCTGTGCAACCCTGTCCTTTCCATACTTGGAAACAACGTAGTCAATCACTTCCTGTCTGCGTTCATAGCAAAAATCAGAGTCAACATCGGGCATGGAAATCCTTTCAGGGTTTAAAAAGCGCTCAAACAGTAAATTATATTTTATAGGATCTATCTTGGTAATTCCAAGGGCATATGCAACGACGGACCCTGCTGCGCTACCCCTTCCAGGTCCTGTCATAATTCCATTTTCCCGTGCAAATCTTATAAAGTCCCACACAATCAGGAAGTAATCTACATATCCCATCTGCTCTATTACCGAAAGCTCATAGTTTAATCTGTCTATAACTTCCTTGGAAGGATTTTTGTATCTTTCATTAAGCCCATCAAAACATAGTTTTCTTAGAAATTCCTTTGAATCCATTCCGTCAGGTGTTTCAAACTTTGGAAGCTTTGTAACCCCAAACTCAAACTCTACATTACACATTTCAGCAATTTTTACCGTGTTTTCAATGGCTGATGGTGCATAACTAAAAAGCTCACCCATTTGTGCAGGAGATTTTAAATAAAACTCATCGCTTAAAAATTCCAGTTTATCCGGATCATCTATTGTCTTTCCCGTCTGTATGCATACCAGTATTTCATGGGCCTTTGAATCTTCCTTGTTTATATAATGAACGTCGTTTGTTGCAACAAGTGGTATTCCTGTGTCCTCAGAAAGCCTAAGGAGTTCTTTTATTACTCTCTTCTGTTCCTCTATACCGTGATCCTGAAGTTCAAGAAAGAAGCTTCCTTTTCCAAAGATGTTTTGATACATAAGGGCCTTTTTCTTTGCCTCCTCATAGTTCCCATTTAGAAGCATCTGCTGAACTTCCCCGCCAAGGCATGCACTTGTTGCAATTATATCCTCAGAGAATTCCCTTAATAGATCATAGTCAACCCTCGGCTTATAATAAAAACCATCTATAAATGCCTTTGAAACTATCTTCATAAGGTTTTTATATCCCCTATTGCTCTTTGCAAGAAGAATAAGATGATAGTTTGCAGCATCGATGCCTGCCTCCTTTGAGTAAAGGCTCCTTGGGGCTACATAAACTTCACAGCCTATTATAGGCTTTATCCCTTCATCCCTGCAGGCTTTATAGAAATCTACAACGCCATACATAGAGCCATGGTCAGTTATTGCAAGGGAGTCCATCCCAAGCTCCTTTGCCCTTTTTACAAGCTTTTTAACCCTCGCCGAGCCATCGAGAAGGCTGTACTCAGTATGAACGTGTAAGTGGACAAAGTTCGCCATCATCTCACCTACTTTCTCAGTATCTTTGCACTTAAAAGCGCCTTACCAACAAGTTCCTTATCATCATCGGATATCATTTCAATTTCTACCTTTGAAAAGTTTCTTCCTATGTCGATTATATTAGCCAGAACAACAACACTGGAATCTACCTGAACCGGCTTTGCATATAATACAGTGAAGGAATCCACCGCAACGTTCAGATGGTTTCTCTGGCGCAGCACAATGGTTCCAATTGTCGACATAATAAGGGTTAATGCGTTCCAGCTTGCAGTTCCAATAGGGTTTAACATTTCTGGAACTATCTTTCCTGTAAATTTTAAACCCCTATCCGTATTCGTATAGGTAAAGTTTTTAAGCACAAGATCATCTATTGTTTCCCCAACCTGAGGCTGTTTATTTACATATTGAAGAGCCTTTATAACATCCTGGCGACTTACAACTCCCACAAGCTTTTTGTTATCTACAACCGGTATAAGCTCAATGCCTTCCCATACAATCATATGAGCTGCATATGCTACAGAGGTTTTGGGAGTTACAGTTATAGGGTCCCTTGTCATATATTTTGAAACCAATTCACTTCCTGGAACATCAGCTGCAACGTCCTTCAAAGTTATAATGCCAACAAGCTTTTCATTCTCATCAAGCACTGGAAATTTACCGTGCCGAGTCCTTCGCATTTTTTCCCTCAGCTTATCAATAGTGTCGTTTGACTTTACATATTCAGCATCGGTTTTCATAATATCTTCAACAAGAATGATATCTTTCTTTATAAGGTTTTCAAATATAGCCTTGTTTATCATTGAAGCTGTTGTAAATGTGTCATAGGTACAGGAGATTATTGGAAGCTGTTTTTTATTTGCGAGGGCTCGTATTGCATCGCTGCAGCCAAAACCTCCTGTTATCAATACTGCACATTCATTTTCAAGGGCAAGGCTCTGTGCTTCCTCTCTGTTTCCCACAATAAGAAGATTTCCGGGAGTTATATACTTTTTCATAGAATCTATCTGCATGGCACCAATCACAAATTTATTTAAGGTTTTATGAAGTCCATCCTTTCCTCCAAGGACTGTTCCCTCAACAATATTTACAACTTCTGCAAAGGTAAGGTTTTCGATGTTCCGCTTTTCAACCTTTTCAATCCTGACAGTACCAACTCTTGGTATAGTGCTTACAATTCCAAGTGTTTCAGCATCCTTTATGGCTCTGTACGCCGTTCCGTCACTAACATTTAGGGCATTTGCAATGGATCTTACAGAAATCTTGGTGCCTACCTTTAAACTATTAATATATTTTATAATCTCCTGATGCTTTGTCATAAGTTCAACTCCTTACCCGTTTAATTACATAAAACTATTATACCAAAAAAAGCGGGCCGTCACATACCCGCTAATCCCTCAATTCCTCTGCTATCTTTTCAATCTTTCTTAATCTATGATTAACCCCTGACTTACCTATGGGTGGATTTAACATTTCTCCAATCTCCTTTAATGATATATCAGGATAATTAAGCCTTATTTCTGCAACTTCCCTAAGACCAGGAGGGAGTTTTCTAAGACCAACCTTTTCCTGAATGAACTTTATGGAATCTATTTGCCTTACAGCTGCATCAACCGTTTTGTTAAGATTTGCAGTTTCACAATTTACAAGCCTGTTTACGTTATTTCTAACTTCCTTGTAAACTCTTACATTTTCAAAATTAAGCAGTGCAGAGTGAGCGCCTATAATATTTAACAGGTCAACGATCTGTTCACCTTCCTTAAGATAAACCACATAGCTGTTTTTTCTCTGTATAACCTTTGAAGTCAAACCATAGGAGTTAATGAGCTTCATAAGGTCCTCTGCAAACTCCGGAGTATTTGCAACAAACTCCATATGATAGGTTTTTTCAGGATTGCTTATTGAGCCTCCTCCTAGAAAAGTCCCCCGTAAAAAAGCCTTTTTGCAACAACCCCTCTTTATTATTTCAGATCCTATTTTATTTGTAAAGCTTATGTTTCCATGGTCCTGGGATTTGAGTATACCTGTTTTTAAAAGTATCTCCTTAGCACCCATATCGCTGTTTACAACGATAAGATACACATTGTTCTTTTTCAATGAATTGTTCTTTTTAACGAGTATGTCCGCATGCACTTCAAACAAATTTTTTAAGAGGGAAAAGACCCTTCTTGCAATAGCCGGATTTTCAGTAGTTATTCTAAGCCCTAAGCTCTGCTTTCCATTTATATGAATTGTACCGCTCATTCTCAAAATACCTGCAAGCTCTGCTATCTGGCAGCACCTTTTCTCATCGACCAGCCTGCACAGTTCGTTTTTCGTAATGGAAGAAAAGGACATCATTTCACCTCCCTTTGTTTATCCTTCACCCTTTCTGAAAGATAATAGTAATCAAGTATCCTTCGTCTATTTGTTGGAAATACCTTCTTCAGTATCAGCTTCATAATTGTATTTGCAAGCTTTTGGGTATTATGCCTTAATAGGCCCTTATCATTTATATAAACAAGATCCTCTTCTATTATGCTGATTCCTCCACGGACATTTTCCTTGTCGATCTCTACCATATTCTGGCCGTCAGCCCTGTATTTCTCAAAATAGGGCTCAGGTATTGTTCCGTTGTTAGCAATTACATAGTCTATTAGTTCCCCACAGTGTTTTTCAAGGGCCTTTATATGGTCTGACAGCTTATATCCGTCAGTTTCTCCAGGCTGTGTCATTATATTTGAAACATATACCTTCGGAGCCTTTGACTTTTTAACCCTCTCAGCCACCTCTTTAATTACAAGATTTGGCAGAACGCTCGTATAAAGGCTCCCCGGTCCCATTATTATACAATCTGCATTATCTATTTCAAACAGGGCATCCTCAAGTGGCTTAGGGTTTAAAGGTTCAAGATAAACCTTTTCAATTTTTGCCCCCCTCTTTATTGCTTCCTCAGGTATAAAGGACTCTCCCTTAACTACACTTCCATCCGAAAGCTTCGCATAAAGCTTAACATCGTCAAGGGTTACAGGGTAGACCCTTCCCTTAACTGCAAGAACGTCACTCATTTTCTTTATGGCTTCCTCAAAATTTGAGGATATTCCTGTCATTGCAGCAATAAACAGGTTTCCAAAGCTCTGGCCGCTTAAGTCTCCATCGCTTTTAAACCTATATTGCATAAGCTCCTCCATGAGGGGTTCTGTATGTGCCATAGCTACAAGGCAGTTTCTTATATCTCCAGGTGGAAGCATTCCAAGATTTTTTCTTAAAACCCCTGAGCCTCCTCCATCGTCTGCAACGGTAACAATAGCCGTTATATTTGTGGTGTATTCCTTAAGACCCCTGAGCATTGTAGAAAGCCCTGTTCCACCGCCTATGGCAACAATCCTTGGCCCTCTTACGAGGAGTCTTTGCTCGTATAGAAGATTTCCTATTCTCTGCCTGTTAATCTGGCCTGTCATATTGGTTCCTGCGATAAGTCCCAATATGCTTTTCATAAACAGTCTTAGTGATGAGTATATCATTATAAGCCCCAGAATACCTAAATATGCGTATAAAAGTGAATACCTATCCGGAATAGCTCTGTAAAGAAGTTTAGACATTCCAAGAATAAGCACACTCAGCCCAAGCATCCCCATCATGATCCATCGTTTGATTTTAATCCCTGGTTTTAACCAATCAAAAAAATTCATTATTTTACATCCTCCACAACATCCTGTACTATATCTCTATGATTTATAAGGACAGTGTGTTCGTTTTTCTTGAGACTTTCATATATTGCGTTTGCAATTACCACTGATCTGTGGCGTCCTCCGGTACATCCAATACCTATAACAAGCCTTGATTTACCTTCTTTTATATAGTTAGGTATTAAAAATTCAAGAAGGTCGTTGACCTTATTTATAAACTCTGTTGCCTCAGGCCACTTTAATACATATTCTTTAACATTGTATTCATTTCCAGAATGCTTCTTTAGGCCTTCAACATAATAGGGGTTTGGCAAAAATCTCACATCGAAAACAAGATCCGCATCTAAAGGAATTCCGTATTTAAATCCAAAGGACATAATGGTTATTACAAGGCTTTCAAACTTTTCCCCTATAACAAATATCCTTTGAAGCTCTTCCCTCAGCTGCCTTGTTGTCAGGTTTGAAGTATCTACTATATGATCTGCCTTGCTTTTAACCTCAGAGAGCCTATCCCTTTCATCCTGAATGGCCTTCATTATGTCTCCGCCTGATGCAAGGGGATGATTCCTTCTTGATTCCTTAAACCTCTTAACTATAACTTCGTCAGACGCTTCGAGGAATAATATTTGATAATCGTATCCCATATTATTAAGGGTCTTTAAACTCTGGAAAAGGTCATCAAAGAACTTCCCACCTCTAATATCGATAACTATTGCAATTTTATCAACCCTGCCTGCTGTTTGATAGCATATTTCAGCGAATTTAGGGATAAGGGCCGGTGGCAGATTATCAACACAAAAATATCCTATATCCTCAAGACATCTTATCGTCTGTGTTTTTCCAGCCCCGGATAAACCAGTTACTATAACAAACTGCATAATATACCTCCTTAGTTAAAAAATCATACTGTTTTACCTGCTGCGTTTAAAATCCTATCTTCACTCAGTCCGGCCTTTTTGGCTATTTCTATTCCGCGAAGGAAGTTTCCAACGTTTTCAGGCCTGTGGGCATCGCTGTCGATTACGAAGTTAACCCCTTCCTCCATGGCTATTTTAACATATTCTACAGTTAAATATCCATGACTTGAATTTATTTCAAGGGCAGTCCCCTTCTTTGCTGCTGCCCTGGCAAGTTCCCTTGTATCAATGTCAACTTTAGCTCCTGGATGGGTGATGATATCTATTTTATATTTGTTTATTGCCTTTATCATGGCTTCAGTATTTGTCCTTCTGCATTTTTCACTCAATGCAGGTATCATCTTTGCAAGAAAATTTCTTAAAAATAGCTTATATCCATCCTTTAGAGTTTTAGGCTTCACTCCCCCATGAAAACCCATTAAAACCTTATCAAGTATTTCAAAGTCCTCATCTATTAAGTCGATATCTCCATCACAGCTTATAAGATTTGCTTCAACCCCAAGAAGTATATTTATATCATGATATTCCTTTTTAAGCTCATCTATTTCTCTTCTCATTTTTCTTAAATTCTTTCTGCTTACACCAAAGTTTATATGCCCCGGCCCGTGATCTGATATTACAATTTCCTTAAGCCCCTTCTTTACAGCAGCCTCAACGTTATCCCTTATAGTCCCTTTCCCGTGGCTGTATATGGTATGTGTATGGTAATCTGCAATAAGCTTCATCCTGTGTCCTCCCGTTTAGATTAATTACATACAAAGTATATCATTTATTTTAAAATATTATAATACATATATATAGTATATTAAAGTAACTTATTGTACTAGTTTTAGCTTTCAAAGACGCTGTGCTAAAATAATGTATTCCATCTACTAGCATGCTGACGCCCTTGAAATTTTCTCAGGTTATATCTTACAAATACCCTCACAAATAAAAATATAGGCTTGGATTAATCCTCGCCTATTATTTTAACCTCGGGTTCAAGTAAAACGTTGAACTTTTCCTTTACAACCTGTTGAACTTTTTTTATGAGCTCCAATACATCCTTTGCAGTTGCATTGTCATAATTTATGATAAAGCCTGCATGCTTTTCAGATACCATTGCACCTCCAACCGACAATCCCTTCAGTCCTGAATCATCAATTAACTTACTTGCAAAGTTTCCTTCCGGCCTTTTGAAGGTGCTTCCTGCACTTGGATAGTTTAGAGGCTGTTTGTCGGCCCTCCTCCTGTTGAGCTCATCCATTCGTGCTTTAATGGCCTCATATTCTCCTTTTTCCAGGGTAAATGCCGCTTCAAGGACCAAATAATTTTTTTGTTGAACTATGCTGTTTCTATATGATAAATTAAGTTCATCACGATTTAATTTAAATATGTTGCAGTCCATGTCGAGAACTACGGCATAGTCTATTATATCTTTAATTTCAGGGCCATAGGCACCTGCATTCATTGCTACGGCTCCTCCAACAGTTCCAGGAATTCCTGATGCAAACTCCATACCCTTCAGACTGTGTTTTAAAGCCTCACCGGCTGTAGCTGAAAGCAGTGCTCCGGATTCAGCTATCAATGTACTTCCTTCAACGGTTATTTTATTGAATTTTGCAAGCTTAATTATAAGCCCCCTGTAACCCCCATCCCTTACAATAAGGTTGCTTCCGTTTCCCATAACAAAATAGGGAATGTTATATTTTTTACAAAATTCTATGGCACTTACAACTTCCTCCGTTATAGTAGGAGTTACAAGTATATCTACAGGCCCTCCTACTCTAAAGGATGTATGTTTTTTCATTGGTTCATTATACTTTATAACGTGCTTTGGCAACACTTTTTCCAATTCGTTCCTTACTGTTTCGAAATTCATATATCCATCTCCCAATTGCTTACTTTTGATTAGAATCCTTAAGGTGCGACAATTAAACTAATATCCATATAATCGTGTTTATAAAATAGAAATCAAGACAATTACAGTATATTATATAAATAATGCATTAATCAAGCAAATTGTTACATTCTTCTACCCTGTGGCATCATTTTATATTTCTTTACGTACATTTTATACATGAAAAAGAGCCACCACAAGGTGACTACAGATTTCTTGTTTTCAATTTTCCCTTTGACCTTAAATAATTCTTTATCTTATCAGGATCTGTATTGATTATATATTCATCCATTATTCCTGCTTCTTTAATTAGTTCTTCTGCCTTTTGAAACTCTCCTATGCTATAGCATATATGAGCATCGCTTCCTATTGTGATAAACACGTTTTCCTTTGCACAGATTTCCGCTATCCTTCTGCAGTTTTCATAACTTCCAGCCCTGGACCCTGTAAATGAACTGTTGTTTATCTCTACAAGCACGTTATATTCCTTTGCAGCTTTCAAAACCTCCTCAGCATCGATTTCAAATGAAGGGTTTCCCGGATGGGCAATTATATCAACAAAGCCTTTCCTCATTGCACCTATAAGGGCTTTTGTATTATCCCTTTTACTACCTGGTTTTATACATACATCATGAAGGCTTGCAATTACTATATCAAGCTTAATTATCCTTTCATCCGGCAGGTCAAGGTTGCCGTCAAAATCAATTATGTTGGCCTCAACGCCCCTTAACACTTCAACACCATGAATTGATTCTGGAATTACTTTGAGATTTCCAAAATGGAATTCATGGGCTCCCCCTGGCATTGCAGGACCATGGTCAGTCATTGCAATAAGCTTCATTCCCTTTTTGCTGGCTTCAAGACAATTTTCAATAAGTGTACTATATGCATGCCCGCTTGCAACCGTATGGGTATGGGTATCCACAACCATCTTTCTCATATACATCACTCCTGTTCGTTTGAATTAAAGAATTCATAAACTGCTATAGCAGCTTTTTCGTTCATTCCCTCAACTCTGCACAGCTCCTCAATGGATGCCTTCTTAATTTTCTCGATGTTTTCAAAGTATTTCATAAGAGCTAGCCTTCTCTTCTTTCCTATACCGGGTATTTCATCAAGTACCGATGATACGCTGCTCTTGCCTCTGAGGCTTCTATGATATGTTATTGCAAATCTGTGTGCCTCATCCTGAATACGTGCTATAAGTTTAAAGGCATTTGAATCCTTATATATTTGTATTTCTTCCCCATTAAAAATAAGCCCTCTGGTTCTATGCTTATCATCCTTAACCATACCGCAAATAGGAATATTTAGGCCTAAATCGTCAAGTACTTTTTGGGCAGCTGACACCTGGCCCTCTCCACCATCTATTAGAAGAAGGTCAGGAAGAAGTGAAAACTTGCCATATGAAAGGTCTCTACCTGAATCATTAAGCTCCAATATTTCGTTTATACCCCTTGTAAACCTTCTTCTGATAACCTCTTCCATGCTCGCATAGTCGTTTGGACCTTTAACGGTTTTAATCTTAAACCTTCTGTAATCCTTGTTTTTTGGTTTTCCCCCCTCAAAAACAACCATTGATGCAACAGGGTCCGTCCCCTGTATATTCGATATATCGAAGGCTTCAATTCTGTTTGGAAACTTTTCAATTCCTAATATCTCCATTAATTCTTCCAGTGCTCCCTGTGTTTTTTGCTTTTCCATAATATACTTATATTTAAACTGCTCAAGGGCATTTTCTGCATTTTTCTGTGCCATTTCTATGAGATCATTTTTATCCCCTCGTTTTGGCACCTTTATGTGAACCTTGCTTCCTCTCTTATTTGAAAGCCATGATTCTATTAAGTTTATCTCATTTATTTCCTTCTGAAGAAGTATTTCCCTTGGGACGTATTCCTTATCAGTGTAGAACTGAGTTATAAATTGTGAAAGTAATATTCCGTCGTCGTCCTCAATATCTTCAAAGTAGAAGCTTTCCCTTCCAAGAAGCTTTCCTCCTCTAATAAAGAAAACCTGAACAGCTGTGCCCTGTTCATTTTTAGCAAAGGCTATTACGTCCTCATCCTCAAGTGCTGAAGATATTATCTTTTGCTTCTCCTGAATTTTCTGTATGGACTGTATTTGATCCCTCAGCTCTGCTGCCCTTTCAAAATCCAGTTTTTCAGCAGCCCTCTCCATCTTCATCTTAAGCTCTCTTATAAGTTCATCATGCTTTCCTGAAAGAAAAGCTATTATTTCATTTATCATCTTCATGTATTCTTCCTTTGGGATTGTTCCAAGGCATGGACCTATGCATCTGTTAATATGAAAATTTAAGCATGGCCTTCCTACCTGGGTTCCAAAGGAAAGTGGCCTGCTGCATGTTCTTATGGGGTATATCTGATTTATCAGGTTTATAGTTTCCCTCACTGCAGAAACATCTGTATATGGCCCAAAATACTTTGCTCCATCCTTTACCATTTTTCTTGTTACCATAACCCTGGGATATTCCTCATTAAGAGTTACCTTTATATAAGGGTAGTGTTTATCATCCTTAAGGAGGATATTATATCTTGGTCTGTGCTTTTTAATTAAATTGCACTCCAGTATAAGGGCTTCAAGCTCTGAGTCTGTAAGTATATATTCAAATTCTTCTATATGCTTAACCATAGCAATAACCTTTGGACTATGGTTTCTTGAATTTTGAAAATACTGCCTTACCCTGTTCTTCAAGGACACTGCCTTTCCTATATATATGATTTCTCCCTCAGAGTTTTTCATTAAATATACCCCTGGGTGGTCTGGAAGGTTTTTTAGTGCCTCCTGGATGTCAAACATGCTCTCCCTCCTCACTTAATATGATGTTTTTCTAAGGGTACTGGTGAATGGAATATATTTTTTATCGCAGCGTTGATCTGTAAATTTATCTAGTACAACAAATTAATTCAATAACATCTTATTTAAGCTTTGATAATATAATCGGAAGCCTCCAGGTAAGGTATATTAATCCCCCCGAAATAATCAGGCCCTCAATCAGATTTCCCCACCAGGTACCTACTGAAAAGGTTAAAGGCATTTTGTACCTCTTTTTTCTGAATGGGAAAAAGAGGGCAATTCCCCTGGCGGTAAACATATCTCCTATAAGATGGGCTCCATATCCTATTGTAAATGGCAAAATGCTCTCTTTCCATCCGTATGTTAAAGCCATATAGCCATACACGCCTGTAAAACACAGAAGCCCTGTAAGGCTGTGGGTTATTCCATTTCTGTGGGAGGACACTCCAATTAATACTAAAAATATCCCAACAGCCTTAAGATATACCTCATCAAAGTAAAAATAGTTCAGAACATACAAAAATACTCCCAGTGTTATATATATCGATGCTTTTACAGCTTTGTTTTTAACGGGAAGTATGTACTTATTTATTATACTATTTGGGTGATCTATATCAGGCAGTATAGAAGAAAATGCGCATGCCACAAGGGATACTATGGACAAGTCCACAGGCAAATATTCCGATAGTATGACTGTTGCCATAACTCCTATACCAACGTGGGTTTTCCCCGTCATAAAAACATTCTCCTTATGTAAACTTACTTCATATATAGTATATATCAGCATAAACTATCGAACAAGTGTTTGAGAAAAAATTTAAAAAGCTGACATATGGCGCTTAGCATCATATGCCAGCCGTTATTTTTTAAAGTAAGCCCTCATAACCTCCCTTGCAATCTCTGCTGCTCTTTTTCCTCCGGCACCTCCATTTTCAACTATGACCGCAAAGGCAATCTGTGGATTTTCTACAGGTGCAAAGCCAACAAACCATGAATGGGGTTCCTGATTTTCACCTACCTCCGCGGTACCTGTTTTCCCAGCAATCTTAATTCCTGATATTCTGGCATTCTTTCCGGTACCTTCCTTTACAACTTCCTCCATGTAACCTTTGATTTTATCTGCAACATCCTTTGAAACCGGCGATGTAAGTTTTTCAGGCTTTGCCTGATAAAGGCTCACATCATATCTATCCTTTATTTCCTTAACTACATAGGGTTTCATCATAACCCCATCGTTTGCAATTGACGATGCAACAAGGGCCATTTGAAGAGGGCTTGCAGTAACCTCGCCCTGGCCTATTGCGCTCTGTGCAAGGTAGGCTCTATCCTTTTCGTCTTTTATATCTATTGATCCTTCTCTAACATTAAAAATACTGTATTCGTCATTAAAGGATATGTCCCCGTTAAACATAAAATTTTCAGCAGTATTCTTAAGTTTGTCATATCCAAGTTCCATCCCTATCTGCCCAAAGGTTGAATTGCAGGACACCCTAAAGGCAGATTGAAGATCCAACCTTCCGTGGGCCTCGCCTCCTGCGTCGGATAAAACATAGTTGCCTATTTTAAGCTTACCCGTACAGTTAAAGTACTTCTTATTTATATTACCAATATTTTCAAGAGCCGATGCAGTTGTTATAATTTTAAATGTTGAACCTGGAGTATAGTTTCCGCTTACTGCCCTATTTACCTGAGGTGCTCCTGACTGCTCACTGTTATACACCTTTATTTTATTCGTGTTATCATCAAAATAATCCTGCGGATTAAAGGATGGTTTTGAAACCATCGCAAGTATTTCCCCGGTTTTTGGGTTTAATACCACAACGGCTCCCCTATCGTTTCCAAGAACGTTAAAGGCTTTATTCTGAAGGTTTTTATCTATGGTTAAATAAACGTCATCTCCTCTTTTAGTGTCCTTGTTTATAAATTCTCTTAGTCCTTTAAAAAAGTTACCAACCATATCATAGGATGCAGAAGCCCTTCCTATAAGCACATCGTTATAAGCAAGCTCTATTCCGCTCTTACCGTATTTATAGCTGTTATATCCAGTTAAATGTGCAAACTCCTCCCCATATTTATAAACCCTTCTCTGATCCTTTCCATTTTTAACTTCGCTATACACAATTATATCGCCATCTCTGTCCAGAATAGAACCCCTTAATATTTTACTCTCTTCAAGTCTCACCCTCTGGTTTGAGGTATCGTTTGCTATTTTATCCGCCACAAATATATCAAAATAGGTTAGATATACTATCATGCTGAAAAAACATAGTGAAAAAAATATAAGCAGAATCTTGATATTTCTAATTAGATTCTTATCATTCATAGTACTTCCTCCCCGACTCAGAAATTCTTTGAAGAACACCGATTGAGGTAAAATTTAAAACCATGGAGCTTCCGCCATAACTAACAAAGGGGAGGGTTATTCCTGTGAGGGGAATCATTTTAGTTACTCCTCCAATAATTACAAATACCTGAAAGGCTATCATACTCGAAATACCTACCGCAACAAGCCTTGAATAGTTGTCCTTAGCATATATTGCAGCCCTAAGGCCTCTGTAAACAAGCAAAAGATATAGAAGAATAATGGCCATTGCACCCATAAGCCCAAGCTCCTCACTTATTGCCGAAAAAATGAAATCGGTGTGTGCTTCAGGTATGAGATATGGATTTCCCTCTCCCAATCCTTTACCAAAAAGACCTCCTGCGGCTATTCCAAACAATGATTGAAGTATTTGATAGCCTTTTCCTGATTTATCTGCCCATGGATTTAGCCATATATCAACCCTTATCCTTACATGATTGAACAGAAAATAGCTCAAAACCCCTCCCAGTGCAAAGCATGCAATTCCTATTAAAATGTATTTTTTATTTGAAGTACCAATATAAAGCATAGCCATAAAAACTCCGAAGAATATAAGGGCTGCGCCAAGGTCCTTCTCAACAACAAGCAGCATAATGCATATGAAAACAGGAATTGCAACCTTTATGGTATCATATGCATTTTTGATATCTTGTATGGCTGAGGCCAGGTATAAAATCAAAAACAGCTTTGCAATCTCCGATGGCTGTATGCTGAAATACCCAAAATTGAGCCAATTTCTGGACCCCTTAATTTCGCTTCCAAGAAATAAAGTAGAAGCAAGCAGCGCTATTGCAGCCACAATATAAGCATATTTAACCTTTTCCAACCTTTTAATCTCTGGAAGAAATACAACCAAAAGAATATAAATTGCCATGCCAATTGTAAACCACCATACCTGCCTTACTGATTTTAACTTTACAATTGCCACATTTGTATTTACTGAATCGAGCCTGTATATCATGACAAGGCCTAACTGCGCTAAAAAGGCTGATATTATAAGCAGATATTTATCTCCCTTCGGGAAGAACCTCTTTATGATAAAATGAGCACAGGCAATAAGCGCGCAGGATGACAGTCCAAGCACCAGGGGAATATAGTTGAAGCCTCCTTTTATAAAAGCCAGTACCAAGAACATAAGCATTGTAACTGTATATATTGCTTTTAATATCGACTTCTCGTATTTTTCCATTTCAATCCCTCTATTCCACAACCTTAAATGATGTTCTTCCAATTTCTATTACATCGCCGGATTGAAGTCTCTCAACACCCTTAATCCTTATGCCGTTTTTTATGGTGCCATTTGTACTGTTTAAATCTTTTATAAAAAGGCCATCGTTTTCAATATAAATCTGGGCGTGATAGCTTGAAACATAGGGATCATTTAGCGTAATACTGTTATCCGCCTTGCGCCCAATGCTTGTTAGTTTATGCACAGGGTAGAGACTTCCCCTTGCAATGCCAATGCTCCCGGGTACATCTATTACTTCAAGGGCATATGTTATATCCTTTCTTTCATCATCACTCCTTATTCCCTTTAAATCCAAATACATAATCCTTACTATTCTAAAAAGTATTATGTATATTATGGCTATTATTACATATCTTAAAATCAATCCAGCACTCATATCATCACCCTTTATTTAAAATCAACAATATTATACCATAAAATTCAACTTATAAATCTACCGGATAATTTCTTTACCATTGATTACTATAACAACATTTACAATTATATCCATAATATAAATAAAAATCAGGAGTAATTCCTGATTTAAACTATTTCAGCAATTTATTTAATAGATCTAATATTTATATCTATTTTAAGTCCTCTAATGATTTTTGAAAATTTTATCGTACATGCCAAGTTAACTCAATATACTTCTAGTTAAGCCCATTCCTAAAACGAATATGGAATAAATTTCAAGTAGTATATCAAGTAAAAGCCAAATCTGTACTCCCGGATTTTACCCTAATACTAAAAACACAGTTTCTAGATTAATCCGTTGTTCCAGTTCAGAAACTAAGCGGAGATAAAAAATATATGAAATTCACATAAAGCGGGCAATTAGAAGTTCTAGGCGAAGGGATGCAGAAAAATCCTAGAACCTTCGTTTGTTTGAGAGAAGCGAGTTTAACGAAAGTTCTTGATTTTTCAAATCCCAAGCCTTAGAACTTCTTTGCAAAGCGTACTGGTGAATGAAATATATTTTTTATCGCAGCGCCTACCTGTAAACATTTTCTGCTTTTATTCCAATGGGCTTTTCAGAGTAGCATAATTTTTACAGCCTTTAAAGAAAAAACTGCCCGGCACACTCTCCAGGCAGTTATAATCATATTACTCATACTATATTCTTTATCCTTTATGTCGTTCCTTCGGATATGTTATCTCTTAACCCCTCTCCAGTACCTTCTTTAAATATATTCCAGTGTACGAAGCTTCATTTTCAGCAACCTCTTCAGGAGTTCCACAGGCAATTACTGTACCTCCTCTGTCTCCTCCCTCAGGACCGAGGTCTATAATATAGTCGGCTGATTTTATTACATCAAGATTGTGCTCAATTACAACAACGGTATTTCCCCCCTCAACGAGTCTCTTAATTATGTCAATAAGCTTTCTTACATCCTCCATATGGAGTCCCGTTGTCGGTTCATCAAGAATATAGAGAGTTTTGCCCGTACTTCTCCTTGAAAGTTCTGTTGCAAGTTTAACCCTCTGTGCTTCACCGCCTGAGAGTTGAGTTGATGGCTGCCCAAGCTTAATATATGAAAGTCCTACATCATAAAGCGTCTGCAGCTTGTTTTTGATTCTCGGAATGTTTTCAAAGAATTCAAGTGCCTCTTCAACTGTCATGTCAAGAACATCAGCAATATTTTTCCCCTTATATTTAACTTCAAGGGTTTCCCTGTTGTATCTCTTTCCCTTACATACCTCACATGGGATGTAAACATCAGGTAGGAACTGCATTTCAATTTTTATTATTCCATCTCCTCCACAGGCTTCACACCTTCCGCCCTTTACATTAAAACTGAACCTTCCCGGTTTATATCCCCTCATCTTTGCTTCAGGCGTCTGTGTGAATATCTCCCGTATATGATCAAACACGCCTGTGTAGGTTGCAGGGTTTGACCTGGGTGTTCTTCCTATTGGTGATTGATCAATATCTATAATCTTATCGATATTTTCAATTCCCCGAATTTCCCTGTAATCACCCGGCTTTTCCTTTAGCCCGTTAATCTCCCTTGCAACTCCTTTATAAAGTATCTCATTTACAAGTGTACTTTTACCTGAGCCGGAAACACCTGTTACACAGGTAAAGACTCCAAGTGGAAACTTTACATTTATATTCTTAAGATTGTTCTCCTTTGCGCCTCTTATCTCTATCCAGTTCCCATTTGGCTTCTTTCTCTCCTTTGGAACCTCTATCTTTCTTTTCCCTGAAAGATAGAGACCAGTATAGGATTCTTCCGACATTGCAACCTCTTCAGGAGTACCGGCAGCAACTACCTTTCCGCCATGGGCACCAGCTCCAGGGCCTATATCTATGATATAGTCTGCCTCTCTCATTGTGTCCTCATCATGCTCAACAACAATAAGGGTATTTCCAAGATCCCTCAAATGTTTTAGGGTTGCAAGGAGCCTGTCGTTATCCCTTTGATGAAGCCCTATGCTTGGCTCATCAAGTATATATAAAACTCCCATAAGGCTTGAGCCTATCTGTGTCGCAAGCCTTATTCTCTGGGACTCGCCGCCGGATAGAGTTGATGCTTCCCTCGAAAGAGTTAAATAGTCAAGACCAACGTCTATAAGGAATGTAAGCCTTGACTTTATTTCCTTTAAAACTTGAGCAGCTATTGTCCTCTGCTTTTCCGTAAGGGATACATTGTTGAAAAATTCAAGTTCATCCCTTATTGGCATATCGCATACCTTATCTATTGAAAGCCCTCCAACTGTTACGGCACGGCTCTCCTCCCTAAGCCTTGAGCCATGACATTTTGGGCATTTTTTCTTTTCCATATACCCTTCTATTTCTTCCCTCATGTAGTCAGAGTTAGTTTCCCTGTATCTCCTCTCAAGATTAGGGATTACCCCCTCAAAGGAATACATAATCTCCCCTTTGCCATATTCCCTATTGAACTGCACCTTGAACTTCTCACCATTATTGCCATAGAGAAGCATGTTGATAATTTCTTCAGGAAGATTTTCAACAGGCTCATCAAGACTAAAGTTATAATGCTTTGAAAGGCCCGTTAATATAGAATTTGCCCATGAATCCTCCTTCAGGCTTCCCCATGGCAGAATTGCTCCTTCATTTATTGAAAGCTTCCTGTTTGGTATTACCATGTCAGGGGACACCTCTAAAAGGGTTCCAAGTCCATCACACTTGGGGCACTTTCCATAGGGACTGTTGAACGAAAACATTCTCGGAGCAAGCTCTCCTATACTTATTCCGCAGTCAGGGCATGCAAAGTTTTCGCTAAAGAGCATCTCTTCTCCATCTATTACGTCTATTATAACAAGCCCCTCTGAAAGTTTAAGTGCCGCTTCAACTGAGTCTGCAAGCCTTGACTCTATTCCTTCCTTAACCACTATTCTATCTATAACAACTTCAATGTTATGTTTTTTATTCTTTTCAAGTGTTATCTCTTCATTAACATCCCTTATTTCTCCATCTACCCTTACCCTTACATATCCGTTCTTCTTGATATTTTCAAGAAGCTTTACATGCTCTCCCTTTTTTCCCCTTACTATGGGAGCAAGCACCTGCATCTTTGTTCTTTCAGGAAGAGCCATGATCTGCTCTACAATCTGATCGATGCTCTGCTGCTTTATTTCCTTTCCACACTTTGGGCAGTGGGGGACACCTATTCTGGCATATAGAAGTCTTAAATAATCGTATATCTCGGTTACAGTTCCAACTGTTGAACGTGGATTTTTGCTTGTAGTCTTCTGGTCTATTGATATTGCAGGGGAAAGCCCCTCAATGTAATCCACATCCGGCTTGTCCATTTGACCTAAGAACTGCCTTGCATACGCAGAAAGGGATTCAACATACCTTCTCTGCCCCTCTGCGTATATGGTGTCAAAGGCAAGTGAGGACTTACCTGAGCCGGAAAGGCCTGTAAGAACTACAAACTTATCCCTTGGAATCTCAACATCTATGTTCTTTAAATTGTTCTCCCTTGCACCTTTTATAATTATCTTATCCTTTGACATCTTTTCACCTCTCCCATGGTGACAGTAACATAACTTGTAATCTTTACAGCTGTCACTTACATCATAATTATATCCATTATAAAAAATCCTAATCAAGTCAATGTGCCGGCAAATATCTGCCAGCACATTGCGCCTTTTTTATTCTAATTTAACTGCTTTTTAAGTTCAAGTATCTTATCCCTCAGCTCAGCCGCCCTCTCAAATTCAAGGTTCTTTGCAGCCTCCTTCATTGACTCTTCAAGGGACTTAATAAGTTCATCAATATTCGTTCCACTTTCAACATATTCAGCCTTTTCTTCAGCCAACTTTGTAGCTTCAATTGCATCGTGTACAGGCTTAATAACTGTCCTTGGTATTATTCCGTGCCTTTCATTGTATTCCATCTGTATTTTTCTTCTTCTGTTAGTTTCATCTATGGCCCTTTGCATTGATCCTGTAATAGTATCTGCATACATTATAACCTTGCTTTCTACGTTTCTGGCTGCCCTTCCTATTGTCTGAATTAGGGATGTTTCAGAACGCAGGAAGCCTTCCTTGTCTGCATCAAGTATTGCAACAAGGGCTACCTCAGGAATATCAAGTCCTTCCCTCAAAAGATTAATACCGACAAGAACATCAAAGGTTCCAAGCCTTAAATCTCTAATAATTCTCGTCCTCTCAATCGTATCTATATCAGAATGCATATACCTGACCTTTATTTCAACCTCTTTAAGATAATCCGTCAAATCCTCTGCCATCTTCTTTGTAAGCGTTGTAATAAGAACTCTGAATCCCCTTGAAACAGTTTTCCGAATTTCAGATATTAGATCATCTATCTGCCCCTTAACAGGCCTTATTACTATCTCAGGATCCACAAGCCCCGTTGGCCTTATAATCTGCTCAACTATCTGTGTGGAATGTGATGTCTCATATTCTGCAGGCGTAGCGCTTACGAACACAACTTGATTTATCTTCCTTTCAAACTCATCAAATTTCAAAGGCCTGTTATCAAAGGCACATGGAAGCCTGAAACCGTATTCAACAAGACTTTCCTTTCTCGACCTGTCCCCTGCATACATGGCCCTTACCTGTGGAAGTGTAACATGGGACTCATCTATGAAAAGAAGGAAGTCTTCAGGAAAATAGTCTAAAAGGGTATAAGGCGCTTCCCCGGGTTTTCTTCCATCGAAATGCCTTGAGTAGTTTTCAATTCCAGAGCAATAGCCAACTTCTCTGAGCATTTCAATATCGTAGTTGGTTCTCTGCTGAAGCCTCTGTGCCTCAAGAAGCTTACCCTGGTCTAAAAGCTCCTTATGCCTTACCTCAAGTTCCTTTTCTATATTTTCAATTGCCTTTTCAATCTTTTCCCTTGATGCAGCATAATGTGATGCAGGAAATATAGCAACATGTTTTCTCTCTCCAAGTATTTCCCCCGTTAAAACGTCTATTTCACATATCCTGTCTATTTCGTCGCCAAAGAACTCAACCCTTATGGCCCTTTCAGAGGATGATGCAGGAAATATCTCAACAACATCACCACGAACCCTAAAGGTACCTCTCGTAAAATTTATGTCGTTTCTCTGGTACTGTATGTCAACAAGCTTTCTTAAAACTTCATCTCTATCCCTTTCCATACCCTTTCTTAAGGACAGCACCAATTCCCTGTATTCAAAAGGATCTCCAAGTCCATATATACAGGACACACTTGCAACTATTATAACATCTCTCCTCTCAAAGAGGGCTGAAGTTGCAGAGTGTCTTAGCTTATCGATTTCTTCGTTTATGGAGGCATCCTTTTCAATATAGGTATCTGTATGGGCAACATATGCCTCCGGCTGATAGTAATCGTAATAACTGACAAAATACTCTACAGCATTGTTTGGAAAGAACTCCTTAAACTCGTTGTAAAGCTGAGCCGCAAGGGTTTTATTGTGTGCCAGTACAAGGGTTGGCTTCTGCACCCTTTCTATTATATTTGCCATTGTGAATGTCTTGCCTGAACCTGTAACCCCAAGAAGGGTTTGATATTTATCTCCCCTTTTTATGCCTTCAACAAGCTTATCAATGGCCTGGGGCTGATCACCCATGGGCTTAAATTTTGAAACTATCTTAAATTCACTCATACTTTCACCTCAAGAACATCCGTTCGATATTTTGATTATATCTCTCCAAATAAGGACCGTCAACATATATCAAATAAAAAATAGCTGATTAGAAAACCAGCCATTTAAACAATTTCCAGTTTTATTTATTGCTCCTTCATTGCCTTTATATAATTTACAATCCTTCTTCTTAAAGCATCCACCTCATTGAAATCCGTTGCATCAACGTAGTATTTTTCCAACTCATCATGGAGTCTTTTTATTCTTTCATATACCTTTTTGGCCTTGTTGATTTCCTCTCTGTACTCTTCAGCTATAGATTTTATTGGGTCTTCCTCTTCACGAACTATTTTAGTATTTACGAATCTAAACATATCGACAAGTTTATCCCCTTCTTCCGGATCAAACACATGTGGTGCTGTTCCATCAAGCATCGCAAAACTCAACTCCGGAATTATAATCATATCAATGCTATCTGGGTCGAAGGCGCAGTGGTAATATTCAACATCATAACCTGCTTCAAGTGCAGCCTTGGCTATTTTCTTTTCCATAGTTGATTTTCCTGTGCCTGGTCTCCCCTTTAGAATATATCTGTTCTTAATTCCAACCGTAAGTTGATTATAGAATGAGACCTGTCCCTGTGGTGTTAGTGCACCGGCAAATCTATGCACTTCACTTCCCATTTTATTTTTCTTACCTATGATGGTTTCTTTAATCATTTGCTCTGTTAAAATATCAGCCCTATCAAAATCCATTCCCTTAGTGTATTCAGCCTCCAGTTTATCATGTATAAGCTTTGCATTTTTCATGTAATTAAAATATTTGTTATATTCATAGCCTATTTCATCAATAAAGTAACGTATTTTATCTTTATGAGATCTTAAATAATCGATATCCCAGAAATCCCCAAAATAAAGTATCCTTTCAACGGCTCCAGGATATTTAGGCTCAATAACATGTGGTGCAGTTCCATCCACAATTGCCATATTTACATCATGTACAAAAATACCGTCCAGGGAATCTTTGTCAGCAGAGCAGTAAATGAAATCCACATCAAACCCTGAGTCTAAGAGTTCTTCCCCTGCCTTCCTTATAAATGTAGATTTACCACAGCCCGGACCACCTTTAATAATATACGCCCTCTCTGCATCTTTAAGCACATAGCCAAAAAAGGAAACAAATCCTGCTGATGTATTTGCTGATACCAGGTAACACTTTTTAGTTGCCATGAAAAATCCCCCATCTAATTGATTTTTACTCTTAAAATAAGTATATGCACAAAAAAGAATTAAGGCACATAGTATTTTATGCCAGTGGAATTATTTATTTGACTCTAAATTCTATGCCTTTTTTAAACTAAAATAAAACTTAACACCATCTTCTGTATTTTCTGCCCCAAAGCTCCCCTCATGAAGCAACATAATATTCTTTACTATTGCAAGACCTATTCCAGTTCCGCCAAGGCTTCTATTTCTTGATTTATCAATTTTATAAAACTTATCCCAGATATTTGCTATTTCATCCTCAGGAATTTTATCCCCCGTGTTTATTACTTCAACGATCACATTGTTATCAGCATCTTTCATATTGATTGTTATACTTCCGTTATTATCAGTATGTCTTATTGCATTGGTCAGATAGTTGGTGATAACCTGTTCAATTCTATTCCAGTCAGCAAAAACCTTGATATCATCAATCAGATTCATTGTAATATCGATTTTCTTTTGATTAATGATACCTGTAAGCTTCTTAACCGTTGTTCCAATAAGTTTATCAATATAAAATTCTTCCTTCGCAAGCTTAAAGTTTCCCGATTCAAGCTGGGATAAATCCAGCATATCTGAAACCAGATTTCCCATTTTCTTCGATTCATCTATTATTACATCAAGATAATACTCCTTGTCCTTATCTTCAAAAATATCGTCCTTCAACCCTTCTGCGTAACCTCCTATCAGGTTAATAGGAGTTTTTAGTTCATGGGATACCGCAGCTATAAACTCCCTTCTCATTTTTTCAAGCTTTCTTTCCTTTACAATGTCTTCTTCCAGTTTTTCCTTGGCCCCCCTTAATGAAGTTAGTGCATTATTAAGATTTTCAGAGAGGAAGTTCAAGGATGCTGCAAGATTTCCTATTTCGTCATCACTATTAACCCTGCACTTTTCACCAAAATCAAGTTTTGCCATTTTGGTTGCAGTTCTGTTTATCTCAATAAGAGGTTTTGTTATCATATTTGAATATACTAACGATAGGGAAACTACTATTACTATTGCTCCAATGAAAAAATAAACGTAAAATTCCCTGATAACGCTAACAGCCTCATCGATTGGCTGAAAGGATGCCATTGTAAACACAAATTCATTATTTTGTTTACTATAGAAGGCACAAATTATATTTCTTCTGGCAAAAACTTTATTTTCAGTTACATATGTTGTTATGCCATCTTTACTCATTATATCTTCCAGTAAATTAGTGTTTCTGACATACAGACTAATTTCACGTATTATCCTGTTTTTGTCAATTTCATCCCTCACATCAAAGGAATATATATTAGGCTTTATTCTGCCGAATCCATCTATTATAACAATTTTATACCCATATTCATCCTGTAATTCATTAATTATACTATCCAGCTCTCCATCACTTTTTGCATTTGTATAGCTTGATTTAAACTTCTGCATCATTCCTCGGAGTTCACTCTTTTTTTTATTTATATAGAATTTTTCAAAGAATAAGGTTTGAATGATTAAAGTACTCAATATAAATGCGGCAAATATAATAGCGTTCACTATAAAGAGCTTTTTTGTAATGCTTTTTCTAAACTTCATTTTTCACCTCAAATTTATAACCGCTTCCCCTAACGGTGGATATTAAATAAGCCTTTTCGCCAAGTTTTTCTCGAAGCCTCTTAACATGTGTGTCTACCGTTCTAAGTTCTCCATAGTAATCAATTCCCCATACCGCATCCAGTATCTTTTCCCGGTTTAAAACTATTCCCCTGTTTCTAACCAGGTACGACAGCAGTTCAAATTCCTTTGGTGAAAGGTAAACCTCACTTTCATTTACCGTAACCCTATGTGATTCCTCATCGATGTATAAACCATCAAAATCGCTTCTCTTGATGCTGTTGTTTTGAATATGATAAGTTCTTTTCATAAGAGCCTTTACATTTGCACTTACTATCTTAGGACTCACGGGCTTTGTTAAATATACATCAGTTCCAAATTCAAATCCCAGAAGCTTATCCTCATCCTCAGATTTTGCGGTAAGCATTATAACAGGAATATCAGTGAATTTTCTCATCTCGTTTAAAACTGCCCAGCCATCCATAACAGGCATCATAACATCGAGCACAACAAGATGCACCTGATTTCTTTTTAAAGTTTTTATTGCATCAGCTCCATTTTCTGCCTGAATTACATTATATCCATCTTTTCTAAGATAAGCTTCAATAAGATTTCTCAGTCTTTCTTCATCATCAACTATTAAAATGGTCCCATTCATGGTATCACCTCATATTTATTATATAAAAATCGCTATAAATTTAAAATTCCTCTACGGTTATTCGTAGAGGAATCATTTCACTATTCAAATCTTAGAGCATCAATAGGGTTGAGTTTTGAAGCCTTACTTGCCGGGTACATTCCAAATATAATTCCAACAACAACAGAGAAAGTAACTGAACCCACTACCACGATGCCTGATATCGACACTGGCATCTTCAATAAAGTCTTAATTCCATGGGCAGTTAGAAAGCCAACCAAAACTCCAATTATTCCTCCAAGACAGCTTATTCCTGCTGACTCTATCAGAAACTGAACTAAAATTGTCCTTCTCTTTGCTCCCACAGCCTTTCTTATTCCTATTTCCCTTGTCCTTTCTATTACAGATACAAGCATTATATTCATTATGCCAATTCCACCAACTATAAGCGATATGGCTGCAATTCCCGAAAGCATCATGGTCATACTCTTACTTGTTTCATTGGCAGTATCCAGGAGGCTTGTCTGGTCAAACACTCTATAGCTGTTTGTATCATTTTTAAATTTTTTGCTCAGGAATAATTCAAGATATCCTTTGGCATTGTTCACCTCATCTTTACTCGATGCTTCAATATAGAATGTTCTTATTTCCGTATTTTTCAACAATCTCTGTGCTGTGCTTAAGGGCACTATTATTCTATCATCTCCTGAACCTCCCATTGAACTTCCCTGAGGTTCTAAAACTCCAATTATGGTGAAGCTAACTCCATTGACCTGCATTGACTGCCCTACCACATTTGTTGTGCCATAGAGTTCATTTGCTACATCTATTCCAACAATCGCCACCTGATATCTGTTTTCCACATCTCTTTTTGTAATAAATCGTCCGCTGCTTACATTAATTTTCCTAATTTCCGAGTATTCCGGCGTTGAAGCTTCAAGGGTTGTACTGTATGTTTTTGTACCTGCCTTAAGATTAACGCTGCTTTGAAGTGAAGGGGCTATGGATTTAATTCCTGGCTTGGTCTTTAACTCTTCAATTTCGCTATTAGATAATCCAACGTTTCTTCTCCCTGTTAAATTTACAGTAATAAGATTTGTTCCAAGCTTCTCTATCTGATTCTGCACCTGTTTTCTGGTACCTTCTCCAATACCAACCAGTACTATTACTGAGGAGATTCCAATGATTATTCCGAGCATTGTTAAGAAGGACCTCATCTTATTCGCCCAGATGGAAGTTGCAGCCATTTTTATAAGCCTTCTTAACTGCATACACTCACCCCTTTATAAAACTTTTCATTGGGTACGTCGGATATAATTTCCCCATCCTTTATTGTAATTATCCTTTTTGCCTCACTGGCAATATTCATATCATGGGTTATTAATACTATGGTATTGCCTTCATCGTTTAAATCTTTAAGTATCTGAAGGATTTCCTTACCAGTCTTGCTGTCAAGAGCTCCTGTAGGCTCATCGGCAAGAAGAATCTGCGGTTTTGTTACAAGGGCCCTTGCTATGGCAACCCTTTGCATCTGTCCTCCTGAAAGCTCAGTAGGTTTATGTTTTATATGGAATTCCAGACCTACTTTTCTTATTGCTTCCAGGGCCCTTTCTCTGATTTCCCTGGAAGCAATATTCATATATAAAAGGGGGAGTTCTACATTTTCAATAATACTGAGCCTTGGAAGTAAGTTATAATTTTGAAATATGAAACCTATTTTGCTGTTTCTTATTTCAGCCAGCTTGTTATCACTGCATTTTGTATTAATACCATCAAGTATATATTCCCCCTGAGTTGGGGTGTCCAGGCAGCCTATTATGTTCATAAGTGTCGTCTTCCCTGCTCCGGAAGGTCCTATAATTGCAACAAATTCACTTTTATGTATGGTTAAATCAATATTTTTTAAAGCCACATATTCACTACTTCCCATTTTATATGTCTTTCCAATACCAGTCATTTTTATGACTTCACTGTTTTTAAAAACTTCAGCCATGAAGTTCACCTCCTTATTGTCTAAAGCCCGGCATTCCGATTCCTCCACCAAAGCCTCCCATATTATTTCTTCTCTGAGTATTATTGGTATTATTGCTGCTTCCACTTGTTTGTGGTATTGTCACAAGTATTCTTTGGCCTTCGGTTAGTCCCTCAGTTATCTCTACATAATTTTCGTTTTCAATTCCAGTTTTCACTTCTACTAATCTTCCATTTACATTGGTTAACCATCTATTATTAGATCCCTGTGTTCCTCTCTGGAATGAACTGTTTCCCGAATCCCCAACATTTCCACGGAGCTGACTTTGTGATGACGCACTTCCTTGTTGCACCCCATTTCTTTGTGTATTTGTTTCATCATTTACACCTGCACTGGACGAATTATTATTCGTTTCTTCAACCATGACATAACTCTTGCCGTTTCTTTCAATCAGCGCCTCTACGGGAACAACCAATACCTGCTGTTTGCTTGCAGTTTCGATTTCTATGTTTGCAGTCATTCCAACCTTAACTCCTGATATATCATTGAGTGTAATTACCGTATCGTAGGTTGTAACGTTGTTCTGGGTTGTTCCCATATCTGAAATCGACTCAACTACCCCATCGTAAGTTTTATTCTCAATGGCATTAAATGTTACCTTTACCTTTTGCCCTGCCTTTACCTTTGAAATGTCGAGTTCATCGACTGACGCCTTTATCTTTAAAGAAGATGTATCTACTATTGTAAGAACCGGTTTCCCTGATTGAACATCATCTCCATTGTTGTTATTTATTGCCGTTATAACTCCATTAATAGGAGACTTAACAGTCATGTTGTTATACTGCTGCTGTGCATAATTTAAATTATTCTGTGCATCCTCTACTTGAAGTTCCTGCATATCTATCTGATTTTGTAGATCTTCAGCACTTGTCCTTTGAGCATTATTATTAGTATTATTATTTGCATTTTCAGAACTGTTTAGATTTTCCAGCTGCTTCTTTAAGCTTTCAAGCTTCAGCTTCTGTGTTTCAAGATTTGATTTAGCATTGTTAAGCTGCTGTCTTAACTGCTCACTTTCAACTTTAAAGAGGACATCTCCCTTCTTAACTGTATCCCCTATTTTGACATTTAAATTCTTTAATTCCCCGCTGTTATTTGGAGCTACTTCCTTAATCACTGAAGCATAGGCACTCCCCGTTGCCTTGACACTAACCGTTATGTCGGACTTTCTTACGGTTTGAATCAAAAAAGAGTTGTTTGAAGCTGTCCCCTTACTTCCCGTGTATTTTTTTATTACGAAGTATACCCCTACAGCAACTACAAGTATTGATAGAGTAATTGCCATAGCCTTGACCACCTTTCTTTTCATCCATTTTCCCTCCTGATTATTTAATTCATATTTCATATCTTATTTAGCAACCGTGACACCTAAGTGACAGACCCGTTAACAAATTATGAACAAGCTAATCTATAATATATTCATAAATAAAAAAAAGACAGCCACTTTTAGTGAAACTGTCCATTTCGTGTTTATGCACTTTTTATAGAATCATATACATTTACTGTCTCGAGTATCTTAATTAATGCTGAAGATATAATTCCATCAACTGCGTGATGCAGTATTGTTCCAACTCCAACTATCATAAGTATGCTGTAGACGTTAAAACCTGTAAAAGGCACCACCACAAGGGCTTCAAGAAGGCCATGGAGTGGCGCTGTAACCACGACCACCTTATTGAAGGGTATCCCCTTTTTAATAAGCACTGCTCCTGCAAGCCCTACGAAAACATGCATAAATGCCCTGACACCTACCACTAAACCAAGATTCATGAAAAATCCAAGGGCAGATCCCAACCCTACCATTATTGCTGCCCCAGGGCCCAATAGCATAGAAATAAACATAGGTACATGGGCTGTTAATGTTGCTGTAAAGGGTGGAATTTGAACCTTTAAAACCACTAGAAATGGTATAGCCATAGCCATAGCTGTCAATAATGCCGTGTAAGTTAACTTTCTTACATCCTTCATGTTACCCCCTCCTAACATCGATGTATATATATAAGTATATACTATGTAAATACTGGTGTAAAGACAGATGTATAAAAAGTGCTACCGGAATATATATATTCCGGTAGCACTTTTCTAATTAACATATTGTCGAATCCAATAGGTAATCATAAACGCCAATAAAATAGCAAAACATACATAAAACTAAATATAACGGACTAATTATATCTTAGATTTAATGATTTCTATTGCCTTTTGAAGCTGAGTATCATCCTCAGGTTTTATATCTCCAGGATTCTGCTTAACTTTTTCAGGCAGATCTATAACTATATCAGGCGTAATTCCAACACCCTGTATAGAAGCTCCCGATGGTGTATAATACTTTGCCATGGTAACCTTAACAGCACTACCATCGTGCAAATCGATAATGTTTTGAACAATTCCCTTTCCAAAAGTCTTTGTTCCAATTAGAGTTCCTGCCTTAAAATCCTTTATAGCACCCGACAGTATTTCCGATGCACTGGCGCTTCCTCCATTCACAAGTACAGCAAGTGGTAGATCAAGTTTATTCTGATCAGATTTGATTACTTCCTCCTTTCCACTTTTATCAACAGTAGATACTATTTTACCTTCACCTAAAATCATATCGGCAATTTCTGTAGATGAAACCAATAGTCCACCTGGATTATCCCTGAGGTCAAGTATAAGGCCCTTCATTCCCTTTGCCTTCAGCCCGTTCAAAGTGTTTCTGAAGGAGCTAGCCGTATTTTCGTCGAACTGGGTTATTCGAATATAACCTATATTGTCCTTTAACATTTCTCCCTTTACTGTCTTCATTGTAATCGTAGCCCTGGTTATACTAATTTCCTTTGTTCCTACCCCTTCTCTATATAACGTTAACTTAACCGCTGTGCCAGGCTTTCCTTTCATAAGTGAAACTGCCTTATCCATTTCCTTTGCTGAAACATCCTGATCGTTAACCTTTAAAATTATATCCCCTGATTTTATACCTGCCTTTTCAGCCGGGCTGTCTTCTATTGGTGCAATAACAACTATTCTTCCTTCTTTATCTCCAACATAAGTACCTATTCCAGCATAGGAGCCTGTAGTTTGGGTCATAAGATCCTGATATTCCTTCTGATTGAGAAATACAGTATAGGGATCTCCAACAGCATCTACCATTCCCTTTATTGCCCCTTCTACCATTTTATTCTCATCAACCTTATTTATATAATTATTCTCAACTATATCCTTTACAGTTATCATTTTTTTAAATTGATTTAAAAATTTATACTCATCTGCGCTTACAGTCCTTCTTCCTGCTATGGGAGCATATAAAATCACACCGGCTGTAATTAAGTTCGTAATCAGTATGAGTATTATAACATTTCTAATTGAAAGCTTTTTTTTGCCTCTAGTCTTGTCATAAAAGCTGTCATTTTTTTCGGCCATTAAAAACACCTCATTTCGAAATCTACTTATTTGTTATTTTATTTCTCTTATTAATACATTATAACATTTTAGCCTTTCAAAAATAAATAATTCATACAGTATAATTAAAAAAGTGCCTGCACAACAGTGCAAACACTTTTCATTTCTTTATTGACCAACAACATAGTATGGCATTGGATTAATTGGATCTCCATTTTGTCTAACTTCAAAGTGAAGGTGAGGTCCTGTTGAACGACCTGTGCTTCCTGATTTTGAAATCATTTGGCCCTTTTTAACCTGCTGTCCCTCGCTTACAAGAAGCGCTGAATTATGTGCATAAAGTGATGTTATTCCACCACCATGATCTATAACTACGGTATTTCCATAACTGCCGTAGTATCTTGCAATTATGACTGTTCCATCAGACATGGCATAAACCGGAGTTCCAGATGGTATTCCGATATCTATGCCTGAGTGATACTTTGGAACCTTAAGTATTGGATGTACTCTCCATCCAAATGGTGATGTAATTGGAGGTATACGTCCTATATCACTTACCTTTAAAATACCTGTTTTTGAACCTGAATATGATGTATTGCCTCCTCCTCTTGAAGGTGCACTGGCTAATAATCTATTAATCTCCTTAGATAAAGCCCTTGACTCTTCCTCTTCTTCATCAAGCATTTTTTCAAGGGCTGCATGGTCTTGCTTTAACTTACTGTAGTATTTTTGTTTTTCAGCGTTCTCCTTTGCAAGGGCAGCCTTTTTCTGCTCAACACTTGCCTGAAGTTGTGCAAGCTCCTTTTGTTTAGACTCAAGCTTCTCCTTTTGCTTTTGTATTTCATCCTGCTTCTGCTTCATTTCTGTAAGAATCTTTTTGTCATACTCCATTATCTTCTTTACCATGTCGATATTAGTAATAAAATCGGAAAAACTCTTTGATGAAAGAAGTACTTCAGGATATCCTTCAGAACCATTTATATACATGGCTCTAAGTCTCTCTGCATATAGCCCCTTTTCAGTCTCATACTCCTTTACAGCCTTTTCGAGATTTTTATTGGTCTGATCTATTTCCGCCTTTACGGCACCCATCTGTTTGTTTATACCGTTTATTTCATTCTGAAGCTTGTCCATCTCGGAGCTAATTTTATCAATCTCAGCTAATACATCTTCCTTCTGGTCCTTTACATCTTCAATTTTATTTTGCAGATCGTCAATTTTATCCTTCACCTGGTTTAATTGTTCCTGCTTATCTTTTATGGTTTCACCAAAGGCAAAGGATAAAGTTGAAAATGAGAATATAAAAACTAAAAGCAAAGAAAGCCACCTTTTCTTCATCTTTCCACCCCCTAGACTGATAAAAATTTTCTAAGTGATATAGAACTTCCAAGTCCACCAATTACCATACCTATAAGAGTAAACTGCCATACCAGGCTTGAGATTATTTGTGATGGCGGGACAAGAGCAAATACCCATAGCTCTGCCGAAACAGCGCTATTAACATACCTGTACCCAAAATAAAGCACAAGAATTGATATTATAGCACCAAATATACCAAGAAGCACACCCTCTATCAAAAATGGCCATCTAATGAACCAGTCAGTTGCTCCAATGTATTTCATTATGTTTATTTCCCTTTTTCTGGCATATACTGCAAGCTTAATTGTATTTGAAATCAGGAATATTGATATAGTGCCAAGTATAATCATAAGAACAAGGCTTGAAACCTTTACGAGCCTTGTGATGCTAATTATTTTGTCTATATACTGTTGTCCATCCTTTACTTCATAAATCCCACCGATTTTAGATATCTGACTTGAAACCGACTTGACAACCTCTGGGTTGTCCACTTTTATTATATATGCTGCAGGAAAAGGGTTTTCAGCTTCAAATCCTTTCGTCAGTTCCTGATTATTACCTAATCTGTTTTTAACTTTTTCAAGGGCCTCTTCCTTAGACTCATATCTAACGTCTTTAACACCGCTTATAGCTTTGATATCTTTTTCTATCTGATTTCTCTGGATAGTAGTAACGTTATCCTCTAAAAAAGCTTTTATTTCAATGGTATTTTCAACATCACCTATTAGGCTGTTAACATTTGCAACCAGTATCATAAATATTCCAAGTATAAAAAGCGCAGCAGCTACAGTAGAAATTGAAGCAATGCTCATAACCCGGTTTTTAACTATGCTCTTTAGCCCCTCCTTTATGTAATATCCAAATGTTCTAATCTTCATATCCATAAACACCCCTTTGCTGATCCCTTACTATGACTCCTTTTTCAATAGCTACGACTCTCTTTTTCATCTTATCTACTATATCTCTGGCATGGGTCGCCATAATGACTGTAGTTCCTGATTTATTTATATCATCTATGATTTTCATTATTTCCCACGAGGTATCCGGATCAAGATTTCCCGTCGGCTCGTCACATATTAAAATAGATGGGTTGTTCGCAAGTGCCCTTGCAATGGCGACTCTCTGCTGTTCGCCACCCGAAAGCTGATGAGGATACTGATTTGCCTTTGAGGATAATCCAACCAGTGTAAGCATCTGTGGAACTCTCTTTTTTATTTCCCTACTGCTTGCTTCAATTATTTCCATAGCAAAAGCAACGTTTTCAAATATCGTTCTATCCTGAAGAAGTCTGAAATCCTGAAAAACTACTCCAAGGTTCCTTCTAAAATACGGTACTTCCTTTCTTTTTAACTCGGTAAGTTTCATACCGTTTACATATATTTCACCGTTTGTAGGTTCAACTTCCTTCATAAGCAGTTTTATTATAGTGGATTTTCCTGCACCGCTAGGACCAACAACAAATACGAATTCTCCTTTTTTAATAGTCAGGTTGATGTTGGATAGGGCGATGTGATTATTTCTATATACCTTAGACACGTTTTTTAATTCTATCATACCAACACTCCTTGCTTCGACACAATTTTAATCAACCTCTAAGGATATTATAGCATAAAACATTAAACATACTATTAAATAACTTTTAGACTTTTTTCATCATTTTCCTCAGCTAAATTATTTAAGTTCCTTTGGTTGTTTGTTATTATGATAACACATAAATATAAAATTGTGTGCGTTTTAATAAAAATTTTAAAAAAACATTAATTGCCATTTTAAAATAGTGTATCGGATATACTTAAAATCACAATTTTTCTTCTCTATATTTTAATTTTATAAAAAAAATATTATAATACGGTAAAATTATATAAGATTCCATTCATATTTTGAATATCGATATATAATGGCATAAAAATAACTGGAGTAATAATACTCCAGTACCGTAAATTCCTAATCACCGATTAGTTCTTTAAATCCTTCTCCTAAAACTTCATGCACGTTGCTTACAGTTATGAAGGCTTTGTGATCTATCTCCCTTATGAACTCCCTCAGCCTTACAAACTCTTTTCTGCTCATAACTGCCATCAAAACTTCCTTTTCTTCTCCTGTATATGCACCCTTGGCATTATATATCGTCAACCCTCTTCCAAGATGTTCCATTATGTATTTTTTAATCTCATCACCCTTTGTACTTATAATAGTCACCTGTTTTGCCATATTAAGGCCATTTATTACCTCATCTATTAGAAATCCATTTATTATTACTGCAAGAAGTGCATACATACCAACTTCTTTTCCAAAAGTCAGTCCCGCCATCAGAGTAATTGAAAAATCAGACATAAGAAGAGCTTTCCCAACATCAATATGAAAAAATTTATTCAGCATTTTAGCAATTATATCAGTTCCTCCTGTAGAGGCATTTCTATTAAATACAATTCCCATTCCAATGCCTGTGAGAAGTATTCCAAATAAAACGCTAAGAAGTAAATCCCCTGTTACTTTCTCCTTAATGGGAAAGAGTCTCTCCAAAATCCATATAGCCCCTGACAGTCCAAGGCTTGCATATATAGTTCTTCCTCCAAAACTCGGTCCAATCAGTATAAATGCAATTATAAACAGGATTATGTTCATTGTAAGCATTAAGAGTCCTACCGAAATGGTTGGTATATAGTGATTAATGACTATCGCCAGGCCGCTTACCCCTCCTGCCGCAAGATCGTTTGGAACCAGAAAGTAATAAATGCCTGATGCCACGAGCATAATACCAATAGTAATATAAAAATAATCCATGATAGTTTTTTTTATCTTGTCCCTCATCTTATCCCTCTTTTCTTTAACATTTCGCTATGCATAAAATATACTATCACCCACTTTTACACACTGCAAATTCTTCATTTAATACTTTATGCAATAGATGCATATTGTCATCTCAATGCTTATTTATACTTAATTTTACTTTTCTTTATTCGTAAATTGGCACATATTAAATTATATTTTATTTTTTGTATTATCTTTACATTTATCCTTTAAAATAAAAATCCACATAAAAAAACTGCCATATGGCAGTTTTTAATGCACAAGCCCTTGAAAGATCATGGCCGAAATTCCTATAGTGAAGCTTATAAACATTATTACAAGAGCTAAATTAAGTACAACAAAATGCTTCCTCCATTCATCATTATAAATCAAAGGTCTAGTTCCATCCCTTGTAATAAAAAAGGCTGTACTTAACATCAATCCCAAAGCACTAACGTAGTATGCCGCATTTTTCACCCTGTTGTAGAGGTGAACCTTCTTTGAAAGAAGCTCAAAATCACTTTTTAAAATGTTTCCCGTAACAGGAAGATTATTCATTTCCTGAAAAAGCATTAAAGCTTTATCCATTTTATCATCAAATTTTCCTGTTATATCATCGGTAAAATATCCACCTTTTTTCAGAAGCATCTGAACTCTTCTAATATCATTGCCTTCCATTTCAGGCTTTAAATCTCTTTTAAAAATTGACATGTCTCTTTTATAAGAAATGTAACCTGTTCCCCAGGAAATAATCATCACTATGAAGGAAATGATTATTCCAATTGCTGCACATTTAAAAATATCCTTTAAAAAGCCTAACAGCTTATTCATAATACGCCAACCCCTCCTTACTATAACATATATCATAAGCGTCTTATCTTTACAAGTTATTCTTATTTTTACGGTGTCTATTAAAAAGATAAAGTTAACGCGTTGTGATACTCTGAAAAGCCCATTGCATAAGAACAAAAAATACCTGCAGACCGACGCTGCGATAAAAAAATATGTTTCATTCACTAATACGCTTGCCAAACGGTGGATTAAGAAGTCTTAAACATAGCAGTACTTTCAAAAAAAGGTGGCTGAGAAGACCAAGTGTAATTCGCGTGTATGTTGGTTTAGCGAATTCACCTGCCTTCTCAGCCACCATGAGCTTTAGAACTTTAATAAAATCTTTTTTAAAGGCTTTATTTAACCTTCTTTCTATTTATTACTTCTCTAGCCGCATTTACAATATTTTCAGCAGTAAGTCCATATTCCTTTAAAAGCTCATCAGGCTTTCCAGATTCTCCGAAGGTGTCCATGACTCCTATCCTCTTTACAGGAGCCGGCATATTTTCAGAAAGCACCTCACATACCGCACTTCCAAGGCCTCCTATAACGTTGTGCTCTTCACATGTCACTGCTGCACCTGTTTTGTTTACGGATTTAACAATAGCATCAACATCTATAGGCTTTATTGTATGTATGTTGATAACTTCTGCATCTATGCCCTCGCTTTCTAACATTTCTGCCGCTTTAAGCGCTATGCTCACCATTATACCTGTTGCAAATATTGAAACGTCCCTACCCTCTTTCAAGGTTACAGCCTTTCCAATTTCAAACTTATATGATGGATTATCATTTATCGTTGGAACAGATGACCTTCCAAGCCTGATATAAACGGGTCCTTCATGCTCTGCAGCAGCCTTCACTGCAGCCATGGTTTCTATGTCATCTGCAGGAACTATTACAGTCATATTTGGAAGGCTCCTCATGAGGGATATATCTTCAATAGCCTGGTGAGATGCACCATCCTCACCCACGGTAAGCCCTGCATGGGTCGCAGCTATCTTTACGTTAAGCTCAGGATAGCATATGGAGTTTCTTATCTGTTCAAAGGCCCTGCCAGCTGCAAACATGGCAAATGTACTTGCAAATGGTATCTTTCCACAGGTTGAAAACCCTGCAGCCGTTGCCATAAGGTCCTGCTCTGATATTCCCATGTTAAAGAATCTTTCCGGAAAAACCTTTGCAAAATCAGCTGTCTTAGTTGATTTTGAAAGGTCCGCATCTAGAACAACTACGTTTTTATTTTCTTTTCCAAGCTCAACTAAAGCCTTTCCATAGGCTTCCCTTGTTGCAAGATTAGCCATTTATATAGCACCCCCTATTTCCTTTAAAGCAGCCTCACATTGTTCCTTGTTTGGCGCTGAACCATGCCAGCCTACAGAATTCTCCATGAAGCTGACTCCCTTGCCCTTAACAGTCTTTGCAACTATCATTGTAGGTTTGCCCTTGGTTGCCTTTGCATTGTCTATTGCTGAAAATATTTCTTCATAAGAGTGTCCGTCGATTTCAATGACATTCCATCCAAAGGCTCTGAATTTATCACCTACTGGAGCGGGATTCATAACTTCTGCAACTGGTCCATCTATTTGAAGCCCATTGTAATCCACAAAGGCAGTTAAATTGTCAAGCTTATAATGGGCTGCTGACATTGCAGCTTCCCAGACCTGACCTTCTTCAAGTTCACCATCACCGAGGAGAACATATACCCTATAGTCCTTGTTATCAAGCTTTCCTGCAAGTGCCATTCCATTTGCCACTGAAAGTCCCTGCCCAAGTGAACCTGTTGACATGTCAACTCCAGGGGTGTCGTTCATATTTGGATGCCCCTGAAGAATTGAGCCTATCTTTCTGAGGGTACTTAAATGCTTCTTTTCAAAAAATCCCCTTTCAGCAAGAACTGCGTAAAGCACTGGCGCCCCGTGTCCCTTTGAAAGAACAAACCTATCCCTTTCCTCCCATCTCGGGTTCTTAGGATCAACCTTCATTTCGCTGAAGTACAGTGCAGTTAATATTTCAACCGCCGATAGAGAGCCGCCAGGATGGCCTGACTTTGACTCAGTCAACATCTTGATAATATCCTCTCTTATGGTCTTAGCCACTCCACGCAGCTTCTGGATATCTCTCTCCATATTTTAACCTCCTTATATTAAGCCTAATGGCATATTATCAAATCATCTTTATTATATCAATTTATTCCAGTATTTAAAACATTTTTAATTAATACCGGTAATTTTGCATCTCCAAAAACCTCTTGAAATCACTTATACTGAAAACCCTGTTGTTTTCAATATCTATTATTGAAGGCATCATATTTGTGTTGTATTTTAAAACCAGCTCTATACCCCCAGATGTAATTGCATCAACTTCCCTGTACTCAACACCATTTTCTTCAAGCAGCTTCCTTGCAAGATCACATCTATTACATCCCCTGGTTGTGAGAATTACATACTTCACATTATCACTTCCCCATTTATATTATCTCCATACTTTCTTGATAGTTTATCCTCTTCCATATTTTCATATCCAATATATAAAATGTAAAAACCCAGCACAAATGCCGGGTTATAATTCAACAAGCCCTAAGCTTATCATAAGCGATTCATCTACCTGAGTCATCAAATTATCACTTATATGGCCTATCTTGTCCCTGAGCCTTCTTTTATCAATAGTTCTTATCTGTTCTAGAAGAACTACGGAATCCCTGTTCAGTCCATACTCTTCAGAGCTGATTTCCACATGGGTTGGAAGCTTAGCCTTGTTAATCTGAGATGTAATAGCAGCAACAATCACCGTAGGGCTGTATTTATTTCCTATATCGTTTTGTATTATAAGAACTGGCCTAATTCCACCCTGCTCTGAACCTATGACCGGGCTTAAATCAGCATAATATATATCTCCTCTTTTCACCACCTGCGCCATCTATAAAATCACTCTCCGCTAATACTGCTTCATATTTAGCTAGTTCAGCGCTTTCACACGCTATGCTGCACTCTGCTATTTCGGAGTTTATTTCAGCCATTTCCTCATAGCCCCTTTTCATAAGTTCTCTCATATTCTTCTTCTTACGCTCCTTAATATATAATATGACAGCTTCCCTTATAAATTGACTTCTATTTTTGCTGTTCTTACAATCTAATACATTATCAAATTCTTCGAGCAAACTTTTCGGGAGGCTTACAACAATTTTTTTATTTTCCGCCATGTTTTTACCCCCTAAATTCACCTATGTATATAAATTATACTCTATGTACATTATAGTGTCAAAGATTTGAGGGATTTTTTTATTCTATATAACATTCTTTCCATTATTCGCAAAAATATGTTTAAATATAGTTTTTTACTTTAACAATTTCACCATTTTCAACAAACACCCTGGGGACCCTTTTTGAAACGGTACATAAAACTTCATAATTTATGGTACCGAGATTTGCTGCAATGTCGTCTGCAGTTATTGATACACCATTCTGACTTCCCATAACTATTATTTCATCTCCAACATTTACATCACCACATTCTGTTACATCAGCCATGCACTGATCCATACATATTCTTCCCACAATTGGTGCAAGCCTTCCATTAACAATAACATGGGACTTGCCATATAAAAGACGTGTATAGCCATCAGCATAGCCAAAGGGCAGTGTTGCAATTTTGCTCATCCTTCTGGTATAAAATTTTCTTCCATAGCTTATTGGAGTGTTTTCTGGAACTTCCTTAATGTGGACAATCCTTGCCTTTAAGGACATTACAGGTTTTAAGGATATTATATCCCTGTTTACCTCATCCGATGGATAATATCCATAGAGCATTATACCAGGCCTTACCGCATCGAAATAACTATCCTTTAAGTCGATTATGGCTGCACTATTTGCCATATGCTTAATTTCAAACTCTATCCCCTCCCCCGCTAGGATATCTATCATTTTTGTAAATCTTTCCATTTGAAAGTATGAAAAGCTTTTATCCTTCTCATCCGAAGCAGCAAAATGTGTAAATATGCCCTCCATACAAATGTTTTTTAGTTTTGATATATCCCTGATTCTTTTCACGGAGTCTTCATATGGAAGAAAACCAACCCTTCCCATTCCTGTATCTAATTTAATATGAATCCTTGCAGTTTTATTCTGCCTCTGTGCCTCCTTTGATATGGCCTCTGCAAGTTCATAGGTGAAAACCCCCTGAGTTATATCATACTCTACTATTTCCTTTGCAAAGGTTTCAGGTGTATAACCAAGTATCAGTATAGGTTTTTTAAATCCGCTTTTTCTAAGTTCAATAGCCTCAGTTATTACAGCAACTGCAAAATAATCAACATTTTCTTCTTCAAGTACCCTTGCAAGTTCCACCGCACCGTGTCCATAGCCATCCGCCTTTATAACTCCAATAATTTTTTTCCCTGCAGCAAGCCTTTTTACTTCCCTAAAATTATGTCTGAAATTATCAAGATTTATCTCGGCATAATATGGTCTGTAGTGTTCAAACATCTCTGTCCTCCTCTGTAATTTTATGCTTTAATCCAGATTAAAAAGAGAATCCTTCAGTTCAACATTGTAGTTAAATTCAGAATAACTAACTCTAATCCTAACATCTCCTTTATCATCGTATATCTCCAGTATTTCAGGATAATACTCATTCCTTTCCATGAAAAGCGCCACATGCCTTCTATACTCATTTCCGTCAGCAAGTGTGCTTTTTACTTCTATATATTTTAATCCGTTTTTTTCAGCAAATTTATAAACTGCATCCTCCCCTGACAATACACTCTTTTGTACTATTCCTATGTATATAAGCTGATCATCACCCTTTAAACTGTTAACCTCATACTTCTGATTTATTAGAGGATGATGAATCTTCCATTTAAGGCCATCATAAACTAATATTTTGCCCTTTAAAAAATCCGGTTCAATTGTTTCGATTCTTAGCTTGTTTGGCTCCATCCAGTACTGCTTCACCATGTATCTTGACATCCCCTTGTTGCCATATACCATAACTTCTGCAAGGGCACTATAGCTTTTCATAGTGGTAAGCTTTTTATTGGCTCTATAGAATTCATCGGCCTTTCTTCCGCTGCAGGATGGAACCATAAGGAGAATAAGCAATATAAACGGAAGGATTTTTTTCAAAGTTATACCACCTTTTTTAAGAACTCATATATTATACTTATTCCCCTCTGAGGCTTCGTATTACTATTTGATATATTTGCCAATAAACTTTATTATATCCGATGCTGTAAGGCCATATCCGTACTGCTCATAGGCATCGTCGCCAGCCCTGCCGTGTATATAGGCTCCAAGCACCGCAGAATCATAGGAACTATATCCCTGGCCTATTAATGCCGCTATCATTCCTGTAAGTGCATCTCCGGATCCTCCAGATGCCATGCCGGGATTTCCCGTTGTGTTTATGTAAACCCTTGTACCATCACTTACAACGGTGCTTGCCCCCTTTAAAAGTACTATACAATTATAGTTCTTTGCAAATTCTCGTGCAACCCTTACCCTGTTTTTATTTATATAATCTATGGAAAGACCTGTGAGCCTTGACATCTCTCCGGGATGGGGTGTCAGGACAAGGGGGCATTTTTTAATTTTCAAAACATCCTTAATGCCCGACAGCATGTTAATCCCATCTGCATCTACAACAACCGGTTTTTCAGATTTACGTAAAATATATGAAATACAATCCGTCATCTGCTGAGATGCTCCAAGCCCTACCCCAGCTGCAATTACGTCTGCCCTTTCTATTATAGCATCCAGATTGCTGCAGGATATGAAGCTATGTCCATCCCTTCTGTCAAATGTCATATAAGTAGTTTCTGCAACTGAACTTCCCACTCTATCCAGTATTTCTTCGGGAACAACACAGGTTACAAGGCCGGCACCTGCATGAAGTGCTCCCCTTGCTGCCAGTATCACTGCACCTGACATGAGGAAGCTTCCTCCAATTATATATACCTTTCCATAATCCCCTTTATTGGTATCTATTTCTCTTTTGTCAATGATCGATAATGGAAAATCCCCATAGTTTGTTGTGTACAATATATTTTGTTTTTTTATACATTCTTCAGGAATGGATATAGGGTCAACAAAAACCCTGCCTGATGCAATTCTTCCATCCCCAAGGATGTGACCCATTTTTAAACATCCAAAGGTTATTGTTTCCTTCGCATATATGCAAATACCTCCCTTTTCACCGCTGTCGCCCATTATTCCCGAGGGTATATCAACCGATATAATATATTTTGCATTTCTGTTAATACAATCTATTACGTCCCTATAAATATCCTTTACCTCACCTTTAAATCCTGTACCGAACAGCGCATCAACTACCACATCACATTCCCTGATTTTATGTTCAAGTTCATTAAGGTTATTTTTAATTTCAAATCCCATGCTAATTATTATATCAAAGTTTATTTTTGCATCCCCTGAAATCTTAGATGTGTCATTGAAACAAAATACGTTCACGTCATAGCCATTTACTTTTAAAAGCCTTGCAAGTGCAAATCCATCTCCTCCGTTGTTGCCGCTTCCACATACTATTACAACGCTTTTAAAACCATGCTTCCTTATTCGCCTATAAATGGCAATGGCCGCATTTTCCATGAGAAGTATTCCAGGTATTTTATATTCATCAACAGCCCTTTTATCTATCTCATTCATATCCTTTACAAAGGCAGCATACATAGTTATCCCTCCGCAATGGCAGTTGAACCTGCATATTCCTTTGAGTGGGTAATGGAAAGGTGTATTTTCTTAATACCCATACTTTTTGCAATCTCTTCAGCCCTTCCATGAAGTCTTACACATGGAACAGAATTTATCTTTATTATTTCCACATCTGTCCATTTAAAGCCGCTAAAACCCGTGCCCATAGCTTTGACTACAGCTTCCTTAGCACAAAAATAACCTGCGGTGCTTTCAGGGTTCTTATTTTTAAGGTAATCCCTCTCTATGGGAGTAAAAAATCTTTCCATAAATTTTGTATTTTCAACCAGTTTAATTATTCTTTTTATTTCAACTATATCAATTCCTACACCAATAATCATCTTCATCCCTCACATACATTATAGTTTATGCTTTTTGAAATTTCAAAAATAAAAAGAGCCTCATTAAGGCCCCCTAACCCTTGATAGCACCTGCTATTCCATCTGCAATCATTAATATTAAAACCATGCTTGTTAAGATAAGCAGAAGTCTGTTTATTAGTTTCATTCCCTTTCCCTCCTCATAGTATTAGACGGAGGAATATCGAGGAAAGTTTCAAATTATTAATATTTTTTGTTATACAAAATCTATCATAATTTGACATAGATTTTTATAACGGCATTCTATATATCATGCCAAAGCCATAGATTTTAATAATGACTTTGCTGCCTCCTCAAAATCTACCACCCATTCATCAGCCTTTTCTCCAACTATATCAACAAGATGGATTGGTGATACTTCATTATCCTTCAGATATTCTATTAATTCCAGAACTTTGCCCATAGTTGAAGAAATGCTATCAAGCCTCTCTCCATACAGGTCTGCAGTTTGTCCATTTAAGATAAGCTCCCTTAATATTTCGATTCCATAGGATGGAACGTCAACCCTCTGTTCATTAATTATAATACTCTTGGTATCTTCAATCAAAAAATATCGATATATGTACTCAATGCTGCCATCAAGTATATTTCTGCATGAGCATATTTCCTTCTTTTCAAGCATAATACCCCTCCCCACATACCTTTGATTTCATTTTAACATTTTAAAAAATAATTTTGTGTTGTATTGTGGTATGGAATAATCATATTCTTCTGATGTAAAACGACATATTCTCTTTTTTTTGTTTAAAAAAATGTAATTATTAAGCACATTATTCCATATACTGGTATTTATAGTATTCTTATTATTCGCATTTTGTCATAAGGTATAATAAATTGTTATAAAAAAATTAATATTTATATAATAACCCGGGCCAGTGTTTCCACCGACCGGGTTATTATAATTTATTTAGCATTTCCTCTACAGTTGTTGCAGGTTCTGAACAGGCAAAATTCCTGCACACATATGCGGTTGCCCTGCCATCTATACTTTTTTGCAATCTGGTATATTCAGCAATTGAATGTATCTCTGGATTTTCTTCCCCTGCCGGATTTAAAAGTAAAACCGCATTTGGTATAAACCTTCTTTGAAGTACCTTTATCATATTTAGAGTATCTTCAGAGTTTCTTTTCCCTGCTATCACAATTTCTAATGATGGACCAAGGCTAAAATCCAAACCTACAAGCATTTGTGTATAACCCATGGGAGTATCCATAACACTTTTTGAAAAGGCTCTTTGAAGCTTTGCTGCAAAATCGTCATATTTTGAATTTCCTGTAATCCTTCCTATCCTTAATAAGTTTAAAAGTGCTACAGAATTTCCTGAAGGTACAGCCCCATCATATACTTCTTTTGTTCTTATAAGTATCTCTTCCTCATCCTTTGATGTAAAATAAAATCCTCCGTTTTTCTCATCCCAGAAATAATCTATCAATTCTTCGTTAAGCTTTAGGGCATATTTTAAATATTTCTCTTCGAAGGAGGCACCGTAGAGTTCAAGAAGCCCAAATATAAGAAAGCTATAGTCATCTACATTTGCAATTACCTTCCACTCTCCCTTTCTGTATCTGTGCATAAGCCTTCCATTTTCTCCAAATGAATCGAGTATAAAATCCGCAGCCTTTTTAGCAGCTTCAGCGTATTTTTTATTTCCAAGTGCGGCAGCTGCTTTGCTCAGCGATGCAATCATGAGTCCATTCCAGTCAGTAAGTATCTTATCATCCCTATGGGGCCTCTCCCTTTTTTCTCTGGCATTGTAAAGCTTCTCCCTTATGTTCTTAAGCTTTTCTTTAATATCATTTATCTTTAAGTCCTCTGCTAGTTTTTCAATATCCTTTGAAAAATTTACTATATTAAATCCTGTTCTTTCCCCCGTAGCTTCATCCCTGAAATTTCCTTCCTTCTTAAAGTTGAACAACTTAACAGCAAGCTTTCCTTCCTCTTCTCCAAGTATATCCATAACTTCATCGACTGACCATGTATAAAATTTTCCCTCCTCTCCCTCACTGTCTGCATCCTCAGCAGAATAAAAAGCCCCTTCCTCCGACATCATATCCCTCATTACATATTCAAAAATCTTTTCAGCCATTTCTTTATACTTCTCGCTCCCGGTTATCTGATATGCCTCTGTATAGGCCATGGCTATTAAAGCCTGGTCATAGAGCATCTTTTCAAAATGGGGCAGGAGCCATCTCCTATCGGTGGAGTACCTGTGAAAACCAAATCCAATATGATCAAATATACCACCAAGGGACATAGAATCAAGGGTCTTCAACACCATATCCAATGCTTCATTTTTATTGAATCTTCTGTAAAATCTCAACAGGAAATAAAGGTTATGTGGAGTTGGGAATTTAGGAGCAGTACCAAAGCCTCCATACTGCATATCAAACATTGACTCAAGCTGTATATATGCTGTGTAAAGTGTATCTTCCCCCATTTCATCCCCTGGAGATTCCTTCAGGAATTTTTGAATAGTATATGTAATTTTTTCAGCAGAGTCTATAATTTCATCATGCTCATTTTCCCACAGCATTCTAATTTCATTTATAAGGTCCACCAATCCCTTTCTCCCGTAGCGGCTGTGCTTTGAAATATAGGTACCTGCAAAGAAGGGCTTTTTATCAGGCGTCATAATAATAGTTAAGGGCCATCCTCCATGTCCTGTCATAGCCTGACAGACAGTCATATATATGTTGTCTATATCCGGCCTTTCTTCCCTATCGACCTTTATAGGCACAAATACTTCATTTATAAGCCTTGCAACTTTTTCATCCTCAAAGCTTTCATGTGCCATAACGTGACACCAGTGGCATGTAGAATAACCTATACTTAGAAAAATAGGTTTATTTTCTCTAATTGCTACTTCAAATGCCTCATCTCCCCAGGGATACCAGTCCACAGGGTTATATGCATGCTGAAGCAGGTACGGAGATTTTTCATTTATCAAGCGGTTTGGTTTTTGTTTCATCCCATTCATAAATTTCATTCCCCTCACATTCTCTTTCATCTCATGGTTTTATGATCAAAGCATCCTAATATCCCGTATGCCAAAAAAATTTATTTCTGCGTTTATATTATCCCCTTCCTTTGCATATGTTATTTTATCAACTATATTTCTGATGACTCTATTTTGATCTTCGACTAATTGAGCTTCTGATGAAATGAGAAACCATAGGGGTATAGATGCCGGTACTGCTACAACTCTACGGAAGACGGATGGAAAATAGTTTAAGTAATCTTGAAATAATAAAAGTTGAAGACAAGTTTACAATAAAATGAATTGGTTGATAAGACTAGAATTTGAAAGGCTGCATAATAGTTTGAAACAGCCTTTCTATGGTATCTAATCCAGCAAATCATTAAGTTTTTTCCCCTTAACCTCTTCTGCAATCCACTCTATAACCGCAAAATTCCCCCCGGAAATTTCATTTACCTTGTTAATCCAGTGCACTTCATTACTTGCTTTTGCCTTTAAAATATAATTGGTTGTGTCAGCGGCGTAGAAGCTTGAATTAATAATCCACCACTTACTGTGGATACCTGCTCTATTCAGGTCGCTTTGTAACCTCACAGCCTCGTAAACAGGAGTTGCTTCAGCAAGAGTTATGATAATTACCTCTGTTTCCTGTTCATTCCTAAGCTTAGGTAAAAGCTTTTTAACTGATTCTGGAATAGCTCCCTGGGAACGCTGGATTTCTTTGTGATAGCTTTGAGTGGAATCTAAAAGCAACAGCGTATGCCCTGTTGGTGCTGTATCAATAACCACAACCTCATTTTCCGACCTTTCAACTATTTCAGCAAAGGCCCTAAATACTGCAATTTCCTGGGTGCAAGGGGATCTTAAATCCTCCTCTATATAAGCAATATCATCTTCACTCATCGTTTCTCTTGCCTTGCTTAACACTTCCTCCTTATACCTTTCAAGCTCTTCCTTTTCATCGATATTGCTTAAGGTAATACCATAGCTTTCATCCAACACAAATTTTAAGTGTGCCGCCGGATCGGTAGTTGTTAAATGGACCTTCCTGCCTTTCCTAGCTAAACCTAAAGCAATTGCAGCAGCTATGGTTGTTTTACCTACTCCACCCTTGCCCATTGTAAAGATTACTTTTTTATCGCTGTTATACAGGTCTTCTAGTACATCCTTTAGTTTAGGAATACTATCAACATTTAAATTTTCACCTCTAAATTTAGCATCACCGTTCTTCAGAAATGCCCTTACATTTTCCACTCCAGTTACATTATATGGTCTAAGTGGAATTTTAAAGGTTTCAATATTTTTAAGACCCTCAGGCATATCCTTTAATGCCCTTTGCTGCTTTTCAAAAATAGCCTTTGAAAGCTTGTCATCATGTTCTTCAAGCACACCATTTATAACTAATACCTGATTATTTATCCCTATATCCTTAAGCTCCTTGGATGCCCTTTCAGCTTCTTTTAATGGCGACGGTTCAGGGCGAGATACAAGTATAAGCATAGTTTTCTCTTCATCTGACAATGTATTAACTGCATTTTTATAAACTTCTTTTTTGTCTTCAAGTCCGGAAAGCTGTCCCAAGCATGATGCACCATGGGTGTTTTCACTTATAAAATTGCTCCATGCAGAAGGCAGCTGAAGCATTCTAAGGGTATGGCCTGTTGGTGCAGTATCAAATATAATATGATCATACTCCAGTGCTGCTTTTTCATCGGTTATAAAGTTTGTAAACTCATTAAATGCAGCAATTTCAACGGTACATGAACCCGAAAGCTGCTCCTCCATATTTTTCAAAACGACCTCCGGGAGCTTGCCTCTATAGGGAGCTATTACGCTTTCTCTATACTCAGCAGCAGCTTCCTCCGGGTCAAAGTTTGCAACTACTAAATTAGGAACTTCCTTTATGGGTACCCCCTTATTGTTCAAATTGGTATTAAAAACATCCTGAAGATTTGAAGCTGGATCAGTGCTGATAAGAATGACTTTCTTGCCCCCATCGGCTAAAGCTACTGCTGTGGCACAGGCTGTTGAAGTCTTGCCGACTCCACCCTTTCCCGTGAAAAACAAATATTTCGTTAGCTTTATATCTGATATATTAAAGTTCTTAAACATTAACATCCCTCTTTTCTATTTTAGCAGCATCCACCCTCACAACCACATTCATTGGATGTTTTTTTCACACTGGCTTTTAGATAATCGGCTGGAACATCTAATAGACTGCAGAACTCCTCATCCGTTGGATAGGCCCTTGTTTTTACCACAACGTCGTCAACCATAGTAATCGGGAGTATCTCTACACCTTCCTTAATCAGCATCTTATTTATTACTTTGTTTTCAATAAATATTTGTGTATTACTGGTAAGATTATATCTTTCAACTGTTATACCCTTATTTTTTAAGTTGTTTATCACAGTAGAAATCCTTAACAGTTCCGGGTCAACTGATGGGCCACAGACTCCTGTCGGGCAGCACATTGCCGGCTCAAAAATAATCATTTTTTTCATAATCATACACCCCTTCTATTTACATTCACACTTAGCTTTGTCCTTGCAGATACATTCATCTGTATCTGTTACAAGATTCATAAGAAATAATATAAGTTTATTGCAGTTTGAGCTATTAAGGGAATAGTAGCTCCACAGCCCTTCTTTTCTACATTCTACAATACCGCATTCCATTAACACCTTCATATGATGTGAAAGTGTGGGCTGAGTGAAGTCAAAGTACTGCAGTATATCGCAGGCACACTTTTCGCCGCAGGAAAGGATATCTATTATTTTAAGTCTACTAGGGTCTGAAAGTGCTTTGATGATTTTTGCATTTTCATCATAATTCCGTTTCACTTAATCCCCCCTTTATATAGATAACTATCTATGTAAAATATATACCATTATCTATATAAGGTCAATATATATAATTAAAATTAACTTAAAAATAACTAATATATATCATTATCTATATAAACCATTCTATGCACCACTTCGGTTAATGTTACCATTTATTACTGTTATAATATTAAAAGGTGCTTACTTACTGCGGCAGTACAGAATATGAAAAAGATTGCTAGGGCGTTAGCCCAATTATTTTTTAAAAATTTTAGTATAAACCATCTACTAAAATTGCGACTGTTTTTAATTTTTTATGCTATCGCATAATTTTGAAACCGTAAATATTAAAACCCCATGATTTTTCTTGAAAATCATGGGGTTTATCAACAATCTGACGGTCTCTTAAAAAGACCGCCCTTTTTTTAGCAGCATCCAGAGGTTTTAATTGATACTTTTCCACCTGAAACAATAAGTTCAAGGCCTTCAACGAGGAATGAGATTTCTTCTTCAGCTACAAACTTCACTCCATCAACTTCATAAACACTGTCATTTTCCCTTTGTTCATCCAGAACAATTTTAAAGTTTGGACCGCCTCAGCCAAAACCCTCAATTTCAAATCTTACTGCATCCTTGCCCTCATTCTTTAGAGCTTTTTTTAATGTTTCTATAACTTCCTTTGATGCGTTTACCTTCATTAACGCCACCACCTTTACTTGTATTCTAAAGCTTAATTTCCTTATTCTTAATTCTCTTGGCTAAATCCTTAACCTTCTCTTCTATTTTTCTGGCTGTTTTTATGAATTCCTCATCACCCTTGCCAGTTGGGTCCTCAAGCCCCCAGTCCTCTTCATATTTTGATGGTAAAAATGGACACACGACATTGCAGCCCATTTTTACAACGATATCCACTTCAGGTATATCTGTAAGAAGCTTCGAATACTGGGTTTCATTCATATCAACGCCATATAAGTCTTTTATGATTCTCACAGCGTCCTGATTAATCTGCGGCTTTGTTTCCGTTCCTGCTGAGTATGATTCAAATACATCGGAAGCAAAGAGCTTTCCCAAAGCCTCCGCCATTTGTGACCTGCAGGAATTGTGAACGCATATAAATGCTACCCTGGGTTTCATAATTAAACCTCCATATCTTTTCCCAATAATAATTGTTTATTTTAAAGCATAATTTAATGACCATGTGTTTCCAAATTTATCAGTAACCACTGCGTGATAAGCACCCCAAAATGTTTTCTGTAATTCAAACTCTATAGAACCTTCCTGAGAAAGTGCTGAATATAACCTGTTTATCTCATCCTCACTATCTAATTCAAGGACTAAATCTATATTACCACTCTCTTTTTTCTCGCCAAATATATCTGCAAAATATATTTGGCATTCATCATTGATATGTAATTCAGCATGAATAATCTTTCCTTCATGTCCTTTAAACATTTCAACATTATCCGCTAATTGAACATTCTTTAATTGTCCGCCAAAAACTTCTTGATAATATTTAATCGCTTCCTTGCAATTTTCAACGTAAATGTTAGGAATAATGCTTTTCATATATTTCCTCCTTTATCTTATAAAATATTAAAGATCCTATCATTTATCTATTACATTTTAATCATATTATACATAATTCAAATGGCAACCTCAAATATATATCTAATCCATAAAGGCTTAGCAGCCCCAGAAAAACAAGTCATACTTCTTCAATCTACACAATATATTCTGATTTCAACTGAGTTCAATTACCGAATAATATACAGTTCAATTGAAGCATTCATTTTTTGGAAATGTTTTGTTGATATAAACTTGACCACATTTGCTGCAATTAAAAAAGCTAATTTAAAAATTTCCTAAATAAATTCTTCTACATCATAAATCGTATAAGGAAGATATTTTTTAAATTCACACTGGGAAAAGACTTGGAATATACTGTATATTAATTGAAAATGTATATTGTTAATCAGGAGGGAAATTATCTTGAAGGCAATTCTGCTCGGGATATTAGCTTCTTTCTTTTTTGCCTTTACCTTTATATTAAACCGACAGATGAACATTTCAGGAGGAAGCTGGGTATGGAGTGCTTCATTACGTTATATATTTATGCTGCCCTTTCTAATATTAATTGTGGGGAGCAGGCGAAACTTAATACCTGCTTTAAAAGAAATAAGAAAGAACATATTCTCATGGCTCCTCTGGAGCACCGTTGGATTTGGGTTATTTTATGCACCATTAAGCTTTGCAGCTAGTTATGGTCCTGCGTGGTTAATTGCAGGAACTTGGCAAATTACAATTATCGCAGGCTCACTTCTTTCTCCGTTATTTTATAAAGTAGTTATAACTCAAAGTGGATTTTACAAGGTCAGATGTAAAATTCCTTTTAAATCTTTAATGATTTCTTCTATAATTCTAATAGGAATAGGTTTAATACAAATAAATAGAGCAAACAATTCGTCTATCAAAGAAGTAATTATTGGTATTGTTCCAGTCCTTGTAGCCGCATTTGCTTATCCCATTGGTAATCGTAAAATGATGGAAATTTGCGAAGGAAAACTGGATGCATACCAGAGAGTATTTGGTATGACCCTGGCAAGCATGCCTTTTTGGCTTATTCTGTCGATTTATGGTATAATATTTATTGGTGCTCCCTGCAGAGAACAAATATTACAGTCTTTAATAGTAGCCATTTGTGCCGGGGTTGTCGCCACCATATTGTTTTTTTCAGCTACTGATATCACAAATGGTGATGTCAAGAATCTCGCAGCAGTTGAAGCTACACAATCAGGATCAGTAATATTTACTTTACTGGGAGAAATATTGGTATTTCATGGAAAATTTCCTGAAGGGTTATCGTTGATAGGGATGATTCTGATTATTTCAGGTATGATTTTTCATAGTATTACCTCATAAACAATAAAGCAAGACACATCAATAGAGAGGAAGATGCATATGATAAAGCTAATCGCCAGCGATATGGACGGCACACTGCTTAATGAACATGACAAACTTAGTGATGAATTTTTTCATATAATTGAAAAGTTAAAGAAAAAAAATATACTATTTGTTGCCGCAAGCGGCAGACAATATTACAATCTGAAAAATAAATTCTCTAAAGTTAAAGATGATATTATATATGTTGCTGAAAACGGAAGCTACGTTGTATATAAAAATAAGGAACTATATTCTAAAACCCTTGATAAAGAAGTAGTTAACTCTCTTATAAAAATCATAAGACAAATTGAGGGTTGTGAGATAATTTTATGCGGCAAAAAAGCAGCGTATGTGGAAAAAAACTATAATGATTTTATAAAGGAAGTTGAAAAATATTATTTAAAATATGAAATAATAGAAAACCTTGAAGAAGTAAATGACGATATTTTAAAGATAGCAATATGTGACTTTAAAGGATCTGCTGAAAACTCCAACAAAATTTTAAAACCCGATTGGGGCGATAAGCTGCAAGTTACTGTATCCGCCAAGATCTGGCTTGATATTATGGATAAAGGCGTAAACAAGGGGGTAGCCATAAAATTTCTTCAGGAAAAATTCAATATAAAGCCTGAGGAAACAATGGTGTTTGGAGATTATTTTAACGATTTGGAGATGTTTAAATCAGCATATCACAGCTACGCCATGGAGAATGCCCCCGAAGAAGTTAAAAGACAGGCCAGATATATTGCAGGAAGCTATAAAAGGAATGGCGTACTGGAGGTTATAAAGAGGAAAATATTATAGTCTAAAACTTGTTTACTGCTAAGGATTGTTATTTCCAAAGGAATAGGCCACGGTACATGCCGTGGCCTATTTACCTCTCTTCTACCGGCTTTTTTAGCATGCCAAGCATAAAGGCAGTTGTAAATGATCCTATTAATATAGCCAGAGCATATAATAATGGATTGCCTTTAACTATTGGTATTACAAATACTCCTCCATGGGGAGCCGGAAGCCCTATGTTAAATGCCATGGATAAGGCTCCTGCCACAGCTGAACCAACAATTAATGAGGGTATTACCCTGCCCGGATCTGAGGCTGCAAATGGTATTGCACCCTCTGTAATAAAGGATGCTCCCATAATATAACATGTCTTACCTGCGTCCCTTTCCCTTTCTGTAAACCTATTCTTAAACAATGTCGTAGCTATAGCAATTCCAAGTGGAGGAACCATACCCCCTGCCATAACTGCAGCGTGGGGCAGATAGTTTCCAGCATCAATCATAGCAATACCAAAGGTAAATGCCGCCTTATTTATCGGTCCACCCATGTCAACGGCCATCATTCCACCGAGTACCAACCCTAAAATGATTTTATTGGCTGTACCCATTGAACCCAGCCAGTGCTGTATTCCCATGTTTAAACTCTTAACAGGTCCAACAACAGCGAGCAGCATAATTGCACCTGTTAAGAATATACCAAATAGTGGATATAAAAGTACAGGTTTTATGCCTTCAAGGGAGGCTGGTAGCTTATTGAATACCTTCTTTAAAAATACAACGATATATCCTCCAAGGAAGCCTGCAATAAGTCCGCCAAGGAAGCCTGCTCCGTTGTTTGCTGCAATAAAACCTCCGACCATAGCCGGTGCAAATCCTGGCCTATCTGCAATACTCATACCTATAAAACCTGAAAGTATAGGAACCATAAGGGCAAAGGCGTTTCCTCCACCTATATCCATTAAAAGTTTTGCAAATGGATTAAATGATAGGTCCTTAGGATCAAAGGCCTTAATTCCAAACATAAATGAAATGGCTATTAATATACCTCCACCTACAACAAAAGGAAGCATATTTGAAACACCGTTCATAAGGTGTTTATAAAATCCTCTCACTTCTCTTCTGCCATTTTCTGCATGTTCTTCAGTTTTTCCTGTGTGATGATATACTGGGGCTTCTCCCCTAAGGGCTTTATTTATAAGCTCTTCAGGGTTCTTTATCCCCTGTGCCACGGGAACCTGGATTACCTTTTTCCCCTCAAATCTCGCCATTTCTACCTGCTTGTCAGCTGCTACTATTATTGCCTCTGCCTTTGCAATCTCTTCTTCAGTTAATCTATTCTTGACTCCCGTTGAGCCATTAGTTTCTACCTTAATGTTTACGCCCATTTCTTTAGCCTTGTTTTTTAAGGCATCTGCTGCCATGTAGGTATGAGCTATGCCTGTAGGACAGGCTGTTACAGCAAGTACTAGTTTATCCGTACTGCTGCCTCTATTATTTTCTTCCTTTGCATCAAGCCTTTCCTGTTCATCTATTATATTTAAAATTTCTTCTTCACTTTTTGCGTTTTCAATCTTCCTTCTAAACTCTTCGTTCATAAGCATTACAGAAAGCCTTGACAGGGTTTCCAGGTGTTCGTTATTAGCTCCTTCCGAACCTGCTATCATGAAGAATATGTGGGCAGGTTTTCCATCAAGTGAGTCATAGTCAATGCCTTCCCTGGAATATCCATAGGCTAAGGCTGGGGTTTTAACCGCCGAGGTTTTTGCATGGGGGATGGCAACTCCGTCTCCTACACCCGTTGTGAACTGTGCTTCTCTTTCTAAAATAGCTTTCTTATATTCATCCTTATCGTTGAGTTTTCCTGCACTGTAGAGTTTGTTTACAAGTTCGTCTATTACTTCTGCTTTAGTCCTGGATTTAAGTTCAAGAATTATTGTATCTTTAGTGAGCAACTCTGTTATCTTCATATTAAACCTCCTCGTAGTTCATGCATCCTTTACATAAGCTTTGTTATTTTGACTTGATCCAATAAAGCTTCCACATCTTCTTTTTTGCATAGATCAAATGAAAAAGCAGTGGCACTTCCCGACGCTGCTCCCCATTTAAAGGCTTCTATTAAATCAAAGTTTGCAGAATACTTTGCAAGAAATCCACCTATAAGAGAATCTCCTGCTCCAACTGAATTTCTAACGACGCCCCTGGGTGCAGAAGCATGAAATACCCCTTCACTGCTTATTAAAAGGGCTCCCTCAGCTGCCATTGATACTATAACATTTTGTGCGCCCATTTTAAGAAGCTCTTTACCATATTCAATAGTTTTTTCTATGGAAACCATCTCAACATTGAATATTTCACCCAATTCATGATTATTTGGCTTTATTAAAAACGGCCTGTATTTTAATGTGCATAATAGTGTTTTTCCTGTCGTATCAACTATTACATTTACACCATTTTTAGAACACTTCTTTAAAATTTGTGCATAAATATCCTCCGGCAGGCTTTTCTGTGCCCTTCCTGCTATTACCAAAAAATCTTCAGAAGTTAGCTTCTCTATTTTCTCAAACAGTTTTTCTATATCCTTCTCCTCTATATCAGGTCCTGATCCATTTATTTCTGTCTCTTCAGTGGATTTGAGCTTTACATTTATTCTTGTATCACCCTTGACATATATAAAATCAGTTTCAAGCCCCTCATCTTCGAGGTATTTTTTAACATATTCTCCAGTAAAGCCCCCTATAAAACCCATAGCTTTACTCTTTACATTTAAATTGTTTAAAACTCTTGATACATTTATTCCTTTTCCGCCGGGATACATGTTGTCTGACTCTGCTCTATTAACATAGCCTGGTTTAAAATCGTTAACATGTATTATATAGTCTATTGATGGATTAAAAGTTACAGTATAAATCATTGTTCTGTCACTACCTTTACTTCAGTTTTTTCCGAGTATTTTTCATAATTTTCTACTTTATTATTAGTAATAATCGCAGCTTTATCCAGCTCTGCTACCTTAATAAAGGCCACTTCTCCAAATTTGCTTTCATCTGCAAGTACAAACGATTCCTTTGAAAGCTTTATAGCGCTTTCCTTTAATATTGCTTCGTCCGAATCGGGGGTTGTATATCCATATTCATAGTGAACTCCATTAATGCCCAAAAAGGCTTTGTCAAATCTGAACTTTTCAAGGCTTTTTATGGCGTCTATTCCTACAATTGCCTTTGTTTTAGCCCTGACTTTACCTCCAAGTATATAGGCATCTATCCCTTTTTCTATAAGGGCATCAATATGTTTAAGCCCGTTTGTGACAACAACAATATCATTTTTGTCTATGTAGTTTATCATCTCAAAGGTTGTTGTACCTGCATCCAGGTAGATACTATCGCCATGATTTATTAATGAAGCTGCAAATCCAGCGATTAACTTTTTTTCCTCTATATTTTGAATAAGTTTTTCGTTATAGCTTGGTTCATTAAATCCACCCTTTAAAAGAGTCGCTCCTCCATGAACCCTCTTAAGGGCGTTTATACTTTCAAGAAACGTTAAGTCACGCCTAATTGTAGATTCTGAGGTGTTTGTTAATTCCACAAGTTCACTGATTTTAACCGTTCCCTTTTTCTTTAGTGTATCCATAATCAACCTATGTCTTTCTTCTATGATCAATTTAGTCACCTCTTTATAAATATTTTAATATATAAAACATTCAAAATCAATCATATTGTGTCAAATTTCGCCATTATTATTTTGATAATCAGTCAAATTCATTCATTTCTATCACTCCAACTCTGTTAAACTTACTTGTCGTGCTGATTCTTTTGCAATAAGGTTTTCAGAGCAGCACAACTCGTTAAATTTATAAAAGATTTTCAGAGTATAAGTTATTATTTATATAAACATAATAAACAGTGAGAAACAATAAATCTCGAAAAATATAATCGAACTGTTATTAAGCATTTTAGGAGATGGATATAATGCGTCTTATTGCCAGATTTCCAAACAATAAACAGGCCAGCTTCCTCGTCGATTCACTAAGAAATATAGGATTTGATAGAAGAGATATGATTATAAGTGACCTTGCAGAGGTTCAGGAATTTAGGACAGTTGATAATGCAGCCCGTGAAATATCCTTTATAAAGACCGAACGCCAGGGTTTTGATGAAATAGAGACATTCTCAAGCGGAATTGAAGGATTAAAGGGAGAGGAAGGAATAATCGTTGCAGTCAAAACCCCAAAGCACGAGGCCTCCAGGGTCAGAGAAATAATGGAGCAATCCGGTGCTGTTGAAATAATCCAGGACTAAATGTTTTTTTAAATATTAAAAAGCAGCTCAGTTAATTTTGAGCTGCTTTCTTTTAAAAACTAAGCTTATTATTTAGCCCGCTGTACTAGATAAATTACATATCGGCGCTGCGATAAAAGATATATTTCATTCACCAGCACACTTAACAAAGAAGTTCTTGGCATATAGGATGAAACAGAGCCTTAGAATGGTTCGCGCGGTGCCTGAGCACGAGCAAGCTTCACGAATGCACTTGCCTTGTCAGCATAATTTATCTTAACTTCATTATCTCTTCCTGCTCTCCTTCTATGAAATTAAAGTATCTTGCAAGTGTGTAGAAGAAATCAGAAAGCCTGTTTATATATTGATAACTTTCAGGATAATTTCTGCCTTCAAGTGCCCTTACAAATATCCTTTCTACCCTTCTTGTTATGCTTCTTATTACATTTGAATATGTTGATTGTTTAACTCCTGAAAGATATAAAAAATTTTTCAATTCCTGAAGCCTTGATGTCATCTTATCAATATTCTCCTCAAGGAATTTAACGTTTTCATTTGTTATATGTATATCTTTAAATTTGCTTGAAATTTCAACGCCCATTCTAAAGAGGTGGTATTGTATCTCCCTTAAAACATCATCTATATATTTCTTTTCATCTGCATTTTGAAGCTCCCTTACAATGCTTCTTAAAAACCCCGTATTTGCATTTATCTCGTCAATTCCCCCTTGAAGCTCCATCATTATATCAGCCTTTGAAACCCTTTCTCCCAAAACATTTGAAGTGAATCCCCTATCTCCTGTTTTAGTGTATATTTTCATAAAGAATACCCCCTAAAACTGGTATCACAATATTCACAGTATTACAGTAATCTAATTATACTTCAATTATTATACCCCATCAAATTCATAAAAAACTAAAATACCTGTCAGCATTCAAACCTTCATATTTTAATACACTCAAATATGTTTGCTATTATTTTCTTTTTCTTTCTATAGATCATGAAATTGGACATGCACGATTATTGCCTTTACCTTTTATAATGTATATAAAGAAGGTGATGCTATGTCTAAAAAGTATGATCCTAATAAAAAGCTAAGAAAGATATGGAAAATATGCGAAAACCCCCTTGACCTTATAATTGCATTTGAAAAGGACACAGGTCGGTATTTGCTTTCAGATCCTACTAAAACATACGGCAGAATTCTTGATACAGTTGAAGAAACCATTTATGCGCCTATTTATGTGCTGAGCATTATGAAATACGATCCAATCCCTGCCTGGCATAAATACGAGGGAAGCCAAGACAAATTAATGGAGCTTTTAAATAAAGTTAAGACCATATGGTACACTGACAAGGACTCAAAGGATTTTCATATTGAAGATTACATTAAAAAAGCCCGTGACTAAACGGGCTTTTTTTATATATTCCCCTTTATTTTTTTGCTTTTTTTATGTAAAATTAAAGAACGCTGTCAATTCCACTGATGTTTTCAAAGGCCTCAATATATATTGAGGAGGGATCAATATGAGTATTTCAAATCATCCTGACTACAGTGAGGAACTACAAAGACTTAATTTCACACTTGACTACTTGAAAAAGTATCACAGCTACATTTTAAAAGAAAAGGAACGCATTGATAGGGAGGTTGACTACAATACAAAGCATTTTAGCTCTGACAACAGCCAGCAGTACATCGACCTCATGATAAATACCACCTTCCAAAGCAGCATATCACAGAGGCTTGTTAATATCGAAAAGGCACATTCAAAACCCTATTTTGCAAGGGTTGATTTCACAGAGGATAAAACCGGTAAATATGAAAAAATTTATATCGGCAAATTATCCCTTATGAGCGAGGATCAAAAGGAGCTTATAATAGTTGACTGGAGAGCACCTATTGCAAATCTGTACTATGAAGGAAGGCTTGGAGAGGCGAACTATATTTGTCCGGAAGGTAAAATCGATGGACAGATTAACCTTAAAAGGCAGCATACAATTGAAGAAGGTATTTTAAAGGAGTTCTTTGATATCGACATAACAACAAACGATGAATTCCTTCAAGCCTACCTTGGCGCAAACGCCGACAGCAGGCTAAAGGACATAGTGTCAACCATTCAGGTTGAGCAAAACAGGATTATAAGGGCTGATATGTGGAAACCATTGATAGTCCAGGGTGCTGCAGGGGGCGGAAAAACAACAATTGCACTTCACAGAATTGCATACCTTATATACACCTATGAAAAATCCTTTAAACCGGAAAACTTCATGATCATAGCTCCAAACAGATTGTTTTTAAATTATATATCGGAAGTTCTTCCCGAGCTTGGGGTAGACAGGGTTAAGCAAATAACCTTTGAGGACTTTGCCTCCGAGCTTCTTGAGATGAGGTTTAACCTCAAGGACCCCAATGAAAAGTTATCTGCAATTATAAATTCAAGACAGACCGATGAGGATATAAAAAGAAAACATTTAATGATGAAAGCTTCAAGGTTTAAATCGTCGCTGGATTTTAAAAAGCTCATAGATGACTACATGAGGATAGTTGAAGATGAGCTTATTCCTCAGGAAGACTTTAAAATAGAGGATTTTGTGCTGCTCACATATGATGAAATCCGCAGACTGTTTCTCAAAGAATACAAAGACCTTCCCATGATGAAGCGGGTTAATGAGATTAAAAAACATTTGAACAACAGGCTGAAGCTAAAAAAAGATTCTATTCTTTCAAAACTTCAGCAGGACTGCGACAGGAGAATAATGAGTCTTAAACTCGAAATGCCTGATTCCGAGGAAAGGCACAGACTTATTGTTGAGGCCATAGATACTAAAAATAAACACATAACAAACATCAATTCATATTCTAAAAAAGCAGTAAAAGAATATATATCTAAAATTTCGCCCTTAAAGCCCCTGGAGTATTATAAAAGGCTTATGACAACAGAACTCTTTGACAAGCTTGCTGAAAAATATATAGATAAAGAACTGATAGCGTTTATTAAAAGTAACCAGCTGGAGCTTTTCAATTCTAAACTTCTTGAGATAGAAGATCTTGCCCCTTTAACAGCAATAAAATATCTAGTATACGGATTAAATGAAAAAATACAGGTAAAACATATAGTTATAGATGAAGCACAGGATTTCAGCCTTTATCAGCTATATCTTTTGAAACAAATTATAAAGGACAGTTCCTTTACTATACTTGGAGACCTTTCCCAGGGAATACACTCCTACCGCGGCACAAAGGACTGGAATGAGGTTGGTGAACTTGTATTTGGAAACAACTGCCGGCTTTTATTCCTTGAGCAGAGCTATAGAACCACCGTTGAGATAATGGAGGCTGCAAACAAGGTTATAAAATCCCTGGAAGACCCCAATCTTATACCTGCAAAGCCTGTTATAAGGCACGGCGAAAAGGTTGAATTAATAATAAAAAATGATATGAATGAAATTGCACGGGATATCAAGGAAAAGCTTGATAAGCTTGAAGAAATGGGCTATAAATCTGCGGCTGTTATATGCAAAACCATGGATGAATGTATTGAACTTAGAACTATGTTAAAGGGACTGGGAAAAGATATACCTATAATATCAGGTAATGAAAAGGAGTACAAAGGTGGGATTATTATCGTTCCCTCCTACCTTTCAAAGGGTCTTGAATTCGACCTCGTAATAATTGCAAATGCGTCAAAGAAGACTTATACAAATAGTGAACTTGATGTTAAGCTTTTATATGTTGCAATGACAAGGCCACTTCACAGGCTTTATATATATTCAGCAGGGGAACCTTTGGAGCTTTTAAAGAATATATAGAATAGGATGTTTGCAAGTTATTTTAAATTAGTTTGTTGTGCTGACTCTTTACTTCTCCATTAACTATTCAGGCAAGGATATTGCTTCTTCCATCAATACTCCTTGCCTCTATTTTAATTCATCACAATTTAAAAAGGACATTTATATTTACATATTTTACTGGAAAAAGCTGGGATAAAAATATATGAAGTAAACTGTTTTAACGATAAATTAGAGTTTTTTGCTAGCTCACTAGTAAATGGGATAAATTATTTTATCGCAGCTTCTTTTAAATTCAAAGCTATACAAATATCAATGTATATGTTCCGAAAATTATGAAAACTATGCCAACAATCAATATAACCCACATAAGAACAGTAGATATTTTGTTTGAAGAGCTGATTGACAGCTTCTTATGTCCTTTAAGTACGAGAAAATTGAGGAGCGAGAACCATATTATCATGCCGGCAACTATTGAAGCAATAAAAATATAATATGGCAAAGCACCTCTATAGTGCCATACTCTGATTACTGTACCACTCATGGTGAACCACAGCGAATGGGTTAATGGATTTGAAACAACGATTAAAAACCCGACTATAAATGGCATAGATCTTAATTTTTTATTTTTTATAACGTCGGGATCCGTTTCAAGTTTTTTTACCCTCTCATCACCCTTTACAGATAGATAACCTATTATTGTTAGCACAATTCCAGATATAATCCAGAAAACTGCTTCAGTCCTCTTATGGCCGCTCAAAAGGTTGTACAGCCCAAAATTTATAAGCACAATATCAAGGGTATCTCCAGATATTGCTCCAAGCGAAACCATAAATCCTTCTTTATATCCTCTTGAAATCGTTCTTTTAATAGACTCCAGGCCTGCGGGGCCAAGTGGTATAGAAACTAGAAGTCCTGTTAAAAGTCCTGAGAAAACTGCTCTGATTAGGAGTAAAAACTTATCCATCTCATTACCCACCTTAAAACTTTATATATGTCTTATTATAAAACGTCTGTATAAAAATAAAAAGCCTGAATTTATTTCTAAAATTAAGCTTTTGAAACTAGTTTACCTCAAACACCACGAACTCTACTTCGGCTTCTCATCTGACCACTTGCTAAGAACCTCTAGTTGCTCGCTAAAATAGTTCGTTTCATATATTTTTTATCACAGCTTATTAAAAAGAGAACTGGCACAACAGGTTAACTTCATACAAAAAAATGAGCTGAGAAAAATCAGCTCATTCCTCCCCATCCATTGTTTTTGCCATTTTCCCCTGCTTAAAGAATTTAAAGACGGCAGTTGAAAGTATTATGCCAAAGGCTATTGCACCTGCACTGGCTATAGTTTCTATTCCCTTATCATATGCATCTCTGATGCGGTCCTCTACTATTGCAAGAACTGTGTTATATGCTGTTATTCCTGGTACAAGCGGGAAGATCCCCGGAACAGTAAATACTGATGCAGGTGTTTTGAGTATCCTTGCCATAGCCTCACCATAAATTCCAACACATACGGCACCCACGAATATAGCCATCACTACACCGCCTGTAATTTTATATAGAAGTACATATATACCCCATCCAATAGCTCCACTTAAACCTGCCCATATTAAGTTTTTTCTCTCAATATTAAATAAAACAGCCGGAAAAAAGCTTCCCAGAAAAGCAAGTATAAGTTCCTTCATAAATTCACACCCATCTCGTTCCAAATAATAAAGTAATAGCAACTCCAATTCCTACGGCAGTTGCAATAAACACTGCTTCACCTATTCTTGACAGGCTTGAAACAATATCGCCGTACAATGCATCCTTAATTCCATTTGTAATGGCAAAACCTGGAACCAGAATCATTACTCCACCGATTAATATGCTTTCAACGTTAAGGAAAGGGAAAAAACTATTAGCCCCAATGCTAACAATACCTGCAAACATACCTGATATAATAAGCTGAAGGAACTGGAATGCTGTTATACCTGAGGTTTTTTCCTTAAAGACATATATGCAAACGCTTATAAAAAATGCAGCAATCCCATCCCAAAGGTTGCCTTTAAAAAGGAGAGTATAAACAAAGGCAGTCATGCCTGCAGAAAGAAGCCTTATTCTAAAGTTAAAATAAGGTGAATTTTCAATTCGCTTCAAAGTTCTCTTGGCTTCATCGTATGGGAGTGGATTGTTTGCAAGGCTTCTTGAAAATGAATTTATAAGCTCAATCTTATGAAGGTCCATGGATCTCTCCTTAATACGCTTTACATAAGAAACAACCTCAGCTCCATTACTTGATACAAATATGCCCGTTGGCATAGCAAAGCATTCACAGCTTACGCTATAGCTTTCCGCTATTCTTATTATGGTTTCTTCAACCCTGTAAACCTCTGCTCCGCTTTTTAATAAAATTTCGCCTGCCATAAGGGCAATCTCCATAACCTGTCTCGTATTCATACAAACTTCGCCTTTCCCTTTGTAAAATTTTACTTATATTATACCCGTGTTACGCCACTCCTGAAAGCAGGGTACCTATCAAATATGCTGCAGCTGCTGCAACACCGCCAACAACGAGCATTTCAAGACCTGACAAAAACCAATTCTTTTCCGTAATTTTAACCTTGAGGGCTCCAAGTATAAAAAGAGTTATTCCAGTTAATGCACAGGCTATAGTAAAGGTGTTTTTCTGCAGACCTGGTATGAAATTTGATATCACATAAACCAGTACTGGAATAAAACCAAATACTATAAAGGAAACAAAGGTTGCAATAGCATTCTTAAGTGGTGACTCGTTTTCTTCAAGGATTCCAAGTTCCTCCACCATCATAATATCTGTCCATGCCTTTTTGTACTTTGATATTATATTAGTTACTGTTTTAGCATCTTCCGGACTCATGCCCCTATTCATATACAGTTCAACGAGTTCCTGTTTCTCTCCCTCCGGATAGTGTTCTATCTCCCACATTTCTCTCTGTCTTTCTGCATTTTGATACTCTATTTCCGCCTTTGTACTAAGGTAGTCGCCTATGGCCATTGAAAGCCCATCGGCTATAAGGTTTGCAAGACCCATAATAAGAACGATCCCCGCAGAAAGTGAAGCACCTGCAACACCAGCAACCACTGCAAAAGTTGTTATTATGCCATCAAGTCCTCCATAAATTAGACTTTTTATGTACTGTCCCTGTTCCTGGTTGTGCCTTTCCTCGGACGTTAGCCTCTGCTGATGAGCTTTTCTACTTGCTTCAACATCCTTTGTTTTAAAGGCTTCCCTTGCTTTATCAAGGTTTCTTGAAAACATACCTGTCACTCCTTTTCACATTATGTAAAACATTTTATGCAGATTCAAAATTATACAGAAACCTCTCCTAATAAAGTATATTATAATTAAAACAAACCAATGTTTCTACAGATGGTGTCAAAAATTAAAAGGCCAGCATTACTGACCTTTAAACCTCCTACTAAAGAATTTTTATTATAACCCCTTGCTTTTAAGCTTCTCTATTTCCTTATCCATTGAAGCTTCACTCATATTAAACTTGTTGCCACGCTCTATTATTAAAAAAACTATTAATAGTTACTCCCTAACCTGCTGAAACTTCTATATGTTTAAAAGCCTTTACATCAAACAATCCATCATCTGTAATCTTAAGCTCTGGAACAACGGGAAGGGCTAAAAAGGATAACGTCAAAAATGGATTAAAAAATGAGCTTGCACCAATTGAGTGTACCGCTTCATTTAGTTTCTCAAGCTGATGAACCACTTCATCAAAACCAAACTCGGAAATTAACCCTGCAACAGGCAGTGGAAGGCTCGCCAGCACTTCTCCATTTCTAACTACAGTAATTCCTCCGTGTAGTTTTTCTAATTCCTGTGCCGCAAAGATCATGTCACTGTCATTTGTACCTACAATTATCAAGTTATGGGAATCATGGGCAACTGTAGATGCGATGGCCCCGCATTTAATTTTAAACCCTTTAACGATTCCAAGTCCAATACAGCCTCTTAATTTATGTCTTTCTATAACAGCGATTTTTAACTGGTCCCTTTCAACGCTGGCCTTGAAAAAACCATTCTCTGCTTCAACATCTTCTATTAAATGTTCAGTTAATATGCTGTTTGGAATTATACCTATAACATGTGCACTTTTACCCTTTAAAGGTATTCTAAAGTCCCTCAGGCTTAATTTTGGAAGGTGAAGAGTATCCTTAACGCCGCTGCTTAAACTAATTTCATTTGATTTAAAGCAATTCTCCTTTAATATACCGTTTTCCACTATTATCCTGCCATTTTTAAAGACGCTGTGAACCTTTACTGTCTTCAGATCATCAAGCAGAAGTAAGTCTGCATCATATCCCGGTGCAACCGCTCCTTTGGTATGGAGGCCAAAGCATTCTGCAGTATTGAGTGATGCCATCTGTATAGCCGTAATGGGGGGTAATCCTTTTTTTATTGCCAATCTTATATTATTATCAACACTTCCATCTCTAACCAGTTCATCAACGTGTTTATCATCGGTCACAAAGATACATCTTCTGGAATTATAGGGTGTTACAACATCTATAAGGCCATCAAGGTTTTTAGCAGCGGTTCCCTCGCGTATCATGACATACATTCCTCTTTGGATGCGCTCTTTAGCTTCATTAACCGAAACGCATTCATGATCAGTGCTTATTCCTGCTGTTCTATAAACGTTTATACCATAACAGTTTAAACCGGCTCCATGGCCATCTATTTTAGCATTTGCTTTTCTGGCTGCCATTATTTTATCTGTTATGCTTTCCTCTCCATTTAATACAGCAGGGTAGTCCATTACCTCTGCAAGTCCAAGAACGTTTGGATGATTTAAAAAAGGCTCCAGGTCGTCCTTATTAAGCTCTTCTCCTGAATGCTCAAAGGGCACTGACGGAACGCATGAGGGAAGCATGAAGTAAAAGTCGAAGGGTAAATCCCTGCTTTCATTTAGCATATATTTAATACCATCTATCCCACAAACGTTTGCAATTTCATGGGGGTCGGCAACTGCTGCAGTAACCCCGTGGAGAAGCAGCACTTTTGCAAATTCCTTGGGCGTAACCATTGAAGATTCGATATGCACATGTCCGTCAATAAAAGATGGACAAACATATCTTCCTTCAGCATCTATAATTTTTTTACCATCGTAATGCCCGATGCCAGCAATAACACCGTCCACCAGTGCAACATCACTATGGATTATCTCCCCATTGAATACATCAACAATTTTCCCATTTCGTATAACAATATCTGCCAATTCATTCCTTCCGGCAACTGCAATTTTCTTCCTTAACCTATCTTTGATCGTTATGTCGTCTGTTTTATTGAAAGCAATCTTCACACATAAATACCTCCTGATTGTTGATTAAAACTAACATTTCCACCTATTATTAGGTTTTTGCCGTGGGCTACAGGGATTTATTGTTACTATTTTCCAAAGGGACAATCCGGAAACACACAAACCTTACATCCAGGGCACAAGCCTCCATGTCCGTATGATATCATGTCCTTCCTTGTCAATGTTTCACCTGCAAGAACCCTGGGAAGCAGTAAATCCAGTGAAGTATTTTTCACATATATAGCCGAACCCGGTATTCCAAAAATAGCGATTTTACCCCGGTACGCCAGCATGAGCATATTCCCTGGGATTGCAGGTATTCCATAGGAAACTACCCTATCTGCTGCATTTCTAATGGCCTGCGGGGTAACATCATCTGCGTCCACCGACATGCCTCCGCAGGTAAGGACGATATCCGCTCCCTTTTCAATCAACGACTTAATTTTATTTTCAATTAACTTAGTGTCATCCGGGGAGTACTTTGTACCTATTAGAGAACAGCCATAACGCTTGATTTTTTCCTCCATGACAGGCAGGAACTTATCCTTTATCCTTCCTTCATACACCTCCGTTCCAACAACAACTACTCCTATTCTAAGGGGCTTCAGCGCCTTTACGGTTATTATATTATTGTAATACTCTCTCCCTAATTCCTCAACTTTTTTTATTTTCTCATCCTTTATTACAAGGGGGATTATCCTCGTAGCCGCCAGGTTCTGTCCTTCTCCAACAAGTGTATTTGTATGTATTGTTGCCACAACTATATCATCGATTTCATTAATTTTATTCAATCCTTCAACATTTATCTTTACAATTCCCCTTTTCTTTGCTTTAAGCTCTATTTTGCCCTCAGACGGGCCTGAAAAATAAATATTATCTCCCGCTATTGCCCTTGCAATTCTCTCTGCAGCTTCATTTTCGTGTATATCTCCTTTATTCAGCTCTAGAACATAGATATGGTATTTACCCATATCCTTCAGTATTTCAACATCCTCTTTCTTAATAACATATCCCTTCTTAAAAGCAGGACCTTTAAACTCTCCGGGTATTATTTTAGTCAAATCATGGGCCAGTACCAAACCAGCAGCGTCTTCTATCCTGACCTTTTTCACCTTCACCACCCCAAATCCTAAATTAAACATTTGTCTACCATATTTTTTCACTTGCAAGCTGTCTTTCTTTTTTTACAATATCGGAAGCCACCTCATGGGCTTTTTTTGCCATCTCCTCTGTATCTATAGTTGTTAGCCTTCCATCCTTTACAACAACCCTGCCATTTACCATAGTCATCTTTACAATACTTGTATTTCCGCATGTTACAAGGCCAATCAGCGGATCGTGGCACCCTGAGTATGCAATGTCATTTAAATCAAACAATACTATATCTGCAGCCCTTCCCCTTTGGAGAACGCCTATATCATCCCTTCCCAAAACCTCTGCTCCTCCCCTGGTTGCAAGCTTTAAAACTTGATATGCATCAAGCCCATCTGTACCATATCGAAGATGATTTAGAAGATATGCCCTTCTTACTTCCTCCCACATATTTGAACCGTCGTTTGAAGCGCTTCCGTCAACTGCAATGCCTACCTTAACACCTGCCTCTACAAGATCAGTTGTTGGGCAAATGCCGCTTGAAAGCTTCATGTTTGAGGAGGGACAGTGGGCAATGCCTGAACCCTTAAGCACCTTAATTTCATCTTCATTTATATGAATTACATGGGCAAACCACACATCAGGACCTATCCACCCGAGGCTCTCCATAAGCCTTACGGGTCTCATCCCATATTTTTCAATGCAAAACCTCTCTTCATCCTTTGTCTCTGCAAGATGTGTATGAAGCATTACACCCTTTTTTCTTGCAAGATCCCTCGACTGTATCAAAAGTTCTCTGCTTACTGAAAAGGGTGAGCATGGTGCAAGGGCAATTCGCTGCATGGCAAACCTGTTTTTGTCATGATATTTACCTATAAGCCTCTCGCTGTCCAGCAGTATATCTTCTTCATTCTGCACCACACAATCGGGTGGAAGCCCACCACCGCTTCTTCCAAGTGACATGGATCCCCGGGTTGCATGGAAGCGTATTCCTATTTCAGAGGCAGCCCTTATCTGCACATCTATAAGGTTTTTGGGCTTATCCACAGGAAACACGTAATGATGGTCCATAGTGGTTGTGCAGCCCGTTCGAAGCAGCTCACTAAATCCAACCATAGCCCCATAATACACGGCCTCAGGGGTTATATGCCTCCAAAAATCATAGAGCCCCACAAGCCACGGGAACAGAGGTTTTTCCTGTACTTCACGAATTCCTCTAAAGAGGGTCTGGTATAAATGGTGATGGGTGTTTACAAAGCCAGGAAGTGCTATAAGATCTGTACAATCTATAACTTCATATCCCTCAACAGGTTCTATACCCTTTCTTATTTCCACAATTTCATTGTCATTGATTAATATATCAGCCTTTTCAAAAATACTGTCCGAATCGTCAAAGGTTACAACCCTGGATATGTTTTTTAACAGTTTAAAAGACATTGCCATCTACTTTCCTCCTATAAGCAGCGTCATTACTGCCTTTGCAGTGTGAAGCCTGTTTTCTGCCTCATCATAAACTACTGAGTGGGGCCCATCGATTACGGAATTCTCAACTTCGTTATTTCTGTCAGCAGGTAGGGCATGCATATATATTGAATCCTTGTTTGTGAGCTCCATCATCCTTTCAGTACACTTCCACTCCTTGTTGGCTTCAAGTAAGGAGTCAATTACTTCTTTGCCCGGGTTGGTTACCCAGTTGCCCCAGTTCTTTGGAATTACAACATCTGCATTCCTATATGCTTCCTCCATTTCATGAGTTATCTTAAGACTTCCACCGTATTTTTCAGCGTTATCCCTTGCCTGAGCTATAACCCATTCTGGAAGCTCATATCCTTTAGGGTATGCCAGCGTCACATCCATTCCGAACCTTGGGAATAAAAGAACCTGTGTTACGGGCACGGATATTGGCTTTTTATGGGTTGTAGCATAGGCCCATATTATAGAAACCTTTAGCCTTCTTGTATTCTTGAATTTTTCAACTATGGTCATCAAATCAGCAAGTCCCTGCATCGGATGATATAGGTCACATTGAAGATTAATAACAGGAACAGTTGAATAATTGGCCATCTCCCTTAAGTATTTGTTTCCAACTCCCCAGAAGCAGTTTCTACATGCTATACCATGGCCAAACCTTGAAAGTATGACAGCAGTATCCTTTGCACTTTCCCCATGGGAAATCTGCATTGTGCTTGTGTCAAGGTAGTTCGCATGTCCACCTAACTGTGCTATCCCAGCCTCCATGGAGTTTCTCGTTCTTGTTGACTGCTCGAAGAACATCAAAAATATGGTCTTGCGGAGTAGATATGGTGTATCCACCCCCATGGCAAACTTTCTTTTTAAATCCATTGAAACATCTAGCATGGTTTCTATTTCTTCGTTAGTATAATCCTGAAGGGTAATAAAATGTCTCCCCCTGAATATTGTTTGCATATCAAACTCCTCCCCATATGAATTTATTTACAATATTCATTCACATACACCAGTGGTATGAGGGCATACATAGCTGCACATTTTGCAAGCTCATCCTTCCAGTTTTTTTCATTTGGCGCATGTGCCTGATCTTCGTGCCCTGGGCCAAATCCTATGCAGGGTATGTTGTATCTTCCCATTATGGATACCCCGTTTGTTGAAAAAGTCCATTTATCAACTACCGGCTCTGACTTAAACAGCCTTTTGTAGCAGTCCACAAGGGTTTTGCAGCATACATGATCCCCGGGTATAACCCAGCTTGGGAAATAGCATTCCGTAGGATAAACAAGTCCTGTGTATGATGGCTTTTCATAGCTGTACATGGAAACCTCTGCACCGGAGGATTTAACCGATGGAAGATTTCTTATCTCCTCAATGGCCATCTCCCATGTTTCCCCTGCAGTAAGCCTCCTATCTATTGAGATTGTACATTTGTCCGCGACTGCACACCTCGAAGGCGAAGAGAAGAATATTTCAGAAACCGTAAGGGTGCCCTTTCCAAGAAATTCATCATATCCAAGTTTTTCCCCAAGCTCCTTTAATTCATCAAGTATAGGTGCCATTTTAAATATTGCGTTTTCTCCTCTTTCAGGTGCGGAACCGTGGCAGCTTACCCCGTGGGTTGTAACCTTTATCTCCATTCTTCCTCTCTGCCCCCTGTAAATATTGCATGAGGTTGGTTCTGTTATAACTACAAATTCCGGCTTTATTTTGTCCTCATTTATTATGTACTGCCAGCACAGGCCATCGCAGTCTTCCTCCTGAACGGTGCCTGTTACTATCAAAGTATAATCATCCTCAAGGTTTAAATCCTTAATTATCTTTCCTGCATATAACATGGCAGCCATGCCGCCCTTCTGGTCGCTGGCCCCTCTGCCAAGTATTATCCTATCATCCTCAAAACCCTCATATGGGTCATAATTCCAAAGCTCCAAATCACCGATTCCGACTGTATCTATATGTGCATCCATGGCAATTATATGTTTGCCGTGTCCTATACTGCCAAATATATTTCCCATAGGGTCAATTTCAACCCTGTCAAATCCAACTTTTTCCATTTCATGCTTTATCCTCTGTATAACCCTTTCCTCCCTGCAGCTTTCACTGGGTATTGCTATCATATCCCTTAAAAACTTCGTCATCTCCGGTACATACTTTTGTGAAAGCCTTAATATCTCCTCCACCCTATAGTCATGTGACAAGATATCTCCCTCCTTTGATTAATCTAACATTACTCCCGCAATGTAACTTCCATCTATAGGCAAAAATGTTTATTATTAAATACAGTCTTTCTCTTAATAAACCTGCCTCTTCCCTTTTCTCCTACAAACTCGTAATCCTTCGCTATAATTTCTCCCCTTGATATTGTCATAACCGGATATCCCTTAAGTTCAAATCCCTCATAGGCTGTATAGTCAACGTTGCTGTGCAGAATACCTTGAGTCAGTTTTACCCTTCTGTCGGGGTCAATTATTACTATATCTCCATCGCTTCCCGGGGCTATGGTTCCTTTTTTAGGATAGAGACCAAATATCTTTGCTGGATTTGTACAGCATACCTCCACAAATTTGTTTATTGAGATTCTTCCCTTCACTACTCCCTCTGAAAAGATGAGTGGCATTCTCTCTTCTACACCTGGTGCTCCGTTGGGGCATTTTGTAAAGTCGTCCCTTCCAAGCTGCTTGTCGGTTTCAAAGTGAAATGGGCAGTGATCCGTTGCAATAACCTGTATATATCCTCTTTGAATGCCATTCCACAAAGATTCATTGTCCCCTTTGCTTCTAAGCGGGGGGCTCATAATATATTTAAGCCCTTCATTATTATCTTCCCTGTATTTTTCTTCACTAAGAAGAAGGTACTGTGGACATGTTTCTGCGTACACACTTTGCCCACAGTCTCGTGCTTCCTCTATATATTTAAGCCCCACTGAGGTTGTCAGGTGTACTATATACAGCGGCGCATCCCCGGCCATTTTGGCAATTTCTATTATTCTATTAATAGCCTCTCCCTCGCACTCCTTCGGTCTGCTTAGGGCATGATATAAAGGAGAGGTCTTTCCTTCCTTTACAAACCTATACCTTAAATAATTTATAATTTCATGGTTCTCTGCATGGACAGCAGTAATTCCACCCAGGCCTTTAAGCCTTTCCATAAACCTTAATGCATCATCATCCTTCACTCTATAATCATAGGTCATATATATCTTAAAACTTGGTATCCCATGGAAGGATATCATCTCTATTAGCTGATTTAATATGCTCTCATCCACATGCTGTACCACCCCATGAAAGCTGTAATCTACAACCGCATTTCCCTTTGCATAGCCGTGGTACACGTTAAGTTGATGGTCGAGTCTGCATCCCGACGGGCCAAAACCCATGTGATCGATAATGCAGGTTGTTCCACCACAGGCAGCAGCTACAGTGCCCGTATAAAAATCATCCCTCGCTGCGGCACTACCGGTATGGAGGTTAAAATGGGTGTGGGCATCTACTCCGCCGGGGACTACTATTTTACCCTTGGCATCAACTAAAATATCAGAATCTTTCTTAAGACCCACCCCTATCTCTCTAATAATTCCGTCCTCTATATATATGTCTCCTTCAAAGTCATCGGAAGCAGTTACTATTCTTCCATTTTTAATTACTGTTCTCATACTCCTCTACCGCCTATCAGGATATTATGCCCAGTCGGCTGTCATGTGTTTTTGCCCTTCCTTTTTATATCTTAAAGCCTGTATTTCCGAAACTATAGATATGGCTATTTCCTGAGGGGACGTCCCCCCAATATCAAGTCCTACAGGTGCATAGAGCATGCCAAAATCCAGCTCTCCACCAAGCTCTTCCCTAAGCCTTTTTACCATATATGAGGCCTTGTTCTTCGATGCCAAAAGCCCGATATATGAAGGCTTACAACCCTTCTCATAAATACCCCTTAAAACTTCATACTCTAAATCATGGTTATAGGCTGCAACAACAATAAAGCAGTCATCACCAAAATCCAGCCCCCTTATTATTTCAGAATAATTTCCGCAGTAAAACTCCTGGTTTTCTGGCATATTTTCAGGCCTTTGCCCTCTGTCGTCAATAATAACAACTCTATAATCAAGTCCCGCCAGCATAGTCGATATGCATTTTCCAACATGTCCTGCTCCAAATATATAAACGTCTGGTCTTAATCCAATATATTCAAAGTAAAGGGTTACAATACCTCCACATATCATGTTTATGCTTATGGAATCACCTTTTCCCTTTCCACCCGTAAAGTCATAGCTCTGTATGGTGCTCCTTTGCTCCTTTAAAAGATCCTTCGCCTTCTGAAGGGCAAGATATTCAAGCTCTCCCCCTCCGATGGTGCCCTTGAATTCCCCGGTAGAATATAATAGAATCTTTTTCCCGACGGTTGAAGGGCCCTGTCCTTTTCTATCCACACAGGTTATTAAAACTCCTTGCTGCCTGTTTTTCTTCATTTTACATACTTCTTCATACATATCCACTATGTATTCACCTCCATTTACATGACATCAAAAAATTCTCCACAAACCTAAGGCACACTTCCCTTCTATAGTTTGCCGTAGACCTCTGGTCATCTATGGGTTTAATGATGCTGCCGTACATCTTTTTTATTTCACCAACTTCCAGTTTCTTCTCACTTACCATCTCTACAATTTTCTTTTCAATACGCCTGCTCCTCACTACAGTAGGACCTACTGCGCCAAAGGCAAACCTTATATCTTTGAGCTCTTCTCCTTCAATTTCAGCAAGGCCTGCAAATGAAACCTTTGAAAGGGCTGTTGATTTTCTTGTCCCTACCTTCCTGTAGGCTCTGATTTTGAAATTCTTTGTAGGAATCCTGACTTCCGTTAAAATCTCATTCCATCCTATTACATTTTTCCCGGGTCCAAGTATAAAGTCTTCAATATTAACTTCACGCCTTCCGTAGATGCTCTCCAAAACAACGGATGCATCCATGGCATATAAAAGAGGCAGGCAGTCCCCCGCAGGTGAGGAGTTGCATATATTTCCACCTATTGTTGCCATGTTTCTGATGCCTGGAGAAGCTATCATGATAAATGCTTCTTTTATAAAATCAGGTATCTGACTATTATCAATTATCCGTGTAAAAGTACAGGCTCCTCCTATGGTTAAAAAAAATTCATTTATTTTAATCTTCCTTAGTTCATCCAGATCCGATATGAACACTACAGGCCTGTCAAAGGAAGGTTCCAAGCCTGACCAACTCTTTCCCTTTACCATAAGGTCTGTGCCACCTGCAAACAAAGTACATTTTTCAGAGGATATTATCTCAAGTGCTTCTTTAAGGTTTGAAGGCCTGTATACCTTTACCATAATCCATCACCTCTTTCAGAGGCCAGTTTAATTGCCTTTACTATCATGTCATAGCCTGTGCATCTACACAGGTTCCCCGATATACCTTTCCTTATCTGTTCTTCAGTTGGGTGTGGATATTTCCTTAAAAGGAACTCTGCGGCCATAATCATTCCCGGTGTGCAGAATCCACATTGCACGGCCCCTGCTTCCTCAAAGCTTTCCCTTAACACTTCAAATTCAGGTGTACTCCTAAAGCCCTCTATTGTAAGTACCTCCTTCCCTTCCACCCTTCCAACAGGATAGAGGCAGGAGTTTACAAGCTCTCCATCTACTATTATTGAGCAGGCTCCGCACTCACCTTCTCCACAGCCTTCCTTTGTCCCAGTTAATGAGAAGTCTTCCCTTAATACATCCAAAAGCCTTTTCAGTGGACTTGCAGATATCTCAACAGTTTTAAAGTTCAATGTAAACCTTATTTTATTTTCCATTTTGAACCACCTCCATAAGGTGTTCCGGCCTTACAGGTATTTTATTTATTTTAACCCCAAGTGCATCCTCAATAGCCAGTGCATAGGCTGGAGCTGCTCCAACAAGGGTTAACTCACCAAGGGCTTTGGCTCCAAAGGGCCCTCCACCGTATGGCTCACACATAAGCTCGCTTTTTATTTCCGGAACGTCCATTGATGTGGGAATTGTATAGTCCGTGCTTTTTCTCTGCATTATCTTTCCTGACCTGTCCTCCATAACCTCTATGCTGGCATATCCAAGCCCCTGAACGATTCCTCCATCTATTTGTCCCTTTACGATTCTCTCATCTATGGCGCTCCCTATATCAAATACCGCCCATACTCCATTTATTTTAACTTCACAGGTCGTCGGATCCACTTCAACCTCCACAGCGTTTACTCCCCAGGAATATGAAGTATAGGCATCCCCCTCAAACCTGTCATTATCCCAATAAAACCCTTCAGGATATTTATACTGTACCTCAACCTCAACCCTGTCCTCACTCCATCTTTCCTTTAACTTTTCGGAAGCTTCCTGTACAAGCTTTCCAACTATTACAGTTGTTCTTGACGCAACTGTTGGACCTGAATCAGGCACCCTGTCAGTATCGGGATTATTGAAAATTATTTTGCTAAGGGGTACTTCAAGGGTTTTTGCAGCTATTTTTCTAAGGGTTGTTCCAGCTCCCTGGCCCATTTCTACATTTGAAACAAGTATTTCAACATACCCTTTATCATCCTTTACAAGCCTGACCCTTCCCTTTATATGGTCCCTCTCACCACTTCCTGTAAAACCTCCCCCATGAAAAAACATTGAAAGGCCTATGCCATTTAGCTTTCCAATTTTTCTTTTCTCTTTAAAGGCCTTCTTCTTTTCCTCTAATGATGACATTTTAATAACCCTGTTCACCATCTCAGGAAGAAGTATTCTGTCTCTGTAAAGCCCGCCTGTAGTAGACCTGTCTCCCTGTCTGAGTATATTACTGAGCTTAAACTCAAATGGATCTATACCCAATTCCCTGGCTATATGCTCCATATGCATTTCTATGGCGAAGAAGGCCTGGGGTGCTCCAAAGCCTCTAAAGGCTCCGCTTACAACTTTATTTGTGGCCACTGCCCTTCCCCTGACAACCAGGTTTTCTATATTGTATACCCCTGCTGATGCAAACATGGCTCTTTGAAGTACAACGCTTGACAGGCCGGAATAGGCTCCTGCATCAAGTACAATATCCCCTTCCATTCCCAAAACCCTGTAATTTTCATCTATATAGCTTTTGAGCCTTATTTTTGAAGGGTGCCTTTTAGTTGTAACTTCTATATCCTCGTTTCTTTCAAATATCAAGCAGACAGGCTTTTTTGTCTTTAGGGCTGCACAGGCAACCTGACCACCAATAAGGGATGGATAATCCTCTTTGCCTCCAAAGCCTCCTCCAGTAGTTGTCTGAACAATTCTTACTCTATACGGTTCAAAACCGAGGCATTCTTCTACGGCATTTTTGACATAATACGGACACTGAATTGAGCCATATATTGAAACCTTTCCCTCTTCATATACTCCTATCATACCCTGTGGTTCAAGATAGAACTGTTCCTGGTAGCCCGTTTCATACTCCCCTTCATAAACAAACTTTGCCCTTCTCTTTGCAGAAACCATATCTCCCTTTGAAATGGTATAGTCAGAAAAACAATTGTTATCACCAAATATGGGCTTTTCAGCATTTAATCCATCTTCAACGGAGAGTATGGGTTCAATCCTTTGATATTCCACCCTAATCTGTGAGAGAATGCTCTCTATTACCCTTTTATCCTTACCCACAACCAAAGCAATTGGCTCGCCTATGTAGTTTACAACCCCATCTGCAAAAAAGGGCATATCATAGTCTATAATCTTAACCCTGTTCCTTCCGGGAACATCTCCTTTATCTACTATGCAGTACCCATCTGGAAGTTTTGGGAAAACTATATTTTTAATAATTGCTCTAGCTTCTGTTGATCTTAATGTCCTCGCATAAAGCATGTCTTTAAATTTATAGTCCCCTATATATTTGGCAATGCCGGCTATTTTATCCGGCACATCCTCACGCCTAACCGACTGACTTATGTTAAATTCCATCATTTCACCCCCTTGATGCACCACGACAATATGTTTTCGTAATCCTCCATTGTATCAACATCCATCAATATCCCCCTGCAGTCTACAGGCACAAATACCGGTTCACTGTTTCCTATGTAATCCCTTAGGCTTAAATACCTTCCCTCCTCTAAGATTTCATCCTTTACACTGCCATTAAAGAAAACTGGATGTCCCTTTCTTCCCTGAAATGTTGGTATGACGATTTTATCATCATGCTTTAAAAGCTCCCTGTATACATCCTGCGATATAAGGGGGTAGTCCCCGGGGGTGAAGAAAAACCTTTCCTCTTTAACAAGGCCAATTCCCTTTTTTACAGAGCTGAACATGCCATCTTTGTAGTTCTCATTAAAGACAAGCAATACCCTGTCATACCTTTTAGCAATGGGTTCAAGCATTTCTATTTTGTATCCTCCAACAAGTATTATCCTTTCACAAAAGGGAAGCATGCCTTCTATGGTGTTTTCTATTATTGTCCTGCCATTTAAAATCAGAGTCATCTTATATGTTTTAGCCCTTGAAGAAAGCCCTGCAGCAAGTATTATCCCCTCAACCCCCATAGTATCCTTTCCCCCATACTTTATTTCATCTTCTTTTTGAGCTCCATTAAAATATACTCCGGTGTAACAGGAAGTTTGGTTACTCTAACACCAATGGCATTATATATTGCATTGGTTATAGCCGCAGGGGGGGTATCTGTTCCTATTTCCCCTACGGATTTTGCACCAAATGGCCCCGACGGTTCATAGCTTTCAGCAAACTCAACGGTAAGCTTATTTATATCCTTTCTGCTTGGAATTCTGTACTGAAGGAAGTTATTGGTTAAAAGCTTTCCGTTTTCACCATACTTTACACCTTCAAACATAGTCATTCCTATCCCCTGCACAAGGCCGCCTTCAATCTGTATACGGGCAAGGTTTGGATTTATGGGTGTTCCACAGTCAACCACAGCTGTATAATCTATTAAATCCACTTTACCTGTTTCCAAATCCACCTCAACCTCAGCAAAGCCTGCCAAAAACGGAGGTGGTGAAACCTCCCCACAGAAGGATTCGCAAACCATAAGCTGCTTTTGTTTATTGCTATAGTAAAGCTCCGTTGAGAGTTGACTTAAGGAAACTGAATTTCTTCCGTCCTTTGTCCTTATAAATTCACCGTCAAATTCAACTTCATCTTTAGAAACTCCAAACCTTTCGGCGCCGGCTTTCTCAATTAAACCCTTCATTTTCCTTCCTGCCCTGTAAACAGCGTTTCCTGAAACGTAGGTGGTGCTTGACGCATAGGCACCGCAGTCAAATGGGGTTAAATCTGTGTCGGATGAATATACAACAACTTTATCAGTTGAAACTCCTAAGGCTTCTGCAGCTATCTGGGCCAATATTGTGTCGCTTCCTGTACCTATATCCGTAGCTCCAACCATTAGGTTGAAAAAGCCGCCGTCATTTAATTTAATAACCGCCGAGCCCATATCAATACATGGTATTCCAGAACCCTGCATGGCAATGGCACTTCCTATTCCCCTAACTTTGTTTTTGCCTATCTGTTTTCGAGGATATTTATCCTTCCATCCGCACAGTTCCATACCTCTTTTTACACAGTACTCAAGCTTGCAGCTGTCAACAGTCATATCAACGCCCTCTGTACCTTCTCCCATTATTTTAAATACAGGTGATGTTTCACCTTCTTTAATCATGTTCTGAACTCTAAACTCCACAGGATCCTTTCCCACCGCCAAGGCAAGTTTATCAATTGTAGCCTCCAGTGCAAAATTTCCCTGAACAGCTCCGTATCCTCTAAAAGCTCCCGCAGGTGTATGGTTTGTATAGACAACCTTTCCTCCAAACCTCACTGCCTCTGCCTTGTTATAAAGTGGAAGGGTCTTGGAACCTGCCACCATGAACACAGTTAAGGCATGTTCGGCATAGGCTCCTGTGTTTGACAGTATTTCCATATCTATAGCCTTGATGTTCCCATCCTTATCCGCTCCGATTGTCACATCTATTCTCATTGGATGCCTTGTATATGTTGCTTCAAAAACCTCTTCCCTTGTGTATATAAGCTTTGCAGACCTTCCAGTCCTCAATGCAACAAGAGCTACTAAAAACTCCCCGTGAAGTGCCTGCTTTCCTCCATAGCCTCCGCCTATTCTTGGCTTTATAACACGGATTTTATCAAGAGGCAGCCCCAGGGCCTCTCCAACAATTCTTCTTGCATGGAAGGGGGTCTGGGTGGAGGACACTATATTTAGCCTTCCATTAATATCCACATACGCAAAGGATGAGTGTGTTTCCATTGCAGTGTGATTTTGTGCCTGGGTGTAGTATCTTTCACTGACCACATAATCACATTTTTTGAGGGTTTTATCCAAATCTCCAAAGCTCATATGGTATTCTGCTGCAATGTTTTTAGATGGGTTAAAGCCCGTTGGAAACATCTCGTGTGCTTCCTTTTCAGGATGTATAATGGAAGGATGGCCCTCGGCCCTTTCAAAATCCAGCACCGGTTCAAGCTTTTCATATTCAACCTCTATAAGCTTTAAGGCTTCAACTGCCGTCACTTCATCCTCGGCAGCTACCGCTGCAACTTCATCTCCTATATATCTTACATACTCATCCAGTATGAATTTATCATGTGGGGATGGCTCCGGATATCCCTGACCCGCCCTTGTAACAATGTTTCTCGGAACGTTTTTATATGTTAAAACACATTTAACGCCCTTCAGCTTCTCAGCCTTTTCAGTATCTATATTCTTTATCCTTGCAAAGGGATATGGGCTTCTAAGCACCTTTACAGTTAAGGCATTTTGAGGTGCCAGATCTTCGGTATAGGCCGGCTTTCCAACCGTTAATCCCATACCATCCTTCTTTGGAACGGATTTGTTCACTTCCTTCATTCAGACACCCCCATATACTTTTTAACAGCCCTTAGCTGTCCCTCATACCCTGAACATCTGCACAGGTTTCCTGCAAGATAGTTTTTAATACCTTGGGAATCGGGATTTTCAATCTCCCTCTCCATTGCAATAACTGTTAATAAAAATCCCGGTGAGCAGAAGCCGCACTGAACAGCTCCCTCTTCAACCATAAACTTTCCTATTCTGTCCGCTTCCTCCTTAATACCTTCTATGGTGGTTATATTGTGACCATCAGCCTTTACTGCAAGATATGAACACGACGGAACAGGCATGCCATCAAGAAGTACAGTGCATACTCCGCAGGAAGATGTTCCACAGGCCTTTTTAATGCTTGTAAAACCACACCTTCTTAAAACGTCATAGAGGACTTCCCCTGGCTCCACATCTATGTCCCTATTTATATTATTGATTTTCAGATTTATCTTCACTGTATCACCTCCATAATGGCCCTCTTAACTAATGCTTTACAAAGCTCTTTTCTGTATTCGGCAGAAGCCCTTATATCGCCTCCAAACTGGAGCGTAGTTGATGCGATCTCCCCTGCCCTTAAGGCAGTTTCTTCGTTTACTTCACTGCTGTTTATAAAGCTCATTGCCTCATAAGCTACCTTTGCCCTCTTTGGCCTTGCTCCCACGCAAATTCTGAATCGGTTATCCTTCATTGCTACAGCTACATTTATTAAAGAAAAGTCTGCAGAGCTATTTCTCATATTTATATAAGCTGCCTTTCTGTTATCCTTTTTAATACTTATTTTAAGAAGTATATCCCTGTCTATTTTCTCTTCAAGGAACTTCTCAAGGCTCATCTTACCTCCATTACAAAGCTCAACCTCTGCATCCAGTGCAAGAAATGTTGTTATGATATCGGAAAATCCATATCTTCCATATACAGAACCACCAATGGTTGCAGTATTTCTAAGCTGCACTCCCATGATACAGGATAATGTCTTTGTAATTACACCATCAAAGTTTTCTTTAGCAAAACTACTCGTCTCCAGCTTTCTAAGCGTTGTCATTGCTCCAATCAAAAATTCCCCATTCTTTTCTTCAATAAAATTTAGGTTAAGTTTTGACAGGTCTATGGCGGTTTCTACTTCTCTATTTCCAAGATTTAAAAAAGCCCCTCCACCGATTATGACTGCATTTTTGCTCTGAAGCAGTCCGTAGGCTTCATCTATATTTAAAGGACGCAAATACTTCTTTATATTCAAAAACATCATCTCCTTCCAGATAAACTTTATTTAAAGCACTCCACTTATAGCCTTTGTTGGACACCTTGATTCGCAAAGCCCACATCCAAAACATTTATTATTATCTACGCTTACTTTTGTAGACACGTCTATTGCAAAATATGGACATACCTTCTCGCATGTTTTGCATAATATACACCTGTTCTTATCTACTACAGGATGGTCAGCATTATACTTTACTTCTCCCCTTTGGAGCGGAGTTTCAATAACCTCCTTTACGCTGGAAAAGTTCAACCTTCTAAGCACTGATGGAAGATCCTTTATGATTTTCTCATATAAGTCTTTCCCCTTGAGCATAGCTGCGGACAGCATCTGAACAGCATCAGCCCCGGCAAGTAAAAATTCGACAACATCCTCTGCATTTGCAATCCCTCCAGTTCCAATCACCGTAAAATCAGGCATTGAACTTTTAATTCTGTTTACTACTGCAAGTGCAAGGGGTTTTATAACAGGCCCCGAAGTCCAAACCACTCCCATTTCATTTCCAATGAGCACCCTTCTTCTTCCTGCATCGATCTTCATGGCAGGCCCCAATGAATTTATAGCCACAACTCCCTTTGCCCCATTATCCCTTACCACCCGGGCAAAGGCCACAGGATCCGGTATGTGTGGGCTTATCTTCATAAATACCGGTTTATCTGTAAGATTCGTTATTGTTTTAACCGTTTCTCCTATTATCGATAAGTCCTTTCCAACGTAGTGGGTCGATACCTCAAAGGCGTCGCAATAACCATTCAGGGCAGGTATTAAAACCTTCATCTCCTCCTTTGTATATCCAACGCTAAGGATAAGGGGTATTTTTAAATCCCTTTTTAGCCCTGGCAGTATGTTTTCAAGCCAGTGTTCAAATGGATATTCAGACCACAGCTCGGCGTTCATTATGCTGTCCCTGTTTCCATAAATACAGGGCCTGGGTACCTTCGCCCCCTTAATGGATATGGTCTTGCCAACCATACAGCCCACTCCAAATTTTTCAATGGCCATAATCTTTTCATAGCTTCCAACCAGAGGACCCGATGCCGGCATCAGAGGGTTTTTAAGCTCTATGCCCGCAATATTAGTACTTAAATCCATTGACACTCCCCCCTCAATTTTTATTAACCCTTCCCCAGACCTTAAGTGACTCTTCCTTTGCCTTTGAAAAGATACTTTCTTCGTTAAAGATTGGTTTATAGTTCCTTAGCAACTGCTTCCCGGAAATCCACACATCCTTTGGACGGAAATTGTCAAATACTCCAAAGAACATATGCCCTGAAGCATTATTCCCGTCCATGGGAGTAGGAGGGATATATGGAAGCGCTACAATATCTGCCTTATACCCTTTTTTAATTCTTCCTATTTTTATATTTAATATTTTGCCTACATATTCGTACCCGTTCCGTATAATTTGTATTAAATCGTCAAGACTGAATTTTATCGGACTTTTAAGCCTGTTTCTCATGGCAAAAACGATGTTTAAATAATCCCTTGTTAAATTAGCACCCAGTCCATCGTTTCCAATCAAACATTTAACCCCGTTTCTCCTTAGCATGTCATAATCTCCAAGCCCAACTGCATTGTTCATATTTGAGGTTGGATTAAGTGCTACAAAGCATTCCCTGTTTTTTATGACCCTGGCCTCATCCTCTGTTAAATGAACGCAGTGGGATAGGATGGAGTTTTTATTCAAAAGACCAAAATCTTCAAGACGATTAACTATCCTTTTATTGTATTTTTCAATACAGTCATCTACATCATCCATGCTCTCTGCCACATGTATATGTACTGGCAGGCTTTCAATCTTCGATGATATTTTTTTGAGGCTTTCATCGCTAAGGCTCATTGAAGCATGAAGCCCAAAGAGCCCTGCATGGTATTCCGTTCTCCTTCGTGCAAATTCCATATTCTCCTCTATACACTCATCAACGTTAAATCTGTCGCTTGTTTCAAAGCAGAATATACCCCTTATGCCCAATTCATCACATATAGCCTTTTTAAGCTCCTCAAGGGAGCCTTTTATACAAAGCCCACTTGCATGATGGTCGATTAAAGACGTAACTCCATTTTTGATACAGTCAATTCCATACACAAGACCGCTGTAATAAACGGCCTCCTTATCGAGCTGCCTGTCCAATTTCCACCAGAGCTGCTCCAGTATATCCCTGAAGTTTTTCGGATTAAATGGAACTGACATGCCCCTTGAAAAAATTGAGTATATGTGGGTATGGCAGTTAATAAGCCCCGGCATTACTATACATCCCCTACAGTCTATTACCTCATCGGCTCCTTTAAAATCCTTCATGTTTCCTGTTTCCCTTATCTCGGAGTCAAATAATATATAACAGTTTTCCCTAAAGCTCACAAAGTCATAGATATTTGCATTGATTAAGGCCTTCATTTTGTTATTCCTCTCCCTTGATAAACTTGTTTAAACGCAAATAGCACTGCATTCAAGGTAAAAACACTATAACTCAATATATTTATATAACTTTTATGGCTATTTATTCCATTGTTCAATGATGCAGAAGCAGTTTTTCTGGTCGACAAACTACAACAAAGCTAGTTCACTTAATATAAAAATTTTTAAAACGCCCCCTTTTCAAGGCTATTTATAAAATCAAATAAATATAATGTTAATTGAGATGAAAATAATTTTTATAGATGACTGCCCATTGTACAGATATATCTTAAAAAACGAGGTGAAATGTATGGCGAAGGTAAAATACCTTCAATGTGTTAAATGCGGGAAAACGTACTCACCCCATGAAGTTATGTACTACTGCCCCATATGCGGCATAGAAGGCACTCTTTATGTTATTTACGAATATGAGAAACTGAAGGATAAATTTACAAGACAAGCCCTCGGCAAAAACAGGGAATATTCGCTATGGAGATATCTGGACATTCTTCCTGTTGAGAACCGGCCTGAATCTCTTAATCTTCAGGTTGGATGGACTCCTTTGTACAGAGCTGTACAAATCCAGAAAGAACTTGGAGTTGATTGTGTCTATGTAAAGGATGATGGCCGAAACCCAACGGCGTCCTTTAAGGACAGAGCAAGTGCCATAGGTGTAGCAAAGGCCATTGAACTTAAAAGTAAGGTGATATGTGCTGCATCCACAGGAAATGCTGCATCTTCGCTATCCGGCTTTGCAGCCTGCGCAGGAATATCTACATATATTTTTGTTCCAGCCTCTGCCCCTGAGGCGAAAATTGCGCAGCTTTTAATCTATGGTTCCAACGTAGTTCTTGTTGATGGCACCTACGATGAGGCCTTTGAACTATGCTTAAAGGCTTCGGAGAAATTTGGATGGTATAACAGAAGCTGTGCAATAAATCCCTATCTTTTGGAGGGTAAAAAAACAGTTTCCTTTGAAATAATGGAGCAGCTTAACTGGGAGGTCCCAGACTGGATCGTAATGTCCATAGGTGATGGATGCTGTATCTCTGGTGCATGGAAGGGTTTTAAGGAAATGTATGAGCTTGGGCTTATTGACAGAATGCCAAAAATGCTTGGAGTTCAGGCATCGGGCTCAAACCCTGTAAACAGAGCCTTCAGGGAGGGAAAAAATTATTTTGAATATGAAAAGCCCGATACCCTGGCAGACAGCATATCCGTCGGCATACCAAGAAACGGCCTTAAGGCCCTGAGGGCTTTAAGGGAATCATATGGTGATGTAGTCGACGTTGAAGATTATGAAATACTTGAGGCGATGAAGCTAATGGCAAGGCTAACTGGGGTTTTTGGAGAACCTGCAGGAGTAACATGCTTTGCCGGCTTAAGAAAAATGATTAAGAAGAACAGAATAAAAAGGGATGAAAAGGTTGTTTTAATCGTTACCGGCAATGGCCTTAAGGATATTAAAAGCGCCATCTCTGCCGTTGAAAAGCCGATAGCAATAAAACCTGATATAAATGAGCTTAAAAAAATAATAAAGTAAACTTTAGGAGGTTTTGTTATGGCTGAAAGAAAAATTCCCCTTGGCCCTACATATGATGAAATGCTCTACCCTGATACAATTGACAAGAACATTCGCCAGAAGGCCCTTAGGGCTTTAAAGGAGGATGAGCTTGATCCCATAAACCTTTTTAACATTACCTGGAAGGATGAGAATAATCAGGTTAGAAAAATTGTACTTCCAAAGGCCCTTACAGGTGTTGATGCCAACATTATCGTTATGCTTGGAAATGGCTTCCCATCGGGCTCCCACAAGGTGGGGCCTGCATACAGCACCCTTATAGAAGGCTGCGTCGACGGTGAAATAAACCCAGGTGTGCATACAATTCTTGGACCATCAACTGGAAACTTTGGAATAGGCGTATCCTACATATGCAGACTTATGGGATATAAGGCTGTTGTTATTATGCCTGACAATATGAGCAGGGAAAGATATGAAAGAATAAGAAAGTATGGTGCAGAGCTTGAATTAACCCCTGGCTCAGAATCCGACGTTATATTAACCCTCGAAAAAACCCATGAAATGATGAAAAACCCTAAAAACAAAACGCTTGCTCAATTTGAACTTCTTCCAAACTACAGGTTCCATAGATATGTAACAGGAAATTCTGCAATTGAAGCCGTTAAAGGTATAGGAAACGGAAGGATAGCCTGCTTCACATCTGCTCCAGGTTCAGCCGGCACAATCGCTGCAGGCGATGAGATTAAGAAGGCTTTTCCCGAAGCCAAGGTTGCAGCCCTTGAACCCTATGAGTGTTCAACCCTTGCAACTGGAGGAGTTGGACAGCACAGGATTGAAGGCATAGGTGATAAGATGTGTACACTTATCCATAACGTATTAAATACTGACTTTGTTGTGCTCATAAACGATGATGACACGATAAAGGGGCTTAAGGTTATACATGACGGAATCGAAATCTTAAAGAAGATGGGTGTTAAGGAGGAAGATGCACTGTATATGAGGAATTTGTTCGGCCCTTCAGGAATTTGCAACATACTCGGCGCTATAAAGATGGCAAAGTATTTAAGACTTGGTCCCGATGATAACGTTGTAACTATCGCCACAGATGGATTTGACAGATACCATTCGGTGGTTGAGGATCTTGAAAGAAGATATCTTGAGGTTAAGGATTTTGTTCTTGAAAGATGGGCAAGGGATATATTCCTTCGGGCTTCAGTAGACAACATATTCGACTTCAGAAGGAAGGAGGCAAAGGAGAGGCTTTTCCTTCAGAAGGAAAAGGACTGGTTAAAATTCGGATATACAAAGGAGTATCTGGATTCAATGAAGGATATGAGCTTCTGGGACAGGGAGTATGAAAAGATATTTGAATATAATAAAAAAATTATGGAGTTAAGGTAAAGAAATCTGCCCCATTAACCTGGGGCAGATTTCTTTATTTCATCAGTGCATTTATTACATAGCTTAGTATAAACAGTGCTGTTACTATATAAAGTATTGGATGCACATCCTTTGATTTTTTTGTTATGATTTTAGCAAGGCAGTAGAATATAAATCCTGCTGCAACACCCGTTGTTATGCTGTACGTAAATGGCATAAACGCTACTGTGAAGAAGGCCGGAACTGCAACTTCAAAGTCTGACCAATCTATCTTTGAAAGGCCTTCGGCCATTAAAATTCCAACGACTATTAGAGCCGGTGCAGTTGCAGCCGCCGGAACCATGCCTGCTATTGGAGCTATAAGCAAACATAACAGAAATAAGATTCCAACAACTAGTGAAGTAAGTCCCGTTCTTCCTCCCTGGCTTATACCGGCAGCGCTTTCAACATAGGTTGTGGTGTTGCTTGTACCAAGCAGTGCACCTATTGAAGTAGCTGTTGCGTCTGCAAACAATGCCTTTTCAAGCTTTGATGAAAAACCCTTTCCCTTTTCTACCGATTCTTCATCCTTTTCATCAAATATACCTGACTTTCTACCGGTTCCAAGGAAGGTTCCTATCGTATCAAAGGTGTCCGTAAGTGAGAAGGCAAATATTGTAGTTAATGCCACAAAGGTCCTTTGGGCACTGTCAAAGAGACCTGTAAAATCCAATTTAAGAAAGGTAGGTGCAAGGCTTGGAACAGCAAAGCTTATCTCGGACAAGTTTGGAACCTGAGTAACCTTGAAGAATATTCCTATAACAGTTGTTAAAACTATTCCAAGCAATATTGAGCTTTTTACTTTCAAAATCATTAGAATTACTGTAATCAAAAGCCCTATCAGCGCAAGCTGTGCAACTGGGTCCTTGAAATTAACAATTGCAGGAACCACATCAGAAAATATTCCCCCTTCACCCAGTGGTACAACTCTATTTGCTGCATCCACAGTAAATTGAAGAAAGTGGGCCTGTTTAACTCCTATATATGCTATAAAAAGCCCTATTCCACCACTTATAGCGTATTGAAGTGATAATGGTATGGCATGTATTATCATCTTTCTAATTTTAGTAACGGTAATTATGATGTTGATGATACCACAGATAAATACCATCGCAAGGGCCTGCTGCCAAGTATATCCAAGACCAAGGACAACTGTAAAAGTAAAGAATGCATTAAGCCCCATACCCGGTGCCTGAGCAAATGGTACATTGGCCACAAGGCCCATTACGAAAGTTCCAATTGTTGCAGCCAGTATTGTAGCAACAAACACAGCACCTTTGTCCATTTTAGTCTGTGAGAGAATTGTAGGATTTACAAAAATGATATATGCCATTGTAAGAAATGTGGTAACTCCCGCCAAAATCTCCGTTTTTACGTTTGTACCGTTTTCACTAAGCCTAAAAAATCTGTCCACTAAAACACCCTCCCTTTCTAATATTAAACAATCCCAATTACAAACAAGTGCATCCTTAAAATCATACAAGCTGTATAGAAAAATCCTATTTAAGAATGCACGATTTATAAAGGACTTGTTTATGTACAAGCACAAGGCAACAACTATGATATCTTAATATAATGTATATGAATTATATATTTCCCATAGCACCGTAAATATTTCAAATCAGCTTCCTTAGGGTCGTCGATAGTTTTTCGTAAATTATATTATGCTTTACCATCATCTTAACCGACTGCAACTTAAATTGGATTTTGTTTATTCACTTATTACTATTACACGATAAAAAACAATTTATACTCCTTGGACTTCTTCCTACATGTAATTTTGAAAGCAAAAACGGTTATATTTCTAACTAGAATAATCATTAGAAATATAACCGTTTTCCAGGACATATAATTTTATTATCTAAAACTTATACCGTTTGGAGTTTTATCAACTAAAACAGTTGCTACTACTTTATTAGTATTATTGTCAACAATGCTTACTGTATTGTCATACATATTTGTTACGTAAACAAACTTGTTATCAGGGCTGGTTACAACACCATGCGCACCTTTTCCTACTTCTATTGTCGCAACAACCTTTCTAGTAGTTAAATCAATCTTAGGCTTATAATCATATTTACCAAGATTCCATCATTTTTATAAAAAACACCTCTTTAAAATTCAAAGAGGTGTTTTGGGACTTATATATTATTGTATACTTACAACATCATATCCAGCGTCTTCTACAGCTGCCTTAAGCTTTGCATCATCTACAGGATGTGCAAGTTCAACTACTGCATTCTTTCCAGCAAGATCAACCTTTACGGATTTTACTCCGCATACTCCTTTAAGAGCCTCTTCAACATGCATAACACAGTGTCCACAGCTCATTCCTTCAATAAATATCTTTTTTGACATGTAAATCATCCTTTCTTTATTTTTTTATTTATTTTAATGATAAGGCTTGAAGTTTTTAAGCCTTAGAGCATTTGTCAGCACTGATACTGAACTGAATGCCATTGCACCTGCTGCAAATATTGGATTTAAAAGTGGTCCTCCAAATAGATAGAGTAATCCTGCCGCAATTGGTATTCCTGCTGTGTTATAGGCAAATGCCCAGAACAGGTTCTGTTTGATGTTCCTTATGGTCTTTTTACTTAGCTGTATAGCAGTTGGAACATCCATTAAGTCGCTTCTCATAAGAACTATGTCTGCTGATTCCATTGCAACGTCTGTTCCAGAACCTATTGCAATTCCTATATCTGCCTGTGCCAGAGCCGGTGCGTCGTTTATACCATCACCTACCATGGCAACTTTCTTTCCTTCTGCTTGAAGCTTCTTAACTTCATTTGCCTTATCCTGTGGTAAAACCTCTGCAAGTACCCTGTCTATTCCTACCTGCCTTGCAATTGCCTCTGCCGTTCTTCTGTTATCACCTGTTATCATCGCTACCTCTATTCCCATTTTATGAAGAATTTCTATGGCCTTCTTACTGCTTGGCTTCATTACGTCTGCAACGGCTATTATCCCTGCAAGCTTATTGTCTATTGCAATAAACATAGGCGTCTTTCCTTCGCTGGCAAGTCTATCCGATTCATCCTGAAGTGTAATATTTATATTTCTATCCTTCATAAGCTTCTTGTTTCCGAGTAGTATTTCCTTACCCTGTATCCTAACTTCTATTCCATGTCCCGGAATTGCTTCAAAGTGCTCAACATCTAGAAGGTCTATGTTCTTTTCCTTTGCCCCATTTACTATTGCTTCTCCAAGTGGGTGCTCTGAACCTCTCTCTGCCGATGCTGCAAGTTTCAAAAGCTGCTCCCTGTCGAATCCATTTACTACAACTATGTCTGTAACCACTGGTTTACCCTCTGTTATCGTACCTGTTTTATCGAATACAATTGTATTTATCTTGTGAGCTGTTTCTAATGCTTCCCCGCCCTTTATAAGTACTCCATGCTCTGCACCTTTACCTGTTCCAACCATTATAGCCGTTGGTGTTGCAAGGCCAAGTGCACATGGGCAGGCTATAACAAGCACTGCTATGAATATTGTAAGCGAGAAAATTGCCGATTCTCCGGATAAATACCATGCAAGCCCTGCAATAACGGCTATTGCTATAACTACAGGCACAAAATATCCTGATATAACATCTGCAAGCTTTGCTATGGGGGCTTTAGAACCCTGAGCATCTTCAACAAGCTTTATTATTTGTGCAAGGGCAGTATCCTTTCCAACCTTCGTAGCTTTAAACTTAATTGTCCCATTTTTATTAATGCTTGCTCCAATTACCTTACTTCCAACGTTCTTTTCAACCGGGATGCTTTCACCCGTAAGCATTGATTCGTCAACAGACGTTCTTCCCTCTATAACTTCACCGTCAACAGGAATTTTTTCTCCCGGCTTTACAAGAATTATATCCCCCACTTCAACTTCTTCTATTGGTATTGTCATTTCCTTACCATCCTGTATTACAACTGCTGTTTTGGGCTGAAGTCCCATTAGCTTCTTTATGGCCTCCGAGGTTTTCCCCTTTGTAACTGCCTCAAGGTATTTGCCAAGAAGTATTAACGCAATTATTACACCTGCAGTTTCGAAATATAGATCCTTTGCATATTCTACTTTGCCATTTGCAATCTGAATTACCGCATATATTCCATATATAAAGGCTGCTGATGTACCCATTGCAATAAGCGAGTCCATGTTTGGTTCGCGTCGTATAAGTTTACTAAATCCAACTGTATAGAACTTATTACCTGCTATTACCACTGGAATTGCCAGTACCAGCTGAACTACTGCGAAGTTAAATGGGTTCATCTCAGGCATTATAATCTCCGGCAGTGGAGCATTCAGTAAATGCCCCATGGCTATATAAAGAAGGGGAATTGTAAAAATAGTTGCCACAAGGAACTTTCTCCAGAGCGTTTTCATCTCCTTTTCTCTTCTTTCCCTTTCCTTATCCACCTGCTCACCAGCTTCAATCTCAAGGGCTTTATATCCCGCCTTTGCTATGGCATCCTTTATTTCTGAAATTCTTGTCTTTGTTGAATCATATACAACCTTTGCCTTTTCTGTTGCAAAGTTGACACTTACTTTATTTATTCCTTGAAGCTTATTTATGGACCTTTCAATTGCTTTTGCACAGGATGCACAGGTCATTCCTGATATAGGGATTATTATTTCCCTTATGCTGTTTGATTTCTCCTCCTCCGCACTATAGCCTGCTTTCTTTACAGCCTCTTTAATTTTTTCTATGTTTGCTTTGGTTTCATCAAACTCTACTGAAAGCTTCTCAGTTGCAAAGTTTACTGAGGCACTGTGCACTCCCTCAACTTTGCTTACGCCTCTCTCGATTGCCTTGGCACAGGATGCACAGGTCATTCCTGTTATATTTAATATTTGTTTTTCCATTTTATACACCCTCCTTCTCCTCACCCGTGTGGGGTGGGTATTTTGTTTTAAAAACATTTGTTATTAGTTATAAATCAAATATGCAAACTTGATGCCAAATTTAATAGTAATTTATAGTTTATGATAATTTATGATCGCTCTATCCAATTCCTTGCTCAACAAAATAATCTGTGTGTTGATTTTCATATCATTTTTTATAAAAATTTTCTCAAGTCTTTTTCTAAGAAAATGAATTCTTTCCAAAGTTTTTTCTCTTGATAATCTTTGCATTTCCTGCTCCATTGCAGCCCCCTCCTCTTCTTTATCGTACCTCTAGTTTATATAAATCAATTTTTTATCTAATTTTCTTTTTCGACGCTTTCTATGGTTACAATTATCTTATCCCACCTTTTCTTCATCCTTTTCCTCTAATGTATATAGTAATAGAACCACATACCTGCTGCTGCAAGTGCCAAAATCAATAAATATTGATAAATTGGAACTTCTACTGTGTTATTTGCCACATCTTCCTGTAGGATTTCACTCCTACTTTTTAGAAATCTATTTACAAATAGTGCAATTATAATTATTGCTATGCTTGTCACCTGTGCAATGGTTAAAGGATTAATAACAATTGGATTTGTCCTGAATATTTCAACTACTGCTCTGTTTATCGAAAATCCTATGATGTACTTAATAAACAACTCACCATTGTATTTAATCTTTCCTCGTCTTCTCCGCAAATAGGTGAAAAGAATTAAATCAAGTATCATCTCATACATTTGGGCTGGATGAAGTATTTGGCCGCTGACCTTTATGCCCCATGGATATATTTTCTTCATAGGTATGCCAAACACATCACAGCCTATTCTTCCTATAGCTTGTCCAAGTGCAATTCCAGGGGCAAATGCATCAGCGGCTCTCCAGAAAGATATTTCTTTCTTCTTTGTGTACCATAGGGCAAATAATATCCCACCAATCAGCCCTCCCTGAATTGACAGTCCCCCGGCGTTTATTTTAATTATTTCTCCCGGATTTTTTAAATAATATCCGGGAGCGAAGGCTATTATATAATACAACCTGGCCCCTAAAATGGCAGCTAAAATTGTATATAAGGCAAGATCAAACATTTTATCAGCATTTAAGCCTTTTCTTTTTGCTTCCCGTGACATTATAAATATTCCTGCCAGCATTCCAAGAGCTATTGTTACTCCAAAAAGATAAATGCTAAAGTGGCCTATTTTAAATAGTTCTACCATAGAAATGCTCCTTTACGAATTATTGATAGCTGTATTTTCTCTCATATTCCCTTGCGCAGCTTTCACTGCAAAAATAGAAGGTTTGTCCATTAATCCTTCTTATAATTGCATTGTCTGCTGAAACATACATGCCGCAAATTGGGTCCTTGTATGTTTCTATTTCACCTGCCGAGTTATAACTTCCATGGTCATGTGATCTGCCGCCATGTGCACCATGACCATCTCCATAACTTCCGTGATTATGACCTCCTCCACAGCATCCTCCACCCTGAAGCATCCTGTAGAATAAAAAGGCTACCAACCCAATAGATAAAATCTGTACAAATGTTTGCATAAAACTCACTCCTTTAAACTTCTATATAAAAATATTTATCAAGAATTTTTAATTTGTGAAGTAATATATCAGCGCTGCCAATGCAATAATAACTACCCATGTTATTATATTTTTAATACCTGTTCCTTTATAGTTGTTGGAGTTCTGATGGTTATGATCAACTCCCCCTCCACAGCATCCCATTTTAACACCTCCTGCTCGCATACAAAATTTAAATCCAATTGTATTTTTTAATACACCATTTGTGTGATATGATAAGCTGCATTCACAAACTTATTTATAAATTTGAATGTATTATTTATAATTACGGTGACCTGTAAGATAAAAACATTAAGTGATTTAATATTTTATAGTCTAAATTGAATCTAATTACTTTGATAAAATATATTTGCAAATTTTGTGCCAACTCCTCCTTTAAGCATCATTAAGTATTTAATTATTTTTTATAAATAACTCTTAACTATAATCGCAAAAATGATAAGCCCTCCGAAATAACGTATCCGTTCCTTGCTCTGAGCTTATAATCATATATTTTTTCAACACCCGATATTCCTTTACCTTCAGAGTTTATGCATCGTGTTAAACGAACGACCATTTTATTATATGGATATATACTTGCTTCTTTTTTCTTCAGCGTAATTCCTTTATATAAGAACAATATAAAACAGCAGGCAGCTCTTTAGTTTTATAATAAAGCTGCCTGCTGTTTAAATTAACAATATCCCGGTTCTTGCAATTTCCCTATTAACACATATGGCTTAAAATTTACAGGAATACCATTTATTCTTGCTTCAATATGCATTCATCTAAATTTTATGCAGTAAAAAAATCGGAAAGGCCACTATAACATTTTCACACCCGATACCGATATATTTTTTATTCCTAGAAACTTATTCAATTTTATTGACATTATATCATCTCTGAGGTGAATGAATTTACTTACATATATTTTTATATCATCTATAGTGTACTCGTTGAACTGTTGTGTCAATTCAGGCTTTCCAAAGGTTACAACAGGCTCTGTTATAGTAATACAGCAGGATTTGGAAGTATATAAATCTACGCTGATAACCGCTCCTTTTTCTTTTATATATTCTATAGCAGCCCTATCAACTTCTAATTTCATATGCCACCCACACCTCTCAAAATAAAATTAAAAACTCGGCTCATTTTCCTTTTCAATTAGGAACCCCTTGAATCACCCCTAAGACAATATAAGGTATGCCTAATCAAACAATCTATATCCATATTATACCATAAAGATGCCATTGATCTGACTTAAATTTATGAATTTTATTATAATTGCTATAATTTTTAAATTATAAATCCTACCGCTAGATATGCAGCGGTTGATAATACAACACCGAGTAAAGCAAAAGGAAAGGAAGCAGAGAGATGCTCTCCAAATGAAGTTTTTTCATATCTGCTGATAAAGATGAAACAATGTCAGCTACAGCTATTTCTGCTCCAACCATCAAAGATATATTAATTCCTGAACTAATTGAAAAACTAACTGTCAATGGCATTATTTTAGAAAATGATTTTCACATTATAAAATAAAAATATCAGTCAGGTTTCAAACCTTACACTGTTATTTTTTATTGCAATTAAAGCAATGCTAAATTTTACTTGGACATTGCAAAACTTCTACATTCTCTGGCACATTGTAAACATATTCTAGCACACTCCTGTGATTCTGCATCCGGAAATTTTGAACATTCTTTTCCGCAAGTTTCGCAAATATATCCGCACAAATCAGACATTGTCTTTGAAAATGCACTATCTCGAGCAAGATACTTTGCTGTTGAGGTGCAGATATCTGCACAGTCACGTAAAAGCTGTATTTGCAATAATCGCATATGTGTTTCATGCTTTCTCAGTAAAAAAGTAATCATGTGTTCACAGGTTGCTTAACATTGCTGAACTGTTTCAACTAAGGGCCCATGGTATATGCGGTAGCTCATCACATCAAGATTCTTTTCGATATCCGATAACCGCATAAAATCATTTTCGTTGTCATGATGTAGCATATATTATCTCCTTTCAATTCTGAATTTACTATATATGATATGAGCAATAGAATTCAAATGAAACTTGTACATCTAATATGTCGTGTATATATCGTTTTATATCTATATTTTAATAGTTTATTACAATTGCCATTTTTTCAAATATTAAGTATTTAATATTATATTATTTTAATACATTTTATGAGTCTATTTAATGTGATAATAAATATTAATTTCACTAATCTTCATAATTCCTTTACATAACTCATTCATAATATAAACAGAAACTAATAATTGTTTCTACCCCCTCCATTTAAACCTCAGGTTCCACCAAACCTGGGGTTATTTACTTTTTTTATCTTTCCTGTAAGCCTTATAGCAGGGCTTATTCGATAATATATCGTAATAAATTCTACATCTCCTTTAGCATTGTTTAAGTTCTTGTATTAGGATATAATGACCGTATTTTTATTTTATCCTTTACTTTGTATCATCAAGAATTGGATAAATAGGAATAGTGGCTTTCGCCTTAGAAGTGTCCATACTCCCCCCATAATCTCTCTACCTCTAAATCCCCTCATTCCCTCCATTATGGATTTGATATTGAGGGTATATATGATAGCATTTTGTATGGTAGTCCTGAATAGTTGACTGCCGCCAGGGCTTTAAACCAATATATACAGAGGCTCAATGTCAATGGCATACCTTGATTGAAGTAGAGAACTCACAATATTCTACGATAAGTCACGAAATTTCAAGATAGTATCCAAAGATAGTGTGTCAATCCGAATCATCCTGCCCAATACTTTTCATATAATTCTTCACATATTATATTTTAACAGCTTTATTTGAATATTTTATGAAGAGGAGGATCATCATCCTTACCTTCAGAACAGCTGTCACATTTTCCAAGGGCCTTTTTCTTAATATTTTTTAAAAGCATGTATATAGCCGCTGAAACTATTCCAAAAGTTATCAAGATTTCAATAAACATAAAATCACCTCTTAAAATTTGTTCGTAAACGTAAAATAATCCCCACCTATTATATAGTTGGGGATTATTTTACGCTTGCTCTTGAATATTAAGGAAAAATTGCTTTGAATTTATTTATACAATCGGTGTTGCACTTTCTGCATATCTTGTAGCATTTACAACAATGAATTATATTGATTATTGATTTGATTATATTTATGATAATATTATTAGAAAATATTTATCTAGAAAATTAGATGAAAATATGAGAGTAAGTTCTAGGGAGGCAGCTTTATGGAAACTGCAAATTTAATAAAACTTGTCAATCAATATAAGAAGGATTCTGAATCTGTCTACAACACCTGGTTTATTTATAATGAAGCAAGAATGAAAGCTTTTAGGTCTATTAGACGAGGAGTTATTAATGTTATTAATTCTATTAAAAATGATTCCTTCGGAAATGATTTTAAGGGTTCCCCCCTAGAATTTGTTTTAAATTGTATTACAGAACAAAAACAAGTATTTGAAGGTGCAGCACATCCTTTCTATTGGAAGCCAAAGCTAAGAATTCCTGATATTTATGAAAATGAAGAAAATAAAAAGATATTTGGACAGTTTCTGGAATCCTGCTTATCAGCAAACAGCGCTGACAAAATAATAAAAGAAATTATAAAATTGGACAATTATAAAATCAAGGGATTAGGTCCTGCTGTAGCAAATATACTTTATTTTTTACACCCAACACTAATGCCTCCTTTTAATACTGCAATGGTAAATGGATTTAATGCAATTTTTTCTGATAAAAAGAAGCTGGGTTCCTGGAACGATTATTTGCAAATGCGAGAAATAGTAATAAAAACAAATGAAGAATTAAATCCATTGCTATCAAAGGATTTAGGTGCAATATCCGGCTTATTGTTTGATGTTGGAATTGGAAAGATTTCTTTAAGTCAAAACTGGAAAGTATCATTGAAGTTTGAAAAGGATAAATTAGAAAAGGCACTTAAAAAACGCCATCTTGAAGTTCAAAATGAGATAAAAGAGGAATCAGAACATCTTAAAATGCAGTTTTTATTAACTGAGATAGGTAGAAATCTAGGTTATGATGTTTTTGTTGCAGTTAATGATAGGACGAAATCCCTCAATGGTAAAAGTCTGGAGTTTATTACCATTCCAGAACTTCCAATATTAGATCTTCCAAAGGAAGTATTAAAAACAATTTCTCTTATTGATGTTATCTGGATAAATAAAGATACAAGTGAAATTGAATGCGCATTTGAAATTGAGAAAAGTACATCCATATATTCAGGTATTTTACGCTTAGTAGACCTGGCATCATCACTTGGTTCCAGACAATATAATTTTTTCCTGGTAGCTCCTGATTCCCGTGAAAAAGAAATAATTGCTCAGCTAAAGCGCCCATCCTTTAAAAGATTGGAATGTATTTCTTTAAGGTATATATTATTCTCTAGCTTATATAAAAATTGCAATTCCCTATGTACATTTGGTGATGATTATAAAATACTTCTTAAGATTGCCAATGAAGTAAATAATTGCTTGTAAATTAAAACAATCATCACCTTTTCATATATTTTAGAAAATTTAGTATCATAAATCAGATTAACATTTTCCATCATATCCATCATTTAAAAATAAGCAGTATCAATTCTATTATTGATACTGCTTATTGCCAATTAACCCCTTACTGAACAATAATCTTTCCATACATACCATCCTGAGCATGCCCAGGATACTGGCATATATAGCAGTACTCACCTTTGTAGTCTGCTTTAAAATCTGTATTATCTACTGGATATTTTCCATCTTCAGCCTGTGGGATTGTAGGAACAAAGATTTCAGGATATATTCTCTCCTACATCATTGTCATGGAATAATAGGGTAACATAAATAGTTGGATTTACAAGAACGCCAATTAGGATACATTTTCTAATTGCTCATAATCACAATAACTCTGAATAGTTACACTACTATATATTCTTTCATACTCTTCATCAATCTCGTTGAATTTCTTTATTAAGTTATTTGTATAGTTATCATTGATTTTTTGCCTATATTGCTTGCTTAATAGATACATAAGTATTCTCATTATCTCTACCCATTTCTATGATGCTGTGAATTAATTCTATATCCCAATTGTCAAGGCATTATGAAGATATAGAATATCATTGAAAAACCATTAACCACTGAATCTAACATTTTGTTAGATATTTCAGTAACTTTCCGCATTATATTTTAAACAACATGACTAAACCAACCTAAGGAATGTTTACAGCATCTATTTATGAAAGCTAAAGTATTGCTGCAGTTCATAAAACAAGCTAGCAGTAGAAAGTATACACTCTCACTACCAGCTTTGTCTGGGTTTTAGAAGATTTTGATTCTTTGTAAACTCCTCTTTAGCGCAACAACATTGCTTTCATCATCCTTATAAAAGCTGTTCTTTCTACAACATCAATTGTATGATTTGACACAATATAGGTACTTTAATGGATATCCAGGATTAAATATTATCCATAGCTGCAAAATCTATTTCATGGGGCTCCTTACCTATAGGAATCGTCTTTATAACCTTAAAGTTTGACATATCTATTACCTGAATATCTCCTGATTCCAAATTTGAAACATAGGCTAATATTCGTATTTGGAACTATGGAAACATGATTTGGTGTACCCCCAAGCTTTATTGATTTTACAACTTTACCCTTTTCAACATCAATTACAGATACATCCTTTGAAGTTCTATTGGCTGTCCATACATATTTATCATCCTTTGTAACTGCAATTCCATGAATCCCTCTTCCAGCTTCTATACCTCCTATAATATCGTAGCTATTTGTGTCTATTATCGACAATGTGCCATCCCCAACATTTGCAACATATAATCTTTTCCCATCTACTGAAGGTTCAGTTTCATTGGGAATACGCCCCACTGGAATTTTCTTTAATATTTCTCTTGTTTGAGTATCAACAATGGCGACTTCATTTGATATAACATTTGAAACATAGGCCAGCTTACCATCTTTACTGAAATCTATATGTGAAGGGCTCTTCCAATCAGATGTTATCTGCCCAACTATTTTGTTGGATTTTGTCTCAATTATAGAAATATAATTATATTGAACCCCTTCCTTTAAATCTCCACTTGTAACGTAAACATATTTGTCATCAGGGGTTATATCTATACCATGAACATTTAACCCGGTTTTAATTCTTGCAACTTCTTCCCCTGTTGAAGTATTTATTACAAATACTTCTCCACCCTCGACATTACCTGCATAAATAAACTTTCCGTTTTTTGTCACCGCTATCCCATCGGAGGCTGCTGTTCCGATATTAATCCTTTTAACTATCTCATGCTTTTCAGTATCAATCACTGCAATCGTTCCATCTCCTGCATTTGGGACAAATGCATAATATTTTTTTCTGTAGAAATGCCATGTCTCATTTAATAATCCAACAACTACAGCTGATAGTATAGTTAATCCTATTATAATGGATATTAATGGTTTTCTTTCCTTAATCATATTTCACCACCTAGTATCGATACACATTGGTATTCTTTACTATTTTTAATAACATTACATTCCTATTTTTTCACAAAGCATAAATGAACTAAAACTACACCTCCTTTTGATATAACATTTAGCAAATTTCATGCCATATTTCCAGTTGCATAATAATCAATTACATTAAATAGAAAGCCATCTAATTTTCCTTTTTGCTGCACAAGCCTGGTTTAATTATTTTTTATATCCTAAAGCTAAAAACAAAAACAGCTATCAGCAGGCCCCGATAGCTGTTTTTGTTTTTATTAAGCAAGTAGCATGAAAATCATTTTACATTTCGAATTATTATTTCTTTTACAATATCGCTTGAGAGATTTCTTACCTCAATTGAAGTAAATCCAGCCTTTTGGATATTTTCGACTGTCCTTCTGTTTATATTGGCTCCGTATACGTTTACCACTAAAGGATTTAATAAATCCATCAATAATCCAAGAGCAGCTTTCTCGCTTCTTACATGCTCAATCATTATTATCTTTCCATCCGGCTTGCATACCCTTCTGATTTCTTTTAGCCCCTTTATAGGGTCTGGTACCGAGCAAAAGACACAGGTTGTAAAAACACTATCAAAAGAATCATCGGGGAAATCCATGTTTTGAGCATCCATTTGAAGCCGCTTAACCTTTTTGCCATATCTCACTGCCTTTTCCCTCGCCTTAGAAAGCATATTGGTGCTAAAGTCAATTGCAGTGATGTCAAGATTATCAGGATAATAGGGTATGTTTTTACCCGTTCCTACACCTACCTCCAAAACCCTGCCTTCAAGTTGCCTCATTACTTTTATTCTCCATTTTTTTAAACTCATAATTTCCATAGGACTCTCAAGCAAATCATAAAATCTTGCTGCCCTATCGTATCTCTTTCTTATTTTTTCGGTACTATCCATAATAATTCCTCCAAAATATATCCCTTTATTATTTATTACTGCCAAAATTACACAAAAGTATGCTTTATATCTTAAATATTTTCACCATATCATTCAACTTCTCAGCGAGTTTACAAGACTTTACTTTAATTTTGCTGCTTCTTAAGAACTGGTAAAATTACTATTTAACTCTCTTAGGCAACTCTACTATAACTTCTGTTCCTCTATTTAATTAACTTTCAATTCTGATATTTCCCCTATGTGCTTCAACTATTGCTTTTGTGATCGTAAGACCTATTCCAGAACCTCCTGTGTTTCTTTGGCGAGATTTATCAACCCTATAAAATCTTTCAAAGACATGTGGCAGGTCCTCAGGAGGTATTCCTATACCGTTATCCTTAACTTTTATAAACACCTTTGAATTATTTTCATAGGTTGTAATAGTGATTTCTCCTCCAGTATCAGTATATTTTATACTATTAGAAAGAATATTAACAATCACTTGACTTATTTTATCTTCATCAGCATATATACTTTTCACATTGGTATCAACTTTAAGCCTTATGTCTTTCTTGTGTATTTCTGAACTAAAGTTCATTATAATTCTACTTATAACTTCATCTAAATCCAGCAGCTGAATATTTAAATTATCTGTCTCACTTTCGTATCTTGTAAGTTTAGATAAATCTCCTACAAGCCTGTTAACTCTCAAAACTTCTCTGTAAATATTATTAAGCTTGTCTATTGTTGGTTCCCATACCCCTTCAATTAATGTTTCCAGATAACTCTGTATAGCTGCTAATGGAGTTCTAAGCTCATGCGCAATATCTGATACTATTCGTTTTCTCATTGTATTCTGCTTTTCCAATTTTTCTCCAAGTAAATTCACAGCCTTTACAAGCTCATCTATTTCCACGGCATTAGACTTTATATCAATTTTAGTTTTATAATTTCCCTCTGATATTAATTTGGTAATTCTAATGGCCTTTTCTATAGGAACACTTATCTGTCTTGAGATTATAATCCCAAGGAGCACGGATAAAGATATAGAAACCATCATCACCAATCTAATTATCCTTGAACGTACATTGATATAGTCGAACTCGTTTTCAGTAAAATAGAATGGTCCATAATACTTTATTACTGCTGAACCTAATTCTTCACCCTCGTAATATAAAGGAACTTCCTTTTTTTCAATCTTTCCATTCCAATTTTTATATCTTCTTCTCATATTGTTCTCTATATAACTTAAGAGAAGCTCATCTGACATGCCTTTATTTTTTGAAGTATCCCATATAACCCTTCCTTCCTTATCTTTGATAACCAGAATAAGCCCCTCTTTGAGAGCATCATCACTTATTGCTCTCAACTTATTCTTATCCCACTTGTCAACGTTATGATATTGATGCTCTATACTATGAGTTATAGTATGAATCATAGTTTCATTGTTTGCCTTCACGTATTCTATAAAATATTTTTCAACGAATAAATTAAATAACGCTGCAATCATTCCCACAGTAACCACTGCGATAATTGCATAGGTTATTGAGAGTTTATTCCCCAACTTATACCTCATATTTCTCTCCTCCAAACTTGTAGCCAAACCCATGAACTGTAATAATGTATTGGGGATTCTTAATATCAGTTTCAATTTTGGACCTTAAATTCTTAATGTGGGTATCAATCGTTCTAGTATATCCCTCATAACTTTGACCTAATGCGATATATATTAATTCCTCTCTAGTAAAGGTTTTCTGAGGATACTTTAATAAAGAAAGCAGAATTTTATATTCACTTGGTGTAAGTCTTAGTAATTCCCCTTTTTTTCTTACTTCATTTTTATCTATATCAAATTCCAGATCTCCCCCATTAAAACTCATTTTACTAAAAAGTGGCTGTGGATCATTATCTACTCTTCGAAGCACCGCTTTAATTCTCCCGGCTAATTCACGCATACCGAATGGCTTTGTAATATAGTCATCTGCCCCAATATCCAACCCTCTTAATACATCCTCTTCCTCCACCTTTGCAGTTAACATGATTATAGGAACCCTGGAGGTCTTGCGTATAGATATACATATATCCTCACCTGACAACTCTGGAAGCATTAAATCTAGGATAACTAAATCAGGATTTAACCTATAAAATTTATCTAAGCCCTGCCTGCCATTTTGCTCAGTATATACCTTAAAACCATCTCTTTCTAAATATCCTTTAATAGACTCTGCTATCATTTCTTCATCTTCTATTATGAGAATCTTTTTACAACTCATATAGTGTCCTCCTTTGAAGTAATTGTATTAAATTAATTACTAAATAGATAAGTATTAAATTAACGTGTTGTGCTGCTTATATCTCCATTTTGATTTGCCATAAATTGGCATAGATATTAATCTTTCGTACATAATTTTACTAAGAAAAATCAGATATAAAAAATATGTGAATTTCACATTTTTCAAATCCCGAGCCATAGAACTTCTTTGCTAAGCGTACTGTCGAATCAAATATATTTTTTATCGCAGCGCCGGTCTGTACATGCTTTCTCCTTTTATTCCAATGAACTTTTCAGAGTAGCACAACGAATAAAATTACTAAAGATTTATACTGCCATAACAACTGTCGTCCAGCAGATGATCCTGTTGTTTTATTTAAAATGCTATTTAAAAGGAAAAACTTTAAAGCGAAGCCTTGCAGATTCAAAAGAACTGCATGGGCTTCGCTATTGCCGCTTCCACGGGATTATCCAAAATAAAACAGGAGGCTTTAAACCTTTAAATCAATTAAATTTTCCTTCACTCCATTTGTATTATTTGCTCTTGTTCTGTTACTTGCTAATTCATTAGACTTTATTTTCTCGACATCAATTTGTTTTACCTCTCTACTTCCATTCATGTCTTTCATTTTACAATTTTCAAACATATTACTGCTCATCCCTGTAAGTCCATTTATTTTCATAGTTTTTCCTCCCTTTGTGCAAACATTTCAAAACTACATTTTCAATTATCATACATCAAGGTAAAAATATTAATGGATTATAGGGTTTTCCTCCCTTTCTTACTTCAAAGTGAAGTACCGATCCTGTTGCATTTCCATTACTTCCAACCTTTGCGATAACCTGACCTTTACTTACATCTTGTCCTACTTTTACAAGATTTGAAGAATTATGAGCATAGTAAGTTTCAACACCATTTCCATTATTTAATATAACTATATTGCCATAACCATTCTTCCAACCACTAAATATTACCTTTCCATCCAGTGCTGCTTTTATATTAGTGCCAGTTGGGGCTGCAATATCCAGCCCATTATGCATTCTTCCATCTCTTGGCCCAAATCCCGAGGTTATTTTCCCTCTAAGCGGCCATATAATACCCGGTAAGGGTGAAACTAAAGATCCCCCCCTTGATGCAGTCTTTATACTTTTTATTTTTGAGGCTGTGACAGAATCCTTAGCAGCGGGTTTATTTGCCTTAATTACCTTTATCTTATCTGCTCCCGGAATGATTATTTCTTGATCAAGCTTTAGCTTATCGGATGAATTTATAGAATTTATTCTCTGAAGTTCATTTAAATCAATATCATAAGCCCTTGATATTTCCCAGAGGGTTTCACCGCTTTTAACTTTGTACAGGATTCCATCTATAGAAGGAAACCTTAACTGCTGTCCTTCTTTTAACACAGCATCATTCGAGATATTATTGGATTCAGTTATGCTGCTTACTTTAATTCCGTAGGAGCTTGCTATAGACTCTAATGTATCTCCCGATTTTACTACATAGCTTACTATTTCAGGCAGTTTTTCCTTTGGCTCCTCATCAGAAACTTTAACAGCTTTTTCTTCCAAAGTATTGCTGCTTTGTACTATATTATCAGACGATGCTTCGGATTTTTCTGCCTTATTAAGTGAATTTGCTATAACTCCTGCACTTATCAATGCAAAAGCTATAAGTATAAAAACTACATGATTTTTACTCAACTTGTACATAATTTTCCTCCTCTATTCTGCTTACGAGGTTAGTTGACGGGTTAGGCCATAGAGTTTAGCCCCCTTAATGGTTCACCCCAATTTGATTATCCCCCGTTCCATTACATGGATTCAGCGTCTGGTATTTTTCATTACACTGTATTGATCCCTTTCATATATTACACTCAATATATACGCAAATTTCATGCCACACCATTTACTAAAAAATTAAAATAAAAGCAATGTTTTAGAGTAAAGACATTGCTTTTATTTTAATTTAATCCGTTGTTGTAGTTCAGGGACTGAGCGAAGATAAAAAATATATGTAGGTCGCATTTTAGCGAGCAATTAGAAGTTCCTGTCACATAGGATGAAGCAGCGCCTTAGAGAAGTGTTCGTGGTGTTTGAGCTAGAGCGAGTTCACGCACCTTCTTAGGCTGTGCGAATCCGATGCCTTAGAACTTGTTTGCCAATCGTGCTGGTGAATCAAATATATTTTTTATCGCAGCACTCTCTAAAAAGCAAAACTAACACAACGCATTAAACTGGCTTTTGCTTGATAATGGGACTGTTCCATAGGCAACATCAACTGTATGATATAATACAGTAAAAACACTTTATAATTTTATGTCCCTATACTAGAAGGTTTCAGCTTTTCTCCCTGTTATGGCTTCATCGATAATTTTTTCTATTTCATATCTAGTAATATTTTCATTGTTATACGTTATTTTAATCACCTTTTTTTCTAAATCCATATTAATTTCCTGCATTCCTTCTATTAATGAAATAGCCTTCGCAGCATTCATCATACACCTGTGGCATAACATATTATTCTGCTTTAGTTTAATCGTATGACTTTTTATAATTGTTCACCCCCTTCTATTCCAATATCTAATTATTATATAAGCAAATATTATACCAATAAGGAGAGCTTTGATTAACAAAATATCAAAGCTCTTCAGGGTCCCTTATAACTTTATGTTTTAGAGCACCATTTTTATTCATAATACTATCACCAATTATCTTATCCCCAATATATTTTTTAAAATGCAAATGTTTTCATATACCTTCTCTCCCAACAAGCAAATCTTAAAACTTTACCTATCCATTATCTTAGACAAAACCTCTATAATCTCATCTATTTTCTCATCAGCATTGTCCTGCTTAACAGCATCCTTAACACAGTGATGTACATGCTGTTTTAAAATCAGCATATTTGCTTTTTTTAAAAGAGCTTGAGCTGCAACGATTTGATTGGATACATCAACACAGTATCTTTCATCTTCAATCATCTTGATAATGCCCTCTATCTGTCCTTTAGAAGTTTTTAATGCTATTAAAGCTTTGTTTTTCTCCTGATTCATAGTTTCCTCCTGTTTATTTAGAGTATTCCACCTATAAGGAGTGGTCTGAATACAAATAAAAATCTTTCATTTTACCATTTTGCATCATTTTGAACTATAAAATTAAACATAAAACAAAAGTCACTTTTCATTCATCAGAACAGAACCGGTTTGCAGCTGTACCTCCTATATATATTAAAGCAAATTTCATGCCATTAATGCCCTTGTTATTTCATCAGCGTGCCTGGTATAAAAAAGGCACTATTCTACTTTCTATATATTAAAATTTTTAACTTGTTTTCTTAAACTTTCTGACGGCCTTGCCAGAGCTCCATATGAAAATAATATAGAGCAGCAGGCAGCTTGTTGGTTTTATAATAAAGCTGCCTGCTCTTTAAATTAACAATATCTAAATCTATTCTATTTTCCTATTATCACATATGGTTCAGGATTTACAGGAGTACCATTTATTCTTACTTCAAAATGAACATGTGGCCCAGTTGCATATCCTGTAGCGCCAACCTTTCCTATAACTTGTCCTTTTTTCACGGTTTGACCTGCTGACACGAGATTAACCGAATTATGTGAATAAAGGGTACTTATTCCTCCGCCGTGATCGATGACCACATAGTTTCCGTAGCCACTTCCATATTTTGAAATAATTATTTTTCCATCTGACATAGCATATATTGGAGTACCACTTGGAGCTGCATAATCTATCCCGGTATGCATTTTATATTTTTTAAGTATTGGATGAAGCCTCATACCAAAGGGAGATGTAATTCTTGGCATGCGCCCTATATCGCTAACTTTTAAAATTGGTCCCCTTGAACCGGAGTATGTCTCATTACTACTGCCTGTTGGGCTTCCTGAGGTAATATTACGTATTTCGGCTTCAAGTTCCTGTGACTCCCGTATCTCTTGATCCAGTGCCCTTTCAAGATTTACCATGTCCTTATTCAAATTATCATAATATGCTTTCTTATTTTCATTTGCAGTTTTTAACTGAGCTTTTTTATCTACAAGCTCTTTCTTCAAATTCTCAAGTCTATTCCTCTCTGAATCAAGGATTTTCTTTTTATTCTCTATATTTTTCTGTTTTTCTTTAATTTTATTTAGTACCTCTTTATCATATTCAATTAGCCTCTTAACTATATCAAACCTTGATATAAAATCTGAGAAACTTTCGGAAGAAATAAGAATCTCCAGATAACCTGACGGGCCATTGATGTACATAGCCCTAACTCTTTCATTGTAAAGCTCCTTTTCTGCATTAAACTCTTTTATAGCATCATTCAGTTCCTTATCCTTTTTGCTAATTTCCACCTGAATATCTCTAATCTGCGTACTAATTTCATTAATATTACCTGATAGGTCATCAACCTGCTTGTTTATTTTATTAAGTTCTGCCAGAACATCCTCTTTTTCGTCTTTTATATATTCGATTTTATCCTTTAATTCTTCAATTCTATCGTTAACTTTGTTCAACTCATCCTTCTTTTCAGTAATACTCTCAGCCAGTACATACGAAGGTATTAAAAATGATATTAGTACAGCAAGTACAAGAGATAATATTTTTCTTGTCATTGGTATTCCTCCCCTATTCTGCTTACGAGGTTAGTTGACGGGTTAGGCCATAGAGAATTAGCCCTCTTAACGATTCACCCCAAATACTTATCCCCCGCTCCATAAAATGGATTCAGCGTTTTATCATTTTCCTTTTTATTTACTCTTTTCTCCTCACCTCCTTTAAAATCAATATACAAAAACTTATGCAAATTTCATGCCAAATGGATTATAGCAAAAAAAATAACAAGCAGTGCCTATTTTAAAATAGAGCATTGCTTGTTCATCTAAATGATTTTTATCGTTCGATCCACATCTATATATTGTTGTTATATTTAACTCACCTGCTGTATGATATAATACATTATAATTCATAAACGTAATAGACAGCAGTTATACCAATTTATTGTTATTTCATATTATGCCCTCCATTGTTCTTTCGGTTCATTTCACAGCAGTCTAACTTCTGACCTTTAAAAGTGTCGTTGTTAGCCTTTGCAATTTGATCAAGTAATTTTTTAAACCATTTAAACATAAACAAAACCTCCCTTTAAAATATTTATTTTTATCATCCCCTGCATATATATAATGATTATTTGATGTAAAAACATTTAAGGGATGAATATTAGCTTTGAATATGAAAATTTTAATTCTTATTTTTTATTCCGTACTTTTCCATACGGTAAAGAAGAGTATGCCTTGTAATTCCCAGTATTTTGGCTGCGTGTGTCTGATTGTAATCTGTTTTTTCCAGAGCCTGAATGATAAAACTTTTTTCCACTTCATCAAGATTTATTCCCTCTTCTGGGAGTACAAACTGTACCTCTTTATTTTCACAGATCAATATCTCCTTAGGCAGCATATCCTTTTTAATTATTCTTCCCTGATTAAGGATTACAAGCCTTTCGATTACATTCTCAAGCTCTCTGATATTTCCCTTCCATTCATAATTCATAAGTATTTTCAAAGCGTCCTCTTCAAATGATAATTTCTCTCTGCCAATTTCTCTACAATATTTTTCAATAAAGAATTCAATAAGTTTGGGTATGTCTTCCTTTCTCTCCCTTAGAGGTGGAAGTTCTATTGGAATTACATTAAGCCTATAGTAAAGATCTTCCCTAAATTCACCTTTCTCAACCATATCCATAAGGTTCCTGTTTGTCGCAGCAATAATTCTAACATCTACCTTTATTGTCTCAACTCCTCCAATACGTTCAAACTCCCTTTCCTGAAGTACCCTTAAAAGTTTTACCTGTATAGCAGGAGTCAGTTCTCCAACCTCATCTAAAAATATGGTACCTCCGTCTGCCAGTTCAAATTTACCGGGCTTTCTTGAAACTGCCCCTGTAAATGCTCCCTTCTCATATCCAAACAATTCGCTTTCAAGTAGGTTCTCCGGTATAGCACCGCAGTTAATTTTAACATAGGGTTTATGCTTTCGATTGCTGCTAAAGTGAATCGCATTTGCTATCAGTTCTTTACCCGTTCCACTTTCACCCGTTATTAAAACCGTAGCATTGCTGTTTGCCACCCTGCTAACAATATTAAGCACATTTTTTATCTTTTCACTTTCTCCAATAATTACTTTTCCTGTGTTCTTACTCAATTCTTCAGTGAGAAACTCTATTTGCTCCTGCATGCTTCCGATATTCAGTGCCTTATTTATAACCACTTTTAATTCCTCTATGTCAAATGGCTTGGATATATAATCAATAGCCCCCAGCTTCATAGCCTCAATAGCGCTTTCCATTGTTCCATGGGCAGTTATCATAACAACCGGTATTTTCATATTATTTTTTTTAAGTTTCTTAAGAACATCTATACCATCCATTTTAGGCATTCTTAAGTCAAGAAGCATTAAATCCGGTTCTTCCTTAAGTGCCACATCCAAGGCCTCCATACCATCAGAAGCCGTGAATATCCTGTATCCTTCATCCTTAAGAGCCTTTTTAAGTGCCCAGAGCATGTTCTTTTCATCATCGGCTATCAGAATCCTTTTCATCCACTTCTCCTCCGATTTTTTCATTAGGTAAATATATAATAACTGTTGTACCAACACCTACTTTACTGTCTATTTCTATATATCCTTTATGTTCCTCTATAATTCTATGGGTAATTGAAAGTCCCAAACCAGTACCCTTTTCTTTCGTAGTATAAAATGGTTCAAATATTTTTTCCATTATATTTTCATCTATTCCAACCCCCTCATCACTGAAGGATATTTTTGAAAATCCGTCCTCATTTTCAAGTTGAATGTTAAGATTTCCCCCTTCCGGCATTGCCTGAATTGCATTAAATATTATATTTACAAATGCCTGTTTTATCTTATCAGCGTCAACGTTTATAAAGCTGTCTTCAACTACTTCATACATAATTTCCACCCTATGCTGCTGTGCATACTTGTTCATAAGAATTAACACTTCGCTTATTATCTTATGGATACTTTGAATCTTACTGTTAAAAATGCTTGGCTTTGCAAAGTCCAAAAGCCCCTGTATAACCTTATTTGCTCTGTCAATCTCATGCTCTATAATTTCCAGTCCCTCTTTTATTTCTTCATCCTCAATATCCTTATTGATAGTTTGGGATATTGTTTTAATTATTCCAAGTGGATTTCTTATCTCATGGGCAATTCCAGATGCCAGTTCACCAATTGCAGACAGTTTTTCCGCCCTTCTTACCTGGTTTTCAAGTCTCTTTACATGGGTTATATCCTCAATAACCAGTACCATTCCCTCCAATGCGTTTAAAATATTTTTCAAAGGATATGCATGAAGTCTAACAGTTACCCTTGTGTCTCCACATTTTAGACTATGCACCTCATAACCCTGTATCCCTTTATTCCTCTGCATTGCGTCATTCAAAATGTTTTTTAACTTCTCCCCATCCTCGAAAAATTTATACACATATTCTCCGGTCATTTCCTTTTTCTGGTTCAATATGTTCTTACCTTCTTTATTAATTGATGTGATTTTAAGGCTTCTGTCGACAGCAATAACTCCATTTAAAATGCTGTCCAGGATATTTCCCGTATAGTTTTCAAGATTTGTAAGCTTTGTAATTTGAACTTCCAAAAGCCTCCTAACCCTTGCTTCAGACTCAACTAACATACCCGTTATGCCGCCAATAATTATAAACATTGCTATTTCTAAAAACTGATTGATTATATCTATATCTATTTTCCCAAAATATATAAGCATGTGAGGAGCATATAAAGTTACTACTGCAATAGATGCAGCAATACCTCCCTTTAATCTAAACCTGAAAGCTGAGAATATTATAGGTATATAATATAACCTTCTGTAAAAATCATGAAGGCCTGTTTTAGGCATGAGGGTAAAATAATGCAAGAAGGTAATTACAATTATACTTGCTGCAATTAATAAATTATCTCTCAATTTAGCGTTCATATTTTCACCTTCCTGCTAAGAATTTGGATGCTCGCAGTATGGGCAGTGCCTCCAATTTACACTTATCATCTTGCCGCAGCCTTCACACTGTTTTTTTAACCTTACTTTACAATTTGGACAATAATTGTAGCTTTCTTCTATTTCTTCACCACAATTAAAACATCTTAGTATATCCATATCATAACTGTTATTATATTTTGAATCCTCTCTGGAGGAAATAGCATATATAATAATGCAAATTATTAAGATTACTATGAGCATCATGTTAATTATCACCTATTCTTTCCCAGCCGCAATTAGGACATATCTTCCAGTTCTTCTGTAATTTCGAAAGGCATTTAATGCAATAAGTTTCTTTAGTTTTGTTCTTGCCGCGGCTAAATATTATTAACGTCATCATAGTTATTACAGCTATCATCCCTATTACCTTCAAGCCCTGTATACCCATGCCACAGGCATTGTTATACAGAACGTGATATTTATTTTCCATATACAACAGTAACAATATCAACATTGCAGCAAAAATTATAATATAAACATATTTTTTAATCATCCTTTTCTCTCCTTGTGTACATTTTGCTACAGTTAGTGTTGGATATAAAGCAAAAGCTTTATAGAAATTTAGTTAATCCGATACCAACGCACTTAAGCTAAAATATTATAAAAGTCAAATTAACCTTTATCTTTGATGTTTGATAAATATATTTTAAAAAATATTATCACCAATTATTATAGCAATTTTGGTGCCATAAACTATAAATTGAGGCAAAACATAAAAAAGTGAAGATGTTTAAAATCATCCTCACTTTTCAAAAAAATTATTCTTGTATAGGTGCTTTACCCATCCTTAAAGGATTTGAAATAAACAGATAAATGTATATTATAGCTCCTATGTTCAATGCTGCATTAAATCCAAATATCATTGAGATTATAATCGCAAGCGTTGAACCTAAAACTGAGAAAATGCCATTTACTCCCCACATTAGTGGAACAAGGTTTTTATCTCTTATAATACTTTCTAACCTTTTTATACCTGTTGGGAAAGGAATTCCCATAGCTATTCCCATTGGCATCATTGCTATAAATACAACAATAAATCTGTATATAAGCTGTAAACCCCTTGCCTCATTCAGCATCCATATTATACTCCACTGGCTAACTATAATCACAATACCTGTAATTAGAAGATATTTAGGTGGTTTTAATAAATGTTTTTCAATTGCTTCATGACTGCTTAAAGCACTTCCTATACCGCTGCCAGCCAACAAACTAAACAATATAAAACTAAATGCCAGAGATGGGCTTCCAAAATACAATACCATCTTTTGTATTATTGGAATTTCCACCAGCATATATGCAAGGCCCAGTCCGGCAAAATAAAATGATATACCTCTGTGTTCCTTTTGTTCTATATATTTCCTTCTTACAACTATCCAGACAAATAGTACAATAAGTAGAACAAAGTACATTTCAAAGGGTAAAAGCTTGGAATAATTGAAGAAAAATGGACTATTATCAGTAGTTGGTTTTGAGTTAAATGGAATCTCCTTTATTAGTTGAGTATAAGTTATCTCCTTATTTTTCAATGCTTTATACACCGGATCCTCTTTTCCAGGCAGATGAATTATATCCCTGTTTTGCATTTCAGTGATATTCTTTATCGAATTTATTTCTTCCCATGTAAATGGAGTATTTTTAAATATAACAAGAGGCATATTTACTCCTCCACCATGTTCTCCACTTTCCTGTCTATTTACCCCATTTACTATAACAAAATAATCAGTAACCTTATCCTGGCTTATTCCTTTATCAAGCAGTACCTTTATTCCTGTATTTGTTATCTTTGCAAGGTCATATGCATTATGAACCATAAAGCTTAATTTTCCATTATCCTTAAGATGTTTTAAGTAAGTTTTAAAAGCTTCATAGGTATATATATAATTCTCTGAAAGTGAATACATCGTATTTTCTATCGCATTTGTCATTACCATGGAAAGATATATGTTATCATATTTATCACTGCTGTTTTCAATGAAATTTCTGCCATCCTGGTTGTACACCTTAACTTCAGGCCTGTTATATATATCTCCACTAAAATCTTTAAAATTATTCACAGCTTCTATCGTGGAAGGATTTATTTCAACGGCATCAATTTTCCTGCTTCCTCCCAAAAGGGCAAATAAAACGTCCTTTCCTCCACCCGATCCTATTACCAGAGTGTCATCGTTTTTACCAAAGGAAAATGGTATGTAATTAACACTTTCTTTTAAATACTGCACCTCATTCAGATTACCATTAAACTTGATGATTGGTGCCGTTGCACCTCCATCAGTTACTATTAACTTTTCATTCTTGTTGGTGGTTTCAATTACATCCGTTCTTGATATCGCATTCCACTTTGAAAAGGATATACCAAGTGGCTTTTCATCGGAGTCTCTCAACATGTTTATAACTGTGCCAGGGCTTGTATAGTATGCATAAAATCTTTTTTCTAACGACTTAATCACACTTCCCTGTATAAGGCTTCCTGTCAATAATATCAAAAACACTCCAGCAGCCGCTATTTTCAAAGTTTTTCTGTAGTAACAACTAACTGAAAAGAAAGCTAGAAGCGCAAAGATGGTTACAACAATTACGCTGGACATAAATCCGAATTTGTTCATTATTCCAATCACTGCTATACTCCCTATACCTGAGCCCAGCAAATCCATGAAATACAGTTTTCCACTTACACCAATATTGCTCTTGAAAATTGTAGATATTACCATTCCACCCAAAATAAAAGGCATCATTCCTGTAAATACATACATTATAAACATTAATGAGAAGGGAAGGAAGTACATTAATGCTATGGAAACTATAATGCTTACAGGAAGCCACTGGGAGCTTGTTAATAATAATTTCTCCGAAGTAATTTTTTTATTTCCTGTTATTTTATGAGTAAGAATTCCTCCTAAACCACTTCCTAAGATAGCGAGGGATACAACAACAAATGCAAGATTATAGGTTAAAACAGCTGAAAACAGCCTGGTTAAAAGTACTTCATAAATAAATAGTGAAAGTCCTGTTAAAAACACTGCAATAAAGATTAAATATTTATTCATAAACCCTATCCTTCCTTATTTAATCTTAATTCTTCAACAATTTTATTACATCCTTTTCCCATTTAAAGGTACGATTTTCCACATTATCCAAACCCTTAATATCGAGCTCAATAGACTCAGTCTTTTCCGTAATTACAGGCTTACCATCAACTACTTTTGGGATCTTATATTTTCCTAAATAATGATGACCTCCTCCATCAGCTTTTTCCCAGATTATTTCTTGATTCATCTCAACTCCATCACTCGTTTTAAAAGTTGCTATCCTTTGGAAGTCATAAACATCAAGATCTACAGAGTGGGTATCAAACTGCATTTCAATTACTATATATTTATCATCCTTTTCTATTGGATTTAAAATAGTTGCTCCAACCTGCACACTTCCCCTGCTGTCAATTTTCAAAAGTTTATCCCTAAGTTTATCATCTTCCTGTGATTTTATTTTGTTTGAGCTATTATCAACGTTACTACCTGTTTGACTGCTTTCACTGATATTCTCCGAGATAACTGCACCATCTTTATCTTTCATCTTTGAAGCAGCCGTCATTTTTGTATATATAAAATAACCACCTGCTAATCCAATTATCAGCGCCACAAGTGGTAGAACAATAAAAGATTTTTGTTTTATCATCAAATCCATCACTCCTTCAAAGTTAATATTGATATCCCTCAAATAATAAAGTAGCAAATTTTATGCCAATTACCGCCTGCAAAAAATACTGTTTTTCAGATCTGAAACGTAATCAATATTTGTAATTAAATTAATCCGTTGTGCTAGTTCAGAGGCTGAGGGTCGATAAAAAATATATGAAATTCACATTTTTCAAATCCCGAGCCTTAGAACTTCTTTGCTAAGCGTGCTGGTGAATGAAATATATTTTTTATCGCAGCGCCGATATGTAAATTTATCTAGCACAATCAATTAACTTATAAAAATAGCTAGTGGTTAAACCACCAGCTATTTTTATAAGTTAATAACTTCTCATCATCCCACTTGATGTATCATTATTTCTATGGCAGGCTTCTGCCCCACCCATTGCATTGTGCATTTTAATCATGTCATCCTTACTTATGGATTCCATCATCTTTGCCATATCCTCATAGCCGTTTTGCCTCATTATGTCAATCATCTTTTGATAGTCTTCATCGGTTAAGCTATTCATAAACTTGTCAATTGCTTTATAATCATTTTTCTCTACAGCCTTTGCAAGATCCTTAAAACCATTTTCCCTCATAATTTTAACCATATCCTTGTGCGTCTTATCCCCAGTCGACTCCTTTGCATAGGCAAAACCAGCAAATAGACCTATAATCAGCAAACCTGCAGTTAAAACAACCATTAATCTTTTTTTCATATGAACCACTCCTCGTTTTTTATTTGACTAAATTCTAATTCTAAATTCTGAAGGAATTATGAAGAGGACTAATTATATAAAATTATTTATTTAGTGTTTAAAGAAACTCCTGTCTATGTTTTAAATGCAACACCAGTTGTGTTATTTAAAACACTTATTTTAATCTATTCCGCTGGATTAACTTCCTGAATTTCAGCGTTGTTTTTTGTGTTTATTTGATTGCTTTGATGGCTGTGTTCGCTATGTCCTGATTTTCCCATCATAAACATCATGCCTACGTGCATCAAAGGACATGCTAAAACTGCTAAAAGGGAAATTGCACTACCTTTTATTCCTAATGCCGGTAATGCTATAATCAATAAAAGCGGCAGCAGGCAGCATAGGATCATCAAAATTCCGTGCAATCCCCTCTTATGTCCTCCACCTTGGTCTCCATGGCAGTTCGTATTACCTTTATTTCCCATAACATTTCCTCCTTGTTTTAATTTTTTGTTATTGTTGCTTTGAAATAATTTATTACCGCACCTCCCTCTGATGTATTTCATATGCAAATTCTATGCCATTTCTCTTCCTTTTTCAAAGATTATATATAAAAAATTCCTGTTCTATTATGAACAGGAATTACTCATTATCAATTTGACTTATCTGACTGTGCTTTCTTAGCCAGAAAATCCTGCATCTCGGGCCTGTCTTTGAAATATACATCGTAAATCTCCCTTGCTACCCCAGCAGCATAGCCGCCATGCCCACCGTCATATATAACTGTTGCTACTACTATCTCCGGCTTGTCAAATGGAGCAAAGCTTATAAACCATGCATAATTATCCCTGTAGTTCATTATCTCTCCCACACCCGGCTGGGCCGTACCTGTTTTTCCTCCTGTTTTTATTGGATAATTACTAAATGTAGATCTTGCTGTTCCTCCAAGCTCCTGGGTAACCTTCCCCATCCCTTCCATAACAGTTTCAATGTTTTCAGGCTTTAAATCTATTTTACCCAGCACTTCCGGCTCAATTTCTTTCTTTACAGTTCCATCGGGGTTTAATACTCTCTTAACCAAATGTGCCCTGTATCTTGTACCTCCGTTTAATATAGTTGACAGATATTGTGCCATTTGCACAGGAGTTAAAGATACATATCCCTGCCCTATGGCCATGTTAAGAACGTCTATCTTATTAATGGAGTAATTTTGAACATAATTTACTTTCCCTTTAATGAAATTTTTTGCATTCTTATTTGTAAAACCCAGTTCATCTAATACCTTTTCATCATAGTTGCCATCTACAAGCATATCGAATATTTCATTGTAGTAAACGGTTCCATAATCTATTGTATATCCGCCATACTTCTGCTCTTTGAGTTTTTCTACTATACTCCTCATGGCGCTCTGTGCTGCCCTTCTTTTCGATTCTTCAGGAGTTCCTACACTTCCAGGGTTTTCAGTAATTTCAATACCAGTACTTGGCCTCTTTCCATTTTCATCCCTGGTTAGTCCAAATTTCCTAGCCCATTCTGAAAATTTTTCAAATCCAAGCCTGTTGCCTACTTCAGCAAAGAAATAGTTAGATGAGCGCTTTAATGCTTCAGTAACGTTTATTACACCCATTCCACCAGCATTATAATTCCAGTTTCTTATTTTAACTCCTGGTATGTTGTCCCATATACCATCATCATACACGGTTGTGTTTTTAGTAATTACCCCCTCTTCAAGCCCTGCTATAGCACTAAACGGTTTAAAAGTGGAACCTGGCATTACAGCCCCCTGTGTCGCATAGTTAAACATCGGCCTCGGAATAGTATCGTACTTGTCATTGTATAATTCCTCTGGATTGTTAAGCTGATATTTTTTTATTATTTCAGGATCCTGTGGAGATCCTGTTAGGGCAAAATAATTAGGATCAAAACCAGGCCTGCTTGCAAGCGCAAGTATCTCACCGGTATGAATATCCATTGCTACAGCTGCTCCCCTCTGAGCTCTGAACTTGTCTCCAAAGCTTCCATTCCTTATCTTTGCCATCGCTTCATCAAGTGCCTTTTCAGCTGCAGCCTGCATATCAATATTTATAGTTGTTTCAACGGTATCGCCGGGAATTGCTTCAATCCTTGCCGTTTCTTCAATAACTTTTCCAAACTTGTCAACCTTCACATACCTTACACCGGGTTCTCCCCTGAGCTGTATATCATAATTGTTGTTTTCCCTGTTCTCAAGAACATATTCAAGTCCACTTACACCTACAAGCTCCTTGCTTATATCATATCCTAAACTTTCATATTTCTGGGCATTGCTTATTTTTCCCATATAACCAAGGAAAGCAGAACCAACTTCTCCATAGGGATAATATCTTACAGGAACAACCTGACTCGTTATCCCCTTAAGCTCATCACTCTTTATCTGAATGCTCCATGCAGTTTCTTTCTTGACATTTCTAGCTATCTCTATATCATCATACTGCCTGTATTCAGCGCTTTTTAAACTATATCTTAACGCAACAGCCTTAATTAGCTTGTCCAGATTCTCCGATAATGTTTTATAATTATAAACCACATTTCCTGAAGAATCGCGGGAAATAAAATTATATTTTTCTGCAAGCTTATAAAATACCTCTTTAGCATCATCACTTTCGTTAAATGTAGTAAGATACTTCTCCTCAAACCCCTTAATCGCCTCATCCTGTGATGTGCCTGCAGCGCTGTTTTTCAAGTTTTTATCAAAATCTTCCAACGTTTTATAATTAAGTACCTTATTAAATGCCGTCTCAATCTTATTATTCTTTTTAAAATTCTCTATCTGCTTTACAAGCTCATATTTATTTTTCGCAGAAAAATTATAACTGAATTGTTGTTTGGATGCATCGTAATTAATAGGGAAAGAATCCATTATAATTTTATCCTGATCTCCATTTTTATAGATTATCTCCAGGGCATTAACCAAACTATTATTTATCTCGCTGCTATCCTTGTTGTTTCCCTCATAGGTATAGGTAATTACGTAATTAAGCGTATTTATAGCAAGCCTTTTACCGTTTCTATCAAGTATTTCTCCACGGGGAGCTATTTCTACCTGAGGCTTTTCCCCCATGGATTCTGCCATTTCCCTATAGTCATCTCCATTTATCAACTGGATATATACAAGTCGTGATATAATTGTTCCAAATATCATAATTACAATAACAAGAAAGGCAGTAAATCTATCAAATTTCTTTTTCATACAAATCACCCTATACAAAGTTTAAAATTTTATTCTAGAACAATATCGCATCAACTGCAAAATTTAATAATTTGTTTTCATTTTGCAATAATTTTTAAAACAAATTTAATATCAGCACAGCTTAAATTCTACATTATTTTATCATAACATTCAATTGTTAAGATTTTTCTAAGGAATTTTAAACAAAAAAATAAAAGCATATATAAAAAATTTCCATAAAATTTTATAACCCTTCTCCTATATACTCTTAATCAAAATACAAAAAGCCATGGTGCTAATAGGGCTTTCTATCCTATTTTCACCATGACTTGCAAGTTAAAAATGCTCTACCCTTCGATTCTGAAACGAATCAAGCTACAATATAGGACAGATTGAGTTAGAAGAAATATTTCATTCATAACAGCTTCTCAGCTTAATCCACCCTTTAGTACAAGCATAAATGAGGGATGATGAATAATATAACCTTATACATTAGAGTCCTTTCTGAATCATTTGAATAGCTTCATCTGGAAACAACGGTTTGCTGAAATAATAACCTTGAACTTCGTCGCACCCACACTCTATAAGACAATCAAGCTGCTCCCTTGTTTCTACACCTTCAGCGGTTACGCCAATTTTCATCCTATGTCCCAATAAGATAATCGCATCAATAATGGCTTTATTTACATCTAGATTGATATCACGCACAAACGATCTATCAATTTTTATACCATCAGCTTTAAATTTTTGCATGTATCTGAAAGAACTATTTTCTATTCCGAAATCATCTATTATTATTTTAACTCCAGCTTCTTTCAAGTGACAAAGATTTTTAACCACCGCATCCACTGATTCTAGCAGAACGGTTTCAGTAATCTCAAGTTCCAGATATCTCGATTCAAGCTCAATTTCGTTTAGTATATCACACACTACCTTCGCGAAATCAGGCCACTGCAACTGATGAACTGAAACATTCACCGAAATGCTGAAATCAAAATATCCCATATTAAGCCATTCTTTCCTTTGCCTGCAAGCTGTCCTTAACACCCATTCACCTATGGATATTATCTGTCGTGTCTCTTCTGCAATAGGAATAAAATGAAAAGGACTAATTACTCCTTTTTTAGGATGCTGCCACCTCAATAGTGCCTCCATGCCCACCACTTTACCGGTCTTTACATCAACAAGGGGTTGATAGAGTAGAAAGAACTGATTTTTTTCCAAAGCCAAACTCAAATCTCTTTTTATAGTTTTGGCAAATTCCGCCTCACTCTTCATGGTTTTATCAAAATATTGAAAACTATTTTTTCCCCTTTCTTTAGCCTTGTACATAGCTATATCTGCATTTTTGAGTATAGCCCTCTCACTTTTTCCATGGTCAGGATATATGGCGATGCCTATGCTGCCAGTTACATCCAACTCATGACTATTGATCTTTATTGGTTGGTTGAACAGTTCCAATATTCCGCTTGCGACCTTATCCGTATCGTCAACACTAATTATGTCAGGCAATAAAATAACAAACTCATCACCGCCAACTCTGGATACCATATCTGATTCACGCAGACACATTGTAAGCTTCTTGGCAATCTTCTTCAATAGCTTGTCACCAGTATGATGCCCTAAGGAATCGTTGATAGTTTTGAAATTATCCAGGTCGACAAAAAGTACTGCCAGTTTATTTCCATTAACTTTTGCATCTGCCACGGCAGCTTTGATCCTATCCATAAGAACATCTCTACGCGGCAGGTCGGTTAAAGGATCATAGTATGCCATATATTTCAACTTGCTTTCCATTTGCTTTCGTTCAGAAATATCCGTGTTAGACCCTGCTATTCTTATAGCTCTGCCCTCTTCATTCCATAGTGCCTTCCCTCTGCTTAAAATCCATACGCATCTGCCCTCCTTCGTTTTTACCCTGTATTCACACAGGTAAAACGGCGTCTTCTTCTCAAGATGCATATGTAGATTATTGATAACTGTTTTAACATCTCTGGGATGAATGTATTTAGTCCAAGTTTCATAGTAGTTGTTTACTAATTCTTTATCAAGACCAATGATATCCTTCCATTTCTCTGATATATATGCAGTATCCGTTATCAAGTCCCAGTCCCATAGTCCATCGCTTGCTCCTTCTACTACCAGTCTATAGCGCTCTCTGCTTTCCTCTAATTCATCCTGCTGCCTTTGTATTTCAATTAAGTTCTGTCTCAACTCCTCTTCTTGAGCTATAAGTTCTTCATTCATTTTATATAGCTCTTCCTGTTGAGCCATCAATTCCTCGTTTAATGCAAGAAGGTTGCTGTTTGCTTCTTCAAGTTTTCTTTCGGCATTCTTTAGATCTGTGATGTCTATACCAGTGGATACGACATATTTACTTCCTTCATCATAAATAATACTGTTATACCACATTATATAAATTTGTCTGCCGTCTTTCAATACCATCGGATTTTCACATTTGTAACGAATACCTCTATCTTCACTATAATCCAAATGTTCTTTTATACGGCTTGTTATCTCTAAAGGAATTATTGTACTTACATCTATACTCTCTATTTTTTCCTCAATCGCTATATCAATTACATCCAGGGTATACCTGTTAAACCAAGCAACTTTACCATCCAATGTCCAGACAACTATAAACATCTGCTCGTTTTCAAAAATTCTACTCAAGAATTCTTCTTTTGTTTTTAGATATGTAATTGTTTTCTTTGATTTTTCAACAAAACTCCTATTTTTGTTGGGCAACTTCCGATTATCGTTTACCATAAATTTCTCCTCTCTGGTTTGCGAATAAAAACTTAACTTGTTTAGCTTTATTATAACATCATTAGATAAAATCCAACAACATTCGACTTTTTACATTGATAATATTGCTGTATATTTTTATTCTATCTTTTAACAATTTTTTCTTGTTCATTATTTCTGTTAATAAAATAAAGCCCTTTACCATAAACATATTAGTCCATCCACAAAAAAACTAAATCCCTCAGCAAAGCAGGAGCTGTCCTGTACTTACTGTGGGATTTTGGAAAAAAGATTTTAAATTTTTATAAACTATGCCTTGGATTATTTGACACTATATTAATTGCTTGAATTATTTCTTTTGTTAAATCTGCCTTAAATTGCATTTGTAACTCGTTTAATTTCGCATAAATATTTCCTTTTTCAGTTACAACATACAAAGGTTTTAATTGATTTAAGGTTATGGCTTTTATATCCTCTATACACCTTGGACATCTGCATATGTCTTTATATTCATTCAAAATTGTTGGTAATAAATTATCAACTATTAACTCCATATAATTTTTAAGCATTTATATCCCTTCCTTTAACGCTTCTAAACGACCAGTAATACCTTATTTTAATATCGCTTTTTATTTTAATATATTTCCTCAATATCATTGAAATTGTGCATACTTTTCAAACATAAAATCCCCCTTTACTTAATCATATATAAATTATATAGCATTTTATTAAAAACATATCAACTCATTATGAAAACATCATTTTAAATACTCCATATGGTATTTTCTAGACAACCTTTCTTTACTTTTGTCTAAAAATATTTTACCGTCTCAATACTTCGATACTATAGTGTTTTATCCCATCTCTTTTTAAAATATATTAATCAAAGGCATACTTATAGCGTACAGCGTGAAACCTGTAAAGTTGATGTCATCTTTTATCTTCCTCCAATTTTAATTTTCGCTTAAACAAACCAAAAACTGCTGGGGTGATTGAAATAAATATTATAGCAAATATAACGAAAGTAAAATTATGCTTAACAGCAGGAAGGTTCCCAAAATAGTATCCACCCAATGTAAACAAAGCAACCCACGACAGTCCACCGATTATATTATAAGAAATGAATTTCACATACCGCATTTCCCCTATTCCTGCGACAAACGGAGCAAAGGTGCGAATAATAGGTATAAACCTTGCTATGACCATGGTTGCTGCACCGTGTTTTTCATAGAATTCACGAGTTGTTAACAGATGCTCCTTCCTTATAAATTTCACATTTTCCTTTTCATATATCTTTCGGCCAATAGATTTTCCTATTGTATAATTAACTGTGTCTCCAAGCACTGCTGCCATACCTATAGTTAGCAGCAATAGCTTTATATCAAGGGCCCCCAATGCCGCAAAAGCACCTGCTGCAAATAGTAGAGAGTCCCCCGGAAGAAACGGAGTTACAACCAGACCTGTCTCTGAAAAAATTATTACGAATAATATCAAGTAGATCCCAAATCCATAGTTCTGAATAACCATGCTCAAATAATTATCCAAATGAAGCAAAATATCTACGCTATTTTTTATAATATCCATTTATATTTTCCTCCCAAAGTATAAAATATTCTAATCACTTAACCTTACTACCGCATCTGCTGCAATAGTTATCTCCTTTACCAATAACAGCCCTACAGTGATTACATGACTCATTAATCCTGATTCCGCAATTACTACAAAAAGCGTTGAACTTACTCTGCAAAGCCCCACATTTGTAACAGATCAGATTATTCTGTTTATAGATCAGATAGACAATTAACCCGACCAAATTAGTGATTAAAATAAGCAATCCCCATAAAGAAGCATTCAAGTTCTTTATGCTGGCATCCTTATATACCCAAAGAGCTAAACCAATCCAGTATATTGTCAAAATTAGTCCCAACAAAGCACCTGTAACTTCAAGCAGCCTTTCCGCATAGGGTATTGGATTTGCAGTCCTAATAATAAGTATCTTGTTTCGTGTACCCCTGTCAATTAAATAGTTAAGCAAATATATCTCTTTAGATGAGAAATCCCTTTCATAAGAAAATTCTTCATCGATGTCCAGTCTTACCTTTTTATTGTTTTGTATATAGTCTTTATTCAGAATAATATTTTCCTGCTTTACAACCTTATAAAGAATATCTTCATTGGTACTGTCCTGAAGGTATCCCCTGCCCATATCATATGGTATCAACTGCATCTTTTTCTTATCTCCTATAAGACTGCTGTTGACTTTAAAAACAATATTATTGTCCTTGTCTAAAACAACTACATTATTTATATCATTTGAGTCCGACGCCAGTTTCTTTAGTTGAGATTTTAACCTGTCAGTTACGCCCTCTTTTTCAAGAGTATCAGAAATCCTTTTATAGTCAATCGCCATATAGATCTTGTCCCTCGACACATATGCTATAATAGACAGGCATAATATCAAAAGTACCCCTGAAATAGCTATATAGGTGATGGCTGCTTTCTTAAAATTCAATTTATTGATGAACCTCTCCAGCATTCTCATTTAGATACTCCCCCTCTGTTTAAATTCAGCACTAAAGGTGTTAAAAGAGATAATGCCAATCCCTGATAAGCCAAAAAGGTAAATAAAAAGCTCAAATTAAAAGCCCTAAACAATACTTGTATTATGAAAGAAAACAGGATAAATAGGCAGCTCGAAAAGAATATCTTCTTTAATTTTGCTTCCCTTCGTTTTTCTTTAAGCTCTAGACACTTTATATCAATCTCCCTGTCTAATGCTGCTAATAAAATAGCTGTCGCCCTTTTATCAATCTTTTTCATATCCATCACCTTTCCATAATATTTTTCTTAACCTTACAATCCCGTTGTGTATCCTGCTCTTTACCGTTTTAGTTTCAAGATTCAGTTTATCGCCAATTTCCTTAAGCGTTAGACCTTCGATATACTTCATCTTTATAACCAATTTTTGCTCATCTGTTAAATTTTCTATTTCCTCTATAATATCCTGATTATACATTTTATCTAAAACCAAATCCTCGACATTTGTACTAATATCTTCAATATTAGAGTTTTCATCTATAGGTATAGCCTGCATCCATTTCTTTTCCCTTCTTATATAATCGATATAACAATTTTTAGATACTGTAATCACATATGTTGAGAATTTTGCTTTACCATCTAAATCATATTTGTCTATGTTCTTTATTATTTTTAAAAAAGTTTCCTGTGTTAAGTCCTCCGCAATCCCTTCATCTTCAGTAATTTTAACAAGGAATTTATATACAAAGGGATGATATCTGCTTATAAGCTCATAGAAAGCCTCTTTATCTCCAGTTTGGCATTTCCTGATAAGTTCTTTATCCTCCATAAGTCACCACCTTCAGCTAGGACAATCGTCTTGCTTTAACTTCTTCAATATTACCCCCTCCATAAAGACCGATTTAAACCATTGTCTCACATATTACACGATAAAAATTTCATTAGGTTGCAAAAAACAACAGATTTTTCTACTACTTTTATAATTTTAGCTTTAAGTGTTAGTTCCATACAATCATCTACTTTAAGGTGATTTGTATACAAATCAAAAAAGACTCTAACGCATTTCAAGTTTCTTTATGCGCAGAGTCCTTTCCACTAAAAGCAAATAGCGAAAAGTTTAAGCTTTTCATTCATACATCTGAAAACATTGGCTTTTAAGCATAATTAATTGCAATAAATTTATCATTTACCCAATTTTAGGTAAAACACAAAAAACTTCCAAAAGCACAATATTTAGACTTAGCCATACTCCTCCAAAAACATAACCCGCAATAACATCGCTTGGATACTGGATTTGAAAGAATATAACGCTTAAGCCGGTAGCAATACAAATTACTAAAGTTATAAAAGTCACTATAGTCCCAAGCCAACTTTTCTCTGCATGTCGAAGCACCATAAAAGCTGTGAAGCCATATGCAACTACTACTAGTAAGTTTGTTCACTTGGAAATGTATATTTATTGTTTCCAATTAAGGATAAACCTAATGGACCCACGCGATGGAAAATAATCCTTAATACTTCCTACAGCAGCTCCCCACCTAAAACTGTAATGATAAGGAATCTCGTTTCGAGGAATCGATTCCTTCCTCTGAGCATAATCCATGTAAGTGTCAATAACATCAATACTATCAACACTTCTGGGGCAGTTGAAAACTCAAAAAGCTTCATAAAAGAGAACCAGTTTTCTGAAAGGATCAAGCTCACTAAATAAGTTACAATAGTATCAAATTGGCTAAATTCATTGGCCAAAAAGTCCTGAATTAGTCCAACCACAATAATAGATAGGCCAACAAAGACTACGGCAACCTCAACTATTGCCACCTTTATCTTTCCAAGAGAATGAAATATTTTAATTGAGTTTTCTAAAGATTTAATTATAAACTCTGTGATCTGAGCTTTATAATTCTTACAGAGATAGATACACATTAAACCTACTGCCAGAACTATGCCACCAATAATCATATATCTTCTAATGTATCCGTGGAAAATTTCCCAATTTGAGCCCAAAATCCTGCCTAAAGATATAAAAGTACCTGTCCATATAAAGGCTCCAACATAAGCGTTCAAAGCAAACCTTTTAAAAGGCATCTTGGTAATGCCAGAAAAATATCCCGTGATATGTCTGATTCCAGGAATAAAGTATGCTGTAACCAATAGGCCATTTCCATACCTTTCAAACCATCTTGATGTCTTATTCAATTTGTCAGGACCCATATGAATATATGAACCATACTTCTTAAAAAAAGAGGTACCTAAAATATGACCAATAAAATATGAAATCGATATGCCAGAAATGACCCCAAGTGCGGCCGCAATAATACTTATTCCCCAGTTCAGCCTACCTTGAAAAACAAGAAATCCACAATATGTCATCAAGGCTTCTCCAGGTGTGGGAAAAGCGATAAGTTCAAGTTTCAGTGCAGCGAATAAAACTATATATCCATAATGATTAAATAGTTCTGCTAAAAAGCTCATTTTAACCTCCTCATTAGTAAGCCCTTTTACCAGCTCAATTCATATGTTGCCATGTTTTGATGGGCTACATACTATTTATCCTTTAACCCATTACACGTTCTAAAACAAAAAAGGTTTTAATTCTTTAAAGAATATACTAAAAAAATTTAGGTGCAACCCGGATTGACTCCCTATTATTGTTTCTTAATTTGCCCCTTATTCTCCTGAACCTTGGCAGTACAAACCTGAACATTTTATGCACAAGCCTATCTGATACCAGATCCAGTTCACCGATAAATTCAACAAAATCTCCATTAAATCCCTTTTTAAATTTATAAAGTCCATAGAGGGGATTTTCAGGGCTCAAATCCCCAGATACTCCTCTGAAATCATACATATAGCAATTTAAATCTATGCTGTCCTGAATCATACTCCACTGCATTAAGAAATTTGGCATAGTATCCCTTAGAATGTTATGGGATGCTCCATATAGATACCACCCCTTGCCTGCGTAATTTAAGTATATTGCTCCTGACAGATACATATCCTTTTTATCCTTGTATTCTGAAATGCTATCTATCTTTTCCTTAAAATTTTCAATTTGCCTTTCAGCATCATCAAGCCTTTTTTCTATGTCATCAAGTTTTTTTCTTAGTTTTAAATTCTCTGCAGCTTCCCCTTCACGATTCAATGTTTCTTCTATGTCCGACTTTTTTTTCATCAATCGCTCTCGATTTTCCATCTGAGATTTCAGTTTCATCTGCAGCCTTTTATAATCAATTTCATAATTATACCTAACCATATAGAGCCTACAATGGGGGCCAAGCCTACATATCATGTCCTTAAAATACTGACGTGGCCTTATTATAAAGTTATCCCTTTTGCCTGTTATAATCATTATGTCATAAAATTTATCAATTATTTCCTCTGTAATGTTATTCTTATCATATACTTCAACGGATAGCCCCCTATCACATGCGACCTTAATGTTATACCTTGTTTTGCTAGTAAAATTATTAAAAGTTTCTTTTTTTCTTTCTTCCCTTTCTTTTGTCATATCAAATTTTAATCTGAATACAAAGCTTGGTTGAATGTTTTCAAAGTTTTTTGAGATATTGCTTATATATCCAAGATTTAAAAACATATTCCTGTATTCTTCTCCAACTTCAACTTCATTTTCCCTTAAATGTATATCTGGATCCAGAGTAATGAATGAAATTCTATTTTCCTTTGAATAGGTTTTAAGATAGGCAGTGAATTCCTCTATAAGTTCCCTATTTGTATAATCACAGGTAAATCCCCTCGGGATGTATCCAATATACTTATTTATATATGGTATTTTCCTAAGAAGTATAACTGCCGTTAATACAATTTCTCCATTATCCTTATATCCAGCTAAATACTTTGCCTCCCATTCCTTCTTAAGGTCTGCCCAGTAGGAGGTTTGAAATATATGGCCTTTAGGATTCCTCCTATTAAAGTCATTTACAATCTCTTTATCTGTTGTCTTGAACGTATACATAAGAATCTCCTTTTCTATATTTTTTTGGTATGCTGCTGTCAGCTAAAATTGGTGAAAGATTTATTTTAAATGTGCAATCATCTCCTATTCCTTCCATATTTATAATGGTATGGCACATGCTCGGTTGAGCTATAATTTTGACATTCTTATCCCGATAAAATATTTCACTGCTATTTCTTGTACGGTTATATATTATCTTAGCAAACTCATAGAAAATATTACGCTTTATCTTTTTGGAAAATCCGAAGCCATCTATATTTCCTACATCTAATATTCCAATCTTCATTTTCTTTTTAGTTCTAAATCTATTACCGTAGCCGATGTACTCATTCTTATCTACATGATATACCCTAAGTGGTTTTGCAAAAAAGTTAAATGATTTTTTAAATGCATCTCCATAGCCGCTATAACCATATATTATGTTTCCTATCCTCAGCATGTTATCTATATCAATAAGGTCGTTATATCTTGTGAAACCCGCAGAATTTAACAGGTGAATAAACTTAACTCTTTCTCTATATCTTATAGCTGTTTGTTTGAAAATTTCTATTTGTCTTTTCGTATATTGGTAGTTCTCAGTATTATGAAGATGGGAGTATATCCCTTCTATTTCAATGTTTTTATAGTTCTCATCGATTTTTTTTATAAACTCCTCAAGCTTTTCCGGATTAATTCCAAATCTATTCATACCAGTATCCACATATATGTGTACCCTATATTTTTCATCCCTTGCACCAAGTTTCTCTATAGAATCCATATTGTCAACTGTAAATATGAAGTTGTTCTGTGTTTTATCAAGGTCATCATCTGTAAATACAGGATTTAATATTAATATATCTTTATCACTTTTTACTTTTAGTGCTTCATCTACCGTTGCAACAGCAAAAGCATCGACTATATTGTTTAAAAAGCAAGTAATCTCTTCAATACCAAGCCCATATGCATTTGCCTTCACTACTGCCATAATTTTTTTATTAGTTTTACTCCTAATGTAATTTATATTGTATTCTATATCCGTTAAGTTTATCTCGCACCAAAAATTCCTCATGAATGGTCCTCCACTTCTCATTTGGCTCCTGACATTTATCTTTTATCCAACCACATCAAATAAATGTTCTTAAAATCTAGATACATTCGATCTGTATCATATAAATTGGCTACTACATAATATATACCCTTAAAATAGTAAATAAGTTCCCGATTCAGAGAAAATTTTAGAAAGATATTGTATTAAGAAATCGTGATAATACTGCGATATATCCAAATATCTCTTGTGAAAGATTTACTTGATATGTGTTTTATGGATATTGAAAATACATTATGTTTTTATTCTGTGTATCGTGCAAAATCTTTGGACACTGTCTTCAGTTTTTGTGAATTATCATAGAATATCATAGATTTTCTACTTTTATCACGAGCTGTTCTTGGCATTGCGCATCTGCATACATGATTTATAGACCTGGCGGCAGCCGACTTTTCAGAGCTACCATCTAAAATGCTATCATATGTGACCCAATATCAATGATACGCTTTGCTAGACATTACTTTACAGCCTTGTATTGACTTTTTCACTAGTTCTCTGTAGATATTCATAATATTCCCTGGGCGGCATATATTTTGTTGATGTATTTTTACTTTTATTTAGTATCTAATAGTAAACCATAATATATCAACCATAATACAGGTATCAAATAACCTAATGGATAGCCATTTATCTTCGAGTAAAAATTTGCGTAAACTATTATAGCAACTGAAAATAAATTTATTGCACTTTTCCAAATATATACTCTCTGTTATTACATCTTTGAAAAGCATGGCAAGCAGCTCCCTTGAATTCTTCCCTTGGTTTTCTTTATGCGAATCACATAATTAATGATTCTTGACTTTTTCAAAAATAATTCAAAACTCATTACTCATGAGCCTGTCACCTGTACAGAGAGTCGATACCGAAACTGCTTGTTTTTAAATTCTTCAACATTTGCAACCTTTGATATATCATGTATGGGGATAAGGTTTTTCCACTCAATGAGGTTATCTAAATCCTGTTTCATCTGTTCCATGGTGTACTCTGAAAACTCCTCGTGTTTTTTGAGCTCTTTAAAAACTCTTCATTGTACATCCAGTACCTCATCTTTTCATACTGGAGGTAGAAGAACCTGAGTATGGTCCTGTGCTTCCAGGCATTATCTGATGTCAGGTACCTCGTTTCATTTATCTATTTGGTTAACTTACTGGTTACTTGCACAGTTTTCACCAATTTTCTCTATTTATTCAAAATATCGTAAAAATTTTACAATATTATACTAAAATAAAAGAAAAAATAAGGGACAGGTAAGAACTTTCATAGTGTCAAAAGTTCTTACCTGTCCCTATTTGCATGCTAGCGTTTATTACCTATCCAAGCAAAAAAGCAGCTGAGGTAGTATCGCAGCATGAGATGTTTCTGTAATCCTTCAAAATATTTTATTTACAAGCTTTATAAAAACACATGTAATTTATATTTATACACAATAATTTAATCTACATAATTGAATCTGAATAGATCACATTCATAGAACATGTATTAATTAAATCATAAGTAACGCATACTGGTTTATTGTTTCTAGGGTCTTTTACTATTTCTGCATCTATACTAAATATGTTTTTTAGATTTTCCTTTGTCATTACTTCTTCCGGTTTACCATCACATACTATTTTACCTTTTTTTATACCTACCATATAATCTGCAAATCTTGCTGCGTTATTCAACTCATGAATTACCATTACGATCGTTCTTCCCTGTTTTCGATTTAAATCTTCAAGCAATTGAAGTATCTCCAGTTGATGTGAAAGATCCAAATAGGTTGTAGGCTCATCCAATAGGAGCAATTCTGTTTCCTGTGCCAGCGCCATTGCTATCCAAACTCTTTGCCTTTGTCCGCCTGATAATGTGTCAACAGGCCTGTCTCTGTATTGTTTCATTCCTATAACTTCCAGAGCCCAATCGATTACCTTCCTATCTTCCTTCCTCAACTTTCCAAACCCATTTTGATGAGGAAACCTTCCATAAGCGACCAACTCCTCAACACTTAAACCTTTAGGTGCCTGAGGATTTTGAGGTAAAAATGCCATGATTTTTGCTATTTCCCTTGAGTTCTTTCTTAGTATGTCATCTCCATTTAAGCAAATTTTGCCGCTTTTAGGTTGTAGGATTCTTGCAATTGCTTTCAAAATAGTAGATTTCCCACATCCGTTTGCTCCTATTATCGTAGTAATCTTTCCTTTAGGTATCTTCAAATTCAAGTCTTTGACAATCTCAACGTTTCCATAGGCTATAGATAAATTTTGAGTTGTTATAATGTTCATATTGACCTCCCCACTAATGTTTCATCATTAAATAAATAAAATATGGAACCCCAATAACTGAAATAATTATGCCTACAGGCATTTCTCCAGGAATTAATAAATTTCTTGCTATGGTATCAGCTATTAATAAAAGCAGTGTTCCAACCAATGCTGATGTTGGTATTAACAATTTGTGTTTTGCACCAACTAAATTTCTTGCTATGTGTGGCGATACAAGCCCTAAAAAGGATATCGTTCCTGAAACCGCTGTAGCAATTCCTGCTAAAGCTACCGTTAAAATAAGCATAGTTCTTCTTTCTTTTTCTACTTGGACCCCTAAACCTATAGCTAGTTCATCCCCTAAATTTAAAACATCCAAATATCGAGATTTATAGAAAGTTGTAATAGCCAAAATTGTTATCCATGGAAAAATCGTTATAACATACTTCCAATCAGTTCCCCATAAGCTTCCTAAAGTCCAAACCATAACACGGTTGAATTCCTGAGTAGTAAACTTGAGTTGAAAAACTATGAGTAAAGCATTAAATGCTGCGTTTATTCCTATCCCTATTAAGATTAATCTATTAGCGTTAATACCTTTCTTCCAGGCAAGAACATATATTAAAAAAGCACCAAAAGCCGCTCCTGTAAAAGCCACTATTGGCATGGTAAAAATAGTCATATTATTGACACCATCATAAACATTTCCATTCATTAAATATATGTACATAACCACAGCTAATGCAGCCCCAGAACTTATACCCAATATCCCGGGATCAGCCAAATCATTTTTAGTTATACCTTGAAGGACTGTTCCTGATACGGCTAAGGCTGTTGCCACGAGTATAGCTATTATTATTCTCGGAAGCCTCATCTTAAAAAGAACAATCTCTTGTTTTCTAGTCCCTTGTCCAAATAAAGTCTTAATTACATCAATCGGTTCCATAGCAAAGGATCCCAAATTTAAACTTATTATAAAAACTAAAACAATTAATACTAACAATAAGCCTGCAATCCAAAAAAATCTTTTCTCTCCTTTATTTAAGCTAATCAAAGGCCTCTATTCTCCCTTCTAACAAGATAAATAAAAATTGGAACTCCTAATAATGCAGTTAGTGAACCGATTGGAGTTTCATATGGTTGATTTATCATTCTGGCAATGATATCACTATAAACCAATAGTGCAGCTCCTGCTACCACTGAACATGGAATAATATATCTATAATCCGTTCCAACTAACCCCCTTACTATTTGCGGCACAATCAACCCTACAAAAGAAATATTTCCTGCTACTGATACAGCACTGCCACTTAATAAAATTACAATTATAATGCCTAAAAATCTTATTAAATTCGTTTTAAGTCCCAAGCTGACAGCTATTTCTTCACCTAAACTCAGTATTGTAATTTGTGGTGATATTGCAATAGAAGCAATCATTCCTATAGTTCCTGCGATAAACAGCAATTTAACTCCCGACCACTTTGCAGTAGTTAATCCCCCTGAAATCCAGAAGCTTAGTTGTTGCGACAAGTTATAATACATTGCTATGGCTGTTGCCAATGATATCAGTAAAGTTCCTAAAGCTATTCCTGCTAAAGCTAGTTTAACTGGATCTACACCCTTTATAGACCTTGAACTAATAAAGTAAACCAAAAATCCACTTATACTGGCTCCAACAAATGCAAATATCATTAACCCTGCACTACCTATTCCCTTTTGAGTGGCTAATGCCACAGCTATTGTAAAAGTAGCCCCCTGTGTTATTCCTAAAATAGATGGCTCTGCTATGGGATTCCTTGTAATCCCCTGAATAATGGCACCAGACACAGCTAATAAGGCCCCTACTTGAGCTGCTGCGATTGCCCTTGGTATTCTTATGTCTCTTACAATTTGTGAGTTTATGCCTTCTTTTTCATAAAAAATACTGCCAAATACCGTTGATAGACTTATTTGTTTTGCTCCCAATGAAATTGATAAGGCTATACCTGTAACTAATATAATCAGTGAAACAATTATAACGAGAGAAGTTATACCTTTTCTTGTCATACCTTTTTTATTGTCCATGGCTCTTATATCGTTCATCGTTATTTTTCACTCCTAACACTTAAAACAATAAGAGGATGACAAAGGTATTCCCCCTTTTTGCCACCCTTAAAAAAATTATTTCTTTATTATCTTTTCTTTTATCAAATCTAACAACAATTCTCTTCCAATCGGTGAATATCCTTGTCCAAAGTATGGAGTGCTTTCAAGCATAGTTACATTGCCTTCTTTAACAGCTCTAATATTTTTCCAAACAGAGCTATTTTCTAAATTTTTCTTATCCTCTTCAGTTGCAATAACAATTAAATGATCAGCATCAATTTGAGATAATCCCTCTAAAGTAACAACAGGTAAACTTATTCCTTCCTGTGCGGGCATTTTAGCTGGCTTGTCTAATTTCATATCGTTGTAAAGTATTGCACCAATACCTGCATCGCTAAAAATGTAGAACTGTCCAGCACTTGCTAACACCGTTAAATAGGTTTGCTTTCCATTCTTCTCAACAATTTCCTTTGCAATTGTTTGAGCTTTTTTATCATATTCATCCAGCCACTTTTGTGCATAACTTTCCTGATTAAATAATTTTGCTATATCAAGCATTTTAGTTCTCCAATCATTAGCATAGTCCTTTATCATAACAACTGGTGCAATTTCCTTTAATTGATCATAAATCTTTTCTTGTCTTTGGCTCATTATTATTAAATCCGGATCAGCTTGTAATATGGCTTCAATATTCATGGTGTCTGACATATAAAAACCTACAATCTTGGAATTACCTAATTTATCTTTTATGTAGGATGCAAACTCTGTTGGTTTATATGGGTCTGTGTTTGCAGTGGCTACTGGGGTATGTCCTAAAATTATCAATTCCTCACTGGAGCCTGAAATATCAACTATACGTTTAGGGTTTGATGGAATCTCTACGTCCCCTTTTATAGTACTTACTACTTTTTTACTATCTTTTGCATTGGTTTCTTTGCTCTCCTTTGCACAACCTATAAAAATGATTGTAGAGAATAGAAGCAATATTACTAAAGCTAAAAATTTTTTCATAACAACTTCCTCCTCAAGATTACGTAATAAACAGTATATCAAGTTGACAATGTGAATATGAAAATTATTCTCAAATATACCTAAAAATCATTATAAACATTTTGCTTAAACAAGTCAACACCATATTATCGAGTAGCAGAGAAACCCAAAAACTTTTTTCCAGTGTCTATCCACAGTATTTTCTCTTTGTTTATTATTAAGTAAAATATCTTTAGAAGAACTAAAAATGCAATAAATGATGCAATTAACTGGAGCAGGGTGCAGAAAAGAATTTATGGGAGAAACTGTGCGAATCCAGTTAAAGAATAGCTAAAATTCCATGTCATGTTACTTTTTCCTTAACGGTAGTTATGAAAAAAGGTGCAAACCACCAAAGAAAGGGGAAATGAATTATCCTCTTTCCGGTGGCTTGCACCAAAACTCATATTCATTATTCTTATCCGTCGCCTTTACTTTACAAGGAGCCTGCGTCTTTTATTTCACGCTGTTATTTTTAAAGCCTGTGGTTGATACTATACCATTGTCCTTAATATCAAGATACTTAATTTCAACATCATCTCCATCACGGGTAAGCACAATGTCAATTCCTGAATTCCTATTTACCATGAAGATGGTATCCTGTCCAACAAGTTTAACGTAGAAAACCGTGCTTCCCCCTTCAGTCACTGAGTTTATTCTTGCAACCTTGCCTGTGATTGTCTTTTCCTCGGCCTTTACACTGTTAGCGTTTTTGTCGCTGACTTCGCTTATCTTTCCGTAGGCTATGGCGTTTTTAAAGGATTCGATTGCAAACTCCTTGGTATCCTCAATTACTACATAGCCATTTTTAGCAGCAACTATTGCTATTTTAACAAGTGCTCCATCGGACTTATTGACAACTGGAACAACCCATGCTTCGCTTCCAAAGAGGTTATAAAATAAGGGCTGAACAGGTGTCCAGTTTGCCTTATTAGCCCCAAGGGATTTATCAACGGCATTCATGGCACCCTTTCCGTTTATATATCCTGGAGTCTTATAGTAAACAACCTTCCCCGTTCTCATGTCCATGAGGGTATAGCCTGTCATGGTTGTTGATGCATTGGAAGTATTTGTGTGGTCTGTAAACCACTTAAGCCTTCCATCCGCATCTATTACCCCGGTAACCTCATCCGAGTTCACTTGAAGCCCCGCAACGCTTGTTTGCGAGCTCCACTTGGTTGGGATATGAACTCCTTTTTTTGTTGTAAGCTTATTTAAAAGTCCATCCTGCAGTGTTCCAGAGTAACTATTGTAGATCTCTGAAACATCGGAAGGATATATCTCGTCAACCCACTCTGGAACCTTTTCCTTCGTGTAGTCTGTAACCTTTCCATCCTTGAAGGATACAAGAAGCACTCCGTCTATAACAGGTCCCTTCCTTCCATATTTATAATGTCCGTAGCTTCCAACATAGTATGGGTTGCCCTCATCGTCAAGCTCAACATTGGCCTGGAAGAGTATTGCACTCTTCTTATAGGAACGAAGGTATCTATTAAGGTCCTTACTGAATAGCAAAGAATCTGCTACCCTTGTGGGAACGCTTATTACCTTTGCCTCAGATGGTTTTTCAGCTGAGACGTAAATAACTCCAGGTATTTCTCCATTGCTAAGGGCCGGGAAAAAACCGTCAATTTCAATTGGAGCAACATATATAGCACCATCCTTGGTCATGGTTACTCCAAGCTCCCCTATCCTGTAAATGCTTGGGTTTGGAAGGGTTCCAAGCATCTTCTGCATTTCATAGTATGCTGTTTCAGGAGAAATAACAATTACATGCTGAGCATCAATTTTTGATACCTTTTCAATGCTCTCCGTAACTTCAACCATCTTTGCAAGTTTTTTTGCTTCTCCTGTTATATATGGGTAAAGGTTGTAGCCAATGCACAAAACAAAGAGAAGAAGGGCTGCGAGAATATTAAATCCTGCTTCCCTTATGGGCTCTTTCCCTGATATGAAGCTACCAATTGAAAATATCAATTGGATAACTGCTGGAAGCCACAGGGCTGAAATGAGAAATGAAAGGGTTCTGTCGGGTACAATTAGATAGTAAACAATGAATGTAAGTATAAGCCCAATTATAGCCCTAAGTACCTGTTCACCTATATCATCCCTTTTAAGGCTTGGCTTTAGAAATAGAAAGAAATACAAAATTGGATACATAATGTGCTCTCCTATTCTATAAGTATTTCACATATATTATATCAGAGCTTGTACATGTGTTCCAATATCCTCCGTAAAATCCAGTTTAAGGCTTGCCCCTCAGCAGAGCATTATGCTAACATGCTCCCTCAATTACCTCATTTTAAATCTGACCTTAAGAAATCGTCTCTCTACCTCTGCTATATTTTAGACATTGATATCGATCACTTTGAAGAAATAACAACAATGAAAATAGCCATACCTAAAAGAGTATGTCCATTCCTATTTTCTGACAATTTTTATCTAACCACTTATTAATATAGTCAATATACCTAAAAAAATCACTTAGTCGATTTTGTAGAATACCAATTTTAATGTCTTCATCTACTTTCATATTATCGTGTACGAAATATTTCTGAACGAAGCCATATTTGCTATCTGTTTAGCATTATTCCTCCACTTCACTCTTAAACCATTCTCTAATATAATACATCTGGTTTCTTCTAAAATACTCCATGTCCATGTATTTCTTAAGAACTTTACATTTAAAAAGTACCTTTGTTTCTTCACTTTCCTGATAAACAACTTTTTCGTACTTTATAACCCGATAACTCAAAACTGAGTTTGAAGAATTTAATATAACAAGATCAATATCATCTCGTTTCAATATATCGATAAGGTCCCCAAGAATATTTATTTTATCTAATGGATTATAGTTGTGTTCAAGTAAAACTGCTATGTCTACATCACTTCCTTGGGTATTTTCTCCCTTGGCATATGAACCAAATATGTAAAGCAATTTAATTCCATTAGTTTTTCCCAAAAGCATGAGAAATCAAAATTCTTATTTATGTCTATCTGCCCTGCTTGGATTTTCTCCTGTGAAAATCTCACCAATGGGTTCCTAATAAAAACAAATCAAAGCATAGCTGCACTAAAATATGTGGTGAAAATTGAAGAACTATTATCTGTTTCAATTGTGATTTATGTATTAATTAGATATATAGATTTTCTATTTATTCATAGGTCCGTTAATGCTAATGCAAAAACAAGTGGTTCTATGTCATAATGTAAAGCCCTAAAGTGCAAAACACCTTAGGGCTTTTAATATTAATCCCCTATTATATAAACCTTGCCACATCGTTTCCACCAGTAATAGCTTCAAAGGCTCTGCCAGGCTGCCTTGACTTGAGTCCCCTATGCGAAAAAGAGGGACGGTTAGCAATAAAAAGTATTGATTTCAGATTTCCATTTTTGCAGTTTTTCTCTATTGTTATTTGAGAATTAAATTTTCCAGCTGCCTGTACAAATTGTGAAGCAGGTCTTGCATTAAGCTTAGTTTTATTCTCAACAGTTATACTTTGTGAATACATATATTGTCTTTCTGCTAAATTAAACGCCTTTGATTTCTTTAAATGCGTTTACAAATGCCCTTGCTCTTCTGGAAATTTCAGCAAAATTCCCCTCGTCAACAAGCTTTTTGTTTACAAGCTCTCCACCTATACCTGCTGAAGATGCTCCGGCTTTAATGAAATCAGCAAAGTTCTCTAAATTTATTGCTCCTACCGCCATCATATCTATCTGTGGCAGAGGTCCCTTTAACTGCTTTATATAGTTTGGCCCAAATACTCCCGCTGGGAAAACCTTAACTATTCTCGCACCATTTTCCCAGGCTGTTAAGGCCTCTGTAGGGGTTGAAACACCTGGAACAGGAAGAACGCTGTATCTTTGGCACATTCTTATCATCTCTATATTAAGTGTTGGTGATAATATGAAAGATGCTCCTGAAAGTATGGCAGTCCTTGCAGTTTCTGAATCCAGAACTGTTCCAGCACCAATCAGCATCTCCTTTCCATATTTCTTTACAAGCTCTTCTATCATTTGTGCGGCACCTGGTGTATTGAAGGTAACCTCAATCGTCTTTACTCCACCCTCAAGGAGTGAATCTGCTATTTTGCAAAGTGAATCTGCAGAGGTTCCCCTTACTATGGCACAAACACCATGTTCCTTTATTCCATTTAATACTTGTACATCGCTCATCTAAATACGCCTCCATGAAATAAATTTATTTTTACCATTCGGCAACTGTTCCGTCGTAGTTTCTCCACTTGGGATTTGTCCAGTGTAAACCTTCCATATCTATTTTCTTAACAAATTCCTCGTCTATATCAATACCAAGCCCAGGGCCTGTAGGTACCTGAACGAAACCATCATTATAACTGAATATTTCCTTATTTTTAACAAAGTCAAGCAAATCAAATCCCTGGTTGTAATGAATTCCAAGACTTTGTTCCTGTATAAACACATTTGGTGTACAAACATCAAGTTGAAGCGTTGCTGCAAGAGCAATCGGACCATATGGTGCATGTGGAGCTACAGCTACGTCAAAGGCCTCCGCCATACCAGCTATCTTCTTTCCCTCAAGAATACCCCCTGTTAGAGCCAAGTCAGGCTGAATTATATCAACAACCCCACTCTTAAATATATCCTTGAACCCCCATCTTGTATAAAGTCTTTCACCTGTTGCTATTGGAATTGATGTGTGTGCTGCGATTTCCACGAGAGCATCGTTATTTTCAGGAAGTACAGGTTCCTCAATAAACATTGGTCTGTATTTTTCAAGCTCCTTAGCTAGAACCTTAGCCATCGCCTTATGAACTCTTCCATGGAAGTCTATGCCTATCTCAAGGTCATATCCTACCGCTTTTCTTATCGAATCTACCCTCTCAAGTACAGCGTCTATCTTCTTATATGAATCTATATAGTGAAGCTCCTCGGTTGCATTCATTTTAACAGCCTTAAAGCCCATTTCTTTCCTCTTAAGTGCCTCGTTAGCAACATCCGCAGGCCTGTCTCCACCTATCCAGGAATATACCTTTATATTATCCCTTGCTCTGCCTCCAAGGAACTCATAAACAGGCATGTTGTAGTACTTACCCTTAATATCCCAAAGCGCCATTTCGATTCCAGATAATATAGTCATGTGTATTGGACCTCCTCTAAAGAAGGAACGATAAAGAACCTGCCATATATCCTCTATCTGCATAGGGTCATTACCAATGAGGTATTCTCCAACCTCCCTTGCACCCGCTACTACTGTTTCAGTTTTTGTGCCGGATATCAATTCTCCCCATCCGCAGATTCCTTCATCGGTATTCATTTTAAGAAATATCCATCTTGGTTTTACCTTATATAGTTCTAATGATGTAACCTTCATTTGCTGTTCCCTCCTCTGAATGACAGTAATACTTCATTTACATCACTTATACTTAGTTGAAAAATTATTGATATAATCCTGGTTAGTTCAACAACTACCATGGATTATATTAATCTTCTAAAGGACAAGAGCACCAAACTTCCATATTCCCATATATGGAAAGCTCACCAAATCCATAGGATTCTGCCTTCGTATATTTACCATTACATACATCGACAAGCTCCTGAAAAATCATTTCGCCACACTCGCTGATGCTTTTTTCACCTCTGATAACTCCTGAAATGTCAAGGTCCATATTATCAATCATATTTTCATAGGTTTGCTTATTGCCCGTTATTTTTATTACAGGGATAATAGGATTGCCTATGGGCGTACCCCTACCAGTTGTAAATACGCAAATCTGGGCTCCTCCTGCAACCATGCCTGTAACGGATTCAATGTCATAGCCTGGGGTGTCCATTATTACAAGCCCCTTTTCTTTAGGGGGTTCGCCATAACGAACTACCTGATTGATGGTACTTGTACCACCCTTACTTATTCCACCAAGAGCCTTTTCCTCAAGGGTGCTGAGCCCACCCTTCATGTTCCCAGGTGTAGGATTTGCACCCCTTACATCAATCCCTAATCTTATAAACTCATTTTCAAGTCCTTTAACTATGCTTAATATATTATTTTTTACCTTTTCATCCTTTGCCCTGGCTGCAAGTATGTGTTCTGTTCCAATAAGTTCGGTGGTTTCTCCTAAAATTACCGTCCCCCCTTCCCTTATTAAAACATCGCTACAGTATCCCAAAGCTGGGTTTGCAGAAAGTCCAGAGGTTGCATCAGAACCGCCACAGTTGGTTGCAAGAATAATATTTGATATATCAGCCTCTTCCCTCTGAAGTCTTGACATATCCTCAGCCATTTTCCTTGCGAGTTTTACGCCCTTTTCTATAGCCTTTAGTGTGCCGCCCTCATCCTGGATAGTAATAATTTCTATGGGCTTGTTACTTACCTTTTCTATCTCCTCTCGCAGCTTGTAGGGCTGGGTGGTTTCACACCCGAGTCCTACAATTACAGTTCCATAGACATTGGGATTTGCTGATAATCCTATAAGGGTTCTTCTCATTATTTCGACACCGGATCCAATCTGTCCACACCCTTTTCGATTAACTATGCTTACAGCACCGTTCACCTGTTGTGCTATAAGTCTTGCTGTTTCGTTTGCACACCCTACTGTAGGTAAAATCAAAATCTTATTTCTTATTCCATATTTGCCATCCGGCCTTTTATAAGCACTGATTTTCATTTTGTCATCACACTTTCAATATTATTTACATGAACATGCTGACCAGTATTTATATAGTCGGTGGCCCTTCCTATGACTTCTCCATACTTGTAAATCAGATCTCCCACTTTAATAGGGGTTATTGCAATTTTATGATACATATCAATATCGTCCTGCGAAATCACTTCGGCAACTACTTCATTATTATAAATAATCACCACATTGTCACCTTTTTTGATGGGCAATATTGCCGTTGCAACATTATCCTTCCTATTTAAAAGGATAGCTTTTTTAAATTCAGTCATAAGAATTCTCCTCATTTTAATATTAAACTACTTTGATCTAACAAGGTTTGGAGGAGTTTGTCCACTTAATACGGCAATTACATTATCTACCGCAATATCCCCCATGCGCCTATTTGATTCCAGCGTTGTTCCTCCAATGTGTGGTGTTACTATAACGTTTGGAAGATCAAATAATGGTATATGTGCAGGTGGTTCAAAGTCAAATACATCGGTAGCATATCCTCTTAAGGTTCCATCTGAAAGAAGCTTATAGAGTTCATCATAGTCAACCAGCTGTCTTCTTGCTGTGTTTACAAGTATCGCACCCTTCTTCATTAGGTTAAGTCTTTCTGCGTTAATAATATTTTCAGTTCCACTTGTTAATGGAAGGTGCAAGCTTACGAAATCTGCCTTTGATAAGAGTTCTTCAAGACTTACATACTTTACTCCGATCTCTAGCGCCGCAGGGTTTTCCTTGATGTCATATCCCAAAATTTCCATATCGAACCCCTTAGCTCTCCTTGCCACTGCAACACCTATAGCTCCAAGCCCAACTATTCCTATAGTCTTTTTATAGAGGCTAATTCCGATTGGCTTTATCCATCTGCCTGCCTTGGTATCAGCGTTTGCCTGATAAAGTCCACGAGCAAGCATTAATATATATCCAATGGCTAAATCTGCAACTTCCTCATTGTTTGAAGCAGGTGCATTTGTAACAATTAAACCTGCCTTTTCTGCAGCTTTAAGGTCTACTCCGTCTATTCCTACTCCGTGCTTTGCAATTATTTTAAGATTCCTACAGTTTTCTATTACCTTTGCGGTAACCTTGTCATTACCAAGAATTATTGCATCTGCATCTTTGGCATATTCTATCATTTCATCTTCGGTCAATGGCCTTCCATAGGGATTGAGGGTAACCTCACATCCAAATTCTTTAAGACGCTCCACTGGCTCCTTATTAAGCTTTCCAAAGGTTACTGCTGTAGCTGCTACTTTCCATTTTGCCATTTAAAACAACTCCTTTTAATAAATCTCATTAATCTTAGTGTTTATCTAATATAAGAAACCACAAACTTTCAATATGGCTTCTTATGATTTCATTTATCTCTACATGGATAGATTATTTCCAGTCTCTTCTCCATATCCAAAGGCTTTATAAAATGATTTACTGTGCTTCTTGAATACAAGTAAAACTACGATTATAACTGCAAAGACAACCGCAATTCCTACAGATGATTTACCCAGGAAGTAGAACAGACCATGTACTGGCCTTATATCTGCACCAACAACCGCCTTTCCTGTATCTGGTAGTTTAACTCCTATTGCTTTTACTGTCTGAGCAAAGGCAGGTGCAATTGCTGTTGAGAAATAAAGGTCTATAACTATTCCTATAGTAGTTGTAATAAAGGAAGTAATTATATTTCCTCCTAATACTGCAACTGTTACTGAAGCAAGGAAGAAAGGTGTTACTCCCAAGTCTGCAAGCATTAAAAACTTGTTTCCTGGTAGAATGAATACTAGTGGAACAGTAACAATCATGGTTAATAATCCTACTGTAATTACATCGGGATGTCCTACTGTAAGAGCTGAATCCATACCAAAATTAATTTGTCTCTTAATTCCTGACTTGGTAAGTAATGTTCTTACCTTGTCACTGAGGGTTGTAAATCCTTCTAATAGACATGCTGTTGCCTTAGGATAGAGGTATATAAATGTACCTGTACCTATACCTATTGTTAATAATCCTGCCCAAGTTTCCATTTTATTTAATTGATTGTGCCAAGCAATAAGGCCTATGAAGAAGGAAATTATAAAACCAAGAACAGAAGCATCTCCTAAAATTCCAAATCTTCTTCTTATATCCTTTGAGCTTACATGAAGGTTTGATAATCCAACCTTGTCATAAAACCACTTTAGAGGAGCCAATATAAATACCAAACCTTGGCCACTTGCATGTGGGAAAGAAATTCCCGGTAAACCAAAGTGTTTTTGCATTACAGGTGCTGTTATATCTGCAACTATTAGAAGGAACATTTCCATTGCTACTGCAGCTAAAACTCCATATAGCAAACTTCCTGTTGAATAATAAACCATACTACCTACGAAGGCCCAATGCCAGAAATTCCAAAGATCCAAATCAAGAGTATCTGTCCATTTGAGGAAAAGCATTATTAGGTTAACAACTATTCCCACCGGTATTACAAGTACACCAATGATTGTTGAATAGCCAACTGCTGCTAAAAGAGCCCAGCCTGTATCAACATATGGTAAGTTAATGCCTGTGGAAGTAATCATATCGGAAACCGGCTTTCCGATAAGTCCCATGAAGTATGGATTAAGAACCTTTACAAGACCATTAAGACCAATACCAATATAAAGTGCTGATTTTAAAGCTTTTGTAGGCTTTATTCCGAGACACAATTCAAATATTAATATTATGACAGGAAGAAGAATTGCGGCCCCAAAGGTATTCATAAATTGTTGAAACATTAATATTCCCCCTTAAATTTTGGTGTATAATATTTTTTATCATCATGAAAATTATAGCTTTAATATGACTAAATCTATACTTTATATTAGTTGATTATTTTATTGTTTGAGTTTAAACTATAAGTGTGCAGGCATAGTCCTTACCCTGGTATATTAGAAGGTGTGGCAGCTTTACTAATCACCGTGTAAGGACTTATGTCATCTTTTTATCCTTTGATAATCCATTACTAAAGTTATTTAACCAATAAGCTCCATAATCTTTTCAAACATCTGTTCTTTGCCAATTCCAGTTAGTATTGGAACTCCACTGAACACTGGAATATCTGTATCAAGATCAAGATCTGTTCCTGCTGTTGATATTATGAAATCAAATTTTCCGTTTTTAGCCATGCTTGGAGCGTCAATTACCCTTCCCTGAACAAACTCTGCACTAATTCCCGCATCCTCAAAAGCATCTCTTAAAGCAACAAGTACCATAGTAGAAGTAGCGACCCCATCGGCACATACAACCATTACACGAGCAGTCTTGAATTCTTTTTGTTTTTTCATTTTTATTTCCTCCCCTTTATAATTATCTTTTATTAAATCAGTAACTTAATTACTGATCTATGCAGTTTTAATTATTTCTATTATTTCGTCGCCTTCATTTGCCTGAAGCATTTGCTCAAGTAATGAATCATTTTGTAATATCCTTGACATCTGCTTAAGCATTTCAAGCTGCATATGAGGTTCTTTTATTGCAAGCATAAAAACTATATTCACCTTAACATCATTTGTTGGATTCTCCATGCTCTTAAAGATTACCGGTTGTGACAGTGTTGCAACAACTACTGCTGGCTCAATTACATGCTCTGGATCTGTATGTGGTATTGCTGCACCATATTTGCTGAGCTGCAACCCTGTAGGAAATTTTGCCTCACGGTTCTCAATACCATCAAGAAAACTTTCCTTTACAAAACCAGCACTATATAACTTTTCATATAATACTTTGAACAAATCACCCCTGCTCTCTACCTCCAATTTTGTAACAACTAAATCCTTCTTTACTAAGTCTAATATTTTCATTGTCTTCACTCCCCTTGATGTTTCGCACTATTATAACTCAATTATTGTGCCAACTCCTTGGCTAGTTTTGTATTTCTTAATGCATCCACTTGATGCTTTCTACAATATATAATGCAAATACCATACCAACTATATGGTTGGTATGGTATTTGATAAAAGTATTTTCTTAATTTCCTCTGTACTTTCTGCTGTTCTCAAGGCATTAATCGAATTTTCATTTTTAAAAATTTTATATAAATTATGAATATAATTCTTTGAATCTTCTTTTAATGCAATTAAAAATATTAAATCAGTTTGTAATTCTTCCTCCCATTGTATAGGTTTTTTCAACTTCGCAATTGCTATGGCAGGCTTTATGACATGTTTTGTACTTCCATGCGGTATGGCTATTCCTCCCTTTATCCAGGTTGGACCTATTGATTCTCTTTTATAAACACTCAGCATGAAATCCTTGTTTACGCATCCCTTAAGTTCAAGCAGCTCAATAATCTTGTCAATAGCATCATTTTTGTTATCAGCTTCAAGGTTATACAGTATCAAATCCTCAGATATAACTTCTTCAAGGCTATTCTTAGTTCTCTTTTCCATTCCTATAATTTTTTTAAGCCTTTCGAGGCCTCCTCCACTCATTATCTCTTCAGTCGAAATAAATGGAACTCCCTCCACCTCAGGGTCTATGGTTCCTACAAATGCAACGATGTTATTTTTGCTTCTTATTTCGGCTATCTGTTCATCTATTTCATATTCCTGAGCCATACCAATTGGAATAATTTTTATTGTATCATTAATACCGCGAATCTTATCATTAATATATTTTTGTATTTTAATGGCGGTACCTTCCCCAGTTATACATATCGCAACAATTGCCTTTGGAAGGTTATAGGAATCCTTAACCCCCTCAACGTGTCCAATATAGGACTTACTTACATCCAGGGCATTTGCAATATCATCAAGGGAAACATCGGGTATTATGGCAGCCCTTACGGCCTCGAGAACCATTACAGTATCAACTCTTCCTATTGTGCGCGTTGGTATGCCTGTACTTTTTGTGATTATTTCTCCAAAGGTTATAAGAGATCCCATGTCTATTAGAATCAAACAACCCCTGCCTTCATCCACCTTTTTTACTACTTCAATAGTTCTCTGAAGTGCATCCTCAGGCTTTTCATCAAGCTCCATCTCTATACCATGTGCTATATTAACACCAAGGAGCTTATTGGCAACCTCCGCCATGCCCTTGGCCACATGGCCATGTGTTAATACTATAACAGCCACTCTTTTTTTGTTTTTATCCTCATTGGTTAAAAATGTTTTCAAATACATCGCAACAAATCCAACCTCATCATCCGTCAGCTTAATTTCAAGTTTTTCATTTATTTTATCAACCATTTCCCTTGCCACTTTATATTCATCGGCATATTCTTTTTTTATGCTCTCTAGCCGAGGGTTAATTATAGATTTTCCACATTTTAGTCTCTCGTATGCAGCACTTAAATGTATTGCAAGAGAATAAAAGAAATTCGAGCTAATATCTTTATAGTAGCTATTTGCGATTTTAATTGCATCTTCAACGGCGCTAACAATCTTTTCACCCACTATTTCTTTAACCTCCTGTTTTGAAACGGCAGAATTTTTCTTTGTATTCTCTGCAAATCGTTTAAGCTCCGTTTCTACCTGACTTCCAACTATTTTATTTATATCATCCATTGAAATCCCCTGGCTTTTAAGCTCCTTAAACCTATCTTCTATAAACTGGTAAATCTCGTTTGGAAGTACGTATCTATCTCCCCCCGAAAGGAGTCTGCTTTTTTTATCGGGGTACACCAGTATATCCTTATAAACATATTTATCTATTTCATGGTTCCTTTCACTAAGCTTTAGGATTCCTGTTCTAACATGATTTGGAAGGCAGGATAGATCTATTTTTATAATTTCATCCTTGCTGCCAAGAGTATTTAAAAATCCCCTTGCACATGAAACCTGAATATCACTTCTTAGCTGACCGATGTTTCCGGGGCAATCATAAAGCATTAATGACCTAATTACATCAACCTTTATCTTTATAGGTCTATTTATTCTAAAAGACTCCTCCGCAAAGAAGTAATTTATTATGGAATACCTTTCGGAAAAGGGCCTGTCATTAATTGATGGCAGCTCTATGACCATGGGAATTCTTCTTCTAAATGTAAGCAGCAGGGATGATTCAGGGTTTTCACTTGTTGCAGCTATAAGCATTATCTTGGATTCTCTTGTATTTTCTGTTTCCCCAAGCCTTCTATATTTCCCTTTGTCCAAAAGATAAAACAATATTTCCTGACCCTCGCTTGGCAGCCTGTGTACTTCATCAAGAAACAATATTCCTCCATTTGCCTTTTCTACAAGTCCAGCCTTTGGAGTATCCGCACCCGTAAAGGATCCCTTATTGTACCCAAACAGCTGTGCCAAAAGAAGTTGCGGGTTATCAGCATAGTCAGCACAGTTAAAAACTATAAATGGGTTATCCTTCGTAAGTCTGCCAGACTCCAGTGCAAACTTATACATGGCCTCTGCAAGCTGGCTTTTTCCAACCCCGGATGGTCCAAGTATCAGCGTATGAAGTCCATGTGGCGGATATAATACCGCAGCCATCGCCTGGCTGATCTGCATCCTAAGGCTTCCATTGAATCCTACAATCTCCTTAAAGGACAGCAGTTGGTCATCACTCAACTGGCCATCATTGTCCGTACTACTTTCCATATTACTTTCTAAATTTTTAACTATTTCCAAATTTAATACTTTTTTAGTGTTTTGAATTTTTTCTACATTTTCAACCAAATCTACTTTTTTAACCGATTCAGCATTGCTCTTCGCATCTACATTGCCTGCCACATTTAAAATTTCTTTTTTTATTTGAGAAACTACAAATCTGGATACATCATACCCCAAATCATTTAATTCTTTTGTTAGTTTTCTGTCCGAAATGTCTCTGTTTAGGGTAATAATTCTTTTGGCATCTTCATAAAGATATGGCCTTCTTCTTTCTCGGGAATCTGGTATGCCATTTAATAGTCTGTATTCTGTGACAAGTTCCCTGCTTATATTTAACATCGATGCAATACTTTCATCTGTTAGAGGATTCTTCTTGTCTTCGTTTTGTATAATTTTTTCAATTTCGTTCATTGCAGCATCCCCCCATAATTAGAACTACGATTTATTAGAAGATTAACGTTATCCTTATAGATAACATTAACCAGATTTTATAGCTTAATATTATAAAATTTTTCAATAAATATATTGATAATATCTGGTATCGTCTACCAAATATTATAATTCGGGAAATTGCTCTTAAAGAGCACTTGGTTTGGTCTATATATAGCACATGATTACTTTAGTTTTATTCTATTACTTTATATTAAGATATCGCAGAATATTGTTTCTTTTCTTAATTAATAGTTAATATTCTACAAAGGTCTACAAATTCCTCTATGGAAATTTATTGTTTTTAATATCTAATATCACTTCCTTATCCTCCTTAAGATTATCTAAAATTTTTTTGTCCTCATTCAGTCTTTCAATGACGGAGTGATATGCTGCAAGCTTGTAGTATTTTCCCTGAGCTTATTATAACCCCTCTCTTCAGGTGGAAGAGGAACAAAGCTTCCACTGCCCCTTGAATCTCATAATGGAGTATGCAGCTTCCAACGTTATAATATGCAGCTTCCAACGTTATAAAAAGAAAGTATTCCCCTTAACCTCTCCCCTTTTAAGTATCCATAATAATCGCCGCATCTTCTTTTCTCCATGTTGTTTTCAAGGCCAAACTCGATGACATTCCCAATTAAAAATGTGCTTTCCATATGATTTCTTTCGAGATAATCTATTACTATTTTTCTGCCTTTTTCGCTCAAAATTCTTACCATGTTTATCCCCCTAAAATATTAACCCCCGCGAAGACACAGCAAAGTGACTCCGCAGGGTTATCTGCGTGTAGGATATTCCCTGTGCCGCTCAGGATGACCCCATGCACACTCACTTATTAGGTATATTATTAGCATTATACACTTGGCATATCAATATTATTATAATAGCTTCAAATATTTCGCATCTAAATTAAAGCCCTAAGACACTTTACACCTTAGGGCTTTTAATATTAATCTCCTATTATATAAACCTTGCCACATCGTTTCCACCAGTAATAGCTTCAAAGGCTCTGCCAGGCTGCCTTGAGTCCCCTATGGCATACACTTCATTTGCTGCCTTTTCCCTTAAAAGCTCGTAATAGAGGCCATCATTGGCTCTTCCACCTGTTGAGAATACAACATAGTCTGTGTCAATTACTATCTCCTCTACATCCTTTGGGTCCAGCTTTTTATCAAAGGGATTATGAATATTTTCAGGCACTAAGGTTGTCCATGGAGTATATGGATCCTTCCTCTTTCTATTCGCAAGTATGTAAACTTTATCTTCCTCAAACCTTACCACCCTTGAGGAAGTATAGGCTTTAATTGGAGTTTTTATTGCATCTTCAACCTTTCCTGATGGTGAGCCCTTGCCCATCATCATCCAAAGAAGCATTGAACGATTAGCATGTACTACTCCTGTCATAAGGTCTGGAAGCATCTCTATAACTGTTACCTCAACCCCCTTCTCATACGCCAGGGAATAGGCAAGTTCACAGCCTACAACCCCTCCCCCAATTACAGTAACCTTCTTTACGTCCTCTGGAAGTTTCATGCCACTTTTTAAGAGCTCCCTAGCCTCAATGTGTCTTATCTTTTCTACTCCATCTATCTTTGGAATTATAGGATTAAGGCCGTTTGCACATATTATAACGTCATACTTGCCCTTCAAATCCTCCTTTGTAACCTCTGTATTAAGCCTTATATCAAGGCCCTGCTTCTGAAGGAGCTCCATCTGGTAATTGAGGTTTGATACGTACCTTGCAAGGTCATGTTTTATCTTCATGTTACTTCCTGGAATGAGCTGTCCCCCAAGCCTGTCTCCCTTTTCAAACAGGGTAACCTCATGCCCCCTTAAAAAAGCTGTTTTAGCCGCCTCGCAGCCTCCCGGTCCTCCACCAACTATTGCAACCTTCTTTGGCTTTTCAGCTTTTTTAAGCTTTTTGCTGTCCTCAAAGCCTGTATATGGGTTAACTGTACAGCAGGGATGACCACCTAATATGAAGGACTGAATACACCCTTCCTGATCTCCTATGCAGTGAATAATCTCCCTCTCTCTTCCTTCGTATACCTTTCTTGGCCAATAGGGATCTGCAAGAAGTGGTCTTCCAAGCATTACAAAATCTGCAAAGTCCTTCTCAAGTACTTCTTCCGCAACCTCTGGTTTTCCAAGCTTACCAACAGCTATAACCTTTGCATCTATATTTTCCTTCTTAAAATACTCCTTTAACCTTCCTGCAATCTCCTCAACGTATGGTATATCATTGAAGTATGCAGGTGGGTGTGGGAAGAACCAGTTGTCATAGCAGCCCTTATCAACGTCAAAGGCATCAACTCCAGCCTCTGCAAGGGCCTTACAAAACTCAAGCCCCTCTTCAATCGTTCTTTCCATTCCCCTGAATCTCTTCTTAAATATCTCATCTCCATAGGACTCCTGAAGACCCTGGGTAAGGTCTACACGGTATATTATTGGGAAGTCCTCACCGCATCTTTTCTTTATCTCCCTCACAACGTCTATTGCAAACTGAAATTTATTTTTATATCTTCCAAACTTTCTTCTATTCCAGGGTGAGGAAGTTAGCTGGTCCATAAGATATCCTTCATGTCCATGGAGCTGAACTCCATCGAAACCGCTTACCTTTGCATTTACTGCAGACTGTCCAAAACTTTTAACAATCTTTTTTATCTGCATGTCAGTAAAGGGTATGTGTGGAAGTTGGGGTACATAGAAGTTCCTGTTGATTGATGCTGACTTTAATATCTTACCCTTAAGGGCAGGTTCTGGAGAACCAACCCTTCCAAGACCTGCTGTAAGCTGTATGAAAATCTTTGAATCATAGGAGTGAACCCCTGCAGTTAAGTCCCTCCACCCAGCAAGCCTTGTTCTTGATGAACCATCTATTCTGGGAAAATATGTAGTGTCATTATCCTCTGAAACTGTTGGATCCACGCCATAGGAAACAGGAACAAGGCCCGTAATTAAAAGTCCTGTTCCTCCCTTTGCCCTTTCAACAAAGTAGTCTATCATCTTCTGAAGGGGCCTTCCAATGGGGTCTGCCATGTTTATATTACCCATTGGTGCCATTATGATTCTGTTCTTAACTTTGCATTTACCTATATTTCCTGGTTCGAATAACATTTTGTAATCCATAGCCATCCCCCTATTCTACTATCACAGTTCCATCTTCCTTAATTTCGATAGTTTGTCCAGTTTTTACATACTCTAAGAATTCCTCTCCAAGCTGATCTATTGTAATAATTCTTTTATTAACCCAGACATCTGTTAGAATAACTCCAGCAGCTGCAAGGGAGTCTATATGCTCTGAAAAGAGCATTGCAGCGGGTCCTATTCCAAGCTTTGCGACTGACTCTAAAACCATTCCGCCAGTGGTTGACCCTATTGTCTTTGGAAGGCATATTATTTTACCCGTTAAGTCCTTACCGTATATCTCCTCATTATTCTGGTCCGCACATATAGCCCTCTTTGCCTTTTTAAGTGCGCTCCTTTGGAAGGATGCCAGTATGTTAAGTCCGCTATGGGTAACAACAGCCTCTCCTTTAAGGTTTCCTCCAAGGACAACTCTTCCCTTGAATTCCTTTGACATAACATCACCCCCATTAATATCCCTTAACTATCTTTTCTAATATTTCATCATCAAGATAAAACCTTGAGGTTGTGTATGTTCTAAGCTTATTTGAGTTTGTAATTACTGGCTGCTTTGAACAAATAGGGTTGTTCATATACATAAGGGGACATATGTAAGTGAGTTTTGTTCCTGTTGACATAAGCCTTTCATAGGCCCTATTGTCCTTCTTAAACTTTTCAATCACATCCGGTGGAGCAGAAAGAATTGTTCTAATCTTCACCTTGCTTTGACCCTTTTTCTGAAGCTCCCTTGATATCTTATCTGTCCAGTCATAGAGCTGGTTTAAGGATAAATGTGGACATCCTATAAAGCAAAGCCTTGGCTTCGCGTTCTCATTTTTCCACATCACTGGATAGGATTTTATAATCCTGTCTATTTCAGCATCATCTATCACATAGGTTTTATAGCCTTCTTTTAGGAGTTCTCTCCCCTTTTCAACTGCCTCAGGGGTTATATTTTCAACATGATAAAGTCCAACTGCCCCGTTTGATGCACTTGCTGCTCCCATGTCCTTCAGGTAGTCTGAGGTATCATCTGATATTCCTTCACCTAAGAACCTATCAAGTCCAACTATATAGGGTACATCTTCAACAACCTTCATACCTATTGCGCTTCCAAGTACCTGGGCGTTAGGAAGTCTGCTTGTTTTAACCTCAATTAACCAAGTTGCCATTCTTCCCTCATCGGTTAAAAGCCCAAACTCGGGAGTTTTTCCTATAATCCCTGACAAAAGCTCTATTATGCCTGAGTTTCTATTGGTTCTTGCACCTAATACAGAGTTGGCATACACAACTGCAGAGGATTCAGCCCATGCAAGCACATCTCCCTTTTTAGGAATATTACCCACCTCAGGAAGATAGCAAGCGCAGGTGAAGGCTTTGTCATCCTTAAGACCTACCGCCTTAAGCTGCTCCTCATATTCCTTCTGCTTTCCATACATGATTTTAAACACAAATTTTTGTATAAGATTTGCCTTCACATTTTCATAATCTAAGGGTCTTGGGTCCACTGTAAATTTCTTTTCCGTTTCAAGACCATTTCTTATTAGCTCATCCATCATATCAAATACAGGCTCCAATATAGGTATCCCAAAGGATGTTACAAGATGAACTGGTCCATCTAAATTTACAAGCCTCCTGGCCCCAAAGGTTTCCCCATATAAAACCACTGACTTCATAACCTTTTGAAGTGTTTCACCATGCTTCCCCTCAAGAATTTCCCTCTCCTCCTGGGTAAGCTCCATTTTATATTTCATCACTTTTCCCCCTCTGTATAAATACTTCAAGGGTTAGCACTCAATTATTCAAAATAGGCTAACCCTAAAATTTATCCCTCAACTAATTTATTAAGCTGACCTGTGATTTCCTCAAGCTGAGCAAAACTATTAACAATATCCCCCATTCTATCATCCTGGGAATCAATACTTGCCATGACCTCCTCCATTGCTGCGGTGTTTTCCTCTGTAAAGGAGGCTATGGACTGTATTTCCTGTGCAACCCTTGAGGATGACCCTTTGATTTTCTCGAGCCCTTCATCCACTATATTGGAATGCTCAAGGACATCCTGGCTGTTTATTAATATTTTTTTAAATATATCCTCTACCCTTTCCCTTGCCTTAATGCTCATATCCACTGCCCTTTCCCCAAGAGTTACCTGTTCTGCAACGTTCTTTGTCTTAATCTCGACGTCCTTTAAAATGCTTGCGATCTCCTCAGTTGATTTTCTCGAGCTTTCAGCAAGCTTTAGTACCTCATTTGCAACAACGGCAAATCCCCTTCCATGTTCTCCTGCCCTTGCTGCCTCTATAGATGCATTAAGTGCCAGCAAATTCGTCTGTTCTGCTATGGAGTTTATAGCTTTTAAAATTGCTCCTATCTCATCATTCTTGCTGTTTAGATCTTCCATGAGTCTAACGGTATTTGCAATTATATCCTGCACACGGTTCATATCCGATGATAAACCTTCTATTTCCATCTTACCCACATCAGCTATGTTTGCTATTTCCTTTGAAGCATTCTTCATCTGCCCTGATTTTTTAAGAAGTGAATCTACGCTCTTATCAACCTCTATTATTGATTCACTTATTTCATTAACACTTGCCGTCTGGGAATCCACTCCCTTTAGTATCTCTGTGTAGGCAGCAGCAATATCCGCTGATATCTGGCCCGCAGCATTTACATTATCCTTAAGCTTGGAACTAAAGCTTGTCAAAATCTCTACGCTATTTCTTACCTCATTTAAGACGTTTTCAATTTTATCCTTAGCCTTTAAGGCTTCCACCTGCTTATCGTCTATCTCTCTTCTCATCCTCTCCCCAATTCGGCTCTGAGAAATAAGGATAGCTGTAAATAATATCAAGTATAGATTTAAGGATATTAATGTCTTTTGAGAAATACCTGAAAACATTGTGCCTTTAAAGGCAAAAAATGAGTAGTTAGTAAGTATGAGTCCTAGTATCCCAGTTAACAAAATAGGCCTGTAATCATGATAAAGTGAAACTACTGCAATGCTGTAATAAATTATAAGTATATTGGCAAAGGATGTTGACCCTGTAGATGCCTGTATTATCATAAATGAAAATATCATGGTTGAAATTGAAATTAGGTACATAATATATCCTACCATTTTTCTTCTAATAATCAGGAAAGTTATAAGTGAACAAATAACTGTCCCAGTTATCAAAACCGTTAAAATAGTCTCCCTTGGAAGCTTGTTTGCAACGTCAACGAATACTCCAAGGACAAGGGAGAACCATAAAAGCTTAATAAGAAGCTTATTTCTACCATGAAGAAGCTCCATATCCTTCATACTATTCCCTCCATATTATTGGTATTTAATGACCATGTTTTTCCTATTACAATTATCGCTTTCTTTATGACAAACTTGACAGTTATTTGAACTTATTAGAATAATTTTTACATTTTTGAAAAGAAAAAGTGCTATCCGGTTCACATTTGAGCAAAAGTGAACCGGTGTGTATGGCCTTCACATAGTTTTCTCAATATTTGTCCTATATCTGCTTTTATTTTTCCATATATTATTTGCCTTCGATATTTTGGTGCAAATACAATATGATATTTGCAATTCCATTTAGTATGTGATAAACTTTCATTATCCATATGGATTTTCCTCCTTTGATTTGGTTGTGGTTGGCAAACTCACTTCCATTCTATCAAAGGAGGTTTATTTTTTCTACTCATAGCTTTAAGCCTTTTGGAACCACAGGCATAGCCCGTGGCATTCAAAATACAAAAAGTGCAAAGCCAGATAAAAACGAAGTAAATATAATAGGTTGCCGACCTAAACGGTCTGAAAGCGGACCATATAAAAGTGTCGCTATTCCATAAGGAATCAGATAAGCAGGAACAATCAAGCCAATAGATTCAGCCGATAGCCCAAAAACATTGGCAAGTTTTGGTATAAGAGGAGCGACCATATAAGCTTGAAAGAATATTAAAAATGTCGCCCCAGAAAGCAACCAAAGTAACTTATTTCGATTATCGATTTCTTTAGCCATCTGCAATATCTCCCATTAGCACTGTCCAAGCCCTGCTCTTTTTAGTGCTTCAAAATCAATACCCCTATTGTTGTAACAATCTATTAATTTCCCATTGATAGCAACTGCGGGAACTGATTTAATACCATATTGTTTTGCTTTATTTTCACACTCATTAGTTTCACACTTTTTGTTCAAGTTATACACAATAACTTCACAATTAGGGCAAGCAAGGGCTTTAATTTCTTTTACTGTGTTCTCGCAAATGTAACACCCTGCAGTAAATACTTCTATAAGTCTCTTATTAGCCATCCTAATCTCCTCCTTCCTTAAGTTCTTCTAATATAGGACATTCACTAATTGGACCCTGACCTGGACACTTCTGGGATAAGTCTTGTAAAATAGCTTTTATTTTTTCCAAATCATGTATCTTCAATTCAATCTCCTTAAGTTTTTGAAAAGCGAACCTCTGCACATCTTGGCAATCAAACTCTTGACCGTCAGATATATCAAGGAGTTTCTTTATCTCCGAAAGGGTGAAACCTAATTCCTTGGCCCGCTTAATGAATTTTATCCGTTCAATAGCCTCTAAAGAAAAAAGCCTATATCCCGACTCTGTTCTCGGAGGTTCGGGAATAAGTCCCATTTTTTCGTAATATCTAATAGTCTCAATATTTACATTCGCTCCTTTAGCTACCTGACCTATTGTTAATCCTTCCACTTGTTCACCTCCACAAGCAATTATAGCCCCTGTAGTTAGGTACAGAGTCAAGAGTTTTTAGAAATATTTTTTATTTCTACAATTGAACATAAAATTGCATACGAAGGAGTTAGCGTCTATGAACAATAAAGGCATAGCTAAAGAATGGTTTGATTTTATTGTTTTGGCTTATTTAATTGATTAAAATACCAACTCTTTATTATTTTTGCAGCTTCACTTCCAGGATAATATCGTTTATCGGGGCCATGCTCTCCTATTGCAAATATTGAAAAACCAAGAAGCCATGGTTCATTTTCGAAGGTCTTTTTATAAGCAGCAAAACAGTTTGCCTGTTCCTTTTCATTCATTACATCGGTCTGATATGGATCCCATGGATGTACCGAAGCCTTGTTCGTCCTTGGGAATCCAAGTTCACCGAAGAATATAGGCTTTTTCCATTTGTCATGGAAGCTTTTAATTTCAGCAAGTATATCCTGTTTTCTATCAAAAATCTGTGTACTTCTGATTGCTTTTTCCAAGTTTTCTACAGTGTTAGTGTCTTTATCCGTAAGCTCAAAGTATGCTGCAATGGATATATAATCTACCTTTCCAAAAAGCTTATTATTAAGTTTTTTCTCATATGCTTGCACAGTTGTCGGATCCCATTTTGCAGTATACCACCAGCAGGTTTTGTAGGTTATAAGTCCCTTGTAATAGGTTCTTACATAATCAATTAGATCACACCAATACCCTTCAGCATATTCCATATGAACAAAGTTAGATGCAACAACCAGTGCATCCACATGATAGGGAACAGCTATTTCATCTATTAATACCTTTAGGACATTGGTTTTCCAATTCCAAAAGAATGCATTTATATCATTTGGCATCCAATCAGTTTCATAGTATTGTCCCTTATCTATCCAGGGATATGGTTCGATGATTATGTTTATTTTTTTCCATCTCAGCTTTTTAATGAGCTGCTTTGCTCTTTCAAGACTTTCCTGATTAACTGTCATGTCGCTGGATGACAAATTCTTTATATTGATTACAACAGGTATATTTACAGTATTTAAGCTAAGCTTTTCTATATCATTTAATGCTTCTTCTATCTTATAATCTGTAGAAAGATTACCTGATTTAATTTTTGTTTGGAAATTTTTATTCAGCGTTTTTCCTTCTATCTCGTTAATCTTTTCATTGATTTTTCCTCTAAATTCTGGATTATGTTCAGCATAATACCATACGGTTGATATCGAAAGAAATATTATCGCCATCACAACCGCTATAATTCTCTTCTTATTCATTGTATCACCCTATGAGCTTATTTTAGGGGCATTTTCTATATCTGTAAAAATAGGATACTCTATGGAAATCCTAAGTACATTATACTATCATAATTCCAGGCAGCTTACAATAATATTATTGCTCCTTTGCCCAAGCAAATCTGCTTAGATAGCTCTTTAAGGTTCTCTTGGAAGAATCTGAAGCTGATTTTGGTAAGCTGCTTTGGTCAGATACATCACCTTACAACTGCAGAGTTTCTAACCAAGAATAGTGATACGCTAATCCCCATCTATATAATAGGTGGGGATTATTTTACACTTACGTAACACCTATGATAAAAACTTAAGGGCCCCTTAACATAAGCATATCATAAGTTAGGCTAATGAAGTAAAAAATATAGTTAAATAATATAAAGTACCCCTATTTTTTAACGCTATACCGGGTTATTTTAGGAGGAAACTTTTATGATAATTAACTTGGGTTATGTTGCAATATCAATGAAGCTAAAAGACCTATCACCCAATAAAACAATAACATTAAAAAACCTTGTAAAAATAGATAGAGAACATTGGGAAGTTAAAGTCGAATCCCTGGCTAAACAGAATATTGCAAACACAATAAAAATTTTAAGATATAACAATGCATATGGTATAAAATTATATAGATTTACATCAAAGCTTATTCCTTTGGTAACTCATCCTGAATTTTCGGCCTGGAATTGGAAGGAAATATTTAAAAGTGAATTTCAAGAGCTGGGTAGTGTTGTCAAAGAGACAAATTCAAGAGTTAGTACCCATCCTGATCATTTTACTCTGATAAATAGTCCTAGAAAAGATGTAATGGATGCTTCCATAAAGGATTTAGACTATCACTGCAGTATGTTTGAATTAATGAATCTTGGTTATGAGTATAAAATGGTTATACATGTTGGGGGAATGTACAAAAATAAAGAATACTCAATTAAAAGATTTTATGATGGATTTTTCCAACTTGAGGATAGAATTAAAAAAAGATTAATACTAGAAAATGATGACAAGATATATAATGTTGAGGATGTTTTAACAATATGCAATAATTTAAAAATACCTATGGTGGTTGATATCCATCATGATATGTGTAATCCTTCAAAATATAAGTTAATTGATATCATAGATGATATATTTAGCACATGGAAAGATGAGAAATTTCATCCCAAAATCCATTTTTCAAGTCCCAAATGTGAAAAAGAAATAAGAAGCCATCATGAATATATAAATTCACAGGAATTTATTAACTTCTTAAATGGTATTAGAGGTAAAGTTGGAAACTTTGACGTTATGCTTGAAGCAAAAAATAAAGATTTAGCTGTCTTTAAGCTAATGGAGGATTTATCAGGATATGACCATATTAAAAAGGTTGGAGATGCAACAATAGAAGTAAATTAACATATTTAATTATTAAAAATGTAAAAACTGCAATTGACCAGGAAAATACTGTGTTTCAAAGCATAAGCCGCTTCTTTATTATAAACTGCACCGTCCCTGCCAATATCCGAACCATCAAGGAAATTATCAGTATTAAATTGTATTCCTGACTTGGTTGTATAAACCTCCATTACTCTTCTACTACTCCTGTCATATACCTCAGCAGCCTTCTCTGGAGATTTTCCACAGATTCCATCTCTTCGGTATTTAAGGAGATGTCTGCTCTAAGGATGTTTTGCTTACACCAATACATTCATGTAACGCATTGATTAAAGCATTGCCTTATGTTATAATGGACAAGATAACTGAATAAGACAGTTCGAAACCATCCTGTCTATAAACAAAACTACGGGCAAATTACCTACAAAGGTAATAATTTATATTCAAAGGGACAGGTTTGTCCCTTTTTTTGTTGCAATAATTCCATGGCAGATATAGCAAATGTTTGAATTTGGATTTAATAATTGAGAATAACAATATAAAACGTCCAGCTAACAACCATGAACTGCGGACAATTTTTATCATTTTACTGTTACTTGCAGCTAAAGGGCAGTTATTATAAAGAAAGGATGAATTAATTTGAAAAAAGCAGTGGTTCTATTATCAGGCGGTTTAGATTCATCAGCAGCTTTATATTTAGCAAAATCAGAAGGTTATGAAGTTTATGCCATATCCTTTGATTACGGGCAAAGGCATAATAAAGAACTTTTATGTGCGGCAAAACTAGCAGAAAAAACGGGAGTAAAACAGCATATTATTGTTAAAACAAACATGGATGCCTGGGGAGGATCTGCATTAACTGATAAAAATATAGACGTTCCAGAAGGTGATGAAAATAGAAAGGACATACCAATAACCTATGTTCCGGCAAGAAACATGATATCCTTTCGTATGCAGCATCTTATGCCGAGGCAATAGGTTCCCAGGATATTTTTATCGGAGTAAGTGAGGTTGACTATTCAGGTTATGTTGATTGCAGGCAGGAATTTATTAATGCAATGGAAAATGCCATAAATATGGGAACAGTATTTGCAGTGGAGCATGGAAAAAAGATAAAAATACATGCACCATTTATTCATATGAAAAAATCTGAAGAAATTAAGCTTGGAATGAAGCTTGGGGTAGATTACAGCCTTACCTGGTCATGTTACAGGGGAGAAGAACTTGCATGTGGCGTATGTGACAGTTGTTTATTAAGATTAAGGGCTTTCCATGAGGCAGGATATGAAGATCCGATAAAATATGAGGTAAATAATAATGGTTAACGTATCAATTACTAAAGAATTTACATGGGATATGGCACATATGCTGGCATGCCATGAAGGATTGTGTAAAAATATACATGGGCATACTTACAAGATGCAAGTTGAGGTAACAAGAAAATCCAAGGATTTAATAACTTCTCCAGGAAATTCAGAAGAAGGTATGGTTATAGATTTTAATCATCTAAAAAACATAGTAAAAGACAAGATAATCGATCCTCTCGATCATGCATTCATGTATTGGTGCCAATCCCCGGATTCCTTGGAACACGAAATAGCAGAATTATTAAGAAAACACGGCAGGAAAGTTGTTACTGTGACATATAAGCCTACAGCGGAAGAGATGGCAAGAAATTTCCTGGAAATCTTAAGCCATGAATTTGATAAACACGATATACTAATACGAAGTGTTAAAGTTTGGGAGACACCCACAAGCTTTGCAACGGCAGTACGGGAGGAATAACATGACAGTGGATAAGTTTAAAGGCACAGTCATACCGGTAGTTGAGATATTCAACAGTGTGTCCGGAGAAGGAATATCAGCAGGGACCATTACAACCTTTGTTAGAGTAGCAAGGTGCAACCTAAGGTGCAGTTATTGTGACACCACTTACAGCTATGATGAGTTTAGTGAAAACAATCAAATGATGACTCCTGATGAGATTGTTGACAGGGTATCACAGTTTGGATGCAAGGATATCATATGTACCGGTGGAGAACCGTTAGAGCCTCAAAAGCCTAAGAGATATTTGCCACTTTATTTAGCTTCAAAAGGATTTAAAGTAAGAATAGAAACCAACGGCAGCTGTCCTGTGTACAGCAATGAAGAGCTGGAGTGTTTTTTGAAAGGGGATCGCTTTCAGGTACTATATTACACTCTAGATATTAAGTGTCCCGGTTCCGGAATGTCTAAATATAATATCTTTGAAGAAAATCTAGAGAAACTGCATGAAGGAGATGAGCTTAAGTTTGTAGTAAGCAACCAAGAAGATATAGCCTATGCCATAAAAGTAATAGATAAATATAAAGATATTTTAGTCTTAAACAAGGTGGTCATTAATTTTTCCCCGGCATATGGTCTCATAAAGCCTGAAGAACTTGTAGAAGTGTTAAAAGAAAAACATCAATATTTTTCAAATTATGAACTAAGGGTAAGGTTAAGTCTACAGCTTCATAAAATCATATGGCCGGCAGATGCTAGAGGTGTATAAGTATAAATAGATGTCAGCAAAGGGTGCAAAAATAAGCTAACTCCTATGGAGCTATACAATATATGGCGGATATAACAATACTTTATCTCCATATTAGGAAATATTTTGATCGGGTCTTCTTATTAAATTGTCACGAGCCTGGCATTCTTCTTCTCTTCTGTATTAACTTCTTTTGTTCAACATTTAACTGCGTAGCTTCATCTCCTCAATATCCACCCAAAATGTTACATAATTTTCACATATATTATAACATTATTTGGCATTATGTTTAAAATATTGTTTAAATATACAAACGATAAAGATTATTTTATTAAATTTTATACCTTAAATAAAGTGAGTAGGTAAACTCTCATCAGTATAGTCCAATCTGTCCCTAGCCTATCAAATCCTTAAGCTCAAATAATAATATATTATTGCTCCCCTTTGCAAATTTTATTACATCCTCTGTGAAGCCACTCCTTGAAAAGAACGCATAATATTTTTGAGAATAGTTTAATATACTGCTCTTTTCTATTAAAGAATTTACAACGCCCATATCGACAGCAACCTTGGTCCATTTGCATTCTCCAAATAATGCCTTTTGTTTACTTATAGCCAATATATCGATCTCCTCTTCCCTTCTCTTAGCTGGATTATTTCCCCACCATCTTCCTATCTTCTCAAAAACAAATGGAAGCTCCATTTTTTTATTTTTACGCTTTCAATAAAGCTCATCGATGAACCGCAAATTATAAGAAAAAGTTTGGTATCCTTCAAATGATGGTCAATTAAATTTTGGAGAAGTGAAGGTATGCTTTTATTAGAATTAACTATATAGGGAAATTCATCTATTACAACAACGAGCCTTTCATTTTTAGCATGTTTACCAAGATACATAAATGCCTTTTCCCAGGATTCAAAACTGCTAATAAAATCCTTTATGTCAAAATGGGTTAAAATCTTATCAGAAAAGCTTTCAAAGGCTATCTTATCATTATACTCCTCTGCAACATAAAAGATATTGGGTTTATTTTTACAAAATTCCTTTATTCAAAGTAGTTTTTCCAACTCTTCTTCTGCCATATATAACTACATACTGAAATTTATCCTCTTCATAAAGTTTGTTAAGTGTATTAATCTCAAAATCTCTTCCTATGAACACAATAACACCCCTTTTACTAACTCATGATTTACTAACTCGTGAGTTAGTAACTTACGAGTTAGTAAATTGTAATTATATCACAATTTCTAAAGGATATTCATGTTCTAAAATAAATTTCGTTAATTAAGCGATATCAACAATTAAACTCTCATTAGCAATGGTGCTAAAGGTTAGAACGGGGGTTGATGAAAAGGGAAACGACATTTCCAGGTTCATATCTACCTTCCAGTAGCTTTTGCTTAACCGACTGCCATTTGTCTATGATAAATGTTCGAAGTTCATCGACTTTCATACCATCGACCCCATGACTGCCTTTGTTAGCAACTACCCTCTTGTATGCCATGAGCATATTTCCCCTTGACAGTATTCTTTCGAGTAGACTACTGGATTCATCCTTTACCTCATTTTCTCTTTCTCTCTTTGGTAACACCAAATCCTTGCTCAGCGCCCCTTGCTTACCTTGAAGTTCCACTTCTACTTCCGCAAGGCGACCTCTATATTGAGTTGTCTGCTTTCTCTGCAATTAATTTGAGTTATTCAAAGTTGAAAACCTCCAGATTCCACCTCACAGTGGACACCCTTGTCTTAGGCTAACGGTTGACGCTATCAGCCCCCGTGTCGGACTTTCACCGACAAGCTTGTACCCATGCTGAACGCATATTGGAAAAGTCAGTCAGATTTTGTTGATCTGACCGACTTTTAGTGTTTCAGTTGAAATTATAGTGTGCTGCGCATTGGAATTTATGGGATTTTTATGCTTAACTGTCTCTAGCCTCACACTAGCCCCACAGAATTAATTGGAAATTATTCACAGAAATTATTTTCCGAAATTTTACGGAAAGTACTTGCCGTTTACAGGCAGCCATATGTGTTATTACTTAATTATCCATATAACTTATATGGCTGCCGTTGCTATGTCTCCTTATAGGGATTAACATCAAGCATTACTCCGAGATCCACAATGCTAAAACCTCTTGCCCTTAATCCCCTTATTATTTCCGGCAGGGCCTCTACAGCTATTCTTTGTCCTGGTCCGCTGTGCATTAAAATGATTTCCCCGAGCCTCACATTATTCAGCACATTTTCCACTACCGTTTGTTTATCAACCTTTGGCACCCAGTCCATAGTATCAATGGACCAAATAACAATTTTGTTGCCTGTTGCCCTTACTGTAGATAAGACATTTTCGTCCACTTCCCCATAGGGCGGCCTTACAAACGAAGGTCTTCTTCCCAGAATGCTTTCTATCTTTTCCTCAGTAGATATAATCTGTTTTTTTATGCCTTGAGGGTCCATTTCAGTAAAATGCGGATGACTAAAACCGTGGTTTAATATCAAGTGTCCTTCATTATATGCCCTTTTTACAACATCCGGAAAGTATCCCATTTGAGTACCAACAAAGAAAAAATTGGCCTTTACATTATTAGTTTTAAGTATATCAAGTACCCTTGGCGTTATCCATGAATCTGGCCCATCAACAAAGGTCAGGGCTACCCTCTTTTTTGTAGTTGGACCATTAATATATATTTCGCCAGGGTTCTTCCTTGCGAGCTCAACAATGTATCTTCGCCCAGCCGCTATATTTCTCATTTGAGCCTCTGTTAGCCTGGTTGTGGTTCCAAGAATATTGTAGACAGCATCTCTGTATAAATTCACCGTAATGACTATTTTTCTTCCAGGCATGAAGTATTCAGGAATTAAGCCCGGATTTACTGCAAACATTGAACAAAGAGAAACGCCGAACCTCCTGGAAATAGAGTATATCATATCCCCTGGCTGTACAATATATTTTATCATGAAAGGCCTCCATACTATTTCTGCCTATATAGTATGTATCTCAGTGCCAGGCTTGTAACATTTAAATTTGTCACAAGCCTGGCACTATTCCTTGTTATAGAAGATAACCGTTCACGGAAAACATGAGGCAAATAATCTGTTCCATCCCAAATATCCTTGGCTATATTAGGCAGTCTTACAAGCCACAAACGTCCAATTTTCATGGACATAGAATACTTTAGTAATAAAAAACATCCTGCCACAGAGATATAAATTGTAAGCATAAAGGATTTTTTAAAGGCTTCCTTCACCCTGTTTATTTGATTATTTCCAAGGTTTTGCTCAACGATTGAGGTTAAGGCCGCTCCTATGCCCATAGAAGGCTGCATTATAAGGGACTAATTCTATTTACCATACCAAAGGCAGCCAAAGTAGCTGTTCCGTAGGAAACAATAAATCCATTAAGCATCATAAATCCAGGGGCAGAACCTGAATAACCCAAGGAGGATAGTAAAGCAACCTTATACAAGTTCCCCCCTAATATAAGATTCCTTTTTTCTTCCGCTTTCAAAAACACTCCATCGTATTATATTTTATCGTCAAAAAAATGCCAGGCTCGTTACAAGTGAAAAGTTAGATTATTTTATTGCGTAAGAGTAGTTTAGTTACTGTTCTATTTAATCTGTCATTAACATGTATATCTGGAAATTATTAATGTAGAACATTATTTCTCTTATCGTAGATTTATTAGTCTTTATTAATAAGTGGTAATGGTTATCCATAACGGCGTATGCTGGAATTTCATAACATTTTTTTATTATACTCTTAAGTGTTTTAACATAAATACCTTTGTTTATCATTTTAAAATATATATTCCTTATTATTTCATCTACGAACAATGTAATATTTTGCCCCTTCGAGATAATTATATTTTCCTTGGCATTTTATTTCTCACTTGAATATTTTTTATCTATATAGAAAGTAACAAGGAATCTTACTCCTCCTGTAGGGGCGATTATCAATCGCCCGTCCTGAAATTAGTGCTTACTCAACGGGCAAATACTATTCGCTCCTACAAAGAAATTAAATCTTTAATACTTTCTGTATAAAATATTTTATTTTTATATAAATATCAATTTGTCACCAAGCTGACACCTATCTCCACATACATATAAGATGTTTTTAGATTGACATGAGAATTTCCTTCAGAATGTCTTAGTATGATATAATCTATTAGGGTGATTTATAAAAGTACATGTAAGTGTAGAGGAAAGCTAACAGTAGTTTGACGAAAAACTATTGTTTTTATATAATTAGTTTTACATCAAACTATTATTTTGCCTTTCATTAAAGAAAAGAATATGAATTTGTGAATATAAATACATTTAAAGCTATGTTAGTAATTCAATCTGAAGGCAATAAATTAAGATTAAAAATATTGAATAAACTTTCAAATGAATGTAAACCTAATAATTTAGATGAAAACGTGAAAGAAGCATCCTTAAAAAAATTATCTGCGAAAATTGATATGATTCTTGAAGAAAAACTAAAAGTAGAACTATAATCAATCTTGATAAATAAAAATGCATAGTATTATTTAAATATATTTAGTAACATGGATTAGAAAGGATTGAACATATGAAAACTTTATTTGAAGAAACTAAACTAGGAAACATTGCTCTAAAAAATCGATTTGTCAGAAGTGCTACTTGGGAAAACATGACAACAAAAGACGGACATATGACAGAGAAACTTTATAAAATATATGAGGACCTGGCTAAGGGCGAGGTTGGCTTAATAATAACAGGATACGCAAATGTTGTAAAAGAGGAACAGCCTAATCCTGGAATGATGGGAATCTATGACGATTCATTTATTGATGAGTATAAACAATTAACCAATTTAGTTCACAGCTATGACTCAAAAATCATCATGCAGATAGCCTATGGTGGAACAAAAACCACCTTTAACCTTGGTGAAAGAGTTATCTATGCTCCAAGTGAGGTTGCTGAAAAAAGCACAAATGTTATTGGTAAAGCTATGACTAAAGAAGAAATAAACTATATAGTAAATGCTTTTGCCGATGCCGGTAGAAGAGTAAAGGAATCTGGTTTTGACGGAGTAGAAATACATGGTGCACACACCTATTTAATAAATCAATTTCTTAGCCCCTATTACAACAGAAGAACTGATGAATATGGCGGTAGCTTGGAAAATAGAATGCGATTTTTACTTGAAATATATTATAAAATGAGAGAAAAGGTAGGAGAAGACTTCCCTATATTGGTAAAACTTACTGCCAGTGAATTCTTTGAAGGCGGATTATCCTTTGAGGAAACCAGACTTATTTGCAAAAAATTAGAAGAGATCGGTATTGATGCTATCGAAATTTCTGGTAATATTCACGGAAAAGCCAAATCAATGGTTGGAGAAGTTTTTGATGACCATGAAATACAAGAAGAAGGTTATTTTCTTGAATATGCAAAAATTATTAGTAATGAAATTAATGTTCCAATAATTACAGTGGGTGGATTTAAAAATATTAATAACATTGAAAAAATCTTAAATGAAACAAATATTGATTATTTTGCTCTATCAAGACCTTTGCTTGCAGAGCCTCATTTAATAAAAAGATGGAAAGATGGAGATAGAAGGCCAGCAATATGTGTTAGATGTTCAAAATGTAGAACTCCTGAAGGAAATTACTGTACAGTTTTTAATACATTATGAGAACGTCGGCAGATTTGTGTAAATTTATTTTATTCTTCCATCTCAGCCTCCAAAAATTGTTGAATAATGTTAATTCCTCCATGTTCTTGCATTTTTTAAATTCAGAATTAAGGTTAACATAAGGTATGTTCAGTTCGGGCATAATTGATTACTTCTTTCAAAATGTTTGTAGTTATTATTTCCATGTTTACCATTTATATATACATAAAAAGAGCATCTATAGATATGATTTACACAAATCTATGGATGCTCCCAGTTTGTTACAAGCTTGGTACTCTTCTTTTTTTTATAATTTATTAACCACTCCTAGGTATCCAGCCGTGACAGCAAAAGCAAGTAAAGTTGTTAATATCTAACCACTTCTCTACACTTATGAAAATTAGAACACCCATAAAACTTTTCTCCTGCCCTGTCTCCCTTTTTCTCTTCCCTTAAAACCATAGGTATTCCACACTTTGGACATGTTGGAACACTGGCCTTTTCACTGCTTACCGCTGCATATGTCTTTACTTCTTCCTTAGAAAGCTCTGCAAAGATTTCATCAATTCTTTCTCTTACTTCCTGAATAGTATATGTCCTTTTATTCTCAAATCTAATAAGCTTAAGCTCCGCAGATTTGAATACCTCATTTACAAATCTATCCCTTTCAACTCTATCAGGTTTATTATGGCTGGTATCATCAAGCTCAGCTCCTGCTAACGGTCTGAGAGTATCATTACTGCAAATTAAAAAGTCTACATGCTTTCTATCAATCTTATTTCTATAGGAAATATTTTGATCGGGTCTCCTTACAAAAAATATATCTGATAAAGACACCTTAGTGAAAACCTGTGCTCTTCCTTCAAGAGCTTCTACTAAACTTTATAAAAAGATAATTCCGCTGGTGATAAAAAATCATCCCTTAGTCCATAGGGAAGTTTAGCTTCCTCAACATTGCCTTTCTTCAAGTTTACCCCGAGTAATTTAAGAATGACTCCAAGACACCCTGGATTATTTGTTGATATTTTTATTCCTCCATTTCCACGGATTGACCCCCTATTATTGGACACTGTATTAAATTTTCATTGGCTTACGTAGAATTTCAAAAATTTATTATTTTTATCGCGGTCTGCCCTTGACATTGAGCCTCCGCATGCATGATTCTTGGCTCTGGCAGCAGCCTAAAATTCAGATCCTGCCACTTTTGAGACAAGGCTATCATGCATGCCCTCAATGTCAAGGGTACGCTTCGCCAGACCTTACTTTACATCCTTATATTGACTTTTTCATTAGTTTTCTGTAGATACTCATAATATTCCTTGGCCGGCATATATTTTGTTGCCGAGTGTATCCGCTTTGTGCTGTATTTTTTTACAAAATCATTAACTTCCTTATATGCCTCAGTATAGCTCTCAAATACATTTATACTTAGGCATTCATCCTCAAGTATCCTATGATATGCTTCTATGTGTGCATTCATATTTGGCGTTTTGTAAGGTATTCTTTCATGCTCTATACCTAACTTCTCACAAGCAGAAACAAAAGCATGGCTGATATACTGTGGTCCGTTGTCGGAACGTATAACCGGCTTAATTTCAGCATCATAAAGCTACCTTTTATGCAATGCTATTTTTAATAATCTTACAGCATCCTCCCCTGTACAATTGAGTCCTATATAATGAGCAACAATATCCCTATCGGCAACATCTATGATGCTCATTATATAGAAAAACCTGTCCTCACCTTCTATATAACCATACTTTATATCTGCCTCCCACAATTGGTTTGATGCTGTAACTGTTCTGTTTTTAGCAATTTTTCCAGGATGCTTTGGTTTTATTTCTCTTTGAGGCCTTAGTATATTTAACTCTTTTCAGAGCCTGTACACCTTTGTCATATTGATTTTTAGGTTAAAGTTTCTTTTAAGATCCCTGGTTATCTTGTAGTATCCATAAAACTCTGGTGTGAATTTTCTTTTTGTCACTGACATATACAATTTCCCCCTTTGACAATTTAATCTGTCATATTAAGACTAATTGTCCAAATACTCTAGGGGGCTAAAAAGATAGATAAATATAAATATATTTTAGCCTTAAACAAGGTGGTTATTAATTTTTCCCCTGAATTTGGATATTTGTTGTCTACTTTTTTCATTTATCTTGGAAGGATCAAAGCTATACATCCCAGAAGTTGGAGCAGATCCCCAAATGTACTAAGTTTCTATAATTTTTATTTTAAGCCAATTTTACTAGAAGCAGTTTATTTAATCTGCCTTATGGTAATAACTCTGGTTCAATTTTTATAGATTTATCCGGTCTTGAGTACATAACGCGCACCCTGCCACCAGGTCTACATACTCTTTTTTGTTCTAATAGAAACTCCCTGTTCGGTACATGCTCAATTACTGTATGTGACAGGCACACATCCACTGAATTATCCTCTAAAGGCAAATTCAATGCATCTCCCTCATAATAGTTGGCATTGTAGAGTTTTTGCTCAATAGCCTTACTTTTAGCATAATCAATAAATTTTGTGTCCCTGTCTATCCCAATTATTTTTGATTGTTCTCCAAGCCATTTTGCCAGTTTTCTAGTTAGGGTTCCAGGTCAGCATCCAATATCAACTACAGTCATTCCTAGTTTAACACCAAGAATATTTAAATATAGCTCTTTTCTATCATCCCTAAATCTCATTTCCATACTTAAGTCAAGAGTTAAAACGCTTTGAATATTATCTGACCAAATTATATTTCCTAATATATTCCTCTCTTGAATAAAAATCTTTCATTATTATTAAATATATAGAATTTATAAGTTTCTCAACTCATACATCAATTAGTCAATATTCTTATGGCACTTTGATATTTCAAGCGCTTGGCACCTACAACCCAAGTCATCGACTTAAGATAATATTGACTTATAAAGTAGTTCCATTTGGAGATCAAAATTTTTCTTCAATTCACATTCCCACAACACTATGACTTTCCATCCACTGTCCCTCAAGCTTTGAATATTTCTGGAATCCCTTTCAACATTTCCTGCTATCTTGGTAACCCAAAACTCGGTTCTTGTCTTTGGTATATAGGCATATTTACAGTTCTCATGCTTATGCCAAAAACATCCGTGTATAAATATTGCGGTTCTATATTTAGGCAAAACTATATCCGGCTTGCCTGGTAAATCTCCAACATTTTTTCGAAACCTTAGCCCTTTCGCAAACAGCCATTTTCTAACCTCCACTTCAAATTTCGTATCCGTTGATTTTATTTTTGATATAACTTCACTGCGTTTTTCTTTTGAAAATACATCTGCCACCTATATGACCTCCATGGCAATTTAATCTTCGCTCCTAATTCTGTATTTTGGATTATTAAAACACTCTTCCTTAACTGCTTTTGCTATAGCTTGGGACATAAGCGGTGGTACAGCATTTCCTACCTGAACATACTGCCATGTCCTTGGCCCCTCAAATTTATAATTATCCGGAAAACTCTGTATTCTTGCAGCTTCTCTTACCGTTAGTGACCTAAGCTGATTTATGTCAGGATGTATGTTGTAATGTCCATCCTTACCTATATGTGCAACAATTGTATGTGGCACATCCTCCCACCAGTGGACTTTATATCTATCTTCAAAATCCTCCTTATTCCTATGTGTGCTATCTTCCTCAGGGATATCCTTATACTTAAGTTGCTCCCCAATTTTAGCTTTTTCAATTGCTCTTTGATAAATTCGTCTGTCCCTATCCTGATGCCTTCTAGCCATATGATGCAATATTCCTATACTATCTTCTCTCATTAACTTTTGAAATTCTGAAAGATTTTTTATATCATTATTCTCATATTCACCCCAAAAATAATCATTTCCTTCACCTGGCTGCAAAAATGGCAAATCGCTTATAGCATTTCTTGTTGATTGTACTTCATTCAATTTCACAGCATATTTTTTAAAGTCAGGGTACTTTAGATTATTCCTTGTTCCAAATAATATAACCCTTTTTCTATTTTGATAAACTCCCAAATCACTTGCATTAACTATATTTTTTCTCGGGTCTTTTTCATCAACACCTGACAATATATTATAACCAATAGTATCAAATTCCTCTCTAATTACCTCAAATATCCTTCCATTATGTGCACTTAATATTCCCGGAACATTTTCAAAAATAAAAACTTCAGGTTTAAAATATTCTACTACATCTCTGTAATAGTAAAAAAGAAAGTTTCTTTTATCCTCTCTGGCTGCCCGCCCCATTCTGCCTCTTCCAATCAGGGAATATGCCTGACAGGGTGGCCCACCTATTATTACATCTACTTTTCTGCCTTTTAAATTTTTTTCAATAAGCCTGATTATCTCTTCTTTTGCTGTTGCTCCTGGATCTTCTTTAGGATCACCAAAAGTTTTATTTAAAACTTCAGATTCAACTTTCTCTTTCAATTCAGGATACTTATCAAAAATAATTTGTCTATCTTGGGCAATATTTTTATAATCATTTGATCTTCTTATGTACTCATAATATAAATCAAGATCATTCCTAGATTTTAAATAGTGAAAACAAATCCTTGTTTTCAAGGTTTCGCATGCCCATCGTTCCTTCTCAACATGTGCAACTATTTCAAAGCCTTCTCTTACAAATCCCTCAGTTAAACCTCCTGCACCAGAAAATAAATCAACTACAATCATACTGTCATCTACTCCTATGTAAACTTACATTTTTATTATATCAACTGTAATACTCATTGACTAGGTTCGTACTAATGCTTCACTCCTTGTTATTATAATACATTCAAAATCTTCAGAACATATGTTTGCTATTAAAAACAGGAATACAAGCCTGCTTTCAATCAGGCAAATATTCCTGTTCTGTTACGTCTCATGTACGATATATAATTTATAAATTAACTCGTTGTGCTAATTTAAAATTTTAGACTTAGGAATATTATGGAAATAAAAATAGTTACACTATTCCTAAGATACTGTTATGAATTGTCAACAGGTTTATTTAACCAAAAATTAATCCTTTTATTTGAGATACTTTAGACTCATTATTAAATACTTTATTTACGTAGTGACAAAGTCCATGGCCTAAAAGTTTAGTCTTAATCCTAGTGATAAGACCCCAGACTGGCCTTGCCAGAACTCTTTGAATGTTAAGTTGACAAGATAGCTGGGAACCAGTAGTTTCAATCCTTCTACGAAGCTTAAATATAATTCGTCTTAACTGTTTTGGATACTGAGACTTACTGTTGTTCCTCTTTAGTGGAAGCAAGGTTACACCCTTTTCAGCTTTTAATTCAGAAGCAAGATGGTTATCTATATAATCCTTATCTCCAAGTATAATTATTGAATGATAGGATTCTACTAAATCCCATAGTTCAGCTCTGTCATCAATATCAGCTGAAGTAAGACAGAAATCAGTTATATAGCCATCTAGTGTAATAAGCAGATGAAGTTTAAATCCGTAATAAGTTTCTTTCTTAGACGGACATCTTCCATAACTCACATAACCTTTAAATGTCTTATGAACGTTGCTCTACCAAAGTGACATACTGGGATGGGCATACTATCTACAACTCTAAGTGTAGAATCGTAATACCCCAATAATTGTGATAGTTTTTTGTGAATCAGCTCTATTATTTTGAAAAGAGCTCTTCGAGTTATTAAATCTACTTCTATCACAAAACCTTGGAAATAAGTCTTTAAAGTTCTTTTTACAGAAGTTAAACTAGGCTTTTTCCGAGTCAATAGTGAGCAATTCACCAACAACACTGATGGTAATTATTTCACTATCGCTCATCTTTGAAGCCTTGATATTTCTACGTTCTTTAACATGTATTGGGAGCTACTACGTGGTAAATTTCATCAATTATCACGTAGGCTACGGTAATAAAGTCTTTTAGATTTTCAATTTCTGTAGTAGAATATTTCTTGTTAAGATCCAGCATATGTTGACCTCCTATCATTGTTTATCATACTTCAATGATAAGTTAACATAATATGCTGGATTTTTTCTATTTGTAAATATTTCCTGTGCTATGAACTAGCTATACATGAAATAAATTTCACCAACTAGAATGAAAACTACCTCCATAAAGCAGTTTGAATATTACTCTGATAGTTGGGAAGAATTCAAATAGTTGGTACAAAGTCGATTGTGTTTGGTACTGCTTAGTCCGAAACTAGCTTGATTTTAGCCTTCTTTATGTACCAACTATTGTCGCTCCTCTTTTGGAAGCACGCAGAGTAGATTATTAATATCAGAAGGCTTTACCAACTATTTCTTTAAGGAGTAGATCGATATGGAGGTATTGTACAAAAATTGTTGTGGACTTGACGTCCATAAAAAAATTATTGTTGCCTGTGTTTTGACTCCAAATGGTAAAGAAATTGAATCATTTGGAACTATGACAGAAGACATTCTTATGCTTGTTGATTTGATAAAGCAAAAGCAATGTGAAGCTGTCGCTATGGAAAGCACAGGGGTATACTGGAAACCAATTTACAACTTGCTTGAGTTAGAGCAAATACCAACTCTAGTAGTTAATGCTCAGCACATTAAAAACGTACCTGGTCGTAAGACCGATGTTAAAGATGCTAAATGGATAGCTAATTTACTTAAACATGGTCTCTTAAAAGGAAGTTATATTCCTTCTAGAGAACAACGAGAGTTAAGAGAAATTGTGCGTTATAGACGTAGTCTGATTGAAGAGCGTTCTAGAGAGATCAATAGGCTTCAAAAGGTACTTGAAAGTGCTAATATTAAACTTTCTTCAGTTGTTTCTGATATTCTAGGTGTATCAAGTAGAGCTATGATTGAGGCTATAATCAATGGGGTTAATGATCCAAAAGCTTTATCTTCACTTGCTAATAAAAAGTTAAAGGCAAGCCCGGACTTACTCCAGAAGTCTTTAAAGGGGCTTATTGGCGAACATCAAAGAAAGCTAATTTCAATTCAATTAAAACATATAGATTTCCTAACTCAACAAATAGAAGATATAACTAATGATGTTAATGTTAGATGGTTCATTGTAAAATTAAATGCAACAGATAGAATAAAAAAATAACAACCATAGTGAAAATCATGTATGATATAGGTGTCTAATCCAAACATACA